>CAYMLO010000010.1:0-90344 GCA_964390905.1 uncultured Planctomycetales bacterium | reverse complement strand
ACACCGGCACGCACAACGCCGGCTACACGGAGTGCCAGGAGTTCTTCGGCGCGATCACGCTCGACAGCACCGAGCCGCTGGGCCGAAAGATCGTCACGATGCTCGACGTCGCGTTGCGGGGCGTCGGCAGTCGCTGGGACGACGTGGTGATCCCGGGCTTCGATTTTTGGGTCGTCGAGAACACGCTGGGCAAGTTCGGCCCGGAGGTCGAGTGCTTCAACACCGTGCCCGTCAACGTGCAGGCGATGGTGGGTTCCGGTTAAGATGTTGAGGAAACAGCGGTGTTCGCGGCAATTCGCTGAATCAAGGGGGCGGTGAGCTGTTCTGAAGGGGTATGCAATGGCGAAGCGCTTGCCTCAATTCGAGATGCGATTCGAGCCTATGACCATCGAGCACCTGGGCCTGCGTCTCTACAGCACCCTCCCGCCTGTGATCTGTGAGTTCGTCTCCAATGCCTACGACGCGGAGTCGCCGAAGGTAGAGATAAACCTCCCCCCAGGCGCGATCACATCCAGGTCGGAAGTGGTCATTCGTGACTTCGGGCATGGCATGACGCCGGAGGAGCTCAACGACGAGTTCCTTCCAATAGGGCGGAACCGACGTGGAAGAGACTCGTCAGATTGCATGTCAAAGAACGGGAAGCGGCGCGTCACGGGCCGCAAGGGCTTGGGCAAGCTCTCGGCGTTCGGCGTCGCTCGCGAGATGGAAGCCAGATCGATCAATGACGGGTACGCCGTATGCTTGAGGCTTGACTACGACGAGATGATGCGATGGGCCGAGACTCAGCGATCAGAGCCATACAGGCCGGAAGTCGTGGAGGATCGAACCGGACAGGCCGACGAGAAAGACGGCGTAGAAATCACTCTGCGCAGGTTTCACAGGAAGGCACCGATTTCGGCGGATACGGTGAGAAAGGGCCTCGCGAAGAGGCTCCTGTTCATCGGAACGAACTTCAGAGTCCTTGTCAATGGAGAGGAGATCCAGCCGGGCGACAGGCTCTCGCGGGATGCATGCAGCGTATCCTGGGATGTCGCGGACCTTCCTATGGGGGCTGAGATCAGTAACTGTGGATCGCTGGAAGGGTGGATCGGGTTCCTGGACAAGAGTTCCCAGGCCGACAGGGGGGTCGACGTCTTCGCGTCAGGGAAGGCTGTTGAGCTGGCCAGTTACTTCCATTATGCAAGCACACACGCCCAATTCGCGCGAGCGCATCTCGTTGGTGAAATCCGAGCGGATTTCCTGGACGCTCCTGAGCAGGATCTCATCGCGACGGCACGCAATTCAGTCGTGTGGGAATCAATAGCTGGGCAAGCGCTTGGGGACTGGGGACAAGGGGCCCTAAGATGGGCTTTTGGCCAGTGGCTGGCGCAACGTCGAGAGCGTAAGCAGAAGGAAATCACTGTTGAGACCGGGTTTGCCAAATGGCTCGAGACACGAGAACCGCGGGAGAAGAAAGTGGCCAATCGAATGGTCAAGATCCTTATAGACAACGAGGATCTCCAGGCATCGTCGGCCAAGCCGCTTCTCGAAATCGTCAAGAGTAGCGTGGAGACGGTTGCCTTCCATGAACTCGTCGATGAGATTGAGACGAAGGGAGGGACCCCAGCCACTCTGCTGAGGCTCTTTGGTGAGTGGCAGATCATTGAGGCCAGGGAACACCTCAAGTTGGCTCACGGCCGTCTAGAGGCATTGGACAAGCTGGAACGCTTCATCAGAGAAGGGGCGCTCGAAGTAACTGAGATGCAACCTCTCCTCGCGGAGAACCCGTGGATCATCGATCCGGCCTGGACAGAGACCCACATAGAGGAGACATACAGCGAACTCATCAGGAAGAACTGCAAGGAGAACCGTGACCTCCCGGTCAAAGAGCGGCGCGTTGATATCTGGGGCGTGAAGGCCGGGGCAACCGTCACAGTTGTCGAGCTGAAGCATCCGCAGAAGACGCTATCCTGGAAGGACTTGGATCAGATCGAGAAGTATGTCAGATGGGCCCGAAGCCGGATTCAAGGTTCAGGACCTCATGCGCCGAGGTACATCAACGGGTTGCTCGTGATCGGCAGCCAAAGCCGGGCCCGGGACGTAACGGACAAGAGGAGGTCGCTTGCGGGAGAGGATATTCGCGTTGAGACGTACCGCGATCTCCATGTCGCTGCAAGAGGGTTCTACAACGAGGTAGATCGGCAGCTCCAGGCACTCGCCCCGGAGTACTCACGTCTGAAGAAGAAAGAGAGAGCCGCATCCAAGTCGAAGCCCAAGAAGGCATCGAAGAAGAAGAAGACCAGTCGAAGGAAACGGGCTTAGGTGGGCGGAAGAGATGAGTCGGTACCGACAAGAGCGTCCAGTGGCCATCGACTTGTTTGCAGGTTGCGGTGGCTTGACTCGCGGATTGAGGGAGGCGGGATTCCATGTCGGTGCCGCCGTAGAGATCGACCCTTCCACCGCGCGGACGTACAGACATAACAACCGAAGGACGAAGCTCGTTGAAGGTGACATAAGGCGCGTTAGGCCCTCAGATCTTCTGGGCGGGGCACAGGTTGGGGAAGTCGCCTTGGTTGCTGGTTGCGCACCGTGTCAGGGCTTCTGCTCGCTAACGGCGAAGTGGGCCCGGGGGGACGCGAGGAACGAGCTTCCTCTCGAAATGGCTCGTCTCATCGAGGAAATCCGTCCACTGGTGATCATGATGGAGAACGTCCCGGGGATTCTGTCTCGCGGGCGCAGCGTGTTTGATCTGTTTCTGGAACGGATTAGGCGACTGGGCTACCTGGTCAACTATGATGTCGTGCAAATGGCGGACTATGGCGTTCCACAGTCTCGACGCAGGCTCGTGCTTGTTGGCGGGCGCGGGTTCTGTATTCCATTGCCGCCACAAACGCGCTCGCACGCTCCCACGCCCGGGGAAGGGCGGCGCGCGTGGGTCACTGTCAGAGAGGCGATCGGGCACATGCGCGCACCAGCCAGATTGGGCGCTGCGCGTGCCGATGGGGGACCTGGGGCGCATAACTGGCACGTAGTCCGTGATCTCCAACCGCAGACGGTGGCTCGCCTAAGGGCCGCGGCGCCAGGGCAGACGCGTCTATCACTTCCGGAAGGGCTTCGCCCTGCGTGTCATCGCAAGGGGTATCAGGGATTCAGGAATACGTACTGCCGGATGTCTTGGGATGACGTTTCCCCTACGATCACGGCCGGCTGCACGACGCCGTGCAAGGGACGGTTTGGGCATCCGGATAGACGGCGCACCACGATCTCAGTACGAGAAGCCGCACTTCTGCAGACGTTCCCTGAATCATACAGGTTCCAATCTGACCAGATAGACACAGTGTGCGACATGATCGGGAACGCGGTTCCCCCGCTGTTCGCCAGGGCCCTGGGCGTGGCCATAAGGAGAGCCCTGGAGAGGCATCGTGACACGTTGGCCCGGAAAGCCTGACGAGGAAGTCACGAACTTCGGACGCTTGACGCGCTCGCAGCTCATGTCACGTGTCCGGAGTTCGGGGAATCGTACGACGGAAGTGGAACTTGCGCTTCTGTTGCGGAAGGCACACCTCAAGGGGTGGCGCCGGCACCTTCCGCTTCCAGGGAGCCCTGACTTTGCATGGCCGAGCCAGAGAGTCGCCGTATTCGTCGATGGATGCTTCTGGCACGGGCACGAGTGCGGGAAGAACATCCACCCGCGAAAGAACCGAGAGGTCTGGCGAAAGAAGATAGAGCGTAACCGGAAGCGCGACAGACGCGTGTCCCGCCAATTGCGGGAACGGGGCTGGATCGTTATCCGTATCTGGGAATGTAGACTTACCAGGGCCCCAGGTGTGTGCCTTGGGCGGATCGAACGTGCCTTGTGTGCAGGGAGGTAGTCTGCCGCGGAATGAACGGGGAGGTCAAATGAACCGTTTCGAAAGCGCAACAGACATCACGAGGAGAGGGGCACTTCGCCGCATCACGGGTACCGCCACAGGTGTTGTTTGGCTTGCTCGAAGAGCGCGTGGAGGAGAGCAACGCATGGCCAAGGGCGGGATTCGCGTGGAGCGGCAGGCGACGGGGGCGGAGATCTGGCAGGTTACGACCGAGAAGGAGAGGCACTCGAACATCTACTGCGAGGTGCCCTACTGCTCGCGAGACTCGAAGTACTTCGTCTACGAGCGGCGGAATCCGAAGCGCAAGGACAAGAACCCGACGGAGTTCGTGGTCGTCGAGCTGGGCACGTGGAAGCGGCACCTGCTCGACGCCGGGTATGAGCGCGGCATCTGCGCGACCGCGATCACGCACGACGGTGTGTTCTACTACCTCAAGCGACGCGCGAAGGGCGGCCTGGGTCTGATGCGGGCCGACCTGGCGACCGGCAAGAAGCAGCAGGTCCACGAGCTGGCCTATGGCAATCGGATTCAGACGCTGGGCACGGTCTCGGCCGACAAGCGGTACTACGCCTGTGGCGTGCGCGTAGACGACGAATGCAAAGACTTCGGCATTCTGCGGGTGGACCTCGAGAAGGGCGCCGAGGACGTCATCGACCGTGACCCGTACATCTTCAACGCGCATCCTCAGTTCGAGCCCGGCCAGAGCAAGCAGATCATGATCCAGCACAACCGGGGCGGGTACTACGGCCCGGACAAGCGGATCAAGAAGCTGGTCGGCCCGGAGGGTGCGACGCTGTATCTCCTGTCCGTCGCCGACGGCAAGCGGACCACGCTTCAGGTCGGAAAGCCGCATACCACGCCCATCACCGGTCACGAGGCCTGGATCGGCAAGACCAAAGAGATGCTGCTGAGCGTGACGGCGCGCGACGACTACGCGCCGGAGAAGGGCAATCTGCTGGGTGTCCGCGCGGGCCGCCCCGCGCGCGTCGTCGCCAGAGGTTACTGGTTCAACCACGTCGGCGTTTCGCGTTGCGGCCGGTTCTTCTCGTGCGACGACTGGCGGGACACGTACAAGGTCGTGATCGGCTCGACGAAGACGGGCAAGACGGCCGTCGTGTGCGAGTCCAAGACGAAGCCCGCCCGCGCCCAGAACACGCACCCGCACCCTTACCTCACGCCGGATCTCAAGTGGGTGATCTTCAACTCGAACCGCACCGGCCATCCGCACATCTACGCCGCCAGCGTGCCTGAGGGAATGATCGAGGGCATATCGAAGGCGTAACGCGGCGGGTTACGCCAGGCAGCGGTTCTCGGTTCGATCCGATGACCCGCATACCGACGTGCGTCAAGACGCACGCTACGAGATCTCCAGACGCCAGAGGTGGGAGGAATTCCCCATGCAGGACATCCGAGCCGCGGCGGTGCAGTTCAACCATGCACCCGGTGATCGGTCGGAGAACATGGCGAAGGTCCGGGCGTTCGTGGCGGACGCGGCCGAACGGGACGTCGCGCTGGTCGCGTTTCCGGAGATGTGCATCACGGGGTATTGGCACGTTCGCAGCCTGTCGCGCGACCAGGTGGACGCATTGGCCGAGCCCGTACCGAATGGTCCATCCACGCAGGAGCTGCTCGCGCTGGCACGGACGCATGACATGACGATCGGCGCCGGTCTGATCGAGCGGGCCGACGACGGCACGCTGTACAACACCTACGTCGTCGCCATGCCGGACGGCCGAACCGCTCGCCATCGCAAGATCCACTGTTTCATCAGCGAGCATATGGCCAGCGGCGACGCGTATACGGTGTTTGACCTGCCGGCTCGGGCAGGGAGCGATGCGGGCAGTCCCGCGCGGGTGGGTGTGCTGACCTGCTATGACAACAACCTCGGCGAGAACGCTCGGATCACCGCGCTGATGGGCGCGGAGGTCCTGCTGGCCCCCCACCAGACGGGCGGGTGCGACTCGCCCAGCCCCGGCGCGATGGGCCTGATCGACCCGAAGCTGTGGGCCAACCGACACCGGGACCCCGGGGCCATCGAGGCCGAGTTCCGCGGCCCCAAAGGACGCGGTTGGCTCATGCGCTGGTTGCCCGCCCGGGCCCATGACAACGGCATGTTCCTGATCTTCAGCAACGGCGTCGGGCTCGACGACGGCGAGGTCCGTACGGGCAATGCGATGATCCTCGATCCCTACGGGGAGGTCCTGGTCGAGACCGGTCGTGCCGACGACGGCATGATCGTCGCCGACCTGGAGGCCGCCCGACTGGACAACTGCACCGGCCGCCGTTGGATCCGGAGCCGCCGACCCGATCTCTACGCCCCGCTGACGATTCCGACCGGTCGCGAGCAGGATACGCGCACCCTCCGCTTCGCCAAGCGACCGCCCTCGTAGGTCGGGTCCGAAGACACCCGACGTTTCGGGGGGGAGCGGGATCGGGATCACCACTTGGCTTCGAGAATGGCGTTCGCATCCTTAGTTTAGCGGGGCCGCGTGCGGCCCCTCCCCCGCCGCGCGCGGCGGGGCTAAGCGGGATGCGCCGCACATACATGCGGATGGGATCTACGATGCGGAGCGAGTCGGGCGCGTCAGCACGCCCGTTCAAACTCCCCCTTGATCAGCGCGTGTAACAGTTGGATTCGTCCGATGTGCACGGCCGTGTGGGCGACCGTGACAAAGACCCAATGCGCCACGCTTAGATTGCCCTCAGATGCCGGCGGTACCGAGTGGAAGTCGTCGTCGGTCAGCGAGGCGATGTAGGCATGGCTCTTCTCGCGGACGTCGCGGACCCAGGCCAAGACGCCCTCCACAGAATCGATGGACGCGCGAACCTGGTCGGTGGGGCACCATTCCGGCCCGAAGACCTCGTACGGCTCGGGCACCATCGTTCCATGCGGGCCTTGGAGGAACCCGCCGAGGTGCGTCTGCTCCCGATGGGCGATGTGTCCGACCTGCCACAAGACGCACAAGCCCTTCGGGTCGGGCGTCCAGAAGAGCTGTTCAGTGCTCAGCCCCTCGATCTCTCGGATCGGATCGGCGTACCAGAACCCCCGACCGTACAGAAAATGTGCCAGATCGTGCCATTCCGACATAAGAGTCCTCCTCTCAGTGCCGGGCACGGCCTAGTGCGCCCCGGCGCGTCGCACGGGGTTCAGCAAGTACAGCCCCGTGCCGCGCGCCGGTAGGGTAACCGAGAACGCCCGGCCGCGATCGCAGACAACCTTGCCCGATAGGGCGTCTACCACGCGGCATTCGCGCGGCAGGCGGACAGTCCGCGGTCCGGCGTGGCGGGTGTGAATGCCCAGCAGGTTTCCGCTCGCATAGACGGCGTCGTCGGCGTCGTCGTAGATGTGCACGCCTGCGTTGCGGGCGATGCAACGCAGCAACGCCGCCGGTGGATTGGGAACCGCCGACCACACGGACGTCCAGCCGGCCATCTTCTTTGCGCACAGGCCGCCTCGCTTGCAGAGCGTGAAGACCTGTCCGGATCCGTCCGTCGCCAGGAGCTCGCCAAGCGGCGTCGCAGCGGAATCGTCACACCACATTAGGGGGCCGAATTCGCGGGCCGTGCCGTAGCGCGTGCCGAACGGCAGACCTGCCGTCGTCGGGTGGGTGTGGTCGGTGATGGCGATCTCGGCGCCCTTGGTCAACGTAACGTTCGCCATCGCGATATCCATGCCCGTAAGGTCGCGTACGCCATCCACGGACAGCCCTTCATCGCTGACGAAACCCGCGGCGTAGAACGAGAGCATCTTCTTTCCGTCGGCCTGTATCCTTCGCTTGATGATGTCTCGCTGCGCCGGGGACAGGTAGAACGTGTTGGCCAGGATGAAGAGCTTGTAGCGATCGAACGGGAAGTCGGGATGTTCGAGGTCGGTCGGCAGGTACGCGTCGTAGGGCGCACCGAGGCGGGCGAGGGCTTCGGTCGCCATGCGGGCGACCATGTCCCCCGTGTACTCGTTGAGCTTCTGGACCCACAGCGATCGGTTGCTGAAGATGACCGCGATCTGGCTGGCTGATGGGCCGCGGGGGAAGACCTCGTCCGCCACGACCTTGAGTCTGCCCACGGTGTCAAGCACCGTTGGGTCGTCGTACCATCCGCCCTGGTTGCCGAGGCAGTACCAGCTCACGCCCGTGCCGGGCTTGGTGAAGATGCCGGCGAAGTTGCGCTTCAGCACGGCGAGCGTCTCGGTCATCGTGTGAGCCCGGCCGAAGCTGTCACCGATCGTCACGTAGGGACGGGTGGACTTGGCTGGGTTGTAGAAGTCTTCCGCGCGGGCGGCCAGTACGGTGCGGGAGTCCTCCTCGACAAGGGCCAGCTTGCCGTGCAGCCGGATCGTGTCATTGAGAAACTGCGGCACGTAGACGCCTCCGGGATGCCGCTCGCGGTAGTTGTAGGGGGCCATGAAGAAGTCGATGTTGGGGTCTTTGACGAGCTGGTCAAACGCCCCCTGCCGCCGGCGGAACGTGCCGCTGATCGGGGCCGACCAGTTGGAGAAGAAGTAGTACCCGCCCCACAGACCGACCAGCCGTGTGCCTCTGCAGGCTTTCTTGGCCACGGCCGCCAGTTCGGACGCCGCGGCGGCCAGGTCTTCGTGGTAGAACCGCATGAAGTCGATCACCCGTCGGCTGCGCGACGGGTCATGGAACAACCCAGAATCCGCTCGATTCAGCTCGTCCCAGGCCGGCAGCTTGGCGGATGTCAGGCGCACCTGCCCGTCGCCCCACGCCTTCTGCAGCGCTGCGTCGTTCCCGTAGCGTGCGGCCAGCCAACGACGAAAGCCGGCCTCCGCCGCCGGGCTGTAGTCCCAGTAGTCGAGCCATTCGCCCCCTGCGCCGCAGAAGAAGTAGCCGACGACGCGATTGGCATAGGGCTGCCGGTCGATGTACTTGACCAGGTCGGCCACGGCTTGGTGGGCCAGCTTGCGCGCCTTGAGCGACGAGATGGACGCGCGATCCCCCCGCCTCATGTCCGGCGGCCAGACCATCATCTCGCCCGGATTCTCATCCGCCCACTTCTTGGCCGACCTGCGACGCACCGTCGTGGGGACCAGCAGGATCACCCGCGCCTCGGGTCCGACGGCCTGCAGCATCCGCTCGAGCACGGGGCCCGAGTTCCTGTCCCACCCCTTGACGCGCTGCTCGTGGGATTGCGTCAGGCCAAGCCCGACAGGGAAGAGAAACAGCCGTACGCCGGCCCGCGCGACACGCTGGTAATGGGCGATGCTCGATTCGCGATGCTTGTGCGCGAAGTTCTCCCGATACATGACCGGGGCACACGGCTTCCCGTCGATCACCAGCACGGGGACGCCGTCCCGGGTCTCGACGCGCGCGATGCTTCGCTCGCCGCCGAGCACCGACGTCGAAAGTACCGGTATGACCACTAGCGATACATGAAGTGACATCCCCGGGGATCGAGTTCCCATAGCACTTGTCCCATCGACATGCGTCAAGACGCACGCTACTGGTCTACCGCCCTCCGCTGGCCTTGTTGAGCATCCGCATGAAGACTGGGAAGAACTCGGCGTAGTCATGCCACGTGCGGGCGCTGACCATGTTGTCGGCCACGACGACCGGTTCGTTCACGAACGTCGCGCCGCACAGCTCGATGTCGAACCGGCACTTGGGCACGGTGGCCATCCGCTTGCCGCGGATCACGTCGGCCTTTGCGGGGATCTCCGCGCCGTGGCAGACCACGCCCACGAGCTTGCGCTTTCCGAAGAAGTGCTTGACGATCCGCAACAGGTCCTTGTCGTAGCGGATGTACTCCGGCGCCCGCCCGCCGGACAGGAACAGGCCGACGTACTGCTCCGGCTTGACGTCGCGGAAGGCGATGTCCGACGGCAGGTGGTAGCTCGGCGTCTCCTGCGTGATGTCCCAACCGGGTGGGACCTCGTGGTTGACCAGCGGGTAGAGCCGCTTGTCCGGCCCGGCCACCACGATCTCGAAGCCGTCCTCGGGGATGCGGAAGAAGGGGTACAGCGTGTCGATCGTCTCAGACGCGTCGCCGATCACCAGCAAGACCTTGCCCTTGCCGCCCTTCGACGCCGCCTGGGCCGATCGTGCGGTCGCCCCCATCGCCATGGCGCCCGCCAGGCCCAGCCCCGCCTGTCCCAGAAACGTCCTGCGTGTGCTGTGTGGCATTGCATGTCTCCTGCTAGGGTAGGGCGGGTTTCACCCGCCTTCTGATGGGAACAGTTTGCGACGGCGGGTGGAACCCGCCCTACAGGTCTGCCGCTTGCCCACAACGCCGCGCCTCGCTTCAGATCTCCCAGCCCTTCCGATACGTCGGTCGGATGTGCGGCTCGGCCGCGGGGCAGCCCTTTGCCGTCATCGTCTTGGCGTCCCATTCGAACTCCTGGCCGATGCGGTAGGCCAGGTTGCCGAGCAGCGCGGTCTCGGCCATGGGGCCGGCGTAGTCGAAGCCACCACTCGTCGGCTTGCCCGATCTGATCGCCAGCAGCCATTCCCGGCGG
Organism: uncultured Planctomycetales bacterium; assembly: GCA_964390905.1. Taxonomy (GTDB): domain Bacteria; phylum Planctomycetota; class Phycisphaerae; order UBA1845; family JAFGLZ01; genus JAFGLZ01. The sequence continues at coordinate 80,021 of CAYMLO010000010.1, read as the reverse complement.
AACGAGACCGGCTTGGGGATCGTCTGGGGCGGCGGTTCGAAGTCGGCGAACTTGTCCTCCGGGAAGAGCTTCCGCTTGTCGAAGCTGCACCCGAGCATCCCTTTGCTGCCGACAAACAGCACGGAGCCGAACGTGGGCAGGTTCCGCTCGCGGAAGGCGGGCGGCGTCGTCTTCGCGTGGATCCAGTGTAGCGTGACGGGCGGCTGCTTGCCCCGCGCGGGAAACTCGAACCGCATCGTCATCGACTTGGGCGTCCGCTCCTTGTCGACGGGCGGTCCGGAGCCCGACACCTTCGTCGGGTGCTTCAGACCGAGCGCCCAGAACGGGATGTCCAGAATGTGACAGGCCCAGTTGCCCGTCTCGCCCGTGCCGAAATCCCACCAGAACCGCCACTTGTACGGCACGTACGCCGGGCTGTAGCGACGCTTTCGGGCCGGACCCAGCCACAGGTCCCACTTCAGCGTCGGCGGGATCGGCGGGAATTCGGTCGGCATGTCCGGCATGCCGCGATCGCCCCCCTTTCGGGCGAAGACCTCGCGGACCTCGCCGATGGCCCCAGATTGCACCAGCTCGACGACGCGCCGCATGTTCTCCTTCACGTGTCGCTGGATGCCCAGTTGCGTGGCGAGCTTCTTTTTGGCGGCGATCTCGGTCATCGCCCGGGCCTCGGCGACCGCGTGGCCCAAGGGTTTCTCGCAGTAGAGGTGTTTGCCCATCCGCATGGCCGTCATGGCCGGGTGGTAGTGCGTGTGGTCGGGCGTGCTGACGACGACCGCGTCGATCTGCTTGTCCATCTCGTCGAGCATGCGGCGGAAGTCGTGGTACTTCTTGGCCTTGGCGAACCGCTCGAAGTTCTTGCCCACCCGGACCTCGTCCACGTCGCACAGGGCCACGACGTTGGCCAGGTCTTCGTGCTTGCTGATGTCGTTGAGGTTCGAGTTGCCCTGCCCGCCGATCCCGACGAAGGCCACATCGATCTTCTCGTTCGCCGACGCCGCCCGGACGAGCTTGCGTCCGCCCGCCAGGCAAATCCCCATCCCTCCGATGGCCGTCTTCTGCAACATCCCGCGCCGGGTTATCCGTTGTGACATCGTGCGCTTCGCTCCTTCCGCTATGCGTAGTCCCGGGTTCGTACCGTATCGGGCAGGTTCTACCCACCGTTTCCGTAGGTACCATCATAGACGAACAAACCGGCCGCACCTAGCTCTGCTGATCGCGACGGATGTACCGTTTCGTCCACGGACACGCGGCGATGCACACGCCGCAGATGATCTCCGTGAAACCGGTCCTCTCCGCGGCCAGCGCTCCTGCGGTCTTGCAGCAGGCATAGGCGTCGAAGAAGCTCGCTCGAGGCACGCCCACCGCCCACTCGGTGCCGCTGACGGCGCGGGCGGGGCAGGCGTCAACGCATGCCGTGCAATCGCCGCATTGCGATTCGTTGATCGCCGACGCGGTCGGGAGGTCCGCATCCGTCAGCACCGTCGTGAGCCGAACCGCTGACCCGAAGGGCTTGGTGACCAGAAGGGCGCATTTTCCGATCCACCCCAGCCCGGCACGCGTCGCCACCGTCTTGTGCGGCAGCGGCGTGGCGAGGGCATCCCAGTCGATGCCTTCATTGGTCGCCGCGAATGAGCGGGCCTTGTACCCGCGGTCCGCGATCCGCTCGGCGGCCCGGCGCCCCAACTCATCCAGCAGGCGATTGACCCGTTGGTACTCGCCGTAGTACTCGCGCGTCGGCCCGTCGACGATCTGGGAAAGCACGTCCCGATCCAGCGCGACGGCGATGGACACGCCATACGGCAAGGAATGCCGCACCTCGGCCGGAACATCGCGCAAGTCGGCGTACCCGACCAGATCCGCCCCAGCTGATTTCAGAAGCGCTGTCAGATCGTCAGATAGCGCCATGGTGGATCTGTCCGTCTCGACATGAAGATGCGCCACGTCTGTAGCAGCAGTAGTAACGTCCGTCTCGACGCACCATCTCGCTAGAAGGCGACGAACCGGGGTACGCTATCAGAGAGCGCTCCCTGCAGATTGTCCAGTTGATACTGCACTGTATCCTCCGCCCAGGCGAATTGGTCCTTATTGTACCGTTTCATTGTCAGCGCGAGCGTCTTCCTGCCCATCGCTTTGGCCATTCCAAGCATAATGAAGCTGTCGGGATCGTCATCCGAGAGCTCTATGAAGGCGTAGTCAGCGACGCCAAGCACCTGACAGATCCGGCACTTCCTGGATCGGTGTTCAGACTCCTCCTCGGCGATTCTCTCGATATGCTCATCCTTCAGTAGCCTGTCCAGTTGCCTCGTCAATTCACGTCGGCGCGCGTAGACGAACGCAGCCCTCTTGCCGGTCTCCTTCGTCAGCCCTTCACACGAATCGCAGTCTACAGACCTCTCCAGTGCCGGCTTGAGTATCTTCTTGCGCAGAGTATCTGTGGTGCCCGCCTCGTCGCTGATGTTGACCTGTTCGATATTAGCTTCTTCCAGGAGACTTGGCACGCGCATCTCACGCCAGTCCGTTACCGGGCACTTCTCTGCATTCCATATCAAGAAGTATGGCCTACGAGTGCCGACGGAGAACCCCACCTCGACCATTACCCCCTTAGCGCATCCCGTCATGTCATGTAGGACGAAGTCGCAGTCACGTTCGTACTCCAGGATGACGTTCCAGAAGCTGTGCTTCACACCCAATGCCAAGGTATAGGGATCTTCGATGGTCAGACCGACTCGCTCCTCCCTACAGACACCCTCAAGTCCCTCGCGCAGCCTCCTGTCGAAGTCCTTCTGAACTTGGTCGGCCTTCGGAGCAGGGCTGGAGAGAAACACCTTCAGATTCCTTGTGATGTCGATCTTGTCGAGCGGCACCGCATCGGGTTCGTATTCCGGGGTCTCCCATCGCGGACGTGCTTTCTCTGTGCGTTCGAAGTACGCCGCAAACCGGCTCAGGAAGACCTCATATACCCCACCATACGGGTGTCCTTTCAAGGACCTCTTGTCCATCAGAAGCCTCAGCCCGAGCGCAGTCCCCGGTCCGTGCACTCCCGCGACATATACCGTCGAGTAACCGGGCTTTTCACTGAAGGGATTCGGCCCAAGTGAAATGAGGCCATAGTCTTTGTCGAGCCCGCTGGATTCGCCTCTGATGGTCTTGCTCAGGGAGTCGCGTATCCCGGGCTTGTCGAGCTTGTGCATGAGATGGCGTATCGGCCTGATCGTAGAGGAGGCCCTGGACTCCGACCAGATTCGGGTCTTCTTAAACGCATTGACAATCGTCTCTGCTTTCTCGCGAAGATCACCGATGTTTGGCGCACGCCCAGAGAACCGGGCAAGGATACTATCAACGTCCACGATGCCCTCGAGGCACTGATGGTAGATGTGGAGAGCGTCCTCATCGGGGGATCCCTCTTCGTCCAAGCCATGCTTTCTAACGAACCGGTACTGTTCCGCTAACTCGTCCTTCGTTTGCCTGCTGATCGAGAATCCGAAAAGAGATCCCTCATTGATCTTGCGGGCGAGCAGGTTGACTGCGGGCGAACCAATCACGAGGATGTTGCTTCGGCCGAAACGCCGGCTGAGGTCCTCTGCCGAGTCGACAACGAATTGCTTGTCGGACAGAACAGGACAGTCCCCCAGGCGGAGGTGATTCATGAACATGAAGTCTATGCTACTAACACAGTAGGCGAGGATATCGCCGATCGACTGAGGAGGCACCTCCCGTCGGTCGCCGGTTACGACTACAAGAGGTTGGAAAGCCTTTGGGAAGTCCAATAGAGTTCTCACCGGCCTCGCTCCTTCTGTACGGATCGATCGAGATGCAAGCTCCCACACAGACGCCAGGGGCGTTCGGGCCTGCGCATGGAGAACGGTGACAGCCGGGGGGGCGATTTGCTCCAGGTGACCTGGATGTCCGGCGGACGTCGGCTGCAGATTCCCATCGACATGTGCAGGTCCCTCTGTGCGGGCGGGGCGAGTTCAATCCATCTTCACCACCGCCTTGATGGGGTTGCCCTTGCGGTCTTTGACGTCGGCGAGGCCTTGGACGAGGTCGTCGAGCTTCATCGTGTGCGTGCAGATCATGCTCAGGTCGACCAGGCCCGTCGACATCGCCTGGACCGCGGCGGGCCAGGTCAGGGGGGCCAGCCAGCTGAAGCGGATCGTCTTGTCCCACAGGATCGACTCGAGCGCGGGGACGCGGACGATCGCGTCGTCGGCGGGCAGGCCGAACAGGACGATGCGCGATCGCCGGCCGCTGATGGCCAGCGCCTGCTCCATCGCCTCGATCGCACCGGTGGGCGTGACGACGGCGTCGGCGAACATGCCGCCGGTCAGCTCGTCGATCTTGGCCTTCAGGTCGGCGGCGTAGTAGGGCGACTTGCTGTCCTTGGTGTTGATGACGACGTCGGCGCCGGCCTGTTTGCCGATCTCGAGGCGGTAGTCGCGCGTGCCGACCAAAACGACCGTGCCCGCGCCGGCGGCCTTGGCGAGCTGCAGCATCATTAGCCCGATCGCACCCGGGCCGATCACGACGGCGAAATCGCCGATCTCGATCTCCATGTTGTTGACGGCGTAGAGGGCATCTGCGAGCGGCTCGGTCAGGGCGGCGTGTTCCCAGCTCACGCCCTCGGGCACCTTGTGCAGGCCGGTGTAGTGGCTGACGCAGTACTCGGCGAACCCGCCGTTCGCGCTGACGCCCAGCACGTCCTTGAACTCACAGAGGTTGACCTGGCCTTTCTTGCACGACGCGCACGCGTTGCAGTACTGAACCGGGTCGGCGACGACGCGGTCGCCGGGCTTGAACAGGCCCAGGGCGGCGGGGATCTTGCCGACCTCGACGACCTCGCCGGCGAACTCGTGACCCAAGATCAGCGGGCCCTTGCCGGTCTCGGTCTCCAGCGAGCTGTCGCCGTAATAGTAGGCGACGTCAGACCCGCAGATGCTGCACGCCTTGACGGCGAAGAGGACCTGGTCATCGGCGGGTTTGGGCACGGGCACTTGCTCCAGGCGCATGTCTTCGGGCTCGTAGAACACCTGGGCTTGCATGGTCTCGGGCATGGGGAAATCTCCTCATTGGCCGGGTCGTCGCGGGCCCGGCGAACATGGACCTCGTCGCAAGAACAACTGCCGAATGCGGCGGCGCATTGTATTCGATGCAGCCCAGCCCGTCCCGGCAAAATCCTGGACCGCCCGGGCCCTGGGGGTGCCCCATCCTTTGGCGTGGCTCGCGGAACGCGAGCCGGGCCAAAGGGTGGGGGACGAACGCTCGGAACGTACGCCTGTCTCGGCTGGTCCGTCCCCCACCCTTGGCCCGCGAGCGGCTGACGCCGTCGCAGGCCAAGGATGGGGCACCCACAACGCTGGCCCGCCCGGGCCCTGGAAACCGTCGGGCGTTTCGGCTAGAACCACATGCCGGCCGGTCGAACCCATCAGCGGGAGCCAATCCCATGACCATGAACGCCGTGTCCTTCATCTACCAGTATGTGGTCGGCGGGATCATCTTTGTGGTGATGATGCTGTTGGTCCTGAGGTCGGGCGAGCTGTCGACCAAGACGTCCGAGGGCCGCCGCTACCTGGTGCTCCTGATCGGGGGGTTCCTCCTGTATCTCGGCCTGCACGGGCTCAGCGTCTTGGTGTTTCCGTTCCTGTAAGGAGGAGTCATGCTCGCCCAGGCCTACGGACAGCCCATCGATCACGCCGTGTTGGTGATCTACCTGGTCATCATGGTGGGCTTCGGCGCGACGTTCGCCCGCTACACGCGGTCGACGCGGGACTTCTTCTTCAGCGGTCAGCGGTTCAGTTGGTGGCTGATCTCGGTCAGTTTCGTGGCGACCCTGGTCGGCTCGTACAGCTTCATGAAGTACGCCGAGGCCGGCTATCGCTACGGCCTGTCGTCCACGATGAGCTACACGAACGACTGGTTCAGCATGCCGCTGTTCCTGTTCGGCTGGTTGCCCATCATCTACTTCATGCGGATCGCGTCGGTGCCGGAGTACTTCGAGCGGCGGTTCGGCCGGGACGCCCGAGTGGCGGGCACGGTGTTGATCCTGCTGTACATGATTGGCTACATCGGCTTCAACTTCTACACGCTGGGCAAGGCCCTCGAGCCGCTGTTCCCCATCGAGGCGTTGCAGTCGGTCGAGCACCTCAACCTGATGGCCATCGTGGTCGTCATCGCCGTGATCTGCGCGATCTACGTCGCCGCCGGCGGGCAGACCAGCGTGATCATGACCGACCTGCTGCAGGGGTTCATCCTGCTGATCGCGGGGTTCGTCTTGTTCGGGTTGGGCTTGAGCTACCTGGGGGGGTTTGGTGAGTTCTGGATCCACCTGCCGTTCGAGCACGCGTTCGGGATGGCCGAGTTCAACCGGCCCGAGAAGTTCAGCGCGGTGGGCGTGTTCTGGCAGGACGGCGTGGCCAACAGCATCGCGTTCTACTTCATGAACCAGGGCGTGCTGATGCGGTTCCTGTCGGCCAAGAGCCCGCGCGAGGGCCGCAAGGCCGCCATCATCATCGTGCTGGTGTTGATGCCGCTGACGGCCATCGCGGTGAGCAACGCGGGCTGGGTCGGATCGGCCATTCGCGGCAAGTCGCCCGAGGCCCTGCCGGGTCTGGACGATCCGGCCAAGATCAACCAGGTCTTCGTGATGGTGGCCGAGCTGCTGTGCAGGCCCGGCGTGTTCGGGCTGGTGCTGGCGGCGTTGGTGGCGGCGTTGATGAGTACGGTCGACACGCTGATCAACGCGGTGGCCACCGTCCTGGTCAACGACATTTATCGACCGTTCATCCGGACGGGCAAGGACGATCGGCACTACCTGCGGGCGGCGAGGGTGTTCTCGATCGGCGCGACGCTGGTGGGCGTGCTGCTGGTGCCGATGTTCCTGGGGTTCGACTCGATGTACGCGGCGCACGCCGCCTTCACAGCCGCCATCACGCCGCCGATGATCACCGTCATCCTGTTGGCCGTCGCGTGGAAGCGGTTTAACCGCGTCAGTGCCCTGGCGACGCTGGTGTTGGGCACGGGGGCGATGGTCCTGTCGTTCGCCGTGCCGGAGATCATCACCCCGTTCGCCCACGGCGTGCCGATGGACGAAGCCGCCGCGTTCTACAAGAAGTACAAGTACATGCGGGCGTGCTACGGCATGGTCACGTGCATGGGCATCGGTGTGCTGGCGACGTTCCTGACGTGGCGGCTCCGCGCGGCGGCCGAGACCGTGGACGGGCTGACCATCTGGACGCTGGCGGCCGGGCGGCGGCGGTTCAAGGGCGGCGAGCCCAAGCGGACGACCGGCGAGAAGATTCGCCTGAAGCTGACCGCATCCGACGACGTCACCGACCCTGTCGTCCTGATCCATCCGACCGATCTGGCGCGGTTGTCGGCCGGGCCGGGCGACCTGATGTACCTGGCCGACCGGCGCTGGTGGTTGGGCGGGTTGCGGTCGCTGCACATCAAGGCCGGCGAATCCACCGACGCGCTCGAACCGGGCACGGCAGTGCTTTGCCCCGCCAAGATCGACGAAGGCCGACTTCGTGTCGGCGAGGATGTTGTCGTCGAGATGATCATCTGAGGTGACGGCGCCTACCGAGCCGGGCTGTCCCCAGCCCGGTCTGAGCCGCCTGGGGACAGGCGGGCCCAGGGGGGTGCGCTTCCGACGCCTCGTTCGCTGGCCGGTCCAACTCCGATCTGCTAGAGTGCCGGGACGTGTTTCGCGGGCCGTCTCGGACGGCGCCGCGGGGAGCGATCATGGCGACGACGTCTCGAGTGAAGCGGATCGGCTTGTTGACGGGCGGCGGGGACTGCCCCGGCCTGAACGCCGTCATCCGCGCGGTCACCAAGACGGGCATCTTCCGGTACGGTCTGGAAATCGTGGGCATCGCGGACGGTTTCCTGGGCCTGATCGAGAACCGGATGCGGCCGCTCGAGCCGCTGGACGTCAGCAACATCCTGACCGTCGGCGGGACGATCCTGGGCACGACGAACAAGGCCAATCCCGCCCGGTACGCGGTCGGCGAGGACGACGACGGTCAGCCGATCTTCGAGGACGTCACGGATCGCGTCATCGCCCACGCCGCGGAACGGGGCCTCGACGCCCTCGTCTGCGTCGGCGGCGATGGGACGATGAGCGGCGCGGCCAACCTGATCCGGCACGGCCTGCGCTGCGTGGGCGTGCCCAAGACCATCGACAACGACCTGATGCACACCGAGGTGACGTTCGGTTTCCAGACGGCCGTGCAGACCGCCACCGAGGCGTTGGACCGGATCCACACGACCGCTTCGTCGCACCATCGCGTCATGATCGTCGAGCTGATGGGCCGAAACGCGGGCTGGCTGACGCTGCACGCGGGCGTCGCCAGCGGGGCGGACGTCATCCTCATCCCGGAGATCCCCTACGACCTGGACGCCATCTGCGACTTCTGCGTGCGGCGCAACGAGGGCGGCAAGGCCTTCACCATCATTGCCGTCAGCGAGGGGGCCAAGCCCATCGGCGGCCAGCAGGTGATCCAGCGCATTGTGGCCGACAGCCCCGACCCCATCCGACTGGGCGGCATCGCCCGTGTGCTGACCGATCAGATCACCGACAAGACCGACCTGGACGTCCGCGCCACGATTCTCGGCTACATCCAGCGCGGCGGGACCCCGTGCAGCTTCGACCGGGTCCTGGCGACGCGGTTCGGCCACCTGGCGGTCGAGATGCTCATGGCCGGGCAGTACAACCGGATGGTGGCGATGCGGGAGGGCCGACTCACCGACGTTGCCATCGAGGATGTGGCCGACCGGCAGCGGCTCGTGCCGGCGGATCACCCCCTGATCGCGGCCGCCCGGGCGGTCGGCACGTGCATGGGGGATTGACCTATTCTAGGTTGGCCAATCGTTTTTCTCCGAGATCGACAGCCAACGCGACGTCCGATAATGCTGAATTTGGCCGGATTTGCCGATCTAGTAGTATGGAGTCGTCTGTCCGGGACGGGCAGATCCGAGGATCCGCCCGGGAGCGAGCGGGGGTGCTCTCGTTGGTGATGCAGGAGCTCGCCGCCAGGGCGCGGTGCGCGACGGCTCGGTGGCGAGACGGGTCAGGGAGGACCAGACCATGCCTGCCATGCGAAGGCTGTGCTTAGCAGCCGCACTGGCTTCAGTCACCTTTGCACTTGCGGTTTACGCGGTCGGCTGTAGCGCGGACGGCCAGACGACCTGGTTCGCCAAACAGGACGACAAGTCCGCCGAGGCCGAGAACGTTCTTGATGAGAAGGACCCGCGGGAGGAATCCGCAGGCGTCCGGGACACGATCAAGACGGTGGCCTGGGTAGAGGGGCTTCGGCGGATGTCGGTCGGCGGGTACGGTCTGGTGGTCGGGCTGGCCAAGACCGGGTCGAGCCAGTGTCCGCGTCCGATTCGCGAGTACATGCTGGACGACATGCGTCGGCGGTATCGCCTGGGTCAGGCCTACAAGGCGCTGAAGCGCTACAGTCCAGAGAGGCTGCTCGACAGCGAAGAGACGGCCGTGGTGACCGTGTATGGCGAGATCCCCGCGGCCGCTCAGGTGGGCGCGACGTTCGATCTGACCGTTCGCGCGTTGTCGGGGACCGACGTCAGCTCGCTCGAGAACGGCTGGTTGATGCCATGCAGCTTGAAGCTGTGGGCAAACGGCCAACCCGTCGAGGGGCGGATCCTCGGCGAGGGGATGGGCCAGGTTTTCATCAATCCGTTTGGCCTGAAGAAGGACGCCGCGACCAAGGCCGACCCTCGGGTGGGACGCGTGATCGGCGGTGGGCGTGCGACCGAGGCCCGCCGAATCCGGCTCGTGTTGACCAATCCGTCGGCGGCCATTGCCAGTCGGCTGATGCGGCTGATCAACCGTCGTTTCGGGGTCGAGCCGCGCAAGACGGCCGACGCACCGGACGCGCACTCGGTGGACCTGCGTATACCGGAGGCGTGGCAAGGTCAAGAGGCGCATTTTCTGCAACTGCTGGTGCACCTGTACGTGCCGGCCAGCCCGTCGTTCGCTGATCTGCGACTCCGGGAGCTGTGTGAGGAGGCCGTCCAGCCTGAGGCCGCCCTTGCCGACATCTCCCTGGCCTGGGAGGGCCTGGGCAAGACGGCCCTGCCGTCGATTCGGAAGCTGTACACGCACAAGGAGCCCGGGGTGAGCTACTTTGCCGGCCGCACGGGCCTTCGGTTGGGGGACGATCTGGCCCTAAGTGTGGTGACCCGACACGCCAACAACGCCGAAAGCCCCTTCCGTGAGTTGGCGATCGAAGAGCTGGGACGGACGGAGAGGACCGGGCAGGCGATCCTGGCCCTCCGGCCGCTCCTGGACGCGGACGATGAGCGGATCCGCCAGCTGGCCTACGAGGCGCTGCTGGAACAGGAGGACAGCTCAATCCAGACGCTCAAGGTGGGTGGGAAGGGCGGCTTCCTGCTGGATCTGGTTCCCTCTCGAGGCGGCTTTCTGGTGGCCGCCCAGCGCTCGGGACAGCAACGCATCGCGCTGTTCGGGTCGGGCATGCGTTGTCAGACCCCCGCCTTCTACGTGCACCGCAACGGCGCGGTGACCCTCGCCGCCGATGCTGGTGCCGAGAAGCTGAAGCTCGTGCGGCAGACGCCGATCTCGGGACGAATGAGTCCGCCGATTCCCTGTCCAACCGACGTGGCCTGCCTGGTCCTGACGCTGGGCAGACGCCCCCCGGATGTCCCTGAGGATAAGCGCCAGGGACTGGGCCTGTCTTACGCACAGGTCGTCGAGGTCCTGCACGATCTGTGCGCCGACAAGACCATCGACGCGACGTTCGCGATGCGGACCGACGAAGTCGGCCAGGTCGCTCCCGGACCGACCGAGACGGCTCGGCCCGAATCGGAGCTGTAGCGCGACGCGACGCGCGGTCTACCCTTCATCTCTTGCCGTGGCGTCCTTGTGGCAGGGGTCACGAGACCGCGGCGAGGATGGCTTCTGTGAGTCCATCAATCGTATGGGGGGTGGCCTCGACGGCCGGTTCGTAGCCGGCGGCGCGAATGGCCTGCGAAGTGATCGGGCCGATGCTGGCCAGGCGGACGTCGCGCAGCGCGGTCCGCCCCGCCTCATCCAGCAGATCCAGGAAGTTCGTGAACGTCGAGCTGCTGGTGAACGTGATCCAGTCGATGGCGCCGTCCGCCAGGCCGGCGGTCACGTCATCGGGCAGGGCGTCGGCGGGTTCCGTGCGGTAGATCGCCAGGTCGTCGCAGACCGCACCGGCCTCGGCAAGCGCTTCACGCAGGGCGGGACGCGCGATGTCGGCCCGCAGCAGCAGGAAGCGCTTGCCCCGAACGTCGCCGAGTTTCAGGATGCTCTCGGCCAGGGCCTCGGCCACGAATCGATCTGGGACGAGCTCGGGCTCGATGAACCATTGTCGCAACCGGTCGGCGGTGGCCGGTCCGATCGCCGCAATCCGGCATCCTGCCAGCGCACGGGCGTCCAGGCCGCACGCGCGTAGCCTGTCGACCATCGCGTCCACGCCGTTGACGCTGGTCAGGATCAGCCAGTCCACCTGCTCGATCCGCCGGAGCGCCTGGTCGATCGCGTCGAAGTCATCGGGCGGCGCGATCCGGATTGTCGGGGCTTCGATGACGTCCGCGCCCAGGTCCCCCAGCCGACCCGCCAGCTCGGACGCCTGCTGTCGGGTCCGCGTCACGACGATTCGCTGGCCGAACAACGGTCGGGCCTCGAACCAGTTCAGCCGAGCTCGCAGGCCCACGACTCGCCCGATGAGGGTCATGGCGGGCGGGCGGATCTGGGCGGCCTCGGCCTGCGCGGGCAGCGACGAGACCGTGCCCGTCAGCGTCCGCTGGTCCGGCCGCGTTCCCCATCGGATCAGGGCGGCGGGGGTCTCGGGGTCCAGGCCGGCTTCGACGAGCTTGCGGCAGTTGGCGGCCAGTTGTTTGACCCCCATGTAGAACGCCACCGTCCCGATCCGCGCCAGGGCGGCGAAGTCGATGCTCGACTCGGGCTTGGTCGGGTCTTCGTGGCCGGTGACCAGCGCGAACGTCGACGTCCAATCGCGATGCGTTACGGGGATGCCCGCGTAGGCGGGCGCAGCGATGGCGGCCGTGATGCCCGGGACGACCTCGAACGCGATCCCCGCCTCGGCGAGGGCCTCGCCCTCCTCGCCCCCGCGCCCGAACACGAACGGGTCCCCGCCTTTGAGCCGCACCACGCGTTGGCCTGATCGGGCGTGCTCGATCAGCATGCGCTGGATCTGGTCCTGCGGCACGGCATGCCGCGTCGGTGTCTTGCCGACCGAGATCAGCACCGCGTCAGGCCGGGCCAGCCGCAGCAGCGTCGGACTGGCCAGCCGGTCGTACAGGATCGCGTCCGCCTGGGTGATCCGAACGGCACCGCGAATGGATACTAGGGTCGGATCGCCCGGTCCGGCGCCGACGAGTGACACGGTCCTGGGTCGGAACGGGCCGACCAGGTCCGTCAGCAATCCCATTGCGTCTCGACCGATCATCACGCCACCGCGCATCACCCTAACTGAAACGATCCGTCCGGGCCAGATGCAAAGCGAACGAGCGATCCGGGCGCCGTCGGCGCCCGGATCGCTCGTCGGGAAACCCGGAGGCGGACGCCCCGGGGCGCTCAAGTGCGTTCGATAATGGCCTGACGCAACAGCGGCAAGAGGATCTCGTGCTGACCGATGATCTCGTGGCCCTTGCCCGGCTGCGGCGGGCGGTGCACGACGTTCTGGCGTGCGCGGTACTGGCCCAGCATGTCGAAGTTGGCGGTCACCATCGCGTCCAGATCCGCACCGAGGTTGCGGGCGACCGCCACGGTCTTCAGGAACACCTCCGGCAGCAGGACGGCCGAGCCGATGTTGCACCACACGCCGCCCGCGCCGCCCGGGCCGGTCGCGCCGAGGTCGGCCACGACGCTGCAGATCAACCGGAAATCGGTCATGCTGGCCTGGCCCAGCATCGCGCCGTCGACCTGGGGATGCATGTGCACCGTGTCGGTGCCGACGGCGACGTGGACCGTCGCGGGGATGCGGGCCTGATGGGCGGCGGCCAGGATGCTGACGTCGATGTGGGGAGGGTCCTGCTCGAACAGCAACTGGCCCGCGGCCGCGCCCAGTCCGACGCTGTCGCGGGCACCCCGCGCGGCGGCCTCGGCAAAGAAGTCGGCCGTCTCCTGGACCATGCCGAACCGGCCGTCGTGGAGGGCGTCAGCTACGTCCTCACTCGTTTGGCCCGTGCAGGCCAGCTCGACGTCGTGGATGGCCGTCGCGCCGTTGCCGACCACGGCCGTCACCACGCCGCGGCGGATCAGGTCCACCACGATAGGTCCGCAGCCCACCTTGACGACGTGCGCCCCCATCGCGAACACCACGGGGCGATCCGCCTGACGGGCCGCAACGACGGCATCGACCACCGCGCGGAACTCGGCCGCACCCAGCACCGACGGCAGTGAATCGAGCCATTCACCGACCGATACGCCCGGCGGCGGCAGTTTCGCCATCGCGTCCAGCGCGACCTTGTGTCGACGGCGACCGATCGAGAACGTCGTCAGCTTCGATGCGTCAATCGGTTGATAGGGCTTGGTCATCGGGCACGTCCTTGCGGTCGATCGGGGCGCCATCGGCGCTGACCGCCCGGTCGATCAGCCGGCTCATGGTCTCGGCGTCGCCGCCGAGGAACTCGATCCCGACGCGGACGACGCGCAGCGGCGCGGGCCAGTCGGGACGATCCGGCGGTAGCTTGACCGCGTCCTTCTCGGTGGTCAACACGACGTCCGCGCCGGCCTGCGCCACCTGGCTCGCCATCTCGTCCAGCTCGGCGTCGGAGCACGTGTGGTGATCGGGATAGAACTGTCGGCCGGTGACTTCGAACCCCATCCCCTCGACCGTCGCGATGAAGGCCGTCGGATTCCCCAGGCCGGCGAACACCCAGGCGCGGCGGCCGGCCATCGCGTCGACGCGCATGTCGGCGTCGCATCGGCCGGACTGGTCGCACAGCTCGATCGGGCGATGACGTGCGGCGAGGACCGGTGCGTCCGGCGCCAATCTGGTCACCTGCTGCCGCAGCGTTTGCAGGACTTCGCCGGTTGCCTGATCGGCCCGTGTGACGACGACCACGCCGGCGCGAACGAGCGAGCCGACCGGCTCACGGCGCATTCCCCGCGGCAGCAACCCGGCGCTGAACGGGTCCGTCGCGTCGATCAGGACGATGTCGAGGTCGCGCCCCAACCGCCGGTGCTGGAATCCGTCGTCCATCACCAGGACATCGCATCCCATCGCAGCGGCCTTGTCCGCACCGGCCACGCGGTCGGGATCGATCAGAAGATCCGCACGTGGGCAGCGACGTCGGATCTCGCGGGCCTCGTCGTTCTCGCAGCCGTGGATCGCGTCCTGAAGCGCCTGGTTGGCCTGGCAACATCCCCTCGCCCCGGCGCCGTATCCGCGCATCAGCACGGCCGGGCGACGTCCCAGCTCGGCGAGACGTTGCAGGATCCAGATCACCATCGGCGTCTTGCCCGTCCCGCCCGCCACCAGGTTGCCCACGCTGATGACCGGCGCCGACGCGCGCCGAACCCCGCGATCCGTGCGGTCGTAGTAGGCGTTTCGGATGCCCACGACCGCGCCGTACGGCCAGGACAGCAGCGTCAGGCCGCCACGCAGCAGCGAGGCGACCGGCCCGCGCTGCCGGCCGCTGATCAGCCGATGGTAGTAGGCGTCCGGCGTCATGGCTCGATGGCCCGTCGGTCCGGCCGCTCCTTCTCCGCCGCGTGCGTCTCGAAGACTACCTCTACCTGGTCGACCTGGTCTGTGCCGAGGACCCAGACCCCAAAGAACCCCTCCGCGCCGAGCCGGTCGACGTCAACCGCGAGCCGGCTGGCGTGGTCGTCGATGACGTCCTCACCGACCCGGAAATCCGGGCGCCGCGCGTCGCGCCGTTTGCACTCGTCGGCTGCTACGTCAAACACGATCAGACAGGCGGGATAGCCATAGCGTCCGGACAGATCGATGAGCCGCTTGCGCGACGCGTGCGTCAGATGCGTGGCGTCGGCCACACAGAGCCGGTTGAACTTCATCCGCTTGGCGATGATGTCGTGCATGAGGTCAAAGGCGTCGCGACTGGCCGCCTGGTTGATGGCGTCGTCGCAGATCGTCGCCCGGCACCAATCGGAGCTGACCACCTCGGTCGGTCGGAAGTGTCGGTGGGCGAACGTCGACTTGCCGCTGGCCGGGATCCCCGACAGGACGACCAGGCATCGCCGCGGCAGCACGATTCGAACGTGATCTTCCGCTTCGCCCACGAGCCGTTACCCCTCCTGAGCCGCGTTACCCGGCGTCATGACCGCGGCCGCACAGGTCACGCCCGTGTGCTCTTCGCGATTGACCGCCTGATGGTAGCGCAGCACCCGGACCGTGCAGCCCCGCACCGCTCGCAGCAGGACGTAGAGCCCCCCCGCACTGCAAACGCGATAGGGGTTCTCCCTATCTCGAAGCCGGGAGACCAACTCGTCGGCGTCGCCGGCTTCCAGCAGGTCCAGGAGCGCCCGGTCCTCGGCCTGAACGTCCTGGAGAAACGCATCGTCTAGGTCGCGGTCGTCGCCGAATCGCCTGCCGACGTGACTCAGGTCGGCCGCCGCGATGACGCATGTGTGGCCCGGTGTCTCTGTCACCACGTCCGCCAGCGCCGCCGCCACGTCGTCCAGACCGGGCCCGGTTCCGCTCGCGGGCCTCAGGCCTCCAGGCCCGCACGCGTCGGGACACAGCACCGGCACGATCTTCACCGGACGCGATCCGAGCAGTGCCTTGAGCAAGATGACCTGTAACTCCACCGAATGCTCGCGAGCGTGGTCCAGCTCCTGCACGCCCAGGTCAGCGCCGCACCGCTCGCGCAACCTGTCGATGAACTCCCGGTCGGTCTCGGCCCGGCCAAGCGGCGTGTCGTAGTCTTTGATCGTCCACACCGCCGTCTCCGATCGACCGAAGTGGTTCGTTCCCAGGATCACGAAGCGGTCGACGTCGTCGCGGTCGCGGAGCTGAGCGTAGGCTTCGGCGTAACAGGGCCGGCCCCGTTCGTAGTCCAGGTGCGGCGCGATCAGTCCCACCACGCGCTGGCCGTCCGTCGAGGGCTGACCCTCATCGATTATCGCGCGCAGGTTGTCCCGCAGTTGATCCGGCTTCACGTCGGCCGACATGGCTTGCGACGGTCGGACGTCGGCTTTGCGGTAGGACTCCGCCAGTTGCTCGAAGCGGGCCTCGAACCTCGGCCCCTCCAGCATCCCGTTGCGGTCGAGTTGGTGCAGTAGTTCTACCAGTCTCTCGCTGGGCAGCTCTTGTCTGAACTGCTGGGCGAAGATGGCCAGGATGTCGTTCAGCGTATTCTGCCCGTTCATGAGCGTGACGATCGCGAACGCTCCCTGGGTCAGCCCCAGGTTGCCGGCGGCCAGGCCGGCCGCGTCGTACAGGACCAGCATCTGTCGCCCGTCCTGCTCGACCGGCGCCACGTCGATCGACGATCTCAGCTTCGGCCGTTCCATCGAATCATCGGACATCGTCTCTCCCCCGTTCTAGGGTGAGGCCTGGTTGTCCCCCGACGTCAGGCCAATCTCCTCGTCGGTCAGATAGCACGCCGGGTCCGCCGCCCACGGGTCGCCCGTCATCAGCTCCGCCCGGACCCGCAACGCACCCCCGCACAGAGGCTGGAACTCACATGCACCGCAGCGTCCCTTCAGCCGGGGACGACGGTCCTTCAGTCCCGCCATCAGGTCGTTCGACGTGTCCTGCCAGATCTCGCTGAACGGGCGCTGCCGAACGCTGCCCAACGACGTGTGCATCCAGAACTGATCGGGATGCACGTCGCCGTGGAAGTCGATGCAGCCGATCCCCACGCCGGAACTGTACAGCCCGCCGCCGTTCCAACCGAGCATCTCGCCGACGTCCTGGGCCCGCGGATCGCCGTCGGCCTTCATCTTGAGGTACATATAGGGCCCGTCGCAGTGGTTGTCCACGGTCAGGATCTCGATGCCGAGCCCGCGATCGTGGAACCCGCGTGTGCGACGCAGAATCGTATCCATGGCCTGGCGGGATTCGGCCAGTGTCAGATCCAGCACGCCCTTGCCCCGTCCGGTCGGCACGAGGTGGTAGAAGCACGCCCGGTTGATCCGCTCGCGCTCGATGAAGTCGAACACGCCGTCGAGGTTCTCGAAGGTGGGCCGCGACAACGTCAGCCGAAGCCCCACCTTCTGACCGGCCTCGACGCAGTTTCGGAACCCCCGCATCGTCCGCTCGAACGCGCCGGGTACGCCGCGGAACTTGTCGTGCACCTCCGGCGTGGCGCTGTCCAACGAGATGCCCACGTACGCCAGCTTCAGGTCGACCAACCGCTTGGCGATGTCCGGCGTAATCAGCGTGCCGTTCGTGCTGATGACGACGTGCAGGCCCAGATCTCGGGCGTACGCGATCAGCTCGAACAGGTCCGGGCGGATCAGCGGCTCGCCGCCGGAGAACAACACGGCCGGCACCTTGTACGCTGCCAGGTCGTCAAGCACGCGGCGGACTTCCTCACCGGTCAGCTCGCCTTCATAGGCCTTTGCCTCGCTGTCGCTGTAGCAGTGGACGCACTTGAGGTTGCAGGTCTGCGTGATGTTCCACACGACGATCGGCCGGCGGTCCATCGCGGAGGTGGCCACCGCCATCCGCTGATGCCCGGGCACATCCCGCCTGATCGCCCGGCCGTACCGGTGCGGCGTGGAGGGGGACTCGAACCCGCAGTAGAGGACGCTGATATCGATCATCTCAAGCTGACTTCGCCCGCAGAGGACTATTCTAGGAGACCGGCGCCGGTTTGGCCACGGCGTCGAGGGGCGCGTCGCATTCCTGACAGTTCGGGCCGGCATCGGCCTTCGATTCATAGCCACAGGCGGGGCAGTAGGCCCGGTGTGGCGGGACGATCCATTGGGCCAGGCGCCGGTGGGCCCAGAGCAGCCACACGCCAATGGCCACCCGAAGGAAGTGCGGCGTCGCAACGGCGAGTTGGTCCTGAAGACTGAACCACCCCGGTTCGAGGACGGTATGGACCACCCAACCGATTGCCTGAAGCAGTTCGGCCGTTCCGACAATGCAGAGGTACACCCCAAGGATGCCCAGCAGCAGAGAGACCCAAGCCCTGTTTCGTTGGACTGGCACAGGCCAATCGCGCTGCAGCTCCTCGTGGGTCGAGGCCTTTGCTTCACCGACCGAGTGGAACCCACCATGCGTCAACCTGCGCAGCACCCGATCCGCTCCGAGCAAGAGGGCGATCCCCACGCCGGCCTGCAAGCAGAAGACCACCGTCTTGACCGCTTCGTGTGGGAAGTTGTAGCTGTCCGACCCCCACATGAGATAGCAGTAAAGCAAGCACGGCCCGGTCCAACACAGCTGCGCCATCGCCAGCACGAGACACGTGATGCCGAGCAGCATCACCACCGCCCGACCGAGCGCAGTATCTTCCCCGGCCTGGACGACGCTGCGCTTGGCTGTGTCTGGCCGATCCGATCCGAGCAGCCTGTCGGTGACCCATCGCCCGCGGAAGAAGAAGTACCCCCCGACCACCAGCTTCAACGCCTCCGCCAAGCCCCTGCCGGCGTAGGGCACCCATCCACGCTCGTATCCGAACTGGAGGTAGTCTTGCATGAGCCAGGACACAAGCGCCAGCAGTCCTCGCCCACCCAACACGAGGAAGATCAAGCCCAGCAGCCTGACGAATGCGAACACCATCCCTCGGCTGCCGTGGGGTCCGCGCCCGGTGATGTCCGCCTTGTTCTGGCGGTCCGGGCCTCGAGGCCGTGCCCACAACAACAGATGATCCGCGACCCAGCCGCCGCCGAGCAGCAGGTACAGACCCAGCCCGATCGTCAGGAAGTCGGAGAGCTCCGCCGGCCGAGCCCACGGCCGGTCATACTGGCCGAACCCGAGGAGATCGGACGCGAAGAAGGTGGCCTCCCAGGTCAACTCGTCGAGCTTGAGCACGATGATGGCGACGCCCAGCAACCTGACAAGCACGCGCACCACCGGCTTGGGCGAGACGCTCGCATCTTGCGCTCGGAGCGGGCCGCTCGTTTGTGGCAGGCGCGTGGCGCATTCGGGGCACCGCTCGGCGTCCAACCCCGCGAGCTGATAGCCACACTCGGGACAACGCGGTTTGTTGTCCGGGACGATCCGGGATGCGAGCCACGCGCCGCCCAGAACCAGGTAGATCCCAACAGGGACCGTCAAGAGCAGCGTGAGCACTGGATAGGGGAGCCTTGCCAGCAACTGATCGGCACGCCCCGTCGCGCCGAAGGTCAAGCTGAGCAAGATCGGCTGGAAGCGGTCGAGGAAGGCCAGGGACCCGTGGATCAGGAGGAACACGCCGATCAGCTTGAGGCCAAGTCGTGCTGTCGTCTTGGGGTGCATGGCTGATCTCTGGGCTGCACCTGCATCAACGCTTGGGTCGTTCGCTCGAATGCGTCATGTCCGCCGAGGGCCGACGCCACTCAGCACGCCCCGTCGGCGCCGCCAGCGCTTCGGGACGAGGCGAGTAGGTCCTCGGACAGCGGCGTGCCGCATTCGGGGCATCGGTTTCGGACCAGGCCGGTCAGCTCGTATCCGCATTCCGGGCAGTACGGGCGGTTGCTGGGGATGATCTTGTTGACCACCCACGTCCCGCCGAAGAACAGGTAGATAGCCAGGAACGTCTTGAGCAGGCCTTGGATCAGGCCGCTCAAGCGGAAATACCACAGCGTGCTCGTCGCTGAGGTCGGATCCATCAGGTCGTTCAGTAGCCAGAGCCCTGAACTGATTAGACTATTCAGCGCCTCGGTGAAGAGAAACACGCCCAGGATCTTGAGCAGGATCCGCACCAGCGTCTTGTGCTTCATCACGCACCTCGCCAGGTCTCGACAGTTGGGCAGCTCGATCGGCCGCACCTGTGCCACCCCGCGCTGAGTTGGTATCATACCGCCCGATCGGTGGCAACGGCCGGTCCGCGCGGCGAACGTGTCACTGGCTGAAACGTCAGCGGGGTTGAATCATGAGCGACGATCTGGACAGGCGCGACTTCATTCGCCTTTCGAGCGGGGCGCTGGTGGTGTCGACAGGGAGTGCGATGGGGGCAGAGCGGCCGGCCACCAGGCCCAAACCATCCAAGGCGCCGCCCAGCGAGCGTGTTCGTCTGGCCAGTATCGGTGTAGCCGGGCGGGGGACGGCGCTGCTCAATTCCTTCAGGGCGCTCCGCGACCCGGAGATTGTCGCCGCTGTCGACGTCTACAAGCCGCATCGCGAACGGGCGGCCAAGCTGGCGGGCGGCAACTGCCAGGCCTACGAGGACTACCGCGAGGTGCTCGACCGAAAGGACGTCGACGGCGTGGTCATCGCCACGCCCACGCACTGGCACGGGCCGATCGCCCTGGCCGCCTGCCTGGCCGACAAGGACGTCTACGTCGAGAAGCCCATGACCCACAACGTTCATGAGTCGCTGCTGCTCCGCAAGGTGGCGGGCGAACGCAAGCGGGTCACCCAGGTCGGCACGCAGATCCACTCGGGGGCCAACTACAAGCGCGTCGTCGAGCTGGTCCGTGCCGGCGTCCTGGGCAAGATCACGCACGTTCGAGGCTGGATGGTCTGCAACGAGGCACCCGACGGGATCGGCAAGCCGGCAGACGTCGAGCCGCTGGGTGGGCTGAACTGGGATTTCTGGCTGGGGCCGGCGCCGGTCTCGCCGTTCAACATCAACAAGTTCAAGACGGGCTGGTTCCGCTACTTCTGGGACTACGGTGGCGGGTGGATCACGGCGATGGCGCCGCACCTGATCGACCTGTGGTTCTACGCCCTGCCGGATCTGGCCGCCCCGACGGGCGTGGCGGCGTCGGGCGGCCGGTGGGCCGTCGACGACAACGCCGAGACGCCCGACAGTCAGTACGTCCTCTACGACTTTGCGGGCATGACCGTGATGTGGTCGCACAGCAGTGCGAACAGCTACGGCTACGAGCTCCAGACCGGCGCGCCGACGCCGACGACGCGGAGCAAGCCGAACAAGACCGCCATCGTGCCCTGCAAGATGAGGCGGCGGATCGGTGTGGCATTTCAGGGGACCAACGGCACGCTGGCGGCCGACTACGGCAAGCACGGCATCTGGACCGAGGGCGACCGCATCAAGGACGAGGACCTGAAGGACATCCCCACCCCGCCGGCCCACAATCACTACGACGAGTTCGTGCAGTGCATCAAGACCCGAAAGACGCCGAGCTGCAACGTGGCCTACCACCACAAGGTGAACCTGGTCTGTCATCTGGGCAACATCGCGCTGCGGGTCAATCGCAAGATCCGCTGGGATGACAAGGCCGAGACCCTCGTCGGCGATGCCGAGGCCGCCCGCCTCATGACCCGCGATTACCGCGAGTCGTATGCGCTGCCGGTTTGAAGGGACGTTTCGACGTGACCACCGTCGCATTGTGCATGATCGTGCCCCTGACGCTCGAGGCCCAGGCGCCCCGTGCGGGTGATGCCTCGCTTGCGTTCTGGGCCCGGCAGGTCATCGCGACCGATGTAGACAAGCAGCGTCCCGACCTGCCCAAGCCGGACTGGGTCGAGCCGAATGCCCTCCTCGGTCCGCCCGACGGGCGGTTCGCCAGGCTGGTCATCCACAACGGCTGGAACGACGGCGGGAACATCACCGTCGACCTCGGGACGGAGGTGGCGTGGGGGGATCTGGCGCTGGTACACAAGCAGGTCGGCCCGGGGCATGCCAAGTCGATCACGGTCTTCGTCGCCGGTTCGGACAAGCACTTCCACCAACTCGGTCAGGTCAAGCTCTCGGCGAAGGCAGTGACGTCGGCCCTGCCGATCGAGGCGCCGGTCCGCTACGTCCGCGTCCATGGGTTCGCCGGCGGTGCGGTGGGTGTCGATTCGACGTGGTCCTTCGACGCGGTCGGCGTGCGCACCGGGCGGGCGGCGCTGTCGCGGCTGAATCCCCTGCGTGTGCGTGCCAAGACACTCGAAGCGCGGTTGCGGGCATTGGCGACGTCTGCGGCAGAGGTCGGTCGTCGTCAGATCCAGGACGCCCAGGCCCGGCTGAGGCGCCAGCGCGAGCGGCTCGACGGACTTGACGAGGTCCCGTCGGCCAAGATCCGCGAGACGCTGACAGCGATCACGTCGGAGATGGACAAGCTTGACGCTATGATTCTTCGGATCAAGGCCGCGTCACTGTTGGCCCGGTTCAACGACGGCAAGCCGCCCGACTACATCGCGAGCTGGGCGCCGGCCATGGCCAAGATCCGACCCGCCGATCCCCTCCGGGCCGAGCAGCTGACCGTGACAGGGCGGATGTCGCTGGCCAGGCATGAGTACGAGGCCATCCAGATCGCGTTGATCGCGGGGGACACGGATCTGACGGATCTGCAGGTCAACGTCGCGCCCCTCAAACATGCGGGTAGAGACCACGTCATTCCCGCCGAGTACGTCGAGGTGGTGCGCGTCGGTCACGTGATCATCGGCGGCGTCTCCTGGCCGGATCCGATCCTGCCGCTGGGCGCCCTGACCGTTCCCGCCGGCCAACAGCAGTCGCTGTGGCTTCGCCTCTACGCGCCGCGCGGCACGCCGGCCGGGGACTACGGGACCGTCGTTCGAATCGCCGCCACCGGCGTCCATCCCGTCGAGCTGGCGTTGCGCGTTCGCGTTTACGATTTCGACCTGCCCGTGATCGCCCACACGAAACGCGTCATCAGTTGCGGCGGGGGCGGTGTCTGCGACGTGACGTTCCGCCATCGGGCCGGCACGGGGGGCGGGCCCTGCACGGGATCGATCGCCGAGCCGCGCTATCTCCTGCGCAAGGACGGCACGATCGCGATGGACTTCACCGAGTACGACCGCGTCATGCAGCGGTGCTTCGAGCTGGGCTTGACGGTCTTCGGCCTGCCACTCAGTGCAGGCGACGGCGGTGGGTTTAAGCCCGGTCGGTTGCACCGCAAGTTCGTCGACGAGGCGATGGGCAAGGCCGTCGACGTGTCCATGAATCCGCTTGACGGCGAGCAGGCCAAGCGACGGATGATCGCTTGGCTGCGGTGCTTCACGCAACACCTTCGCCAGAAGGGGTGGTTCGACCGCTGCTTCTTCTATCTGTGGGACGAGCCGAACCTCGCCTACACGAAAGAGCTGATCGCCGTCGGTCGCGTCGTTCGCGAGGCCGTCCCCGATCTGAAGATCCTCATCGTCATGTCCCCGAGCGAGCAGTGGCACGAGGTGGCGGACATCTACTGCCCGCACGTGCCGTATTTCAGCCACAGGGACATCGACAAGCGTCTCGCGGATTTGCGCGCCAGGGGCAAGGAACTGTGGTGGTACAACTGCGGCGATCCGTATCCGCGACCGACGTACTCGATTCCGCACCCGGCTGCGTGTGCCCGCATGTCGTTCTTGTTGATGTGGAAGTACGCTCTGACGGGCAATCTCTACTGGGCCGGCCACTGCAACAACGACCTCGACCGGACCGGCGGGCGGAACGTCGGCGCCGACGGCCGCGGCGATGGGCAGCTGGTCTATATCTCGAAGGGCAAGCGCGTCCCGTCGATACGGCTCGAGATGATCCGCGACGGCGTAGAGGACTACGAGTACCTGTGGCTGCTCCGCGACCGCGTCGGCCAGGCCCGAGCCCGCGGCATCGACGTGACCGAGCATCAGAAGCTCCTGACGATTCCACGCGGCGTGGCCGTCGACGTATCGAGTTACAGCCACGATCCTGATACCATCGGCCGTTACCGCGACCGCGTCGCACGGGCCATCGAGGCCCTGGGCCAGTCGCTCAAGAGGTAGGGTGCGTCTAGACGCACCTTTTGTACGAGACGAAGGGAAAAGCGGTGCGCAAAGGCGCACCAACAAGGGGACAAGCCATGGCCAAGGCGCGCAGTACCATCCGCGTCACCGTCTGGAACGAGGGGCGGCATGAGCGGACCGTCAAGAAGGTCGCGAAGATCTATCCGAACGGCATGCACGGGGCGATCGCCCAGCACTTGAGCGCCCAACCGGGCATCCGGGTCCGGACGGCGACGCTCGACGAGCCGTCGCACGGCCTGACGGACCACGTGCTGAAGAGCACCGACGTGATGACCTGGTGGGGTCACATGGCCCATCACGAGGTGAGCGACGAGATCGTCGAGAAGGTCCGGCAGCGGGTGCACGCGGGGATGGGCTTGATCTGCCTGCACTCGGCCCACCTCAGCAAGATCTTCACGCGGCTGATGGGTACGACGTGCATGCTCAAGTGGCGCGAAGCCGACGAGCGCGAGATCCTGTGGGTCACCAAGCCCGGGCACCCGATCGTCGAGGGGATCGACGACCATTTCATCCTGCCCAAGACCGAGATGTACGGCGAGCACTTCGACATCCCCGAGCCGGACGAACAGATCTTCATCAGCTCGTTCGAGGGCGGCGAGGTCTTCCGCAGCGGATGCACGTGGCAGCGCGGGGCCGGTCGGATCTTCTACTTCAGGCCCGGGCACGAGTCGTACCCGATCTACTACGACAAGAACGTCCTGCGGGTCATCACCAACGGCGTCCGCTGGGCCGCCCCCAAGCCGATGGCCACCCAAACCTACGGCCACCGCGACGTGGGATGGCTCCAGAAGCGGTCGAAGAAGTAGTGCCGAACCAAGTCGGGGCAGTGCTTGAGGTGTAAGGCTGTCCGGGACACGCCTCGTGACTGGTCCGGACAGCGAATCCTCGGGTACATTATCCTGTATGGGCCAAGGCGGTTGCGCGGACAGCTCGATTGAAGGCGGACTGGGGCAGCGGGACGAGGGGGTGTCTCGTCCGTGGGCGGGGTGGGTCGTGCCGGCCGGTGTCGTTGTGTTGACGGCACTTGCCTTCTTGCCGTCGCTGGGCAATGGGTTCGTCAACTGGGACGACGGGCTGAACTTCGTGGAGAACCCCAACTACCGCGGGTTGGGGTGGCCGCAGCTTCGGTGGATGTTCACGACGTTCCACGCCGGGCCGTATCAGCCGTTGACCTGGATCACGTTGGGGGCCGACTACGTCATCTGGGGGATGGACCCCCGCGGATACCATCTAACCAGCCTGCTGTTTCACGCGGCGACGGTGCTGGCGTTCTACTTCCTGGCGCGGCGTCTGTTCTGCATCGTGGCTGGTCAGTCCGTGGGGCGGGCCGCCCCGGGGCTGTGCGTGGCGGCGGGGATTGCGGCCCTGCTGTTTGGGGTCCATCCGTTGCGGGTTGAATCGGTCGTGTGGGCGACTGAGCGGCGAGACGTGGTCAGCGGGCTGTTCTTCGTGCTGACGTTGCTGGCATATCTGCGGGCTCAGGGCGCGGGCGACGACGCGCGGCTCCGCAGGCGCTGGTTGGTTGCGTCTCTGGTGGCCTATGCGGCCTCGTTGCTGAGCAAGGGGATGGGCATCACGTTGCCGCTCGTGCTGGTGGTGTTGGACGTCTACCCGCTCCGGCGGCTGGGCGTTGGCGAAACGTGGTTCGGGCCCGACGCGCGACCGGTCTGGCTGGAGAAGCTGCCGTACGTGGTCCTGGCGGTTGCGGCCGGCGTCGTGGGCGTCGTCGGCCAAATCAGCGTGGCGGCGGTGGCGGGTCTGGAGCAGTATGGATGGGAGCGACGGATCGGGGTCGCGCTGTACGCAACGGCGTTCTACCTCTACAAGACCGTTTTGCCGATAGGCCTCTCGGCACTCTATCCGATGCCCAGGCTCTTCCGTCTGTCCGACTGGATTTACACGGTGTGCGGGGTCGTGCTGATCGCGATCACGATCGCGACAGTTCGGGGTCGACGGCGTTGGCCGGCGGGATTGGCGGTGTGGATCAGCTACTTGGGGATGCTCGCGCCGGTGTCGGGCCTGACCCAGATGGGCCCACAGATCGCCGCCGATCGATACACCTATCTGCCGTGTCTGGCTTGGGCGCTGCTGGGCGGGTGGGCGGTCTGGTGGGTCGGGCGACGGGCTTCGGTGAGCCACGTCCTCTGGGTTGGGGCGGGGCTCGTGCTCGTTGCGCTCGGGGCGCTGGGCGGGTTGGCGCTCGGGGCGCTGGGGGGGGTGGCGCGCGGGGCGCTGGAGGGGTTGGCGTTGTGGTGGGTCAGGCAACGGGCTTCGGTGAGGCACGTCCTCCGGGTCGGGTCGGGGCTCGTGATCGTTGCGCTCGGGACGCTGGGGGGGTTGGCGTTCCGGTGGGTCAGGCAACGGGCTTCGGTGAGGCACGTCGTCTGGGTCGAGTCGGGGCTCGTGATCGTTGCGCTCGGGACGCTTGCGTGGAAGCAGTCCCGGATCTGGCACGACTCGGTCTCGCTGTGGGAGCACGCCGGCAGCGTATATCCCGAAAGCCACCTGATCCACCAAAACTGGGGCGGCGCCCTTTCGTCGAGGGGCGACTACCATGAGGCGCTGGAGCATCACCGGGAGGCGGCCCGGCTGTGCCCGGAGTCGGTAGGGGCACAGAGCAACATCGGCATGACCTTGACGCGGCTCGGCCTGCCCGACAAGGCAGAACGCCACTTGCGTCGTGCGATCGAGCTGGACCCCACGTATGCCACCGCCCACTACAACCTGGGCAACGCGCTGGTCCAGCTTGGGCGACTGGAGGAGGCCGTCGCCTCGTACCGGACGGCCCTGACCCACAGGCCGGGGCTTGTGGGCGCACAAGTTAACCTGGCCAACACGCTTAGCCGGCTCGGTCGAACCGACGAGGCGGAAGCCCAGTGGCGCGACGCGATCGCCAAGGCGCCCACGATGGCGTCGGCGTATGGGAACTTTACGAGGCAGCTTATCCAGCAGCGCCGGTACGCCGAGGCAATCGCGGTGTTGCGTCAGGGCGTGAAACACTGCCCGGCGGAGGGCCGGTTGGACCTTCGACTTGCGTGGTTGTTGGCCGTGTCGCCAGACGCTAGCACGCGTGACGGCGCGGAGGCATTGCGGCGGGCCGAACGTCTGAGCCGCGCCACCCGCAACCAGGACCCGGCCTGCCTCGATGTGCTCGCGGCGGCGTGTGCGGAGGTTGGACGTCTTCAGGAGGCCATCGAGTACGCCGCGCAAGCGGCAAGACTCGCCCAGGCATCTGGCAAGACCGCGCTGGCCCGGCAGATCGCAGCGCGGATTCGGCTGTACCAGGCCGGTCGGCCCTTCCGGTTGCGCGGCAAGGCGGACTGACTGGCATCGCGGGGGTTCGATCGAGATGAGCAGCGTCCCGGACCGGTTCGACGTGATCGTGGTCGGCGGCGGGCACGCCGGCGCGGAAGCGGCGTGGGCGGCCGCGCGTGTGGGCGCGCGGACGGCGCTGGTCACGATTGCCCTCGACGCCATCGCACGAATGTCCTGCAACCCGGCGATCGGCGGGTTGGCCAAAGGGCAGATGGTCCGCGAGATCGATGCGCTGGGCGGGCTGATGGGCCTGGCGATTGACGCGACGGGCATCCAGTTCCGCATGCTGAACCGTCGCAAGGGACCGGCCGTCTGGTCGCCCCGGGCCCAGGCCGACCTCCGATCCTACACCCGCCGCGTCCGCGACATGCTCGAATCGACGCCCAACTTGGACCTCATCGAGGCGTCGGCCGAGGATGTTCTTGTCGAGGGGGACGCGGTTCGCGGCGTGGCGTTGGCGGACGGGCGCGTGTTGTCCGCGCCCGCGGTGGTCCTGACGCCGGGCACGTTTCTCCGCGGGCTGATGCACTGCGGAAAGGTGCAGACCGAAGGCGGACGGGTGGGCGAACCGGCTGCGGTCGGCGTCTCGCGGTCGCTCGAACGGCTGGGGTTTCAGTTGTGTCGGCTCAAGACCGGCACGCCGCCCCGGGTCGCCCGCGACTCCGTGGACGTCGCCGGCCTCAAGATCCAGCCCGGGGACGAGACGCCCGTGCCGTTCTCGTTCATGAACGACACCATCACGTCGCCGCAGATCGACTGCTGGATCACCTACACCAACCGCAAGACGCACGAGCTGATCCGCGCCAACCTGGACCGCGCGCCTCTCTTCACGGGGCAGATCCAGTCGCGGGGCCCGCGCTACTGTCCCAGCATCGAGGACAAGATCGTCCGCTTCGCCGACAAGGACCAACACCAGATCTTCCTCGAGCCGGAGGGCCTGGACAGCGATCGGATCTACTGCAACGGGATCAGCACGTCGCTGCCCGCAGACGTGCAGGAGGACATGGTCCACTCCATTATCGGTCTCGAGCGGGCCCGCATCGTCCAGCCGGGCTATGCGATCGAGTACGACTTCGTCCCGCCGGACCAGATGCAGTCGACGCTGGAGGCCAAGCGGGTGGGCGGCCTGTTCCTGGCCGGTCAGATCAACGGCACCAGCGGATACGAGGAGGCCGGGGGGCTGGGGCTGCTGGCGGGCGTCAACGCCGCGCGCCGCGTTGCGGGCGAGGAGGGCGTGGTCCTCGGTCGGGACGAGGCCTACATCGGCGTGATGGTCGACGACCTGATCACGCGCCCGCCCGTCGAGCCCTATCGCATGTTTACCTCGCGGGCTGAGTACCGGCTCTTGCTGCGCAGCGACAACGCCGACGCCCGGCTCACGCCGATGGGGCGCCGCGTTGGTCTGGTCGATGACGATCGCTGGCGTCGGTTCGAGCAGAAGCGGCAACTCGTCGAGCGCGTTCGCGCGGCATTGGCCGGCGGCCATCGCGAGGGTCGGCCACTGATCGACTGGCTGCGTCGGCCGGAGGTCCGCCTGACGGAGCTGGTCGATCGCGACGTGTTTGACCCCCACACCGGGCCGCTGCTGGATCAGGCGCTGCAGGCGGTCGAGATCGAGGTCAAGTACGGGGGGTACATCGTGCGGCAGCAGCGACAGATCGAGCGGTTTCGTCAGATGGAATCGCGCCCCATTCCGCCGGGGTTGGACTACGCGTCCATCCCCGAACTCCGCGCCGAGGCCCGGGAGCGGTTATCGGCCGTCGGTCCGCGATCGATTGGCCAGGCGGGCCGGATCAGCGGCATCAATCCAAGTGACATTACGATTCTGATGGTCTACCTTGATCGGCGTCGAAGGTTGTAGCGCATTGGGGGCGACGCGCCTTGGAAGATCGGCACGGCCCTCCCCTTTCGGCCGACACTATCGGACTTGCCGTCCGACCGGCCCGGTCGTAGGGTGATGGTCGCCGCGTCTGGATCGGACGGGGAAGTTCACTTGACGGCGGCCCGAACCGATGGTACTAGTGTGAAGGTGGGCAATCTAGGTAAGATGGTCGAGTGATATGACGGTCCAAGACAATATCGCATCTGATTCGGAGAAGGGGCGTCGCAAGAGCGGGGTCTCCACGTTGGCCAAGAACGTATTCACGACGGGGGAGGTGGCCCAGATCTGTCAGGTCAGCCAGCAGACCGTGATTCGGTGTTTCGACTCGGGTCGACTGACGGGGTTCAGGGTTCCGGGCAGCCGGTTCCGCCGCATCACGCGGGAGGGGTTGATCCAGTTCATGAAGGAGAACGGGATCCCGTTGGATCAGCTTGAGTCGGGCAAGAAGCGGGTGTTGGTGGTGGACGACGAGCCGGCCATCGTCGAGATGCTGGTCGAGCTGCTCGAGCGCGATGGACGGTTCGAGGTCCGCACGGCCGCAACGGGGTTTGACGCGGGCGTCGTGGCGGGCGAGTTCCATCCCGACGTCATCATCCTGGACTACATGTTGCCGGACGTGAACGGCAACATCGTGTGCAAGACGGTTCGGGCGAATCCCAAACTCGAGCACGTCAAGATCATCATCGTTTCGGGGGTGGTCAATCGGGAGGAGATCGACGCGCTTCTGTCGGACGGGGCCCACGACTTCGTCAAGAAGCCCTTCGAGATTGACGCGTTGATCAGCAAGATCGGCCAGTTGGTCGGCGTGTAGATGCTGCGGTTCGAAGGGCCTCTGGAGGGCGAGGGCTCAACACATACTCATGGGGGTTGCGGGCGTGTCACAGACGCCGACGGCCAGTGGTGACAAGGCCAAGCGGGTCGAGCTGATCATCGCCCAGCTCGATAGCCTGCCTACCTTGCCCGCCGTCGCGGCCAGGCTGCTGCAGGTCACCACCGATGACGACGCCCACGCCAAGCAGGTCACCCAACTGATCGAGTCGGACCAGTCGCTGACGGCTAAGATCCTGTCGCTCGTTCGGCGTGCGAGCGTGGGGGCGGGGGGCAGTGTCTCGACGGTCGATCGCGCCGTCGTGCTGATGGGCTTCGACGCGATCCGAAACGCGGTGCTGTCGATCAAGGTGTTCGAGGTGTTCGGCCCGCAGAAGCAGGAAGCGGACACGACGTTCGACCGTGCGGAGTTTTGGAAGCATTCGTTGGCGGTGGCGTGTGCGGCCCATCTGATCGCCGAGGCGGGCCCGGGCGGGCCTGGGGCATCGAGCCGCGTCTCCCCAGAGGAAGCGTTCGTCTGCGGCCTGCTACACGACCTGGGAAAAGTCGCGTTGGACACGTGCCTGCCCAAGAGCTTCGATCGGGTGGTTCGCATGGCCGACAGCCGAAGGGCCTGCATCGCCGACGTGGAGCGGCAGGTCTTGGGCCTCGACCACACGGTGGTGGGGCGTCGCTTGGGGGAGCGGTGGTCGCTGCCCGAGCCGGTCGTGCAGTGCATGTGGCTGCATCACCACGGCCCAGATGCGCTGCCGCCGTCGATGGCGTGCCTCGAACACGTGCAGATCGTTCACCTGGCCGATCTGATCGCGCGGCACCAGCGGGTCGGATACAGCGGCAACTGGACCGGCGACGAGGATCCTCAGGAAGTGGCGGTGCGGTTGGGCATCGACAAGGACCGTTACGAGGCGATCCTCCGGGACCTGCCGGACCGGATCGAGCAGCGGGCGTCGATCATCGGTCTGGGAGAGTTGTCGAGCAAGGAGTTGTACGCCCAGGCGCTGGCCGAGGCGAACGACGAGCTCTCGCGTCTGAACGCGTCGTTGACGGCGACGAACCACAAGCTAGAGGCGCGGAGCAGGCACTTCCAGGCCCTGTCGCACCTGACGCGTCAGATCACGCCGCGGGCGCCGATGCAGCAGGTTTGCGTGGCGGCGGCAGAGAGCGTTCGCCTGGCTCTGGGGGCCGATGCGGTCCTGCTGTTCGTGCGTCGGTGCGAGGAGGGCTATCTGGAGCTGGCGTTGGTCGACCCGAGCTTGGACGACCCTATCACGGAGGTCCTGTCCCCCGAAGGCGACTGCCTGCTGACGGGCGAGATGGACGACGCGATGGTCGAGGTCGCTGCCGGCGGCGCCTGGATCCTGCCGGCCTTGCCGCAAGCACAGGCCTTGGTGGATCGGCATGGCGGTCAGTTGGGGGAGGGGCCCTACTGGCTGCTTCCGATCGTACGGGATGGCGAGTGGGTGGGTGGCGCGGTCCTGTCTGCGCCGGCCCGAACGGCGGTGACGTGGCGGAGCGACGTGGAAGAGCTGGCGTCACTGTCGACGTCGATTGGCCTGGTCATGACGAGCACGCGCGTCCGCCAGGCCGCCGACCGGCTCAGCGAGGACCTGGCCGACGCGAGCCGGCGGATGCAGCAGATGCAGGCCCGGTTGCTGCAGGCGCGGAGCCTGTCGATGATCGGTGAGATGGCGGCCGGTGCGGCGCACGAGTTGAACAATCCGCTGGCGATTATTACCGGACGTGCGCAGATGCTCCGGAGCCGAACGGACGACCCGGAGGCCCAGGAACTGCTGTCCCTGATCAACGAGCAGGCCCATCGATGCAGCCAGATCGTCAGCGAACTGATGGAGTTCGCCAAACCGCGCCCCCCCACAGCTCAGCGGATCTCCCTGGTTAATCTGCTTCACAAGGTGCGGGCGTCGTGGTTGGCGAAGTCCTGGCTGACCGAGTCGCGGTTCGCGTTTCAGCTATCGGACGGACTGCCGGAGGTGTGGTTCGATCCAACCCAGCTCGAGCAGGTGCTCGAGGAGGTTATCAGCAACGCCGTGGAAGCGATGGACCCCAAAGAGGGAAGGTTGTCCATAAACTGCCGTCCAGAACCTACCGATGAAAGGGTTGTCCTGACGGTGGAGGACAATGGGCGGGGCATGGACAGTGAGGTGTTGCGCAAGGCCTTCGATCCGTTCTATTCGCACCGCCCCGCCGGTCGCAATCGCGGGCTGGGCCTGGCGCGCACCTATCGGCTCGTTGACGGCAACGGGGGGCAGCTTCGGCTGGAAAGCACACCAGGCAAGGGCACTATCGTCATCCTGGAGCTCCCGACGGGACAAGAGCACGTTGGCGGGACAGCGGAGGTGACGTCCTCTCGGCTGGCCGCACGGGAAGCTCAGGCATGCGGTCCCGACGCCGTTTGCGATCGGTGAGTTAGGCGAGGTAGCACCCAAAACCGGGTTTCCGGGCCAGGCGGGCGTGGAGGCCTTCTCCCTCCTCCCTCGCTCTCGCGGCCCTGCGTCCGCCTGCCCTTATTCTCGAGATGGTTCTCGGCGAGCGCCCGGGACGTCGGGCTCAGGCCGGTGGGACCTTGTC
The DNA here is from genome assembly GCA_964390905.1 of uncultured Planctomycetales bacterium. Taxonomy (GTDB): domain Bacteria; phylum Planctomycetota; class Phycisphaerae; order UBA1845; family JAFGLZ01; genus JAFGLZ01. The sequence goes on along the minus strand of CAYMLO010000010.1, from coordinate 47,591 downwards.
TAGAGGACGCGACACCATGTCGCACCCAGTCACCAACATCCTGCTGGTCGAAGACGACGATGAGATGGCCGGGATGCTGGCCGACTACATCGAGCGGACCGTCAAGGCACGCGTCCAGCGCGTGACCACCGCCTCGGACGCCATCTGTAGCAGCATGGCCGAGAAACCTGACGTCGTGCTGGCCGACGTGGATCTTCCCGACAGCGACGACCTCGAATTGGCCCGGGAACTCCGCCGGGACGCCGACTGCGAGGTCATCCTCATGACCGGCCAGCCCACCTTGGGCCGAGCCCTGGGGGCCATGCGTCTGGGCGTCCGCGACATGCTGGCCAAACCCTTCGACCTCAGCCGCCTCGGCAGGTCGCTGGACGAGGCCGTCACCGTTCACCGTGAACGGAATCGGGAACGGCTTCGTTATGACCGTCTCAGACGGGTCAGCAGCCGCATCATCCGCGAGCGCCGCGTGCTCAGGCAGCGGATCGATCTGGTCTGTCGCGATCTGGTCGGCGCCTATCGACGCCTGGCCGAGAAATTCGTCGACCAGCGCGAGTCGTACGGATAGCGCGGAACCCCCCACTCTCTTTCGGTAGGAAGGGAAAGCCCTTGTTCTCACCTGGCCGGGGTTCGGCTCCGGTCGCAACGCTCAGCGGACCGTGTCGATCGCTTCCGCTCCCGGTAGGGCCGATCGTTGCGGAGCTTGGGCAGCTTGTTCCGATCGCCCAACCACGTCAGCAGTCCGCCGACCTCCTCGACGTCGTAGGGCGTGCCCAAACGGACGTTCAGCAGCCGCACGAAGCATTCCATGGCGACGCGATTGGGCACCAGACGGTGGTAGCTGGTCCCCGTCTCGCGATAGAGCTGTCCCAACGTCTCGACATGAAGGTTAGGCCAGGCGAATCCGTTCCCGCGGTAGGTCTCGGTGGCGTCGGCCTCGGCGGTCGCGAGGCGCTTGCGGCACTGGGCGATGTACTTCTTGGAGATGTCGATGCCCAGGTAGCGCCGCCCGAGCTTGGCGGCCGCGACCACCGTCGTCCCACTGCCCACGAAGGGATCGAGGACGACCTGGCCCGGGTTGCTGGACGCCCGGATGATCCGCATCAGCAGAGACTCGGGCATCTGGCAGCCATGCCAGCCCGCCCGTTCGGCGAACGTCCCACAGACGCGCGGGAACTCGTTCCAGACGTCGTCGGGGACCCGTCCCATCGGATTGGCCCGGCGGTCGCTGTACTCGGTGTGCCGGGCGGACGGGAACCGTAAGTGCTCGTCATTGAACGTGCAATTCGTCGCATCCCGCACGAAGTACAGGATGTGGGTGTGGGACTTGGCGAACATCGCCTTGGTGCTTTGGCCGAAGGTGTAGTGCCAGATGATCCAATTGCGGAGCGTCAGGCCGAGATCTCGACCGATCAGACGGGCCTCCGCGGCGAAGTTGTCCCCGATGGCGACGTAGAACGACCCCGTGGGCTTGAGCACCTCGACGCACGTCGTCATCCACTGCCGGGTCCAGTTCCCGTATTGCTCATACTCGACGTTGTCGCAATACTCGTCGTAGGTGTAGCCGATGTTGAAGGGCGGATCCGCGAAGACCAGATCCGCGAAGGGTTCGTCAACGCTGCTGAGCACCTTGAGGCAGTCGCCTTGGATCACCGTGTCGAGCGAAATCCCGTCGGTCGCGGTGCGAGCCTTCGCCTTCGTTGCCTGGGTCGTGCGTGCCATGGGGCTTGGACCTCCTCCGGCAATATGCTACCACATATCGTGTCTGCCGCCAGGACGAATACAGTATTTCGTGTTCCGCTGTGCGGGTCGCGCCGGCGAGCCCGTCCGCTTGCGACCAGAATCCTCAAGGGGGGGCCGCCCCATTCCGGGCCAGGACCGCTGCGACCAGATCCCGGGAGTACGGGGCCGGATCGGGCTCGAATTCCAGGGTGTGGTGGGCGTCCGGGTGCTCGATGATGGCCCGGTCGGACAGGGGCAGGTCGCGGACGAAGCGGCGGGTCCGTTCGTTGTCGATGATGCGGTCCCGCCCGGCCAGGAAGACGCGGAGGGGCACGGGCGGCGGCCGGCGACCGTACGCCCGGACCTCCCAGTCCAGTCGACGTGACGTCAGCAGGAACCGCGCCGTGACCCGGCGAACGGAGAGCGGATCGTGGCGAATGAAGTCGATCCACCGTTCCGTGGCGGTGAACAGCTCCGGGTCGTCCAGGGGCACGTCGAACAGCCGCTTAGGCCGGAGGACGGCCGACCACGCGATGGACCCCTTCTCGGCCGGCGAGAGGTCGACCTGTGGGAACAGCCCGGGGGCAACCAGCACGAGCCGCCGGAGTCGGTCGGGGACGCGTCGGGCGAGCGCCAGAGCCAGCTTGCCGCCCCAACTGACGGCCACCACGGTCACGCTGCGCTGCCCGGTTCGTCCGCCGAGGGCGGTGAGGGCCACGATCAGGTCGTCCACCAGCTGCCGGGGGGATTCGGCGTGGCCGCGATCGGTGCGGTTGCGTCCACTGCCGCGGCGGTCGGGCAGCATGACGGCGCAGCCGGCGGAGGCCAGCTGCTCGGCCGATCGCTCGAACCACTTGCCATGCGACTGGATCCCGTGGATGTAGAGCACGGCTGAGGTCGGGTGGTCCGGCAGCCACAGCCGGGAGAAGGCCTGGTAGCCGCCAGACATGTCCAACGTGACCTCTTTCGGGCTCATGGCGGGGGCATTGTACTTCTGTCGGCGTCGGCTGGCACGTCGGCCGGTCGATCGTCGCCGGGTGTGTGTACAGGCCCGCATGGCTGCGCTAGAATGGCCGGTGCGTGCTGGCATTGGGCACGCCAGCACCGTGGAGGAACATGCCATGAAGATCCTGACCATCCAGGGCAGTCCGCGACCCGAGGGCAACACGCAGGCCGTCCTCGATATCATCTTAGCGGCCGCCGCCGAGGCGGGCGCCACGACCGAGGTGATTCAGCTCTCGGAGTACCAGGAGCTGGCCGGGTGCATCGAGTGCTTCGCCTGCCAACAGACCCCGGACGCACCGGGGTGCGTGGTTGAAGACGAAATGCAGGAAGTCCTGGCCAAGGTCCTCGAGGCCGACGTCATCGTCTTTGCGACGCCGGTCTTTTGCTGGTCGGTGACGTGGTATCTCAAGATGGCCCTCGACCGGTTCTATTGTCTGTTCAAGTTCGAAAGCGAGACCGAGGTCCGTTGCCTGATCGCGGGCCGCAAGATGGCCGCCGTCATCACCGCCGGCGGCGACGAGAAGGACGGGGCCGATCTGGCCGCGGAAACCTGCCGACGGATGGCCGAGTTCAGCAAGAACGAATGGCTCGGCGCGTTCGTGGCCGCGGGCGTCAAGGATGTCGAGGGCATTCGCAAGGACGCGAAGCTGAGGGAACGGGCCGAAGCGTTCGGCCGGAAACTGGCTTCGTAGACGGCGGCCCGGGGGGGGCGGATCGGAGGATCTGTCATGAATCGGCGAGGATTCACGCTGGTTGACGTGGGCGTTGTCATCGTTGCCGTGCTGCTCCTGATCGGATTGGCGCTTGCCGCCGCGAGCGCAAATGGGGGCGTGAGCCGGCGGGCGGCCTGTGCCAAGAACCTCCGCGACCTTGGGATGGCCTGCAAGATCTACGCGAACGACTTTTGCGATTGGTGGCCGGTCGCCCCCCATCACAAGACTAAGTTTGAGGGCCTATCGGCGATCGGAATGCACCGACAACACGGCGATCTCGCGCACGCCGACCCCAGCATCGGCCAGTCCCTCTTCCTCCTCGTCAGGATGGGCAGCACGACGTTCCGGATGTTCGTTTGTCCGGGTAGGGGCTGCACCGACAAGGTGGACTCGACGGCCAACCCGATGCCGTTCCACGATTTCATGTCTGCCAAGAATCTGAGCTACGGGTATCAGCATCCCTATGGCCCGTCGGCGGCCAAGCCGCGCGAGGCCCTTGATCCGGGCATGCCCGTCATCGCCGACAAGTGCTTCACGTCCGTAGGGCCCGTGGGTGCTGCAGGCCGGGCCGGGAAGGACAAGGACTTCAACAAATGGGGAGCGGAGCGGTGGAAGGCCTACAATAGCGCCCATCATCACGGCGAGGGGCAGTGCGTTCTGTTCCTGGACGGTCACGTCGCGTTCGAGCACACGGCTGCCTGTGGCCTTCCGCGCAAGGCGTTCCCCAGGAAGCGACCCTATCCGCACAAGGATCTGATCTACGAGAATGCGGACGGCGTGTTCGGCGGTGACCCGAAGGGCTGGCCCCTGGACGCCAAGGACGGCGTCATCGCGTTCCGCGCAGCCAAAGACTCGAAGAAGGGCGTCCTGGATCTGGACCGTCCACGCTTCTGATATCGACACGGACGGCCTTCACCTGGTCTTCTGGACCGTGGTTGAGCGGCTGGCCCGCCGTTTGAATCGCTCTTGGCATCGTGGTTCCATCGTTCCTTCGTTGCGAGTATGATCCGCCGCAACGGGTGACGCGTCATGAACATCATCATCGCCGGCGCCGGTGAGGTCGGTCGCCACGCCGCTGAGGTCCTGGCGGGCGCCGGTCACAACATCGTGATGATCGACATGTCCCTCGAGACGCTCGAGGCGATTGAGGACACGCTCGACGTTCGGACGCTGCACGGGATGGCGTGCGACGCGCAGGTACTGGGCGAGGCGGGGGTGGCGACGTGCGACCTGCTCGTGGCCGCCACGGACGCCGACGAGACCAATCTGCTCTGCGCGACGGTCGCCAAGTCTTTCGGCGCCAAGAAGACCATCGCCCGTGCCCACCACTCCACGTACCATCCCGGCTCCGGGACCGACTTCGCCGCGCGGCTCAACATCGACGCGCTGGTCTTTCCGGAGTACCTGACGGCGTTGGAGATCGCGCGGATCGTTCGGAACCCGGGCGCGATGGCCATCGAGCATTTCGCGCGGGGCCGGATCGAGATGCAGCAGCTCGCCGTCTCCCCGGATGCTTCGGCGTTGGGCCAACCCCTGATCGACCTGCGGGACAAGCTGCCGCATGGGTTTCTGCTCGGAACGGTCGAGCGCGGCGGAGAGGTCTTCATCCCCGACGCGAACACCGTGCTTGAGGCGGGCGACATCGTCACGATGCTCGGCGAGACGGCCATGTTCGAGAAGGTCAAGCGGGTCTTCCAGACCGGCCGGGAACCCAGACGGAGCATGGTCATCATGGGGGGATCGGCGACGGGGGTCTGGCTGTCAAGGCAGTTTCGCGGGCAGCCGTTCTCGATCCGGTTGTTCGTCCGCCGCCGGGTTCGGGCCGAAGAGCTGTCGAACAAGCTCGATCACGTGACGGTCATCGAGGGCGACCCCACGAGCCTGGCCACCTTCAGCGAAGAGCGGATCGAAGACGCTGATGTGTTCATTGCCCTGTCCGAAGACGACGAGCACAACATCCTGGCGGCAGTGCAGGCCAAGTCCATGGGCGTGGAACGGAGCATCGTCGTCATCCAGCGACCTACCTATCTGAATCTCCTCGAGCAGATTGGCCTGGATCGTGCGTTCTCGCCCCGCATCATCGCGGCTCGGGAGATCCTGCGAATCGCCGATGAATCGCCCGTGCAGCTGATGGCGACGTTGGCGGAAGGCGTGGCCGACGTCTACCAGGTCTTGCCGCACGAGGACTCGGCCGCGGTCGGGCGACCGCTCATCAGCGTCCAGTTTCCCCCCGGTGTGATGGTTGCGGCCGTCCAGCGTGGCGACGACGTTCGCGTTTTCACGGCCGAGGACCACATCGAGCCGGGAGACGCCATCGTCGTCATCGCACGGCACGGGATGGAACGGGAGCTCCGCAAGTTCTTTCTGGGCAGGTGACGCGTGGACTATCGGTTCGTCCTACGCCAACTCGGGGTGCTTCTGGTCGTGCTGGGCGGGTCGATGGTGTTGAGCCTGGCCTGGGCGATCGGTGACTACCGCCAGGGCAATGCGGACGAATGGCCCGCCATCGTCGCGTTCTCGATCAGCATCGGCGTTTGCCTGGCTCTCGGCGTGGGGGCGTATCTCAAGGGGCGGGGCAGTCGCTCGGGTCTGCGTCGGCGCGAGGCGCTGCTGCTGGTGGGGGTCTCGTGGCTGAGCATCGCCGCCCTGGCCGGGCTGCCGTTCTACCTGTGGGCGAAGCTCCAGGGTCACCTCGACCACGTCAGTCCGTTCTCGATGTACGTTAACTGCTACTTCGAGGCGATGTCGGGCCTGACGACGACGGGTGCGTCGGTCCTGACGAATATCGAGGCCTGCCCGCCGGCGATTCTGTTCTGGCGGGCGTTCACCCACTGGCTGGGCGGTCTGGGCATCATCGTGCTGTTCGTGGCCGTCTTCCCGGCGTTGGGGGTCGGGGGTAAGCGGCTGTTTCGCATCGAATCGCCGGGTCCGGTACCCGAGGGTGTGCGCCCCAAGATCGGCGAGGCCGCGCGGGTCCTGTGGCTGATCTACCTGATGCTGACCGTCGCGGAGGCGACGCTGCTTCGACTGCTCGGCATGACGTGGTTCGAGGCGCTCTGCCACACGTTCGCCACGTTGGCCACCGGCGGGTTCTCGACCCGAAACGCCTCGGTCGGGCATTACGACTCGGTGGCGATCGAGGGCGTGATCATCGTCTTCATGATCCTGGCCGGGGTGAACTTCGGGCTTTACTACCGGATGGCGGGCGGGCGGTGGTCGGCGGTCTTTCAGGACCGCGAGCTGCGCGTTTACCTTCTCATTATCGTGGTGGCCACGTGCCTGATCGTCGCCTCGATCGCTCCGAGCGTCGTGACGACGACGCGGGAGGATCACGTCGGCCCGTCTCTTGGCACGGCCGTTCGCTATGGTTTGTTTCACGCAGTGTCCCTGCAGACCACGACCGGTTTCTGCACGGCCGAGTTCGACCATTGGCCCTTCGTGGCCAAGTGCACCTTGTTGATCCTCATGTTCATCGGGGCCTCGGGCGGCTCGACGGGCGGCGGGATCAAGGTCGTCCGGATCATGATGGCCGCCAAGATCATGTGGGCGGAGCTGGAGAAGGTCTTCCGCCCGAACGTCGTCCGCACGATCCGCGTGGGCAAGGCCGCCATCGATCCAGACCTCAAGCTCGCCACCATGGTTTATCTCTGTCTGGTGTTGTTTCTGTTTGCCGCCGGGACGATCCTGATCATGGTGTGTCAGACGGGCACGGACATCGACATCGCGACCGCCGCGACCGCCTCGGCCGCCACGCTGAACAACATCGGCCCGGGGCTGGCTGAGGTCTCGGCCACGGCCAACTACGGCTGGTTCTCGCCCCAGGCCAAGATCGTCATGTCGCTGCTGATGGTCTTGGGCCGGTTGGAGGTCTACGCCGTCTTCGTTTTGTTCATGCCGCGGTTCTGGCGGAGCGAGTGACGGTCGCTGAATGGAACATGCCACCGCCGTGACGCACCCCGGGAGCGGCGCATGGAGGAGACTTATTCGATGAACGCTGGTGTGAGCCCCCTGTTGCTGATACTGCTCGCGAATCCTTCCGATCAGTGCCGGCCCACGCCGGACGAGATGGTGGCGGCCATGCGCTGGGTATCGGCGAAGTTCGCGCCGGACGCACGACTCGAGCTGCCCGACTTCGGCCTGGTCGTGTTGGCCAACAACGACCCGGTGCAGAAGAACGCGTGGGCGGGTCTGCCGCTCCGCATCGGCAAGACGCGGACCCATCGCGGCCTGTTCTGCCACGCTGTCAGCAAGGTCGTCGTAGAGCTACCGGGGCCGGGCAAGACGTTTGCGGCGATGGTGGGCGTGGACAGCAACGTCCAGACCATGCCCGGTCGGGGCAGCATCGTGTTTGCCGTCCGCGTGGGTGACAAGGTGGCGTTCCGGTCCGACGTCATGCGCGAGGGGATGTCCGGCGTGCCCGTCCAGGTCGATCTGGGCGGCGCGACCGAGTTCGTGCTGGAGGTGGGCGACGCGGGGGACGGCATCGCCTGCGACCAGGCGGATTGGGCCGAGGCCCGCGTGACGCTGGCCGACGGGCACACGATCTGGCTGGCCGACCTGCCCGTGCTCGAGGGTCAGCAGGTCAAGCATTACACGCCCGATCCGCCGTTCTCCTTCGTGTACGGCGGCAAGCCGTCGGCGGACCTGCTCAAAGGATGGAAACTGGCCCGCCGTCACAAGCGACTGGACGATCGTCGTACGGAGCACACGATCGAATACACGGACCCGGCCACCGGCCTGGTCGTCCGGTGCGTCGCCATCGCCTACCACGACTTCCCGACCGTCGAATGGACCCTCTACTTTAAGAACACGGGCTCGGCGGACACGCCGATCCTGTCGGACGTCCAAGCCTTGGACACGCGTTTCGAGCGCTACCCCGTCGCGCCGGTCGGGCCCGAGCGGCTCTGCGAGTTTGCGCTGCATCACCAGACGGGCAGCATTTGCAGGCCGAACGATTACCAACCGCACCGGACCTCGCTCGGCGCCAAGGCCGACAAGCGGATCGCCACGTCGGGCGGTCGGCCGACCAACAGCGACCTGCCCTACTTCAACCTCGAATGGCTCAGCGAGGGCGTGATTGCCGTCGTTGCCTGGCCGGGCCAGTGGGCGGCGCGGTTCACGCGGGATGACGGCGTGGGGCTACGGGTCCGCGCGGGCCAGGAGCTGACGCATTTCAAGCTTCGCCCCGGTGAAGAGGTCCGCACGCCGATGATCGTCCTGCAGTTCTGGAAGGGCGATCGCATTCGATCGCAGAACGTCTGGCGGCGGTGGATGCTGGCCCACAACCTGCCGCGCCCGGGCGGCAAGCTGCCCCCCGTCCAGATGGCCGCCTGTAGCTCACACCAGTACGGCGAGATGATTCACGCCAACACGGCCAGCCAGCTCATGTTCATCGACCGCTACTTGGGCGAGCGGCTGAAGCTCGATTACTGGTGGATGGACGCGGGCTGGTACTGGAACAAGTCCGGCTGGCCCAACACGGGGACGTGGGAGGTCGACACCAACCGCTTCCCGGGCGGGCTGCGGCCCATCTGCGACCACGCCCACGCCAAGGGCGTCAAGATTATCGTGTGGTTCGAGCCCGAACGGGTCACGCCGGGCACGTGGCTGTACGAGAAGCACCCCGAGTGGCTGCTCGGCCCGGACGGCCAGCAGAAACTGCTGAACCTGGGCAATCCCGAGGCCCGAAAATGGCTGACCGATCACGTCGATCGATTGCTCACCGAGCAGGGCATCGACTTGTACCGCCAGGACTTCAACATCGATCCGCTCGGCTACTGGCGGGCCAACGACGCCAAGGACCGGCAGGGCATCACCGAGATCCGGCACGTCGAGGGTTACCTGGCGTACTGGGACGAGCTTCGCCGCCGCCACCCCAACATGCTGATCGACTCGTGCGCATCGGGCGGGCGGCGGAACGATCTGGAGACGCTCCGTCGCGCCGTGCCGTTGCTCCGCAGCGACTACATCATCGAGCCGGTGGGCAACCAGTGTCACACGTACGGCATCGCGTGGTGGATGCCCTACTATGGGACCGGCTCGGGCGCCATGGACGCCTATCGCCTGCGGAGCGTGCTGTGCCCGCATTTCACCGCGTGTTTCGACATGCGGCGCAAGGACCTCAACTTCGACGAGGTCCGCCGGATCTTGGGACAGTGGCGGGATTTCGGGAAGTACTTCTTCGGCGACTACTACCCGCTGAGCGCCTATAGCTTGGCCAACCACGACTGGATCGTGTGGCAGTTCGACCGGCCCGACCTTGGGGAGGGGATGGTGCAGGCCTTTCGGCGGGAGGACAGCATCTACGAGGCGGCGCGGTTCAAGCTGCGGGGCCTGGTGCCCGACGCCCGCTATCGCGCGACCGACCTGGACAAGCCCGAACCCGTCGAGATGACGGGCCGGGAGCTGATGCAGAAGGGCCTGCGCATCGACACGACCGAGCAGCCGGCCGCGATGGTCGTCACCTACAAGCGAATCGACGCCGCGAACACGCCGTCGTCATGACCAATCCGGGGCGTGGGGCGCCTACCATTCGCCCTTCCTGCCGAACTTGTCGCGGGCGGCCTTGCCGAATTCGGTCTCAACCTGGTCGAGGCGCTCGAGGATCTGGTCTATCGGTTGTCCGGCGGCCTCCCGCGCGGTTGAGATCATCGTGTTGCACTCGTTGGTGTCCATGAACCGGGCAGCGTCGAGCAAGCGCGCCTGGTCTTGTTCGGGGATGGCCAGGAATCCGTGCTGATCGGCGTGGACGAGCGTGCCCGGGCGGATGGGTGTGCCGAAGACCTCGACGTCGCAATCCCAGCGGACGGGCCAGGCGTGGGCGTGGCCCACGCACAGCCGGCGAGCCAGGGCCTTGAACCCCGCGTTGCACATCCCGTCGAGGTCGCGGATGGCTCCGTCGACGATCGTGCCCACGCAGCCTAAGGCGCGGTGGACGTTGCTGTTGACCTCGCCCCAGAACGAGCCGATCACGTCGGGCTTGTCGAGGTCCTGGATCACGACGATCTTCGGGCCCGGCGTGCCCGCGACGTATCGACGGTAGTCGCTCCACGCGCGGGGGTTGGCCTGCGGGTGTTCTGCGTTGCTCGGCTCGATCACGACGGTCACCGCGTAGCCCACCATCGGGCCCATGTGCGGCATGAAGTCGTGTACCTCCTCGCGGTTGAAGCAATCGCGGGCTGCGTTGTGTTGGGTGATCTGTTCCCATCCGTTGTAGATCGTGGGCGTGTCGAGCCGCTTGAGCTCGAGCAGCTCGGCGTGCGTCAGGGTCCGATCGTTCGCTGGTGGACGGTCCATGGTTGATGGTCCTGGCGCGGCTCTCATCCGCGCTTTCGGGTTGCCTTCCTGTTCTGCCTGCCTCCGCGTTTTCGGCCGCGTTTCTTCGGCTCGTTGGGCCGGCCGTAGCCCTTCTTGTAGTCGTGCCGGCAGATCTGCTCGGTCTCGTCGGGATCTCGGCCGAGTTCCTTGACCAACGCCGCGTGCATGCGGTCGATCCGCGAGGCCTGATCCTGCCTGCCGGCGAGGTTCACGAATTCGTCGGGGTCCTTGGCCAGGTCGTACAGCTCGCGCTCGGGTCCGTGCGTGTCGTCCATGCGGGTGTGATAGACGTACTTGTGGTTGCCCGAGCGGAGCATGGCGAAGCCCGAGGCGATGTTGTGGGCGTAGTACTCGCTGACGGCGACGTCCTTCCAGGTCGCGCGTCCGTCGTCGAGCCAGCCGCACAGCGAGTCGCCGTTCCAGTCGCCCGGCACGTCGGCGCCACCGATCTCGGCGATCGTCTGAACCAGGTCCACCATCGAGCATGCGCCGGTGCGGCGCTGCCCGCCCGCCCAGCGTTCGGGCCAACTGACGATCAGCGGGACGCGGGCGGCGTGCTCGTACATGCAGTTCTTCCACCACAGCGCGTGCTCGCCGAGGTTCTCGCCGTGGTCGGTCGTGTAGACCACGATCGTCTCGTCGGCCAGGCCGCGCTTGCCGAGCGCGTCGAGGACCTTGCCGATCTGATCGTCCAGCCACTGTGTCAGGCCGTAGTAGAGCTCGCGGCCTTTGCGGACGACCTTCGGGTCAGTCTCGACCACACCGAATCCGCGTCGCAGGTGGTGGTAGTTGAGGGATTGCGACGCGACGTGGCCCGGCGGGAGCACGGGCATGGGCACCTTGCCCTTGTAAGGGTCCCAATAGGATTCCGGCACGATCAGCGGGAAGTGCGGCGCGAGGTAGCCGGCGAACAGGAAGAACGGCTTGTCCGTGCGTTTCCGCTTGCCAAGAAAGTCGACGACGCCGGCTGTCACCTGACGATCGTGTTTGAGGATGTTGGAATCCTCGCCCGGGCGAAAGTCCTTGAACCGCTGGTCTCTCGATCGGACGTTCACCTTCGTGTCGTCGGCCCGTCGGCGCCCGCCGCGGCCCGTCTTGAAATGCCCGTTCATGTTGCCGCCGATCTCGGTGAAACCGTATCGACGCGTGCGATCGTAGTGCAGCTTGCCGCAGAGGAACGACTCGTAGCCGGCGGCGTTCATGATGCGGGGCAGCGAGGGATAGTCGGCGCTGGGCAGCCAGCAGTTGTTGCTCCACGCCCCGGTTCGGCTGATGTACTTGCCCGCCGTGAACGCCAGCCGAGACGGGACGCATAGCGGCGAATTCGTGTACGCACAGTCGAACGTCACCCCGCGCCCGGCCAGCCGATCCAGGTTTGGCGTTCGAACGGTCCGGTTGCGATAGCAGCCGGTGATGGCCGGATCGTGCTCGTCGGACATGATGACCAGGAGGTTGGGTCGTCGTTTCCGGCGCTTGGCGTTCGGCTGCTGGTCCGTCGCGGTTCCGGCGCGTGCATCTGGTCCGCCGACGCCGGTGGCGAGGGCACCGGCTGCCACGGTCTGCAGAAACTCCCGCCTTGCGATACGGCCGCTGTGGTTCATGGTGACCTCCCGCGAAGCGATGGGGCGCCCGCACGCGGTCCGTCGGTGCGAAGCCGACCGACTGACCGCGGCACTAGACCAACGGCATGCCGCCGTTTCTATCGGTGAACGTCCTCAGTGGCAACCGTTGGTACGGATGTTTCTTGACGTAGTCCCAGTCGAGCTCGACGCCCAACCCTGGTCGGTCCCCGGGCGTGATGCGCCCATCCTTCACCGTCGGGCCCGAGACCTGTACGTCTTCGAACCAGGGGCGATGGCGGCAGTGCTCGAGGATCAAGAAGTTCGGCATGCACGCGCAGGCGTGCACGCTGGCCGCCAGCGCGACCGGGCCGCACGGGTTGTGCGGGGCGACCTGGACGTTGTGGACCTCGGCATACGAGGCGATCCGCAGCAGTTCGCCGATCCCGCCGCAATGGGACACGTCGGGCTGGACCGCGTCGACGGCGCCCTGCTCGAGCCATTCGCGGAACTGCCAACGGGTGACCAGGCGTTCGCCCGCGGCGATCCGCATGTCTGGGAACGCCCGCCGTAGTTCAATCAGCCCGCGCGGCGTGTCGGCGTTGACGGGCTCCTCGACGAACAGCATGCGAACGTCGCGCAGGCCGGCGATCAGCCGGTGGGCGGCCTGGAGCGAGAAGATGCCCCCGCAGTCGATGATCAGCTCGCACGCGGGCCCCGTTGCCTCGCGGATTTCCTGCGCCGTCGAGAGGGCGGCGTCGACCTGACGCTCGTCGTCATACGGTTCGACGTACCGGCCCGGGCCGAACTTGAAGGCGTCGAACCCCTCTGCGACGGCCGCCCGGGCCTCGTCCGCATACGTGGCCAGACCCAGGTCCGTCCGCGCGTAGACGCGGACGCGATCGCGGACCGCGCCGCCGAGAAGCTTGTACACGGGTTGGCCGTAGGCCTTGCCGGTAATGTCCCACAGCGCCTGTTCGACGCCGCTGGCCGCGCTGGATGCCACCACGCCGCCCCGCCACCAGAAGAACCGTTGCATTTGCTGCCAGGCCGCGTGCACCCGCGTGGGGTCCTGGCCGATCAGGAGCGGCGCGAGATGCTGCTCGATCATGGCGACGACGGCGTGCTCGTGGTATTCGGTCGTCGCCTCGCCGACCCCGCTGATACCTTCATCCGTCTCGACGCGCACGAAGGTCCAGTTCCGCGACGGCGCCAGTCCCCCCGGGCCCGGGACACCCATCAGGTGCGCGGCGATCTCCGTGATCTTCATGCCGGAGCGTCCCCTGGGTTCAGAGTCGGCGGGTCGGGATCGCGGATCGGGTTCAGCCGATCGTAGGCGTACAGCCCGGCGCTGCCGACAATGCCGAGCGCCGCGGCGGCCAGGAACGGGTGCGAGGAGTGGAAGTAGGGGGTGCTGGGGTCCCACAGCGAATCGGCCGCCCAGGCAAAGATCGTGCTGCCCAGGCCGGCAAAGGTGATGGCGCACCCGATGCCCGTCGCCCGCAGCTCGTGCGGCAGGTGCTCGGATAGGTACCCCGCGTGCGACCAGCGCATGAACTGCCGGACGAACTCGAACAGGGCTACGCAGGCGAAGAGCTGCCAGGCGAACTTGCTCCACCCGATGGCGAAGACCGCTATCGAGAAGGCGGTCAACATCGCCACCGCCGCTCCGCCCGGCGCCCGTCGTCCGGCCACAAGCCCCACGGCCAACCCGCCGGGAATCCACATCAACGTTTGGAGCAGCTTCAGCCAGATCCACCCGTGGTCTTCGGCCCCCGCCTTCAGACCGAGATCCTCAGCCCGGTAGGGCAGAAACTGGTTTGAGGCCTGGAAGACCGGTCCTCCCAGAACGCACAACGCCAGCACCAACGCCCAGAACTTCGGCGTTGCTGCCAGGTGGCCCAGGTCGTTGAGCGTCTGACCCCAATCGGGCGGCTCGCCGCGGTCGAACCGCCCCGGGCGCTGTCCCCATCGGCCGACCAGCAGGGCGCAGAGCAGCGTGCTGCCCGTCAGCAGCCACAGAATCGGGTGGAAGTCGGCGACGGCGGGCGTGGTGGTCGTCGGCGTGAAGGTAAACAGCTGCGAGACCATCCCCGTCCAGTCTCCCTGGGCAATCCGATCGCCCAGTTCGGCGCGATAGATCAGCGCCCGTGCGCCGAGCGGCCCCAGCACGCTGCCCAGACCCAGTGACGTCATCATCAGACCGTTGGACAAGCCCCTCCGACCAGGCGTGACCATCTGGATCAGCGAGACCCCCGCGATCCACATGACCGCCCCCGTCAGCCCCTGCCACAGGGCGAGCAGCAAGATGACGTGTGGCTGTGGCTTGACCGCCAGGATGACGGGGATGATGGCCTTGCCCAACAGGGCGCCGGACCAGACGATGCGCTCCCCGTACCGCCGGGACAGCAGCCCTGCCAGCAGCGGGCCGGAGATCCAAGGAACGATCTGGTATTTGACCAGCTTCGACCAGATGTCCACCGGATAGGTTCGGCCCTTGGCCTCGGCCGCATCGCGCAGCGCACCGAAGTACAACGGCAGCGCGTACTCCAACGACGTGAGATAGAAGAAGCTGGCCACCGCTACGGGCACTACCACCGCCAGACGGGCGGTGCCGGCCAGGGGATCGTTGGCCTGCAGAGCGGGCTTCATCCGGACCTCGTCAGCCGTTGCTGCTGCTTGCAGGGGCGCCGCGCGGCGGGGTCTGCGGGCCGCTCACCCGGCTCCTTTCCGGTGAAAGCGCGGTGCTGAGATCCTGATTATGTCCGGCGCCCGGGGCGCTGGCAAGTGGGTGGCCACGCCTTTAGCGATCATGGTCGCTTCGCTGCGGGCGCAGCTCCCCTGTGGCATCCGGAGTCGCGGCCGCTAGGATAGGGGCGGCCGTGCCGGACCACGGGAGTCGCGCATGTCCTCTACCACGGGCTCGACGGCGGAAATTACGGTCAGGGCGCTGGTCCTGGGCGTCGTGCTGGCGATCGCGCTGGCCGGGGCGAACGCCTATCTCGGGTTGTTCGCGGGGATGACGGTGTCGGCGTCGATCCCGGCCGCCGTCGTGTCGATGGGGGTCCTGCGTCTGCTGCGGCGGGGCAACATCCTGGAGAACAACATCGTTCAGACCGCCGCCTCGGCAGGAGAGTCGTTGGCGGCAGGCGTGATTTTCACGTTGCCGGCGCTGGTGATCCTCGACTTCTGGGGCGAGTTCGATTTCGTATGGGTGACCGTGATCGCGGGGTTCGGCGGCATGTTGGGGGTGCTGTTTACGATTCCGTTGCGGCGGTCGCTGATCGTGGGCGGCACGCTGAAGTTTCCCGAAGGCATCGCGACGGCGGAGGTCCTGCGATCGGGCGAACGCGGGGGGTCGGGGGTCAGGACCATCGCGACGGCCGCCCTCGCAGGTGGCCTGTTCAAGTTCGGCGAGGCGGGATTGCGGATCTGGTCGGGCGTGTTCGAGGCGGCGCGGGGCGTCGGGGGGACGGTGGCGTACTTCGGCTCGAACCTGAGTCCGGCGTTGTTGTCGGTGGGGTACATCGTCGGACTGAACATCGCGGTGCTGATCTTCCTGGGCGGGCTGTGCAACTGGCTGATCGCGATACCGATCTGCGCGGCGACCGAAGCCTGGCCGATGACGAATGCCGAGCCGCTGTCTGCGGTGGACTGGGCGCACCAGATCTGGTCGACCAAGACGCGCTACATCGGCGTCGGGGGGATGCTGGTCGGGGGCCTGTGGACGGTGCTCCGTCTGCGGACGTCGATCGTCAGCGGGATCCGGAGCGGGCTGGACGCCTACCGGGGCGCCGCCGACGCGTCGGCCACGATCGAGAGGACGGATCGCGACATCCCCATGAAGTGGGTGCTGGTCCTGATGGTCAGTTCGGTCGTGCCGCTGTTTGCCGTGTACCAGGTCTTCGTGGCCCAGGTAAGTATTGCGGCGCCGATGGCGATCACGATGCTGGTGACGGGATTCTTGTTTTCCGCCGTTGCGGGCTACATGGCGGGTCTGGTGGGATCGTCGAACAACCCGATCTCGGGCGTGACGATCGCGACGGTGCTGGTCTCGTCGCTGCTGTTGGTGGGGCTGATGGGGACGGGGGCGAGCAACGGTCCGGCGGCGGCGATCATCATCGGGAGCGTGGTCTGCTGCGCGGCCGCGATCGCGGGCGACAACATGCAGGACCTCAAGGCCGGCCGCATCGTCGGGGCCACGCCCTGGAAACAGCAGGTCATGCAGATGGTGGGGACAGTATCGGCGGCGCTGGTGATGGCGCCGATCCTGACGCTCCTGCTCAAGGCCTATGGGTTCGAGGGCCACGCGTCGGCGAAGGCCAGCCCGCTGGCGGCGCCCCAGGCGGCGCTGATGGCCTCGGTGGCGAAGGGCGTGTTTGAGGGCGGGCTGCCCTGGACGTTCGTGTCGGTGGGCGTCGCGGTCGCGGTGGGCGTGATCCTGTTGGACATCGCGCTCGAGCGGCGCGGGCATTCGTTTCGAACGCCGGTGTTGGCGGTCGCGATCGGGTTCTACTTGCCGTTCGAGCTGGCCGTGCCCATCTTCGCGGGCGGCCTGCTGAACCACTCGATCCGATCGCGACAGACCAAGCGGGGCGCGACGGGGGAGGAGACCGACAGCGCCAACCGACGGGGCCTGCTGTTCGCTTCCGGACTGATCACGGGGGAGGCGTTGATCGGCATCGTCTTGGCGATCCCCATCGTCGTCAGCGGCCGATCGGACGTGCTCGCCCTACTCTCAGAACCTGCGGGGACTTGGCCGGGCGTCGTTTTGTTGGTCGGGGTGGGGTATTGGCTCTATCGCGTGGCGTCCGCGCAGACCGTTGACCACTAGGCTTGGCCCCACGGGGAAGCGCGAGCGCCAGTCTTCTCCGAGGCGCCGTCGGAGTGCAAAAGCCCCATCATGCGTCTGAACCGCCCGGTCCTGTTCGTGTCGACGGCAACGGCGTTCAGTCTGTTGGGGGATTCCGTGCTGTACGCGGTCTTGCCCGTTCCCGCCTATCACCATGCCTTGGGGTTGGCCCCCATCCACGTCGGCCTGCTGCTGTCGGTGAACCGCTGGATTCGAATGATCACCAACCATCTGGCGGAAAGACTGATTCGGCGGTACTCCGGCTCCTATCTGCTTACGGCGGCGTTGATCGTGGGATCGTTGTTGGCCGTTGTGTACGGCACGATCTTCTTGTTTCCGGTTCTGCTGCTGGCGCGGGTGACGTGGGGATTGTGCTGGTCGTTCATTCGCCAGATCGGCCTGATGACGGTGGTCGACAGCGTGGACGGCGCTCGCATCGCCCAGGGCATGGGCTACTACAGCGGGATTTCACGTCTTGGCGGATCGGCCGGTCTGTTCGTTGGCGCCCTGTTGTGCGATCAGGTCGGTTTTCGTGCGACGCTGATCGCGTTCGGTCTGGTTTCGCTGGCGGGCGTGGTGCCCGGGTTGCTGTCCCAACGCGAGCGTCCCGTCCGCGCGCCAGATCAGGACGAGCGGGCGCGTGACGGTGAGACGGCCACGGGGCCTGCGCTGCTGGTCTGCGGATTCGCGGTTCGCTGCGTCAGCGCCATCATCATGACGACGCTTGGCATGACGCTGGCGGAGAAGGTCGGCCAGACCGTCGTCGTGGCGGGAATCACGCTCGGCGTGGTCACGCTCAATGGCGCGCTGCTTGCGGGACGGTGGATCACCGACACGGCGGCTGCCCCGTTCCTCGGCGCCTTGACCGACCGGATCGGGCATTGGCGCGGCACATGCGCGCTTTTCTTCGCGGGAACGGTCGTACTCTTGCTGGCAACCCTTGTCTCGAACACAATCGTTCTGGTCGTGCTCGTGCTCGTCTTCTTCATCTGCACGACCGCGCTGGTGCTTACGCTGGCGGCTGTGGCGGGGATGCGGGGGGCGCGGGCGGTGGCCTCCTTCGTGACGGCCACCGACGTCGGCTCTGCGACGGGGCCGCTCGTGGGGTGGACGATCCTGCACTTCATCCCGGCGTCCGTCGTCATGTTCGTCATCGGCGGCGCGCTCTTCGCGCTCGCCGCGTTGGTGTCGTATCTTGTTGTCCGTCGCCAGAGGGCCGACGCGAGAAGGGAGAACCACGCGGTGGCCTTGTCTGGCGTGGGAACGTTCGAGGAGGAGCAAGACGGATGATCACAAAACCAGAGAGGGTTCGTATGCCCTTGGGACTGTCGGCTGTCGTTCTTCTGTCGTTGTGCGGCTCGATGCAGGCCTCGCAGCCGCCCGTCGAGCTGCTGTGGTCGCAGGGCGCTCCCGGCGCGAAGGGCGAGAAGGACGCCGACAAGCCGACGCTGACGATTCACCTGCCGCCGGAGCAGAAGACCACCGGCTGCGGCGTGGTGATCTGTCCGGGCGGCGGCTATGGCCACTTGGCCATCGAGAAGGAGGGGCATGAGGTCGCCGCGTGGCTCAACTCCTTTGGTGCGGCGGGGTTCGTCTTGAAATACCGCCATCGCGGTACGGGCTACGGTCATCCTGCGCCGCTGCAGGACGCCCAGCGGGCCGTCCGCATGGTCCGCATGCGCGCCAAGGACTGGGGTGTCGATCCGTCCCGCATCGGCATCCTCGGGTTCTCCGCGGGCGGGCACCTTGCATCGACGGTGGGGACGCACTTCCAGAAGGACCGACGCGCCCCCGCGCCGACGGACGCCCTCAGCCAGGTCAGTTGCCGGCCCGACTTCATGATCCTGCTCTACCCGGTCATCTCGTTCACCAAGCCCGTCTGCCATCGCGGCTCCCGGAAGAACCTGCTGGGCAGCGATCCGGACCAGGCGCTCGTCGTGAGCCTGTCCAACGAACTCCAGGTCACGCCCGAGACCCCACCGACGTTTCTGGTCCACGCTGACGACGACACGGGGGTCCCGCCGGAGAACAGTATCTGCTTCTACCTCGCCCTACGAAAGGCGAAGGTGCAGGCCGAGATGCACATCTACCAGGTCGGCGGGCACGGATTCGGCCTGCGCAACCAGCGTCATCCGGTGTCGTCCTGGCCCATACGCTGTGCCGATTGGATGCGAAGCCGCGGGTTGTTGGATAGGAAGTAGCGGAGCCTGAGCGCAGAAGCGCTGTTTTGCTTTGGGGTATCTTGTCGCTCAGTGGCTTGTGCCGCGCTCGGTCAGTCCGCTTCGATTCCTCGTGGTCGTGTGGGGTGCAGTCTCGGCCGCCCGGTCCCGGCTTCGTCGAGGTAGACACTGCCTCTGCCGGCCTTCAGCCGGCGCCACCGTTAGGCACGGGCTTCAGCCCGTGCGCAGGCGAGCCCAAACCCCTCCTCCCCCCTCCCCCCAGCCGGCTCAAGCCGGCTGGGGGGAGGGGGGAGGAACTGTGGCGCGCACGATCCCCACGGACTGAAGCCCGTGGCTAACGGTGGCGCCGGCTGGAAGCCGGCTGACGACCGACCGGAATACGTTGTCCCGGCGGGTGCCCCGTCGCTTCAGCGGCGGGGGACATCAATTCCCCCCTAGCTTTCGTTTCCCACCGCTGAGGCGATAGGGCACCCCGTCGTCCCCGGTCCGGCCAACCTTACGACTCCTGGTCGTAGAGATGACACGCGACCTGTCGATCGGGGCCGAGCGGCTTCAGCTCGGGCACGCGGACGTTGCAGGGCGCGATGCATCGATCGCAGCGCGGGTGGAAACTGCAGCCGGGGGGGAGGTTGCCCGGGTCGGCGACCTCGCCGGCGAGCTGGAAGGCCATCTTCCGATCCGGATCGGGATGCGGCACGGCTGACATCAGCGCGCGGGTGTAGGGATGCTTCGGGTCGTCGAAGATGGCGGCGGCGGGGGCGACCTCCACGAGCTTGCCGGCGTACATCACCGCCACCCGGTCGGAGATGTGTTTGACCACGCTGAGGTCGTGGGCGACGAACAGGCACGTGAGCTGGAGCTCGTCCTTGAGCTGGCCGAGCAGGTTGATGACCTGGGCTTGGACCGAGACGTCCAGCGCGGAGACCGGCTCGTCGGCGATGACGAGCGACGGGCGGAGGATCAGCGCCCGCGCGATGCCGATGCGTTGCCGCTGACCGCCGCTGAAGGCGTGGGGATAGCGGATGGCGTGCTCGGGCGCCAGGCCGACCTTGACGAGCATCTCGGTCACGCGGTCCTTGAGCGCCTTCCCCCGCGCCGCGCCGTGGACGACCAGCGGCTCGCCGACGATGTCGCCCACGGTCATCCGCGGGTTCAGCGAGCTGAACGGATCTTGGAAGATCATCTGCATCTGCGTGCGAAGCGGCTTGAGCTGCTTGGCGGGCAGTCGGACCAGATCGACCCTCCGGCCGTTGTCCCGGAACCACACCTCCCCCGCCGTCGGCCTGATGGCGCGGAGGATACAGCGCGCGACGGTCGTCTTGCCCGACCCGCTCTCGCCCACGAGCCCCAGCACCTCGCCGGGCTGCAGATCGAAGCTCACGTCATCGACGGCCTTGACGGTGCCGACCACGCGCTGGAGGAATCCCTTGCCGTGGACGGGGAAATGCTTGCGCAGGTTGCGAACCCGCAACAGCGGCCCTGGGTGGTCAGACAGTAGGGTGGGTCCTCCGGACCCGCCGATAGGTGGGTCGAAACGACCCACCCTACTCGGCTCGTTGCCGCCGCTTTCCGGGCTGGGGTGTGCCGTCCTGTCGGACTCGTCGGTCATGGGTGTACCTGCCCCGCAATCCGCCGACTAGGCAAGATGCTTCCGGAAGAACACCTCGCCGATTCCGCTTTCGTTGATCCCTGTGATGATCCCACACTCCTCGAACCCCATGCGGCGGTGCCACGCCTGTGGCTCCGGCTCGTTGGCCTGGGAGGAGCTATAGAGGGCCGTGTGGCCTCGCTCACGCAGGAACGCCTCGGCGAAATGGAGCATCGCCGTTCCGATTCCTTGCCTACGAAGTTCGACTTGCACGCGGATCATCGCAATGTAGGGGACGAGAGACCACAGGTACTCAAGCCGCATGTAGCCGACCCGCTGCCCCCCGCGTTCGGCCACGACGGCTTCCTGCAGGTCGATCTTGCGTTTTGCGACCTCCGCGGGGACATAGCCGTCCTGACGCACGAAATCCAGATCGTCAGGTCTCGCCAGCCGCACGCTCGTCTCGTTCGTCACGGGGCGGCCTCCGCCTCATGTGGGCGCACGCTGCAACTCAGTCACTCTCGTTGCCTGCCCCGGGCATTGGATCCATCGAGACAGTAGGGTGGGTCCTCCGGACCCGCCGACAGGTGGGTCGAAACGACCCACCCTACCTGTTTTGCTCCTTCGTCCTTCAGGTATCTATCTCCTCAGCTCGTACGCATGCAACCTGATGGTCGGGGCGGACGGGTCGGAGCGCCGGTGGGTCGCCGACGTCGCAGCGGCCGGGGTCGCAGTGGTCGCAGCGGGGGTGGAACGGACAGCCCGGGGGGATTTCGGTCATCGACGGGACGCTGCCGGTGATCGAGGGCAGCTCCTTGTGGGCCTCGCCGAGGCTGGGCAGCGACTCGAGCAGCGCCATCGTGTACGGATGCCGGGGCGACTTGAGGACGCCCCGCACGTCGGCCTGCTCGACGATCCGTCCCAGGTACATCACCGCCACCTCGTCGGCCATCTGCGCCACGACGCCCAGGTCGTGCGTGATCAGCAGGATGGACGTCCCGGATTCCCGCTGCAGGTCTTTCATCAGCGCCATGATTTGTGCCTGGATCGTGACGTCCAACGCAGTGGTCGGCTCGTCCGCGATGAGCAGCTCGGGGTTGCAGACCATCGCCATCGCGATCACCGCCCGCTGACGCATCCCGCCGCTCATCTCGAACGGGTACTGCCGCAGCCGCTCTGTTGGGTTGGGGATGCCCACCTTGCCGAGCATCTCGGCCGCCCGGGCCTCGGCCTGTTCGGTGGTGACGTCCTGGTGCAGCAGGACGGCTTCGCAGAGCTGGTTGCCCACGGTGTGGACGGGGCTCAACGCGGTCATCGGCTCCTGAAAGATCATCGACACCAGCCCGCCGCGGAGCGTGTAGAGCGCCTCGGACCTCTCGTCGAGGGCGGTGACGTCGATCGGATCGCCGCGGCGGGGACAGACCTGGATCCTGCCGCCGACGATCCTCCCGGGCTTCTGGATCAGCCGGAGGATCGAGTAGGCCGTCACGCTCTTGCCGCAGCCGCTCTCGCCGACGATGGCGAGCGTCCGCCCGCGGCGCATCGAGAACGTCACGCCGTCCACGGCGGGGATCTCGCCCTCCACGGTGTAGAAGTAGGTCTTAAGGTCCTCGACGCGGAGCACGAAGTCGTCTTCGGCGGGGACGGTTACGGCAGTCGGTGTGTTCGCGGGATCGCTCATCGCACCGTTCACCACCCCTTAAGTAGCAGGGAATGGCGTTCGGTGTCCAGCCCCCCGCAGAGCGGTCGGGGTAGTGGGTGCATCCGATCCTCCGTTGCACGGGCGTCATTCCTGGGCGCGTAACAGCAGAACGCCCGAGCCGCGGGATTCATCCCGCGCGGCAACTGGACCGCGCGGGATGAATCCCGCGGCTCAGGCAACGGCGTCAATGCGATCTGGATCGTTGTCGCTGGGGCGGCTTGCGGGTATTCTCGGCCCGGACTTGTGGAGGACGAAGATCATGACGGCATGGGTACTGATGGGGTGGGTCGCTTGTGTTGGCGCGTCGGACGTCGCCCAATGGACCTTCGAGACGGACGCGGACGTGCGGGCGTGGGTGGCGAACAGCCACCTGGCCAAGGTGACGGTCAAGGACGGCGTGGTCAGCGCGGACGCCGTCGACTGGGACCCGTTCTTCACGTGCAAGGGCATCGAGTTCGCCGCGACGCCGTGGCAGTTCATCCTGCTGCGGATCAGGGCGGACAAGCCGGGCGGTGGGCAGATCTTCTGGTCTGGCCAGACGACGGGCAAGTACGGCGGGTTCTCCCCCGCGAAGCAGACGCCGTTTCAACTGAAGGGCGATCGGTCGTGGGAGGAGGTGGCAGTCTTCCCGTTCTGGCAGGCGGAGGGGACGATCCGGCAGCTCCGGCTGGACGTCTATGACGGCGCGCACTTCGACATCGACGCGATTCGCGTCGTCAGCTGGGGCCAGGACAAGCCGCCGCAGATGGACGTCTTCGCGTGGGAGTTGAAGGGGGACACGCGTGCGTGGCGGGTGCATCCGTCGTCGGACGTGCTGTTGGCGCCTCGGCTCCGGCTGAACGTCGAGGACAAGGGCTGGGTGACCGTGCGGTTGAAATGCGACAAGGAGTCCTCGGCCAGCATCCTGTGGAGCGCTGCGGACGTCCGTGGGCTCAAGAGCCAGGCCTTCACGCTGCGTGGCGATGGCAAGCTTCGGCACTACAACGTCGAGCTGGCCGGCATTCGTGAGTGGCGCGACCCGGTCGTGGCGTTTGGCATCCGGCTGCCGACCGACGCCAACGTCCACCTGGAGTCGATCCGGATGGGCGCCGAGCCGTCGGGGCCGCCGGAGGCGACCGTGCGGTACTTCGGTTTCGAGAACGGCGTGAACCGCGTGGGACGGCCGTCTCACGTCATCGCGACGTTCGGCAATCGCGGCGGATCGGGTGTGGCCGGTCTCAAGGTCAGACTGGCGATGCCGGAGGGACTGGCGTGCGTCGAGACGTCGGCGGAGCAGACCCTCGACCAGCTGGAGTACGACGACGCCAAGACGCTCACCTGGCGAGTCGTTGCCAAGAAGCCCGGCACATACACGGCTCGGCTGGTATGCGAAGGCTTGGGCGCGCCCGAGCCGACGTCGGCGACGTTGCGTTTCGAGCCGCCTGTGAACCTGCCCAAGGCGAGCTACGTCCCCGAGCCGAGGCCCGTCCAGACCGACCTGGACGTGTGCATCTACTACTTCCCGGGCTGGCCTTCCGATGCGAAGTGGGACTGCATCCGACGCGTCGCCCCGATCCGCAAGCCGCTGCTGGGCTACTACGACGAGGCGAACCCCGCCTGCGTGGACTGGCAGATCAAGTGGGCCGTCGAGAACGGCATCAAGTGCTTCTTGGTCGACTGGTACTGGGTCAAGGGCAACAAGCACCTCGAGCACTGGTTCGAGGCCTACCGCAAGGCCAAGTACCGCGACTCCCTGAAGGTCGCCATCATGTGGGCCAACCACAATCCGCCCAACACGCATTCGGTGGCGGACTGGCACGACGTGACCCGCGAGTGGATCGACCGATACTTCACGCTGGACACGTACTACCACATCGACGGCAAGCCGGCGGTCTTCATCTGGAGCCCGAACAACGTGCGGCGTGACCTGAAGGGGTCGGAGGTCGTCGCCAAGGCGATGGCCGAATCGCAGAAGATGGCGCAGGCGGCGGGACATAAGGGGATCACGTTCCTGGCCATGTTCGGCCACGAGTCAGCGGCGGGCGTCAAGGCGCTGCTGTCGGAAGGGTACTACGGCGCGACCAACTACCACGAATGGGCCGACGCGCCGGCGCTCGCCAAGGACCGGAGGCGAACGCAGTATCAGGACATCGTCGAGACCGTCCGCAAGACGTGGGAGACCAAGGTCGCACGGTGCGGTAAGCTCATCTACCATCCCGTGGTCGATACGGGCTGGGACTCGCGGCCGTGGCACGGCGATCGGGCGCGGATCATCAACGGCCGGACGCCGGCGCGGTTCGAGAATATCCTCCGCCAGGCCAAGGAATACTGCACGAAGATCGGCCGGAAGATCGTCGTGCTCGGCCCGGCCAACGAGTGGGGCGAGGGCAGCTACATCGAGCCCAACACGGAGTTCGGCTTCGAGATGATGGAGGCGGTGCGCAAGGTCTTCGCCAAGGGCGATCCGGCCTCGTGGCCGGTGAACGTTGCGCCGGCGGATGTCGGCCTGGGGCCGTATGATTTCCCCACCCCACCCCAGACCAACACGTGGTCGTTCGACAACAGCAACCAGGGCTGGCGGCGAATGATGGGCGTGTCGGAGCTGACGGTTCGGGATGGCGCGCTTCGGTTCAAGACGGTGACCGCGGACCCGGCCATCGTGGCCAGCACGGGCGGGTTCCGGGCCAAGGCCTTCACGCGGGCCGTTGTCCGCATGCAGCTCGTCGGGAACGTCAAGCAGGGCGACAATGGCCAGATCTTCTTCTCCGTCGGTGGCCGTGCCATGACCGAAACCACCAGCTTCCATTTTCCCCTCGCGACGGACGGGAAGATGCACACGTACACGATCGACCTGACGACCACCCCGCGGTGGCGGAGCCGGATCACGATCCTGCGATTCGACCCATGCTCCGCGCGGGACGTCGAGGTCGTCGTCGATGAGATCCGGTTCGAGAAGGGACCCGCGCCGGCGGGCGGCACGTCGTGACAGCTGCGGTGATTTTGCGGCTCTCAGGTTCGCGTTTTCAGAAAGGACGGAATGACATGAGACCGAGTCGCGTTCTCCTCGCATCGCTGGTTGTTGCAGTGTCAGCTCTGGGCGTGGGTCACCCGTGTCTGGCCGCCGAAGGCACGAAGCCCAAACCGGCGCCGGTGCGCGAGGCGAAGACGATTCGCGACCTGATGTGGGTGTGGGGCAATCCGGAGATGGCCAAGAAGGGCCCGCACACGCTGGCCACCTTCGCGCAAGCCAGCCCGGCCGAACGCGCCCGG
Organism: uncultured Planctomycetales bacterium; assembly: GCA_964390905.1. Classification (GTDB taxonomy): domain Bacteria; phylum Planctomycetota; class Phycisphaerae; order UBA1845; family JAFGLZ01; genus JAFGLZ01. The sequence continues at coordinate 21,710 of CAYMLO010000010.1, read as the reverse complement.
CTGCTGGGTGTGCCCAACGTCCTGATGGCCGGGCTCGGTCTGCCCGACGACGACCGGCAGGCCGAGGCCCTGACCAAACAGGTGGCGTCGTCCCCGCATCTCGTCTGGGAGATCAGCCCGGACGGCGAGGGGCTGGGGCCGCCGTTCGTCTATCGAGAGACCATCGCCAGCATTCGGAAGCTGACGAAACGGCACCCACAGATCGAGGGCGTCCTGCTGGACGACATGAGCACGCAGAAGATCAACCGAGGGTTCAAACCGGAGCACATCCGGCAGATTCGCGGGCTGCTGTCGGACACGCATGGCCAGGCGAAGGTCTGGGGCGTGCTCTACACGATGTCCATGAACCGGAAGGGCATCCGGAAGTACATCGACGAGCTGGACGTCATCAACCTCTGGACGTGGCACGCCAAGGACGTGGTCGATCTGACCCGGAACGTGGCCCGGTGCGAGCAGCAGTATCCGGGCAAGCCGATCGTTCTGGGTCTCTATCTCTACGACTACGGGGGTAACCGACGCATGCCGCTCGATCTGCTCGAGCGACAGTGCACGACGGCCCTGCAGTTGGCGCACGCCCGTCGCATCAAGGGAATCGTCTTTCTGACCATCACCAACGACGCGGAAGCGGTTAAGTGGGCGGCTGATTGGATCAAGCGGGTCGGCGGACAGCGGATCGGGGATCGCAAGGCCGACGGTTCCCTCCCACCGCCCAAGGCCCCGGTGGAAGAACAGACCTTCACCACGAAGCTTCCCTGTCCCAGCCCCGGACCCACCTGGATCGAGGGCCCGGACGACACGATCCTGATGTCCTTCAACGACGGCGGAAAGGTCCGCATCACCGCCAGCCAGGATGAGGGCAAGCACTGGAAGACCATCTCGACGATCCACCAGCAGGGCACGCGCATTTCAGGCGGCTACTTCACCCGTCTCGCTGACGGTGCGCTCTTGCTGGTCGTCACGACCGACGACGGACAGAAACGGGTCTGCTGGGTTCGTAGCGACGACGACGGCCGCACGTGGTCTGCGCCCACGCCCATCATGGACCTCGGGACGAACCTGTACGCCTACGGACCGATCTGTGTGATGCAGGACGGACGCTGGGCCTATTGTCCCTACTTCCAGCGTGGCGAGGAGGAGTTCCGGGCCCTTGTCATGCGGAGCCGCGACGGGGGCAAGACGTGGGGCAAGCCGATCGCCCTGCCCACCCCGACCGACGGGAACCGGGGCCTGACGGAGTGCACCGTCGTCCAGCTCGGCCCCGACCGCTTCCTGGCCGCCATCCGCGCCGACGAGGGCAAGGGGACCGTGGACGGTTTCTACCTGTCCCGGTCGCGGGACGGCGTGCAGTGGACCGCACCGGAGTCCTTGGGCGAGCGCGGCCGGATGCCGCTCTTCTATAGGATTGCGGGAACCTGGGCGTTGGCCTACCGGCAATACGACGCGCCGAAGGGGACACAACATAGCGTCGTCCGCTTCAGTCGGGACGGGCAGAGCTGGTCGAGCCCGATGACCATCGAGAGCGGCGTGGACGCCGGCCCTCAGCTGGTGCGGGTGAGGGGGAAGGTCCTTGCCTTCAACACGCGCTATCCTGCCCGCAGCAACCTGAGGCGACACGGTGTTGCGATCCCGGACCTGACCGCACGGACGGCGAGTGGGAGCGCTCGCGGGAAGTGACGCGAACATCGGTGCCCTTGACCGCGCCTGCCGGCGACGGTAGCGTGACGCGTTTGGCGCTGCGGGGCCGGACGCTGTTGGGTCTGGGTCTGCCGAGGTCCTGATGGCAGAAGAGCGCGGACAAGTGGTCATCATCGGCGCGGGCGTGGTGGGCACGGCGTTGGCGTGCCTGGTCCATCGGGCGGGCTACCAGGTGGCTGCCATCGCCAGCCGACGCCCCGAATCGGCGAACCGCGCCTGTCGCATGCTGGGCGTGGACGTGGCCGTGTCGGAGCCCGCCGAGGCCGCACGACGCGGTGCGATCGTGCTAATCACCACACCCGACGACGCGATCGGGTCGGTCTGCGAATCGCTGGCGGGGGCGGGGGCGTTTCGGTCCGGTTCGGTGGTCGCCCACTGCAGCGGGGCGCTGAGCAGCGAAGTGTTGGCGCCGGCCAGGGAGCGGTGCGGCGCCCACGTCGCGTCGGTCCATCCGATGCAGACGTTCGCGACGGCGGCCAGCGCGCTGTCCCATTTCGCCGGGACGTGGTGCTTCTGTGAGGGCGACGTCGAGGCGGTAAGCGTGCTGCGCGGCCTGTTTGCGGCCATCGGCGGGCGGGTCGAGCAGATCAGCACGGCCAACAAGGTCTTGTACCACGCGTCGGCGGTGATGGCGTGCAACTACCTGGTCGTGCTGCTGGAGGCGGCGGGGGAGCTGGCCAAGCAGGCCGGCATCGACCGCACGCAGGCGACGGCGGCAATGCGGCCCCTCCTCAACGCGACGCTCGAGAACGTGAGCCGGTTCGGCGCGATCGACGCCCTGACCGGTCCGATTGCCCGAGGCGACGCCGATACGGTCGAGCGGCAGTTGGCGGCGATCGGGCAGGTGTCGGGAGAGCTGGCGGGCCTGTACCGTCTGCTGGGGCGTCGGGCGCTGGCGATGGCGAAGGTCAAGGGGACGGTGGACCAGGCCGCCGCCGGTCGGCTGCAGGAAATGCTGAGTTGAGAGACTTCGTCGACGTCGCCCGCGGTATCCGCGACGCCGACGCGAACAGGTTGTAGATACCGGACATTTGACGAGCAGATGGGAGACGAGCATGGCTGCACAGATACTGGACGGTGAGGCGCTGGCCGACAAGATCAAGGCCGGCTTGGCTGAGGAAGTCGAGGCCCTCAAGAAGGCGGGCAAGCCGCCGCACCTGGTGGCGGTCCAGGTGGGCGATCCCCCCGCGTCGCGGATCTACGTCAACCAGCAGAAGAAGGCGTGCGAGAGCATCGGGCTGATCTACGACTTGAACCAGCTCGACGAGAACTGCTCGGAACAGGACGTGCTCGATGAGATCAAGCGCCTCAACGAAGACGATGGCGTGACGGGGATGATCCTGCAGATGCCGCTCGGCCCGGACATGGACGCCCGGAAGGTGCAGGTCACGATCGATCCGGACAAGGACGTCGAGGGCATGCACCCGGCCAACATGGGTCGGCTGTTCTACGGCGGTGGGATCGTCCAGCCGTGCACGCCGGCCGGTGCGGTCGAGCTGCTCAAGAGCACGGGCGTGGACCTGGCGGGCAAGGAGGCGGTGGTGGTCGGGCACAGCGAGATCGTCGGCAAGCCGATCGCGGCGATCCTGCTGCAATCGCTGATGGAGTCGCCCACGGTGACGGTCTGCCACATCGCCACGAAGGACCTGGCCGCCCATACGAAGCAGGCGGAGATCCTGTTCGTCGGGACGGGCAAGGCCCAGGCGGTCTGGCAGCGTTACAACCGGGCCAAGAAGGCCGGCGAGAACCCGCCCGTCCCGGACCTGTCGCCGCTGATCAAGGCCGACATGATCAAGGACGGCGCGATCGTGATCGACGTGGCCATCAACCGCTTGCCCAAGGCCCTCGATGACGAGGGCAACCCCGTCAAGAACGAGAAGGGCAAGAACGCCATGATGACGGTGGGCGACGTCGAGTTCGAGGCGGCCAAAGACAAGTGCAGTTGGATCACGCCCGTGCCCGGCGGGTGCGGTCCGATGACGGTGGCCATGCTGCTCAAGAACACCGTCGAGGCCGCCAAGGCCGCCGCGGGGATGTAGCCATACCCGCGCTGGTCTGATCGGCCCGCTGATCATCGCTGTCCGGGCATGCCCGAGCCCCCACCTTCAGGTGGAGCGGTTTTTTGCGACTGCGGCGTCACACCGGCCGCCCCTTCCGAAGGCTGCCCGGGCAGCGCGGGAAGGAGAGCCGTTATGAGGCGCTGCACTCCGCTGGTCGCGCTGCTTGGATTGCTTTCGCTACACGCGGCTGACGCCGAACGACCTCGGCAGCGTCGTCCCGACGATCTGATCAGGGCGGCGGTCACTCGGACTCGGCCTGGCGATGGTTTTCCCATACGGCCGGCGCTACCGACAGGAATACGCCAGCGCGTGACCCACGAGATCCTCGCCTCGCCTCGGGTGCGCGAAGCGTATGCACTGCTCGACCCCCACAACCGTCGGAGCGCGGATTGGCATCGGGGCGTCGAGAAGCTGGAGGAGGAGAAGGCCACCTGGTCGGTGGTCTCCTGCCTGTGTCACCCTAGGGAGGGCGTCCAGATCAGCGCGCTGCAATCCCTCAAACGCCTCGGCGACCGGCGCGCCGTCCCATTTGTCCTCCTGTATGCGGAGTACATGGCTGTCGATGAGGAAGGCAGCGAGGAGGCCACCGTTCATGGTTTGGTGCTCGAGTCGACCGCGGGGACGCTCTCTGCGCTGACGGGAATCGACGTCAAGGTCAAGCGGCAGGACGTAGGCGCCCTCAAAGCAGGCATAGAGAAATGGCGTCGATGGCTGGTCGATCAGCACGTTCTGCTCCACTGGTAGAAGCTGATCGCAGCTTCAGGGGGCTGTCCACGCGGCCGTGGACGACGCCAGGGGCGCGGGCAAACCCTTGCTCCTGACGGAATGCGGCGCGCTGGGACAGAAGATGCGCAGGGTCGCGCCGGTCTGCAGGCATTTCGATCTCGGCTGGGTGTACGCCTGGTTGATGGTCACGGGGGTCTTCACGGAGGAGGCGGGCCTGTTCCTGCCCGACGGGACGGCCAGGGACGGGGATGAATTGGAGGCGATCAAGCAGGCGTGTGTGTTGTGACGCGCGGTGGAGCGAAGCCGACGATAGTTTCTCTGCATCGCGGCGCTGGGACGTGTCATGCGTACAAACATGATGAGACGACCTCTCACTGTGGGCGTTCTCGCGGCGATGGGTCCCAAGAGAAACCAACACATGCCAGGGAGATGTGCCTTGCTCGGCGCGTTTGCGCTCCTGCTGCCCGCGGCGGCCAAGGGCGAGTTGGCTGCTCGGGTGCCGGGCCGAGCGGGACACGCTCCAGCGCGGATGGTCTTCCCGAAGATCGATCGACGACCGAGTCCAAGGCCAATCCGCCGAGGGGCGTTGACGACGGCGCCGTCGTATGACCCCAAGTCAAAGAAGCTCTGGCAGGTGGATTTCCGAGGGCGCGATCTGACTCGGTTGGATTTGAGGTCGTCCCTGGCGGACATCCTCCATGCGAGCTTCGACAGCCGGACCCTCTGGCCGCCGGCCGACCGGATGCCCGAGGGGTTCGGTCTGGACCGCATCGTGGCGTTGGGCAAGAATCCCGGACTCGGGATTCGCAAGCTGCATGCGCGCGGCATTACGGGGCGAGGTACGGCGATCGGCATCATCGACCAGGCGCTGCTTACCGAGCATCAGGAGTACGCCGACCGGCTCCGATTCTACGAGGAGGTCAATGTCCGGCCGGGCACCGGCGCCCAGATGCACGGAGCGGCCGTGGCCTCCATCGCGGTGGGAAAGACGGTCGGCGTGGCGCCGGATGCGGATCTGTACTACATGGGATCATGGTCGAGGGACCTGTGGCGAACCGAGAAGCGGATCAACTTTGGCTACCGCGCGAAATGCGTTCGCCGCCTCCTGCAGATCAACCAAGCGCTGCCGCGTGATCGACGGATCCGCGCCATATCCATCTCGGTGGGGTGGAGTCCGAGCCAGGACGGGTATGACGACATGACCGCCGCCGTCAAGCAAGCCGAGGCGATGGGGATTCTCGTCGTACGCTCCTGTACGCTTAGAACCAATGGCACCATGCTCATGCCGTTGGACCGTCCTCCGCTCCTGGACCCCGATGATATGGCGTCCTGCAGGCCGGCATGGTACTGGGCCGACCGCTTCTACTCGGGCAAGGGCTATCCGGACATGGGCCTGTTGGTTCCGTCGGGGTCGCGGACGACGGCCAGTCAGGGCGGCGCGGACGAATACGTCTTCTACGGAAATGGCGGTTGCATGAGTTGGGCCATCCCCTACATTGCTGGGGTGTACCTCCTGGCGGCCCAGGTGGACCCGGAGATCACTCCGGAGCGATTCTCGTCGATCGCGATGAAGACCGGACGGACAACGTACTTGAAGCATGACAAGAAGCGCATCGCGCTGCGGACGATCATTGACCCGGTCGCGCTGGTGAACGCATTGCAGGCAAAGTGAGGCAGCTGGTCCTCTGGAGACGCCGTCGCCCTTCGGTGGGCAGGTTGACCGTCGTCGAGCTGCATGATGAGCAAGGATATCTCGCTCGAGATTGAGGTGGGCGGACTGCGTTGGCGGAATCCGTTCGTCGTCGGGTCGGGCCCGACGACGAAACGGGTTGAGCAGCTCGTCGAGGCGGATCGCTGCGGGTGGGCAGGGGCGTCCATCAAGCTGACGATCGACCCGCCGCCGTACATCAATCGCGAGCCGCGCTACCGCTGGTCGAAGCGCGAGCGGATGCTCTTCTTCACGGCCGAGAAGCGGTTGACGCTGGACGAAGGTCTGGCGTTGGTCGACGGCGGTCGTCGGGAGGCGCCGAACCTGAACCTGCTGGCCAACATCACCTACGCGGGCGACCGGGGGTTGGACGGCTGGGCCGACATGGCGCGGCGGTTCGAGTCGGCGGGGGCACATGCCATCGAGCTGAACCTGTGCTGCCCGAACATGAGCTACAACCTCGACGTCACCGTGGCCGACGCATCGGAGCGGCCGCGGACCGGCGCGTCGCTGGGCCAGCATCCGAAGGTGGTGGCGGACATCACGCGGGCCGTCAAAGGGGCGGTCGGCATTCCCGTCTACTGCAAGCTGACGCCCGAGGGCGGCAACGTCGCGGAGGTGGCGAGCGCCGCGGTGTCGGCCGGCGCGGACGCCGTCGGCGGAACGGCGAACCGGCTGGGGCTGGTGGATTTCGACATTCGCCAGCCCGACAAGAGCGTCATTCGGCTGCAGGATCGCCATTCGCTGGTCTGCCTGTCCGGTCCGTGGATCAGGCCGCTGGGACTGCGCGACGTCTACGAAATGCGGTCGGCGTGCGGGCCGGCGGCGTCGCTGCTCGCCTATGGCGGCGTGGCGAGCCACGAGGACGCCGTCCGCTACGCCATGGTCGGCGCGGACCTGATCGGCGTCTGCACGCAGACGATGGTCGCGGGGTTCGGATTCCTGGGGCCATGGATCGACCGGCTGAAGACCTACATGGCCGAGATGGGCTACGCACGCTGGTCCGAGATTCGCGACCGGCTCGTCGGCCAGATCGCTGCAGCCACCGAGCTGGACCTGTACGCGGGCCATGCGGAGATCGACCCGGACCTGTGCTCGGCGTGCGGGCTCTGCGTCCGGATCGGCCACTGTAACGCCATCGAGGGCGAACCGGACCAGCCGCCGGTCGTGGTCGTCGAGCGCTGCGAGGCCTGCGGGACGTGCGTCGATATCTGTCCCCAGCGGGCCGTCCGACTCGTCACAGATCCGTCTGATCGTATCTGACCAGAACAGGGAGCCGACCCATGGTGATCCTGCCGGCGTTGCTGTTGCCGACGGCCCTGGCCGCCGGGCCGAAGCTGACGTTCGAGGGTGCGCCGCGCCATCCCACCGTTAACGTGACCCCGGCCGAGGTGGAGCGAGCGCGCCGACGGATTCAAACCGACCCGCTCGCCAAGGCGTGGTTCGCGTCGATCAAGCGGGCATCCGCCCAGTGGGACGACAAGGACCCGGCCTGGGTCCGATCGGTCATGCCGGGCGAGGGGGCATGCTTCGCCTACGGGTTCACGGGCTGTCCGATCTGCGGTGGACGTTGGAGTGCGTGGGGAGGCGCGCGGTGCAGATTCGACAAGCCCGGACAGGTGAGGTGTTCGAACGGCCATCTCCTACCGGACAAACAGCACCCCGATCCCGGCACAGGCTACAAGGGCAAAGACGGACGGATCCACTACTTCGTCGGTTCGTACAACGCCTGGGTCGTCGAGACGCTCATCTTCAAGATCGCCAGGCCGTACGCAAAGGTCTACTTGCTCACCGGCGACGAGCGGGCGGGCCGGATGGCCGCCGTCATCCTCGACGAGATCGCGCGGATCTATCCGTCCTGCGACAAGGGGTCGTGGGACTACCCGTCGAACCCGCCGAGCGGCCGGCTGAACCGGCCGTGGTACCAGGTCGCGCGGGTCCTGGTGCATTTCGTCGACATCTACGATTGGATCTACGACCACAAGGCGCTGGACGAGCCGTCCTCGCGGGCCGGCCTGACGCGGCGGCAGAACATCGAGAAGCACCTGCTGCTGAACGGCGCGGCGTACTGCTATGAAAGGTCGGTCGTGGGGGGCGGGCTGCACAACGGGCAGGCCGACTACCTCCGCGGCGTGCTGGCCGTCGGCGTCGTGCTCGGCATCCCCGAGTATGTCACCTGGCCCGTCGACGGAACGTACGGCATCCGCACGATGATGGCCAACAACGTCGACCGTGACGGGCGTTACTTCGAGACGGCCGCAGGCTATGCGCTGCACACGCGGAACCTGTACCTGACGTTCTCCGAGCCGCTGCTCAACTACCGCGGCAGCGCTTACCCGAACGGCCTGAACCTGTACGACCTGCCCCGGTTCGAGTCGTTCTACGTCCTGCCGCAGATGGCAACCGTCTGCCTCGGGCACGACGCGCCGTTCGGCGATGCGTCGCCCGTTCGGGTTCAGCGCAAGCCACCCTACCATCCGTCGATGATCTGGGACTGCCAGCACACCGAGTACCTCGCCACCCGGCTGTCGGATCCGGCGAAGCGGGCGCGGTATGCGGCCCTGCTGGCGGATCTGCGGACCCGGGATCCCGACGTCGACCGGCGCCTGCCGGGCATGGTCGAGTGGCGGGTCTACCACGGGCCCGACGACGGGCCGGCGGCCGGTCAGATCGACGATCGCATGAAGCGCTACCTCGACGGATCGTTCTTCTTCGGTCAGAAGGGCCTGGCCGTCTTGCGGCTCGGCAAGGACGCGACCGCGCAGGCCGCCATCCTCCGCTTCGGCCCGTCGCTCAACCACGGTCACTACGACGACCTGAACGTCAACTTCTTCGCGCGGGGTTACGAGATGTCGTACGACATCGGGTACAGCCTGGGCAGCACGCATACGCAGGTCGGGTGGGCCAAACAGACGATCAGCCACAACACGGTCGTCGTCGACGAGCGGTCGCACGGCGGGGGGCAGTTCGGCGGATCGCTGCACCATTTCGTCGATTTGCCCGGGCTCGCGCTGGCCGAGGGATCGTCGAACGTCTACGCCCACGCGGGCGTGAGCGTGTATCGCCGGCTGATTGGGTTGGTCGACGGCTATGCGCTGGACGTGTTCCGAGTCGAGGGCGGCCGGCAACATGATCTGCCCTTCCACAGCTTGGCCACCGGCGTCTCGTTCGAGAACCTGACGATGGGCTCGCCGCAGGCTGGCAGCCTGGCGGGAAAGCAGCACCGATGGGGCGAGCTGCAACTGAACGACGGCGACATGAAGGGATACCCGAGCAAACCGTATTGGAATCCTCCGCCGGGGAATGGCTACGGGTTCCTGAGCCAACCTACGTACGGCAAGCCGACCGGCAACTGGTCGGCTACCTGGGCATTCAAGGACAGGTCCAAGACGCGATTCCGGTTGATGGCGTTGCACAGCGAAGGGACGGAGGTCGCCGCCGCGCTCGCGCCCGGTCTGTATCCCAGCTTCCCCGAGGCCTGTCACGTGATCCGGCGGCGGAAGGGGGACGCGCTGTCGTCGTGTTTCGTTTCGGTGTGGCAGTCGTTTGCGGGTGACGGGACCGCGCCGGTCAAGTCGATTCGTCGCATCGGACCTGGGACCCGGCCGGGGACGGCCGGGCTCGGGGTGGCGCTGGCGGTCGATCTAGATGATGGGCGGCGCGACCTGTGGGCGTTGGCGCCGAACGCCGAGAAGTCCGTCGCGGGCGCCGACCACGGCGTGCCGTTCGCCACACAGGGCGCGATTGCCCGATGCCGCGTCAAGGGGCGGGTGTTGCTGGCGGCCCAGTTGGTCGACGCCACGCGGCTGAGCTGGGGCGGATGGACGTTGACGCTCGACGCCCCGTCGCGCCAGGCCAAGGTGGTCGCACTGCCTGGTATGTCGCGGACGATCCGCATCGATCCAGCGTGGCCGGCGGACGGTCGGTACAACGGCGATCCGGTCTATGTGAGCAACGCCCGCTACTCGCGAAACACCGCGTACACGGTCGACCAGGCGACCGGCGATCGGCTCGGTATCGAGCAGGCAGGCACCGTCCTGGGGCAGGGGGTCGTCGCCGAGATCAAGGACACCCACACGCTGATCACCCGGGTCCCGCACGAATACGCCCGGCCGGTCACGCGGCGGGATGTTTCGGGCATCTTCCAGGGCAAGCTGCTGCGAACCGCCGACGGCCGCACCCAAACGCGTATCAAGGACATCCGGTACGGCGGGGCCGGGGTGATGACGATCGACGTCGACTCGACGGACGGCCTGAAGCCCGGCCAGACGTTCCACTATCACGACGTTCAGCCGGGCGATGCCGTGACCGTGCAGCACTGCCTGTCGCTGACCCATATTGACGATCGTCGATACACGCTGCGAACGAACACCGACGCGACGGTCGTCCCGCCGGGCGGGGCCCGGGTGACGTACGTCGGCAAGTCGGGTCAGGCCCGATCGGCCCGGGCCGGCAAGATCCCTCGTGCCGACCTGTCCGCGTTGGGCGAAACGACGATCTCGATCTCGAATTGACGAGATGCGGCGGCGGCGGCGATGGACTTGCACAGGGCGGGACAGCGACGTATTGTGGTGTGATCAGGCTCGAGAGCCAGGCCCGAAATGTGGAGGACAAGCGATGCGAACGATAGTCGTGGCGGCGGTGTTGAGCGTGGTCTTGTGGCAGGTGGGGGCTGCAGTGGCGGAGGGCGGGTGTGCGTCCGGCGGCAAGGACGGCCCGTGTTGCGGCGTCAAGGCCTGCAAGGCGGCCGGCAAGCCCTGCAAGATGAAGGCCAAGTTCGCGGACAAGGAGGGATGGATCTGCCTGTTCAACGGCAAGAACCTGGACGGGTGGAAACCGCGTCCGGACCGGCGGGGCAAGAACTGCTGGAAGGCGGAAGACGGCGTGCTGGTGAACGATCTGAAGCCCGGCACGCACGGCATCGACCTGGTCACCGAGAAGAAGTTCGGGGATTGCCTGCTGCACATCGAGTTCAAGGTGCCCAAGAAAGGCAATAGCGGCGTCTACATGCGCGGGCGACAGGAGGTGCAGGTCCACGACAGCTACGGCCAGAAGCCGGCCATGCACACGTGCGGGTCCATCTACGCCAAGAAGATCGCCAGCAAGAACGTCGCCAAGAAGCCCGGTGAATGGCAGTGCTTCAACATCACGATCAAAGGGATGAACATCACGGTCGGCCACAACGGCGAGAAGGTCATCGACAACTTCAAGCTCAGGGGCGTGACCGGGGGAGCGTTGGACGCGCGGAACGTCGGCAAGCCCGGGCCCTTGCTGCTACAAGGCGACCATACGGGCGTGGCCTACCGCAACATCTGGATCAAGCCATTGGCCAGCACCAGCGAGTCCAGATGAGGGCCCTCGGGCTGACGATAGTAGCCCACAACGGCCAGGTCGGTCGTACCATCACAATGGACGTTCAACCGGGGGCCACCCCACGGGCGCGCCAGGGCGATTCCTCTGTGCGCGGTCCAGATCCATGAGGAATAGACGATGAGCGAGGATCAGCCCCCAAACGGGTGGAAGGACAAACCCCTGTTCACACCGGGCCCGCTGACGACCAGCCGGACCGTCAAGCAGGCCATGCTGCGGGATCTGGGGTCGCGCGATTTCGAGTTCATCCAGACGATCCGCGAGATCCGCGACGAGCTGCTGACGCTCGCCGGCGTGCCGGACGGCGACTACGACGCCATCCCCATGCAGGGGAGCGGGACGTTCGCCATCGAGGCGGTGGTGTCGTCGGCGATCCCGCCGGACGGCAAGCTCCTGGTGATCGTCAACGGTGCGTACGGCCACCGCATTGCCAAGATTGCGTCCGTCCTCGGGATCGACTGTACCGTCCTAGATGGTCCAGAGGACGACCTGCCTGACCTGGATCGAATCGAGCAGGCCCTGCAAGCCGATGCGACCATCACGCATGTCGCCGTCGTGTCCTGCGAGACGACGACGGGGATCATGAATCCGGTCGAGGCCATCGGTGCGATCGTCAAGCGGGCTGGCCGGGCTTACTTCGTCGACGCGATGAGCAGCTTCGGCGCCGTGCCCATCAACGTGGCCGACTGCGGCGTCGACTACCTGGTCTCGTCGGCCAACAAGTGCATCGAGGGCGTGCCAGGTTTCGCGTTTGTGATCGCACGGCGCGAGACGCTGCTGGCCACCGAGGGCTACGCCCGCAGCCTGAGTCTGGACCTGTTGGCCCAATGGAGGGGGCTGGAATCGAACGGCCAGTTCCGCTTCACCCCGCCGACGCACGCGATCGTGGCCTTCCGTCAGGCCCTGCGCGAGCTTCAGGAGGAGGGCGGGGTCGAGGCCCGCGGCGCTCGCTACAGGGCCAACTACGACACGCTGGTGGCCGGCATGCGGGCCATGGGGTTCACCGAGTACCTGAAGCCCGAGCTTCAGGGCTACATCATCACGTCGTTTCGCTATCCCGCCGATCCCAGCTTCTCGTTCGAGACGTTCTACCAGCGCCTCAACGATAAGGGCTACGTGATCTACCCCGGGAAGGTCAGCGACGCCGACTGCTTCCGGATCGGCAGCATCGGCCGGCTCTTCCCGGCCGATGTCCGCGACCTGCTCCGCGCGGTCCGCGAGACGATCGACGAGATGGGCGTGACGCCCTGACGCCGGGCGACGACGTTCGGAGCCCACGACAGTCCCACGATGTGCCGGATGCGCCCGGCATGTCCTACACCGATCCCACCTCCTGGCGAGACTGAACGCGACGCACTACGATGGTGTCAGGGGTGTCCGACGCGACGCACGCGATGGGCACCCGCGCCCTTTGGGAGACCCAGCCAGTGACGGACAAAGCGAAACAGGACGTGGCCGCCCCCATCTTCGTGCAGAGCGGCAAGAGCGAATTCCCCGAGCTCGACCAATGGGAGCAGGTCGGCGAGGACGAGGCCCGGATGGCCTACGAGATGACGCTCCGCAACGAGCTGTCCGGGGGGACGCAGACCGTTCGCGATTTCGAGGCACGGTGGCGCGAGCGATGCGGCTGCAAGTACGCGCTGACCACGCTCAACGGCACGACCGCGCTGTACAGCGCCTTCTTCGGCCTGAAGGTCGGCCCGGGCGACGAGGTGATCTGTCCCGTGTACACCTGGATCTGCACGATCAGCCCCGTGCCGTTCCTCCACGCCACGCCCGTCTTCGCCGAGAGCGACCCGGAGACGATGATGCTCGATCCTGAGGACGTGCGTCGTCGGATCACACCGCGGACGCGGGCGATCGTGGCCGTCCACCTGTGGGGATGGGTCTGTGACATGGACGCGCTGATGGAAATCAGCCGCGAGACCGGCGTGCCCGTGATCGAGGACTGCAGCCACGCCCACGGCGCGATATACAAGGGTCGGCCCGTCGGCTCGATCGGGCAGGCGGCCGCCTGGAGTTTGCAGGGGTCCAAGCCCGTCAGCGCCGGCGAAGGCGGCGTGGTGGCCACCAACGATCCCGAGGTCTTCGACCGCGTGGCCATGATCGGCCAGGTCAACCGTGTCGCCGGCCTGGACCTGCAGACGCCCGCGTACCAGCGGCACCAACCGCTGGGGACGGGCATGAAGTTCCGCGCCCATCCGCTGGGGATTGGCGTGGCCTCAGTCCAACTCGACAAGCTCGACGAACTCAACCGACGTCGGACCGCCTATGTCGAGGAGGTCGAGGCCGGCCTGGCGGATGTCCCGGGGCTGCGACCGGTCCCGACGTATCCCGGCACGCAGCGCGGTGGGTTCTATGGCTTACCCACGCACTACTGCGCCGACGAGCTGGGCGGCGTGCCCCAATCGGCATTCGTCAAAGCGTTGCGCGAGGCCGGCGTCAAGGTCGGGGGCGGCTACGGCCTGCTCCACCAACTGCCCTACTTCGCCGAGGGCTTCGACCTGTTCGGGCACGGACGCGGACCGCTCTGCGGCGACTACAAGGGCTACCGTGACGGCGACTTCCCCGTAACCGAGAAGATGCACGCCAACCTGGTCTTCCTGCCGATCCTGAGCGACCCGGTCCCCGGGGCAGCAGCCCAGGTCCTCGAACGGATCCGAAGCGTGGCCGAACACGCCGATCAGATCGCCTGAGCAGCCGGGTAGCCATTTCCAGATCTTCAAACAACTTGGACGGGGAAGGTCTTGCCAGCGGTCTTGGGGAAGAATAGGATAAGACATTCAACAGGCAAATGAGCAATGCGCCCGCTACTGGAAATGGGGGCCCTTTCGGAGGACACAGAGATGAGCCAAGAGCAAACGGCTGGCGTCGTGATCGGCATGGTGCTTGTTCTTGTCTTTGCCCCCGAGGTCGGGCAAGCGGATGAATTCTACTGGCATCGAACCGTTGTCGACGCCGGGGGGCTTGCCTGCGGCGGGGGATGCTCGCTGGCGTTCGACCCCAACGGGAATCCCGCGATCACCTACCGCGATGGCGATGGCGTGATGGCCTTGGCGCGCCTGAACCCGGACGACCCCAACGAGCCAGACGGCGTATGGGTCAAGACCCTCCTGCCGCCTCTCCCCGATGGGGGGTCGTACGTCAGACCCGGCACGTTGGCGTTTCACCCAAACGGCTACCCGGGGGTTACGTATGCCTACCATGACCCCTGCTACGGGTACTGTCTTGCCTATGCCTGGGAGGACGCCGAGGGATGGCACGATACGCAGGCCGTGCGGATCTTTCTGGGGGCGCTGCCCCCGAGAGGTAGGATCCGACTGGCCTTCGAGTCGGGGGGGCGCCCCTGGCTTGGGTTCGGGGCCGCGGGCGCCTACATGTACACACTTGTGGCGTGGGCCTCTCCTCTCGATCCGGCTGATCCGCAGGGCGAGGTTGGCCACACCGAGGGAGCCTGGAACTGGTACGCCATGCAGTTCTACGCGACCCTCGAGGGGGCTTGGACGATTCCATCGCTGGCGATCGACGCCAACGACGTCCCAGCGATGTCCTATGTCTACCCATATTCGCCTGGTCCCAACTACCCGAAGACCTTGATGTACTCATGGTGCCCCTATGATCCCCCCGGTCACCGCATCGTCTTCGTCGACCCCAACTACGTGTGGGTTGACAACGCCGTCTACGCCTGGGAGGGCGGAAGCGATCCCATATCATCGCTGGCCTACGACGCTGAGGGCGTCCCGGGGATCGCGTGCTTCCGCCAGAAGTGGACGGGCGAAGATTGGGAGCGGGGGATATTCTACATAAAGGGAAGTGGGGGCGGATGGGACGTCTCGACCGTCACGGACCAGGTCGGCTCGATAGAGGAAGACCGCCCGGACATCTGGCTTCACTACGGCTCGGACGACCGGCCCGGGATCAGCTACCACGACAACCGTGACCCGTCCATCAAACCGCTCGTCTACACCTACCTGGACCCGAACAGCGTCTGGCAGTTCAGCATGGTCGACGACAGACCCGTCCGCGGCAACGCAGAGAAGGGGGCCTACAACTCGATGGTGACCGATCCGAACGGGAGACCGGCAATCACCTACCGCGACGTGACGTTCAATTGCCTGAGGTATGCTGTCACCGCCGACGAGCCTGACAGCTATACGCTGTCCACGTGGAACGAAGGCCAGGGACACGGAACCTGGGGCACGATCCTGATCGACCCGAACATGGAGCGCTATCCCGAGGGAACCGTCGTGACGCTGACGGGCGTCCCCAGCGACGGCAAGAAGTTCGTCGGGTGGCGGATCTACGACCCGAGGCACCCGGGGGATGCGAACTACGCGGCCGAGGACACCAACAACCCACTCCAGTTGGTCATGCTCTACGACACGGAGGTCGGAGCCGCCTTCGCGTGCGCGGACGATGACGCGTTGCTCCCTGCAATCCTCGCACTGCTGGGGGTGACGCTCGCGGTGATCAAGATCAAGCAGTCCAGACGGAGGACTTCGGCCAGAGGCTGAGTTTCGTCATCCGGACCTACCGGAAGTGCCGCGACGTGGCCTGCACCGTCGAGCGCAGCGTGGCCCTAGAGCGTCAAGTTGATGTTCAACGTCTTCTTCCCGCGCTGCGTGAACATCATCTCCCTCAGCCACTCGAAGAACAGGAGGCCGGCCCTGCCGATGTCGAAGCCCCACCCTTCATCGATGAGCCGGTCGGGCAGGATGTCGGTGTCAAGCGTGACATGCCCGTCGAAGAAGGCGGCGTTGCCCCCTTTGATGGGCGTTATGAGGCCGACCAGCTCAGGCGGAACGACCTGGGACAGCCTCGGAGAACCGTGATACTGCCCCCCCTCGTCCCCGATGGTCCAGATGGCATCGATGGCCATCCACATCTTGGTGATCTGGTCCTCTAGGTAGCCAGTCCCGGCAGCACAGTCCAAATCCGGGTTGGCGCAGTGGTGGCTCCACCGTTCGTCGAGGAGCATGTACAGTCTCGAAGGCGCGTAGGTCTGGCCGATCCGGAGCACCGGGCCGGGCGCGCCGAAGGGACTACCGTAGTCCGTCCGCCACGCGGAGTCCGGGTCGCTCGCCTCAGGATCGTCGTAATCGTACCACTTGCGGCCGAGCAGCGTCCGCGTGTAGTTGAAGGCATTCTGGAACTTGCCGGGATCGGACACCCGCTCGAAGTCGGGACAACGGTAGAGGTTCTCGAAGCGGGTGTACTTGAATAGGGAGCCGTTGCGGACGTCGGCCTCGACGGGCCAGGTCTCCTGACGGTCAAACCAGTAGTCGGGCATGTTGGGCATGAGCCAGTTCTCGGCGTAGGCCCAGTCTCGGACGGTCATGCCCGAGCCGGTCGGCCACTCCACGTCGCCCAGGTCGTCGCAATCCTCCCACCCCCGTCCGAGGAAAGGCAGGCCCTCGTCGTAATCGTCTGCGTACAGGAGGATAGACTTGGCGACCTGGGTGATCCGCGACGCGCAGACGCTCGTTCGCGCCTGCGCCCGCGCCCGGCTCAGGGACGGCAGCAGGATCGAGATCAGAAGCGCGATGATGGCCACCACCACCAGCAACTCGATGAGCGTGAAGGCCTTTCGCCTCCCACGGTCCCTACACATAGCGGATGCCTCCTCCCGATGCGGACATCGGTGCAGAACTGATTGCCGGACATGGTCCAACCAACCAATTGTAGGGAATAACGCGCGGGCCGAACAAGGGGCAAAAACGCCGAATCTGCGTTCACCCCTGATCCACCAACGCGCCTGAGCCGCCAATGCCGGTGCCGAGGTCGTGGAGTGGCGCGGATTGTAGATGGCGCGTCTCGCCAAGCCACGCGTGGCGCGGCGCTGGGGATGTTGGACGTTCCCCCAAGTTGCTGCGGGGCCAGCTGAAGGCCACCCCGCCCGTCAGCTGCGAAGATTGACCCGCTTGCGGGCTGGAACTACCATCTGAGACGGGACTCGGGGGTCGATTTCTGTAGCCGGGAGCGCCAAGTTCATGGCTCAAGAGGCAGTGTTCCGCACCTACAGGGACTCGCACCGGTCCGAGGGAAAGGGGGCAGCATACGACCAGCGCTACGCGGAAAACGATAGGCGCAGGCTCTTCTGGGCCTTGGAGCAACGCGTCTTGGAGGCGATTCTCCAAGCACGCTTCCGGGACCAACAGATTCACCTCTTGGACTTCGCTTGCGGCACTGGCAGGTTGACCCGCTTCCTCGAAGAGCAGGTAACGACGTCCACGGGCGTCGATGTCTCGACGTCGATGCTCGAGGTGGCCCGGAAGAAGGTGAAGAGAACCAGGCTTATTCAGGCCGACCTGACGATGCATAACGTCCTGGGAAGTCGTCGATTCAACCTCATCACAGCGTTTCGTTTCTTCCTGAACGCCGAACCGGAACTTCGCAAGCAGGTGATCGGCGTCTTGGCGAGCCTTCTCGGCCCGGCGGGCTATCTGGTATTCAACAACCACCGCAATCTGTCGGCGCCCTGGTCGGTCGCTTCTCACATCAGGAATCGGAGGAATTCCAGGGCCCCGTTGCATCGGTTCATGTCCCTGCACGACATGAGAAGCCTCGCGGCCGGCGCCGGCTTGAAGGTCGTCGAGGTCTGCCACGTTGGCGTCGTGCCGCCGCCATTCTACGGAATCCTCCCGCTGTCCTGGATTTGGAGGGCCGAAGACAGAGCGATGAGGTATCGCTTGTTGATGCCGTTCTCAGAAGAGCTCATCGCGGTCTGCCAACACCGATGATCGGCCGCCGCACCCGCTGGAGGGACCCCAATGGAGTTTGTAGGTCGCGTGGCCCGCAAGTTCAGTTCGCCCGACGAGCTGGAGATCGAGGTGGCCAAGACCGAGCGGGGGGCTGAGATCGGGCGGGAAACGGGTTTGTTCTACGTACCTCGGGTGCTCAGATTCGACGCCCAGGCCGGGGTGCTGGAGTCTGAACGCATCGTGGGCCTGCGTCCCCTTCACAGCCTCATCGCCGACAATGATCCTCGTCTCGAGGGCCTCCTGACGAGAATCGGGCAGGCACTGGCATCGATCCATGAGCGGCTGGTTCTGCCTTCGCGGATGAAGTTGGATCTTCCCGGTGGATGGAAACGCTACGAGGATGAAGGCGTCTTCCTCCACGGAGACTTCAGCCGAGACAACGTGTGCTTCCACGAAGAAACGGGGCGCCTTGTCATCGTGGACTGGTCCGCGACAAGGGCGTTGGGAGAGCCACGGACATTCGGAACGCCGTTCTTCGACATCATCTGGTTCGGGTACAGCATCTACTACCATGGCCTGTCGAGTTACACCAGGTTGTCAGGCCTGATGAAGGGCTTCGAGGTGTTTGCCGAGGGGTACGTATCGGTTCGGGGTACGCCCCTGAGCATGGAGAAGTACCGGTATCACCGAAACCTGGTTCTCCACATCCAACGTCACAGTGCTCGGTCCCAATCGCGGCGACGCGGGTCGTATCCGAGGTGGAGTGCTTTCCTCGCCCTGGGGCTGCTTCGACACATCCTATGCCGGATGTATGAACCGAGTGTCCTCGGGGACAAGGCTGCGTTCCGGCCTTCGAGAGGTTGACGTGCCTCCGCGAGCGTTCCTCGGCGGGGGCGTGGCAACCCTCTGAGCTCTGCCGATGTTTGGGTGGCGTTCCCCGAGGGCCTACGGCCGGCAATCTCCGGCTTAGTTCGTCGCTCGAAACGGTTTGCCGAGAGTGATAGTACGTTCAGCCCGGGCGTACCAGCCTTGAGGTTTGTAGTCGGACGTATGGAGGTAGCACTGGACCTTGACCCGGTCGCTGCCGTCCGTGAAGGTCAGCACGCGGCTCATCGGGACGGTGGTGCGGCTGCCGTGGTGACGGGAGAGCGCGGCAACGTTGATGAACGTCACGCCCCATTTCCGCTCGACGTGGGACCGGCCGCCCTTGCGGTCGTCCGGGTTGGTATGCGTATGTCCGCCCAGCCACAGGTCGATCGCGCCCGGGTGCTTGGCCAAGTACCGCTCGAACGCCTGCGCATCGGGCTGGCCGTCGACGAAGTACAAATAGGACGCGCCCTGCGGGGCTCCCTTGGGGAAGTAACCGTGGTAGTGTGGCCGCCACGTGCCGTTCTTGTTCTTGACGAAGCCCTCATACGGGCCGGACGCGACGGTCGTTTCCTTGAGCATGTGATGGTGGGCGGAGATGATGATCGCGTCGCGGTTCTGTTCGACCATCCGCCGCCACCAGTCGAAGGTTTCGCCCGTCACCGCGCCGGCCGGATACCCGCCGCGCGAACCCCGGCCCACCGGTGGGCCGACGTCGTTCCGATCGCCCATCATCAGGAACAACAGATTCCCCGCGCGGAATGCATATCGCTCCCACGTGCCCTCGACGGGGTAGGGCCGCCTCGACGGATCCACACCCGAGTGTTCGGTGTGCTCGCCGGTGGGGTCGATCCATTTCCGGAACCACTCCTGACACGGCTGACCGGGTACGGTGGCGTCGTGGTTGCCGACCAGGCAGTAGAACTGCTCGCGGATGTGCTTCCGCAGGGCGCCGAACTGGCGGACGACCTCGCGCCCTTCGTCGTCTTTGGGCGGGCCCTGGTTGCCCGAGAAGTCGCCCAGGTGCACGGCGACGTCCCACGCGAATGGCGGCCCGCTCCGGCCCCCGCCGAACTCGGACTGTCGAATGGCCTCGGCCAGCGACTCCCGCTTCGAGACGCGCAGGTCGGTCCCGACGTGACAGCACCCCGACGCCCACAGGCGGAACGTCTTTGTGGAAGTTCCTGGCACCCTCCCAGTCTCAGCCGGATCGGACTTGCCTCGCGCTTTCATCAGGTGCGTCTCGGCGTCGGCAGGTCGGCACGACCACAGACAAGCGGCGGCGACGACGAGACGGATAACGGTCCGCATCGCTCGGCTCCTGGCGGCGGATGGCCTGAGCAGGGCGAGATCCCACTCAGCTCTCGGTCGAGCACTGCTCGTAGAATTCCACGTAGTCGACCTGATCGTCGCCCGACAGGGCGGCGATGGCCGCACGGGGGTGACGGTTCAGCTGGGCCGTGATGCCGTAGGGTACTTCGTAGCCCCAGGTGATCTGCTTTCGTAGCGGCTCGAAGTACTCCTGGATGCACCGTAGGATCGGTCGGACGCGGAACTTCGGATTCCGCAGGAACCCCAGCAGCAGCTCCATCGGGCAATTGCCGGCGCCTCGTCCGATGCCCAGCATCGTCGCGTCCAGATAGTTGGCTCCCTGAATGATCGCCTCGATGGTGTTGGCGTAGGCGAGCTGCTGGTTGTTATGGGCGTGGATGCCCACCTCCTTGCCGGTTTCCTTAGCGACCTTCATGTAGCGGCGTGTCAGATCCTGGATCTGCTCGCTGTAGAGCGACCCGAAGCTGTCGACCAGGTAGATGGCCATCACGGGTAGGGCCGCCAGGACCTCCAGAGCCTGATCGATCTCCCGATCCTGGACGATGGAGATGGCCATCAGATTGACCGTCGTCTCGTACCCCTTGTCGTGGGCGTCCTTGACCATATCGACGGCGGTCGGGATCTGGTGGATGTAGGTCGCCACACGGATCACGTCCAGCGGGCTCTGGTCACAGGGCACGATGTCTTCGTGGTAGTCGCTTTTCTCGGCGTCGGCCATCGCGGTCAGCTTCAGGTCGGTCGGGTTGTCGCCGACGATCCGCCGGATGTCGTCTTCGTCGCAGTGCTTCCAGGCGCCGAACTTGTCGGGCGCGAAGAGCTTCTTGCTGTTCTTGTAGCCCAGTTCCATGTAGTCGATGCCCGCTGCGACGCAGGCGTCGTAGACGCCCTTGACCAGGCCGTCTTCAAACAAATGGTCGTTCATCAAGCCACCGTCCCGGACCGTACAGTCCAACACCTTGATCTCAGGTCGGTAGGTGATCCATGGGGCTGTCATCGTGTAGATCTCCTGGTTGACGCTCAAGTAACCGCAGACCCGGGGGTTGCCCGTGTCCGCCGACAATTCGGTACGTACGACGCGTCCGCCATATCGACTGGCCTGCGTCCTGATGGCCATCATCCCATGCGGTCACGCAACCCTCTAGCGTAGCGGATCAGGCCTCCCGGGGCAATCGGTCCGATGGCTCGATCGGCGACGTGGGTGTAGTCCACATCTCTGGCGGTCAGGCGGCTGCGTGCTGCCAGAAGGTGTCC
>CAYMLO010000009.1:0-99941 GCA_964390905.1 uncultured Planctomycetales bacterium | reverse complement strand
GGTCTTCGGTCAAGGGCGCAAACTTCCAAGCACCGCTGCGAATGTGCTTGCATCTCGCCTCTCGACAAGCGCGCAAACCCGATTCTCCGTCGACACCGGGGCCGAACTCGTCGTCTCCGCTGACGTATAGTCCCTTGAGGGCTGGCTCTTCAGACACGTCCCCGAAGAGCAGGCTCGCGTGAAGGTGCCGTCCTGAGGAACCGGAAGGCGACGAATCCTGATCTCGAAGCCGCCGGACCGGCTCGTTCTTGCCCATGTTCTGTTGTGCCCTGAGCTAACGCTCGAGTTGATCCCGTTGCGCGATGGAGACACCCCATGCGAAACTGGCTCAGACAGCTGGACGACCTGTTGCGAGGGCGGAAGACCACGCCCGAGCTCCTTGCCAAGGGCCAGATGGAGCTGCCGCTACGCACCTTCGTCTCATTGGCGGTCGTGCTCGGGCTGGTCTACGGCTTCTTCATGGGTTGGTACGCGGTCTTCAGTCGTGATCCCGCCTGCTACGTGCAAGTCCTTGCGTCGATGATCAAGCTGCCGGCGTTGTTCCTGCTAACGCTGGTGGTGACGTTCCCATCGCTGTACGTCTTCAATGCGCTGGTCGGCTGTCGTCTCAGTTTTGCTGAGACGCTGCGCTTGCTGGTCGGTGCGGTGGTGGTCAACGTGGCGGTTGCCGCATCGCTGGCAACCATCCTGGGGTTCTTCACGCTCAGCACCACGAGCTACGCGTTCATGATCCTTCTCAACGTGGTGCTGTTGGGCGTCTCGGGGATCGTGGCCTTGGGCTTCTTGTTGCACACGCTTCGCCGTCTGGCCGCGCCTCCGCCCGTGATCCCACCGACCGTGACCTCCGTAAAGGCCGGTGATGAGGGCGAACCCCAAGAAACAAATCCTGCGCAACGCGAGCCGGGACCGATGGATCAGATCCCCTGGGACGTCCCCGATCAAGCCCTCGGGCAGGCGAGGTCGATCTTCAGAATCTGGGTGGTGATCTACGCGCTGGTGGGGGCGCAGATGGGTTGGCTGCTGCGACCGTTCATCGGTTGCCCCAATCTGCCCTTCACGTGGTTCCGCCAGCGGGAAGGCAACTTCTTCCAGGCCGTTGTCCACCAGATACAGCAACTCCTGGGCGCGGGCTAGACCACGGAGACCCAGGGAATGCGCGCGGTTCTCGGGCACACCGACGAATTCCTCCGGGCATCAGGTCCGTTTGCGCCGACGCCTTCGGTCAGGCGTCCGACGTGGTGGCTGCCGGTGATGATTCTGGGCTTCGCGCCCATCTACGGCGGGATGATGGGCAGCTATCAGCTCGATTCGCCGGAACGAATCCTCCAAGTCATCTACGCCGCGGTGAAGATGCCGTTGCTCTTGTTGGTAACCAGTCTGCTCTGCCTGCCGGGCTTCTTCGTGCTCAACACCGTTCTGGGGTTGCGAGACGACTTCCGAGACGCCCTCCAGGCCATCCTGGCCGGGCAAGCGGGACTCAGCGTGGCCCTCGCGTCGCTCGCGCCTCTGACACGGTTCTGGTACTGCTCGACGTTGGACTATCGAGCTGCCCTCCTGTTCAACGCGGGGATGCTCACGCTTGCGGCGATCGCGGGTCAGGTCGTCATGTTTCGGTCCTATCGCGTCCTCATTCGTCGGCATCACTATCACAGAGTGATGCTCTACGCCTGGTTGGCGCTGTATGCATTCGTTGGAATGCAGATGGGGTGGGTGCTACGTCCGTTCGTGGGTGCGCCACACATTCCGGTGACCTTCTTCCGCACCGAGCCGTTCAGCAACGCCTATGTCGTTATCGCCCAGCTGATCGTCGGCTGGTCCTAGTACTGCAGCGCTAGGACTTGCGAGGTGCGACACACACACCATCGTGCCGCATCACACTGGCTGACCATTGGCGTAGGGTTGGACTGATTGGGGCGTGGGCCTCGGGGGTGGTATACTCTCGACCGCCCTGGCAGTGCCTTGCGGGCCAGATCTTTGCCGATGAGTCGAAGGTGTAGCGCAGGGCGCCTCTGAAGTATGGGCCACGGGTCGCTGTGCGAGATTCTCAAGGAACCGGTCATGAGCATCCGTGTGGGTTTCGCCGAGGTCGACATCACGCCACCCGTGGGCACGCACAAGATCGGATGGCTTCGCGACCTCATCACCGACACCGTGCTGGACCCACTGTACGCCCGCATCTTCGTCATGGCGTGTGGGGGCCGGACCATTGCCTTCGTCCAGCTCGACACGTTGTCGATCCGATGGACCCAGACCACGGCGATCCGGGAGCAAGTGTCCAAGCGGCATGGCGTGCCCGGCGACGGCATCATGGTGTCCGCGACGCACAACCATGCCGGACCGGCCGTCGCGAACTGCGGCGACGTCCGACGCGACGACGCCTACATCGGTCAACTTATCGAGAAGGTCGTTACAGGCTTCGGACGGGCCGTGGCGGACATGCAGGAGGCGGAGATAGGTTTCGGTAGCTGCTTCGAGTTCGGCGTCGCCCACAACCGGCGGGTGATCTTCCGCGGCGGCACGGTGCGGACGCACGGTACTTTCGACGACGCCGACGCTCTGTGTGTGGAGGGACCCATCGACCCGGAGCTGGCGGTCCTGGCGGCGCGGGCCCGGGACGGACGGTTGCTGGGCGCGGTCGTCAACTTCGCCTGCCACCCGACGCACCACGGGGCAGGCACGGCCCTGTCGGCGGGATACCCGGGGGTCCTGGCTGCAACGATGAAGGAAGGAGGCTGTCCGGTCACGTTGTTCCTGAACGGAGCGGCGGGCAACCTCCATACGTCCGACCCATGCGCAGGCGGGGCGGACCTGTCGATGGAGGAAACCGGGCGGCGGCTGGCGGCCGATGCCCAGCGTGTGATCGCCGAGATGACATTCCGCAAGACCGTCCGTCTGGGAGCGCGATCACGGACGGTGATGCTCCCGTACAGGGAACTGACGGATGCGGAGATCCACGGGACGGTCCGGGGTGCCCAGCGTTTCGTGGACCCGGCGATCTACGACCGCCACATGCCCGCGTTGGTCCAGCGAATTCGGGAGCGCGGGACACAACCGGCCGAGGTGCAGGTGCTCTTTGTGGACGAACTGGCCGTCGCGGGCATCCCGGCCGAGTACTTCGTCGAGCTCGGCCTGCGAATCAAGGAGCGGGCGCATCCGAAGCACGCGCTGGTGGTCGGGTGGGCCAACGGGATGGTCGGCTACGTGCCTCACAAAGAGGCGTTCGAGCGGGGTGGGTACGAAACGACGCTGACCGGGTCCAGTCGCATGGCGCCCCAGGCGGGCGATCTGCTTGCCGAGTGCGCGATCGAGCTCACTGGCGGCTGGGATACGGCTGGATGAAGCCCATGTTGTGGGCAAAGGGGAAGCCAAGCGATGGCCGGCGAGGTCTGCCCGTGGTGGATGGCCTACACGTTCGACAACTGGTTTCGACGCCTTCTGTTCAAGCCGGAGGCGATGTTCGGGCCCTACGTCAAGCCGGGCATGATGGTCATGGACATCGGCTGCGGGATGGGCTTCAACGCCATCGGCCTGGCGAGGATGGTGGGCGACGGGGGCCGCGTGATCGCCGTTGACCTGCAACAGAAGATGCTGGACGTGCTGCAGAAGCGCGCCAGGCGGGCTGGCGTCGCGGATCGAATCCGAACGCACAAGTGTGACGCCGATTCGATCGGGATTGACGACACCGTGGCGTTCGCCGTCGCGTTCTGGGTGGTCCACGAGGTGCCTGATGCCGCTCACTTGCTCCAGGAGGTGCATTCGTGTCTTTCACCCGGCGGGCATTTCCTGGTCACCGAGCCCCGGTTCCACGTCTCGGACGAGGCACTTCGTGAAACGATCGCCCTCGCGGAGGACGTGGGGCTGAAGGCCTGCGACGAGCCTGGGATCCGATTCAGCAAATCGGTCGTCTTCCGCAAGGCATAGCTTGCGGTGACATGTCCGGCGCAGCGAGCCTACGAGGACAGACAGCATGAAGATCTCGATGATGTCGTACACGATGGGGCGTGGAGAGTGGGGCAAGACGAAGGACGTGGTTGCGCTGTGCACCTTCACCCGAGAGCTCGGGCTGGAGGCCATCGACTGGGTAACCACGCACGACCACGATCCCCGCGAGATCCGTCGGATCACCGACGACTTCGGGCTGCCGGCCATCTGCTACACGTTTAGCGCGCGGATTCAGTCGCCCGACGCCGCAACCCGACAGGCTGCGTTGGACCAGGTCCGGAAGGGGCTCGATACGGCCGGTGTCCTCGGCGCCGACAAGATCATGATCGTGGTGTCCGGTCTGCCCGACGTCCCGCGTGAGCGGGCCCGCGGCCGTGCGCTGGAGGGCCTGGCCGGGGCGGTGGAGATGGGCAGCGCGGCCGGCATCGCCGTCACCATCGAACATTTCCCAGGCGTCAACAGCCCCTTCGCGACGTCTGCCGACATGAACGACGCGATTCAGGCCGTGCCCGGACTCAAGATCACCTACGACAACGGCAACGCGCTGACCAGCGGGGAGGACCCGGCCGACGCGTTCCGGAACTCGCGAGATCACATCGTGCACGCCCACTTCAAGGACTGGGTGCCGTCCGACGAGGGGTTGCTGGGCCTGGATGGGCGTCACTATCGCGGCGCACTCGTTGGCGAGGGGATCGTCGATCCCGTGCCATGCCTGCAGGCGATGCACGAGGCGGGCTACCAAGGCTACATCAACTTCGAGTACGAGGGCAGCGAATACGACGCCGCCGAGGCGATGCGAAAGGGCGTGCCCAGCCTCCAGGCCCTGATCGCCGAGGTCCAGACGTAGGGCTGTAGGCAGACCGCCTGCAGGCTCGTTGCCCGGAGTGCCAAGGAGAGATGCGACGGCCTCACCTGCCGTGTCTCGTCCGCATCTCCCATGGACGTCCCAGTAAGTGTTTCTCCGCAAGGCCCTTATCGACTGAGAGCCGGCGGGTTCATCCGGCGGTCCTCGCGGTTGAACCGTCGCGGGCAAGATGGGATAATACCCAGATTGCTGGCGCGGATGGTTCGGCGGAACGACCGGGTGGTGAACGATTCGATCCGATTGCTGATCCTCGACGTCGATGGCGTGCTGACGGATGGCCGTCTCGTCGTGGTCGAGTCCGGCGAACTCATCAAGAGTTTTCACGTATTGGATGGCGGTGCCATTCGATTGTGGCAGGAGACGGGCCGGCAAGTGGGGCTGTTGACGGCCAGGACGAGTCCAGCCGTTGCCCGACGCGCCGGTGAGTTGGGCATCGAGCTGATCGAGCAGGGCATCGACGAGAAGCTGATCGGCTACGAGAGGATTCTCGCCCGAGCAGGTGTGGACGACGCTGGGATCTGCTACGTTGGGGACGACTTCCTGGACCTGGCCCCGATGCGTCGATGCGGGTATCCCGTGGCGGTGGCGAACGCCGCGGCCGAGGTCAAGCGGGTGGCGAGCTACGTGACGGGCCGCCCGGGCGGGGCCGGAGCAGTCAGGGAGGTGGTCCGCCACCTGCTGACGCGTTCGGGAGAGTGGACCGGCCTGTTGGACAAGTACGCCTAGGCGAGGTCAGGTCGGCCTCGACCGGGGCCGAAAGGAAGTTCGGCGGGGGCCAAGAAGGGGTAATACCATGTTCCGGAACTTCGTGCTGATCGCCGCGACGGCGTCGATCATGCTCGTCGCCTACGGGGCATATACCTACCAGGACGGCAGGGCGAAGTACGCCAGGACCCCGTTCGCCGACGACGCGTCTGAAATACAGATGGCGGAGTTCGAGGGGGCGGAACTGAAGGTCAGAAACGCCACGATCCGCAAGGGACTGAAGCCGTTCGTGGAGGTGTGTCAGGAAAACGGTGACCCCAAGTACCAATTTCGATCGATCGCCTGGGAACCGGTCGGTGACGACGAACAGGAGTTCAAGCTGGTTGGTCCGGAGATCTGCGTCTTCATGCCGGGTGGGCAGAAGACGCGCATCCAGTCGGACCACGGGCGGATCTACGTCGAGCGACTGAAGAAGAATAACCTGGACCCGAGGCGCGGGCGCCTGTATGGCAACGTGGTCATCCTGATCGACCGGACCGACCGGGCGTGGCGGCAGGCCCATCCCGAGCTGGCCGACCCCGAGAAGCACCCGGATCGGGTCGTGAAGATCTGGCTGGACGAGGTCAGGTTCGACCTGAACCGATCCCACATCAAGAGCAACGGCAAACTTCGCGTTCAGAGCCCCGAGGTCGAGATCGAGGGGACCGGTCTGACGCTCGCCTGGAACGAACGGGACAACCGCATCGAGGAACTGATCATCGAGAAGGGCAAGCGGATGGAGCTCCGCCGCGGGGGCAGCCTGGTTTCGTTCGAGCTGCCAGGGCGGGAACGAGAACTGACCGACGCGCCGTCGAGCCGGCCGTCGCCGCCCGAGAAGGAGAAGGCCAAGCAGGACCTGAAGCAGGCGGCGGCCATGGCGGCCGCGGGGGTGACGGTCCCCAAGAAGACATACCCCTCCGCCTTCATTCGTCGGGCGCTGGAGCAGGGCGCCGCGGCGAACCGGGCGCTGTCGATCGATGATGTCCCCGGCGACAAGGACAAGGTGCGACCCGATGGCCAACGGTCGGCCGGCGCCGACGTCAAGCGCGCCAAGCCGGATAAGCCGATCTCAATCTTCAAACGAGCCGACAAGCGGCGCGTCAAGCGAAGGAAGCATCAGATTGACACCTACCGGGCCACGTTCGAGGGCAACGTGGTGGTCGAACAGCGCCGGGGCCTCAAGATGCTCGGCCGGCTGAGCGGCGTCGACCGCCTGGAGATGGTCTTCGACGTCGGGGAGAAGCAGCGCAAGAGCATCCAGGCCACCCCGCCGACCAGCCAACCCGCCGCCGGGACGACGACGTCGCCGTCCGTCGCGACGACGGCGCCGACGACACAACCCGATGATCAGACACGGTTGTGCCTCTTCTGGACCGGTCGGCTGGTCCTCAGGCCGGCTGCGCCGGCCTCCGAGCAGACAGGAAAGCGCTTCGAGGTCCACGCCGTTGGACGCGACATCAATATCCTGGACAGACAGGGCGGGGTGTCCTGCCGCCGGCTGATCTTCTCCAACGAGACAGAACAATTGTGGCTGTACGGCGGTGCCAAGAGCCCGGTCAAAATGCTGTCGGGGGAGGCCCGGCGGTTGCAGGGCCGGGAGATCTACCTGGATCGCAAGACGGGCATCGCGGTCGTCAACGGCCCGGGGTCCCTCATGGACACGCGGCAGGCGCTGGCCGCAGTCGGCGCCGACGTGAGCGAAGGCGACGAGGAGGCAGGCAAGCGCGGCCAGGACAAGGACGACCTGATCGAGGTGAGCTGGACCAAGCAGGTGGAACTGGAGTTCGAGTCGGCGCGGGTAACGCGGATCGATCCGGAGTCCCATCGGGAGGTGACCAAACGCCGGGAGTACATCAAGCAGGCGGCGTTCCGCGGGAACGTCCTGATGAAGCAGGGCGACCAGCGAATCAAGGCCGAAGAGGTCATCATCCTCGTGGGCGTGCCGAAAAGCCCCAAGGACATCGTCGGTCCCATCGAGGGGGTCCGGGCCAGCGGCGGGGTCGTGCTGGTGCAGCAGGACAACGAGATCCGTTCCGAGAAGCTCAGCGTGACGATGACGACGGACGAGAAGGGCCGGACCGTGCCGAAGTCCGCCACGGCGTATGGCAACGTGTCAGCCAAGCAGGGCAAACGGCAGATCATGGCCAAAGACCTGCTGTCGGTGATGATCGGCCCGGCCCGGCAGAAGACCGTTTCGCCAAAGGCCGCGGCGCTCGCCGGCCTGGCCGGCATCGACCCGGGCCGGCTGACCAAACTCAAGCGTCTGGCGGCGGAGCGAGGGGTCCGATCGTCCGAGATTGACGCACTGATTGGCAAGAAGGGATTGGACCTCGTCGGGCTGCGGGCGCTGGCGGTCGCCAGGAACATCGATCCAGAAAGAGTGATCGAGCTGGTCAAGCCCAAGCAGCCCAGGACCCGTCTGGCCATCGTCGAGATGCACGCCTTCGGAGATGTGGTGGCGTTCGATCCGCGAGAGAAGCTCGACGTCCAGGCCGAAGAGCTGCATTGCGAGCTGCCCGACGGCAAGACGCTCGACAATGCGACGGTGGTGGCCAAGCCCAACGAGCAGGCCCGCGTGGAGATGGGGGACTACGTCATCCACGGCCATCAGATCGAGATCGACATCCCGCGGCTGTTCGCCGAGGTGCCGGACGCGGGCTGGCTGAAGTTCGAGTCGCGCCAGGGGCTGGACGGCCGACAGCTCGACGAGCCGCTGCCGATCAAGATCACCTGGACCAGAGAAATGAAGCTGGAGGGCAAGCGGAACATCGGTCGCTTCGTGGGAGACGTGGTCGCCTCGAGCCAGACCAGCCGCATGGACTGCGATCAGCTGATGGTCAGTTTCGTCGATCTGCCCCCGGCGCGGGCGGACAGGAAAAGGAAGAAGGGCGCACCCGCGACCACGTCGCCGAGCGCCACCACGCAGCTGGCCGGCAAGCCCGAATCGTCGTCCGGTTTCGAGCTGGGCGCCCGGGCGTTGCAGGGACGGTTTGACAAGCGTCCGACGGCGGTCCTGGCGGAAGGCAACGTTGTCGCAGTCTCGAGCGTGTATGACAAGGAGAGCCGACAGCGGCTGCTGAGCCGGATCCGCATTGCGGGTCCCAAGATGAGCGTTGACCTGGTGCGGGAGCAGCTCGACGTCGTCGGGTCCGGTTCATTGCTGATCGAGGACTACCGGCTGCCGTCCGCCGTGGACCCGGAGGCGGCGGAGGGGCCAAGCCGGCCGAAGGATCCGCTGATGAGCGATCTCGCCGGCCGGGGTCCCAGTCAAACAGTCTTCACCTGGGCCAACAGCATGAGCTACTTCTTGGAGAACAACCTCGCCGTCCTCGACCGTTCGGTCAACATGATTCACCTGAGCGGGATGTCGATGGTGATGGCCAAGGACCTGGCCCGCGCGATGAGTCTGGACATCACGAAGCTGCGGGCGAAGGGACGCAAGGCCGCATTGGGCTGCGAGAATCTGACGGTCGAGTTCCTGCAGCGCTCGGGAAGCCCCAAGTCGGGCATGCCTCTGGAGGGCGCGGGTCAGGCGGAGCTCAAGCGCCTCATCGCCACGGGGAACATCTACCTGGAAGACAGCGGCCGGTCGCTGATCGGCGAGGAGCTAACCTACTTCCGCGACAAGAACGAGATCACCGTATCGGGCACGGCCGGGAACGAAGCGAGGCTGTTCATGGAGGATGCCAGGACCGGCCAGATGGTTCGCTACATCTGCCCGTGGATCCGATGGAACCGCAACACGGGGGACATCGACGCGCCGGGGGCGCGGGTGAGTGTCGTCCGCACGTCTGCGAAGCGGTGAGGCACGACCCCTTCGGTCGGCGCAACACCGCGATTTTTACCGGGCCTTTCCGTTTGCCTTCGCACGCCACGGAGGAATAATCATTAGTAGAAGGAGGCGCTCATCGAAAGAGGCCGGTCACGTCCTGATCGTTAGGTTCATATAGGACATCACCTCGGGAATCGAGGCATTCGGGCGAGCCCTGACCGAGAGTACCTTGATCCTACGATCATCAGGATCACATCAACATCGACGGACCGGTCGATCGCGCACCGAAGACACAAGCGGACACCCGCAGGACATTCGGACGGGGGGGCAAGTCAATCGGGCGAGCCTCATGTCCGGCCAGGCAGCGCGAATGCCAGGTCGGATCGGGACCCCGCAGCACGTCGGACGGACAATTGGGTACACGACAGATCAATACAGGGGATGCGCCGCGCGAGGCAGGCGTATAGCTGCCTGTGCGAGCGGAGATGGACATTGGGAGGGGTAGTTGTGCAAGGACTGCACGGGCAGGGCGTGTCGTGCGAAAGGGGGTACCGTCCTGTCCCGCGCAGTCCGGATCCTTCAAGGACGGGATTGCAGCATGCGATCACGAGAGTTCAAGGAGCGAGCTCCACTGGGGGACCAGACATGGGATCCCTCCGAGCGATCGGCGGCGAGGGCGGGAAAAGGCTCGTGATCGTTGGCGAGGGGCGATGAACGGGTGTTTTCCGGTGGGGACCCCCACGCACCTCGCTCGCCGATCGATTGGTGTCGCCGCGACGGCGTCGGGGGGCGTCGTCGCGGTGACTAGTTCTTGGCGTCCGGGTCGGCGGCGTTCTGCCGCTCCCACACCTCGGTTTCTTCCGTGAAGTACTGAACCCGCGTCTTTTTGAATTCCCGGGTGGACCACAAGACTGCAGGGGGAGGCAGGTCGCCGACGGACGTCAGCGATTCGACCACCGCCAAGCAGGCCGGCCGGTTCTGCCCGTGAATCATCGTGTAGACGTTGTAGGGCCAATCTTCATAGGTGGGTCGGAGGTAGCAATGGCTGACGGCGTCGAACTCGGCCATTCGTCGCCCGATTCGCTCCGTGTGCTCGTCGGGAACCTGCCAGCAAACCATGCAATTGGCCACGAAGCCCGCCTCTCGATGGCGGAGGACCGCCGCATATCGCCGCATCTGCCGGCGTTCGATCAAGCGATGGGCAGCGGCGAGCAGCTGTTCGACGGAGCATCCGGCCATGTCGGCAAGCCGATCGAACGGACTCGGCTCGATCGTGATGTCCGTTTGCAGCGCTCGGATCAGGGGAAGGTCGTCTTCGGTGATGGGGTGCTGGCGGGCGATGCGTCGGTCGGCGGCGGTGTAGGGGCCACCCCCCAAGCCCGGGTCGGCGTTCGTGGTTGATCCCGTGTTGCCCTCATCGGCCAGATCAAGCACGACACCGATCTTGAAGAGCTGGAGCGTGGGGAGCTTCCGCGTGACGACCGCGCCCGACAGCTCGTGCAACCGCTGCACGGTTCGATCCAACCCCAGCCGACTCGTCGGGGGCACGGCCAGCGTGTACCACAGGTTGTAACGGTGATCGCGCTGGTAACAGT
Source organism: uncultured Planctomycetales bacterium (assembly GCA_964390905.1). GTDB lineage: Bacteria > Planctomycetota > Phycisphaerae > UBA1845 > JAFGLZ01 > JAFGLZ01. The sequence continues at coordinate 89,023 of CAYMLO010000009.1, read as the reverse complement.
GGGACACGCCGGGGTGTCGGCAGACCGCATCCGCCCCCGCCTCGATATGGTCCGGGGGGCATTGGCCGGCCACCAGCGTCGAGTCGTAGCCGAGCGTGTGGCTGTCGAAGATGGCTGAGATCTGCCGGATGGGACCGCCGCGTTGCTTCAGCCGGGCGATTCGCGCCAGGGCGTCGTCTTCCTCGATGCCGACCCGGGCGCCCAGTTCGGCGAAGGGGCGGGCCGCCAGTGGGAAATCGACCTGAACGATGTCGAGCAATTGGCGATCGACTGGGTCATCCGGCGGGCGCATGCAGGTCCTCACTTCGATTGACCGGGCATTCAACGATTCTTATACTCAACTGAGCCGCGCCCCACAACGCGGAGCTCGACCATGCCGACCGACGAGGGTCAGAGCGGGGATGCCCAGGGGGAGGGGATCGAGATCCAGCGCATCCTCTACCCGACGGATTTCAGCGATCGCGGTCAGTACGCCCTGAGGTACGCGCGAAGCTTCTGCCAGCGGCACCACGCTGCCCTCCACTGTCTGCACGTCGTCGATGAGGCCTACCAATACATGGTCAGCGTGGGGCCTGACAGCGTCCCGATCGGGCCGCCCACCGAGGACCTCGTCCAGGCCGCCGAGAAGCAGATGGAGAGCTTCATCGCCGAGCATCTGGCCGACACGCCGTTTCCCGTGACCGGCAGCGTCGTGGCGGGCCGGCCGTTCATGGAGATCATCCGCTACGCCCGCGATCACGACGTCGACCTGATCGTCATCCCCACGCACGGTCGAACCGGTCTGAAGCACGTGCTGCTGGGAAGCGTGGCCGAGAAGGTCGTTCGTAAGGCCCCCTGCCCCGTGCTGAGCATCCGCCATCCCGAACAGAAGTTCGTCATGCCGTAGTTGCCTGTGCAGCGTCCTGTGATGGAGAACCCCGTTTCAGCGAAGGCGATCACGAGTTCCCTGCAGGCCAACGTCCCTCACAGTGTCAGCACGAACCCCGCCACCAGGACGATCGCACTGAGAATCGCCCCCGCCACGAGCCTGCGGCGCTTCTGTCGACGTTGCCATCTTTGCCAGCTCTTGTAAACCGCGGTCGCCGTCGCCGTGTCAGACGCCCCACCGGCCGAATCGGCGAACGACACCGCCACGCCGGCGGACAGCCAGCGATCGAACTGGATGTCCTCGTCCCAGATCGCATCCAGCAGCCCCGTCAGGTCGGAGAACACGACGTGGCCGACCCATCCGGCCCGGACCGCCTCGTCAACGTCGTCGACGTCGGGCGGCCTGTACCACCGAGCGCCGGCGAGATCCTCCGATTGCAGATGGGTCTGCATCGCCTCGGCTCGCTCGCCGTCCTTTTCGCAGACGACCGCCACCTCCGCAGGCTTTCGGTCCTGGCTCATAGCGACCCTCCGTAGGTCAGCCACATGCTTATCGTCAACAACACCAGCGCCAACATCCCGACGGCCCCCGCATACGGGAAGACGCTCGCTCCCACCAGCCACGCCGGACCGGTGTACCGCACGAACGGACGCGTCCCCAACGTCAGCAGAATCCCCCCCGCGTGCAGCCCGATCGGCAGCCACAGCGCCCTCGTCCATACAAAGGTCGCGCACAGCAGCCCGCCCAGCACCAGATGCCCCGCAAACGTCCAGTACCGCTTCACACGCCGGAGATAGTGGGCGCCAGCGAACACGAGCGCGCCGATCGCCACGGCGGGCACGGCCCCCAAGGAATCCAACAGATCCGCCACCACCATCCCCCGGAACAGTAGCTCCTCGGTCAACGCGCCCAACGCCGCCGAGAACGGGACAGCCGCCAATCGGCTTGCCAGTCGCCCCGGCCTGTGCCGGATGCGAAACCGCAAGTTGTCCGTGGCGACCCACCCCAGGAACATCAACCCCATATAGAGCACCGCGGCGAAGAACCCCTGCAGGCACGCCCACGCCCTTCCGTCCAAGGGAAGCAGCCCCCCGTAGTACGTCAGCGGCTCGGCGCCGCGCATCAACGGATAGGCCGCGACCGCGGCAGTGATCGAGACGTTCGTGATCACGCGCTTGGTCTGCTTGAGGCCCTTGGAGGTCCGCTCCGAAGTCATCCCCGATCGCGACGAGCGTCCGGCCACCGACGACGCCAAGGCGTGCCCGGCCCACATCAGCCCCCCCGCCGCTACAAGCACCCCCAGCGCTAGCATCGACGTTGTGATCCTCCGTGTGGGGGCCCCGTTTCCACGCCCCCCTGCTCGGCTCCGTCCAGTGCGCGCACATAGCGCGGGTCCCCCTGGAACACGCGCGTCCATCGCTTGTCCACCCACAGGAACCACAACGGTGCGTGCGCCCGCAGAAATGCCTCGAGGCCGTCAGCGAACCACTGCAACCGTTCTGCGATGGCCGCCTCCTCCCATCCCGGCGCCCCAGGCTTCACGGTCCCGGCGAACGGTCCGCGGATCGTCAGACGGAACGCACGCCCCGCCGGAACGACACTGGCAAGCAGCAGCGGCGCCCCGGTCATCACCGACAGCACGGCCGCGCCGCTCGGCAGATGGATCTCGCGACCGAAGAAGCGGACTGCCCTGCCCTCCTCGCGCTTCCGGGCCAGATCCGGCGTGATCACCATGACGCGGCCCTCCTGCAGCACCTCGGCCATTTTCGCCAACCGGCTACCCCGTTGCCGGGCGTGGGAGGGCAGGGCGACGTATCCCATCCCGCTGGCACGCCACCACCGCTCCTTGATCCGCTGTCGATGCGGGTCCTTAGAATGGCGCGCCAGGACCGTCAGGGGGATCTCCTGGCTCATCCGCGCGAAACACATCGGCGGATCGCCGACGTGCATGCCCATCACGATCACCCCCCTGCGCCCGGAGGCGGCCTCCCGCAAAACACCAACAGAGGGGTCCAGCAAAACGCGATCGGCGGCAATCCGCGCCAGGTCCGCCGATAGACCCCGCCACGGACCTGGCAACGGGGCCCGGGCGAGGCGGAAGAAGTGCATCCATCCCGCCACGTGCGTGGCCATCCGACGAAAGTACTCTCGATGCGCGTCCGGGGTGTACAGCCCGACGGCCCGCATGTTGTCGGCCACGATCCTGCTGAGCACCGGCAGTCTGGGACCCGCCCACGCGAGGGCCGTCTCGATGCCATCGATCATGCCCGCGGCCAGCCACGGTGCGCACTCCACCGCCGCCCCCGAGACCCGACCTGTCACCCACCGACGGATACCCCGCATCGACGCTGCGCTCCGCCTCTCCCCGTCGTTCGAGGCGTCGATTATACCGTCCGGGATGCCCGAAGGCCCGATAATCGGCGGCCACCCGATGCCAGCCCGGTGGCGGGCCGTGCCGCTCGGGCCACTGAGCGGCCCGGGGCGCGTGGGGGACAGGGGGTGGGGGTCTGCGAGCCGGGGCCTGCCCGAGCGTTTTTTGGGGGATTTGCCCTTGACCCAGTCTCTGTAGTGCTTTACGGTAGGGAACTTCGCTCTGGTTCTCCGTTTCACCTGGAGGTGAGTTTTGTCGAAGCCGTTGGTACGCGAGCTGATTGACGCCGGCGTCCATTTCGGCCACCGAGTCAGCCGGTGGAATCCGAAGATGGAGCCCTACATCCTCGGCAAGCGTGGTCTCATCCACATCATTGACATCAAGGAAACGTTGAAGGGCCTGCTGCGGGCAAGGAAGTTCCTTGCCCAAATCGTGGGGGAGGACAAGGAAGTCCTGTTCGTCGGCACGAAACGCCAGGCCCGTGAGATCGTCAAGACACAAGCGACTCGCTGTGAGATGCCCTTCGTCACCGAACGCTGGTTGGGGGGCACGTTGACGAACTTCCGTACGATCCGTTCCCGTCTGGCCCGGCTGGAGGAGCTGGAGGCCCTCGACGCCAGCGGTGCGATGAGCGGCTACTCCAAGAAGATGGAGTCTTCGCTCAAGCGCGAACGCCGCAAGATCCAGCGGAACCTCGAGGGGATTCGGAACATGCACCGCCTGCCCGGGGCGGTGGTGGTCGTGGACGTTCGCCGCGAGCACATCGGCGTGAAAGAGGCCAAGAAGCTGGGCATCCCGACGCTCGCCCTTCTCGACACGGACGGCGACCCCGACCTGGCCGACCTGCCCATTCCCGGCAACGATGACGCGATGCGGGCCATCGAAGTCATTCTCTCACAACTGGCCGACGCGGTCTTGGAGGGCAAGGCGGGGCGCGTCGAGCAGAGCCAGGCGGAAGAAGAGCCGAAGCGGCCGGCACGGCGTCGCTCCGCACGCGCGACGGCCCGGGCGGAGCGGATCCCGCCTTCGCAGCGCGCCGCAGCTGCCGAGACGTCGGAACCCGAATCGACCCAGACAGCAGATGTCAGCCCCCCGGCTGCCGACGCAGACGCGAGTGTACCTGCAGAGAAGACCGCAGCGGCGGCCGAACCCGAGCAGGCCCCGGTGTCCGAGCCGGTCTCGCCCGAGGGCGGCGGCGATGCCGGTCCCGTCCAGCCACCTCAGGCGGACTCCGAACCCGGACCGACTAGCCCTTGATCCGAATCGAGCGGGTCGGGCTTCTTGCGAACACCCAAGCGGGTAGTCACCTGTCAGCCCGGGGCGTGCCGGATGCGCCGGGCTGTGGAGCCTAACCAAAGAAGGAGAGCGACGGCCATGGCCGGTATCACCGCTGCACAAGTTCGGGCCCTTCGAGAGAAGACCGGTTTGCCCATGATGGAATGCAAATCCGCCCTGACCGAGGCGGGTGGGGACGAGGAAGCGGCCATCGAACTGCTGCAGAAGAGGAGCAAGGGCAAGCTCGAGACCAAGGCCCACCGCGAGACGGCCGAGGGACGGATCGGCGTGTTTGTCAACCAGGACGGCAAGGGCGGTGCGATGGTTGAGGTCCGCTGCGAGACCCCGCCCGTCGCCAAGAACGAGATGTTCGCCGAGCTGAGCAACAAGATCGCCCAGCAGGTGGCGGCAAGCAGCGAGGACGCGCCCGCCCCCGAGGCCATTCTCTCCGCCGAGTCCGTCGCCGAGCCCGGCAAGACCGTCAACGAACTGATGGAAGCGACCTACGCCCGCATCAAAGAGAACATGAAGCTCGCCCGTTGTCGGCGGCTGACGGGTGAGAACCTCGCCAGCTACGTCCACTTCGACGGCAGCATCGGCGTGCTGGTCGCGATGGACAAATCGCCGGACGATCCTCAGGTCAGCAAAGACCTCTGCATGCACATCGCCTTCGCCAAGCCGTTGGGCATCTCGCGCGAGGACGTGCCGGCCGAGGAAATCGAGAAGGTCCGCAGGCTGGCCGCTGAGGTCGCCCGAAGCGAAGGGAAGCCGGATAAGATCATCGACAAGATCGTCGACGGGAAGGTGGCGGCCTTCTACAAGCAAAAGGCCCTGATGGAGCAGGAGCACGTCAAGGAGGCCAAGACGTCGGTCGCCAAGGTCCTCAAGGCCGCCGGCGTTGACGCCGTGACCGGAATGCTCATCATGCAGGTGGGCGTCGAGTAGGGCCCGTCGCGCTTGCCGGCGCCGAGGAGGTCCCATGTCCCAAGACAAGGCGAAATACCGGCGAGTCATGCTCAAGGTCAGCGGGGAGGGGTTTTGCCGGGAGGGAGGACAAGGCCTCGACGCGCAGGAGATCCGCCGCATCGCCGAAGAAATCGCCGACGTCACCAAGCTCGGCGCGCAGGTAGCCGTCGTCGTCGGCGGGGGGAACTTCCTGCGAGGCAGCACGATCTCGGCCCAGGCGAAGGTGCAGGAGGTCACCGGCCACTACATGGGCATGCTGGCGACCGTCATCAACGCGCTGGCGCTGCAGGACACGCTCGAGGCGATGGGCATCGAGACGCGTGTGCAGTCGGCCATCCAGGTGGACCGCGTCTGCGAGAAGTTCATCCGACGTCGCGCCATCCGGCACCTGGAGAAAGGCCGCGTCGTCATCCTGGCCAGCGGGACCGGGAACCCATTCGTCACCACCGATACGTGCGCCGCGCTGCGGGCCATCGAGCTCGGCACCGACGTCCTGATGAAGGCCACGAAGGTACAAGGCGTATACTCCGACGATCCGGTCACAAACCCGGAGGCGACGCTCTACGACAGCCTGAGCTACAACGAGGTTATCGACAAGCGTCTGAAGGTCATGGACGTCAGCGCGGTTGACTTGTGCCAGCAGAACGGCGTTCCCATCATCGTGTTCGACTTGAAGAAGCCCGGAAACATGCGCCAAGTCGTCATCGGCCAGCAACCCCTCGGCACGCTCATCTCGGAAAGCTGAAACCCGCTGCAGCGTGTGCATGCCCACCACCGCAAGGCCGTCTACCGCTGTTTCAGACGGACGACGCGTGTTGACCGGGCCGGGACGCGCGCCGCGACGAGCACGCGATGATGCTTCCCATCCGGAACCGTGCAGGCCAACGTGCCCCCGTCCACCCGATAGGTCGCGCCCGACTTCGACGGCACGCGAAACACCAACCTCGCCCGATCGAGCGTCTCGTTCAGTTCGTTCGTGATCGTGGCCGTAACGTCCGGCGACGCTCCGTCGTTGGGCGAGTCGAACCGGACGTCGAGCTTGCCGACGGGCACGCTTCGCATGGCGTCGGGCTGGCCGTCCCCGTTCGCGTCGTAGGTGAACGACACCGCCCGCCGGTCCTTGATCCGAACCAGGCGATACGAGTAGGGCAGCATCGGCATGCGCGTACGCGAGGAGGTCGTCGCAGACTGGACGTAGCAGGGGCGCGCCTTTGGGGGGCGCCCTGACAGATAGATCTTCTCGCGCTGGTCGAAGACCGAGTCGACGTGCGTGTGCCCGCACAGCACGAGGGCAACGCGATGCCGCTCGCACAGCGCCTTGAACCGCTCCCGATTGAAATGGATGGACCCGCGGTTGCCGAACTGACTGACGGCAGGGAAATGCATGAACGCCAGCCGCAGCGACCTGGGGGGCGCCCGCGTCAACGCCGCCTGGAACCAGGTAATCTGATCGTCTGACAGCCCCGTGCCCTCGTTGTCCAGCGCCAGGTTGTAGGCGCCTTTGCTCTGCTTGTAGTTCGTGCCGCTGTCCAGGCCGATCACCCGCAGCCCGCCCAGATCGACAACGTAGTCGCGATAGGCGTTGATCCGCCCGAAGTAGATCGACTCGTCCCCGTGGTAATCCGCGTTGCCTATCTGGGTAAAAACGGGCACGTCGAGCTGACCAAGCAGTTCGATGAGCGTGTCGAACTGCTTGGCCTGTCCGTCGTAGGTCAGGTCGCCCGACGCCAGGACGAAGTCCGGCGCGATCAGATTGATCTCCCGAATCGCCCGGGCCAACCGGCGAGCGGGCGCTGGGTCGCGGTCGCTGAGCTCCGTGTCGGTGATCTGGATGCACGTCAGGTCATCGGCAAAACGCGGGACGACGTGAACGGCACTGGGCTGCCTGAGCGACCGGCCCGCCAGCTCCACACGGAGGTCGTACAACAAGGGACAGGTGACTCCCTTGGGGACCGACGCCTCAACGACCCACAGGTTCGCCGGACGGCCCGCCTTCCGCAGGCGCCGCACCTTCGCCTCTACCCGTAGGTCCCAACGCACCAGGCTGACGCGAACGCGGTGTCGCCAAGGTCGCTGGTCGGTCCCGATCCGAATGACAAGCGAATCGCCAGGCCGCAGGACGGCGGGCAGCCCGATCGTGGGCTCGACGACCCGAGGCCACTCTTTCCGGCCCAGCGGCTCGTACAGCCGCCCTCGCGACTTCTCCGCCGACACCAAGTGCGCAGGCCACCCAGCCAGCAAGGCGACCAGCCCGACCGCTGCCGGGATCAAGCGTCCTCGTGATGACGGTTCCGTTCGCTGGCGTTTGGTGTCAGGCATCATGTGTGAGTACCCACTCCGATGAGCATTGCGCCCAACCCCGACGCATCACGCGCCGCATCGGGGTCAATCGCCCGGTCTTCTCGATCCATGCAGGAATATGCCAACGGCAGCGGAAAATGGCAAACCGGAATCCTGCTGGCGGACGAACGACCTCATGCCAGCTCCCCTGAGCCCGGATGTCCCAGATCAGTTGACTGCAGCGGCACGATGCAGACTGAAAGCCCCTTTCCCTTGATCTGAGGACCCGCTTCCGTAAGCTGGTTCGCTGACGGGGTAGGATACTTGCCAGGGCCCCGTAAGCGGGCAGCCCTGCACGACAAGGAGCTGGACTCATGGCAGAAATGGACTCGAGAATTCGTGCCGCGGTCGTGGGCCATGCTCACGTGGGTGACCTCAGTCTGAAGATGAGGATCATGAGGGACCTGGCGCTCGCGGGGTTGCTGATGGCCTTCGTGCTGTCCTGCGGCTGCGAAACCGCGGGCAAGACGGGCTTCAGGGTGGCGAAAGGCGTCGACGCCGACGTCCTGCCGATCAGCGGCGCCCTGACCCCCAGCAAGCTCGCCGCCTACAACACGCTGAAGCTCGGGAAGGTAAGCAGCGATATCGGTCGACTCTGTCCGGACGAAGTGATCGCCGAGATCCGCAAGTCCGCGCCGAGGTTGTTCGCCGAGCGAACCAAGAAGAGATTCAAAGGAGGCCCGAAGACCCTCACAGCCAACATCGTCGTCCGCTTCTACAGGGAGTATGACCTGCTGTCGGGTACGGGGCGACTCGATCTGCTTGCCACGCTCGTGGACGCTGAAGGCGGAACGGAGATTGGCAAGGTCTACGTCGAAGGCATCACCGAATCACCCGTACACACAGGCATCGACGACATGGTAGAGGAGACAGCCAAGAAGCTGGCCGATTACCTGGCGAAGAAAGACTAGATCAAGTCGACGGAGATGTCCTCAGCGAAGTGGACTCGGAGGGAATCCCCTTCGGTGCCAAGAGGGCGCAAGCCCCTAACAACTCCACGACCGTCGAAGACACTGCCTGCTTCGACGACGGGTTCGCCATTGTAAAAGCGCCGATGGTCGAAACCCACTAAAGTGCATAAGATGACGAAACCGCGAAGCCACAAGGCAGCCAAGGTGCGGCGCGAAGGGCAGCGCTCGAACGACGCCCGACGTTTCTGGCGGGGACTGATCGCGATCTGTGCGATAGGCGCGGTGGTGCGCGTGGCGATCCTCGTCGAGTACCTGCAATCCAATCCGTTCGCCTATGCCCCGGTCACGGACGGCGCCGTCTATTGGGACTGGGCTGGGCGGATCGCAGCGGGACAATCGACCGGACAGACGCCGTTCCACTCGGCACCGTTGTACCCGTATCTGCTCGGTGGGCTTCGGGCTCTCGGCGGGGGCCTGCCGATCGTCTACGTCTTCCAGATAACGATGGACGTCCTGACGGCCGCCGCCCTCGGGTGGATCGGTCGAGAGCGGTTCGGCTCGGCGGTGGGCTTGGCGGCCGCGGTGGCGTGGCTGATCATTGACGAACCAGCCTTCTACACGACGCGGGTGCTCAACAGCACGCTGCAGGTCTTCCTGGTCGTCGGGCTGTGGATTCTGCTGGCGCGCTGGCAACGACGTCCCGGCTGGCCGCTAACAGTGGGCATCGGCGCAGTGCTGGGCCTGAACTGCCTGGCCAACCCGCCGATGATGCTGCTCGTACCGATCTTGCCGTTGTGGGCCATCATCTGGGCGCGGTCGGCCAGAGGGGAAACGGGGCACCGCAACGGCGAAGTACGGGCGCCGCAATTCGGCACGACGACTGGTCAGACGCTAGTCGCCCTGGTCGTCGCGATCGTTTTCATCTCACCGGCGACGTGGCACAACTGGCGGGCATGTGGTGAGTTCATCCCCATCACGGCTTGCCCCGGGATCACGCTACGCCAGGGCAACGGCCCCGGCGCGGTGGGCACGTACGTAGCGATCCCGGGCGTCAGCCACGGACGTGAGCACCTGTTCGCCGACGCCGCCCGGGTCTACCAACAGGCCACGGGACGCCCCGTCCGTTGGCGCGACGTGGACGCGTTCTTCCGAGACCAGGCGCTGGCCTACTGGCGAGAGGATCCCGTCCGTACCGCGGCGCTCATCCTGCGACGGATCTACTGGTTCGCATCCGGCCGATACTACTGCGACGTCCACCAGCCGACGTGGGAGCGCGACCAGGGATTCGCACGGCTCCTGTGGCTGGCGCCCGTGCCGACGGCCTGGATGATGGGGCCCGGATTGGTGGGCATGGCAACGCTGATCCGCCGGTGGCGCCGATTCGGGCCCGAGTGGCTGCTGCTTGTCCTGCCATTGCTGATCGTGGCCCTCTTCCAGTACAGCCCCCGGTATCGCCTTCCCGCGATCCCGGTCCTCATCGTGATGGCCGCGTGGACGGTGATGCAGGCGTTGCGATGGCGGGAAAACCGTCGCTGGGCGATCGCGGCAGCAGGGGTCGCCGTCACCGCGATCGCCTTGGGGCCCGTGAACCGGGCCACGGGGTTCGAGGATCCCGCCGGCCTGGCCTACAACAACGAGTACAACGTGGCGATCGCGTTGGGCAAGGTCGGGCGCAAGGCCGAGGCGATGGCCCGGTTACGCCGAGCCCTGCGGATCCTCCCCACGTCCCCCGATGCGCACAATGACATGGGCGCCCTGCTGGCCGAAGAGGGACGCTGGGACGAGGCGATCCGCCACTACGAGCAAGCGCTGCAATCTCGGCCCGGGTGGGCCACGGCGGAGTGCAATCTGGGCGTGGCCTACGCCAGTCTCGGACAACTCGACAAGGGAATCGAGCACTACCGCCGCGCGCAGCAACGCCGGGACGACTGGCCCGAAATCGCTTACAACCTGGGCAACGCCCTGGCCGATAGTGGTCGGCTCGACGAAGCCGTCGATCAGTTCGAGAAGGCCCTGCGCCTCCGACCCGACTACCTCGACGCCCGCGACCACCTGGGCGTCGTCCTGGCGAGACTGGGTCGAGACGACGAGGCGATCCAGGAATGGCAGCAGGTGCTACGAGCCGCGCCGGGGCGGCGCGTGACGCGAAATCGCTTGGCGATGGTCCTGTCCAAGACGAAGCGCTACGACCAAGCGATCGCCATACTCCGCGAGGGCGTCCAACGTCAGCCCGACGACCTGTCGACGGCCAACAACCTGGTCTGGTTGCTGGCGACCTGTCCGCGGGACTCCCTCAGACGTGGCGCCGAGGCCGTCGCGCTGGGCGAGCGCATCTGCCGCGCCGCCGGTTGGAAGGAACCGGCCCTATTGGATTCCCTCGCAGCCGCCTACGCGGAGACCCGGCAGTTCGACAAGGCCGTCGAGACCGCCAGCCGCGCCCTTGCGTTGTTGGGTAAAGACGATGCCACGGGACGAGCGGCCCGACTGACGCAGCGGCTCGGTCTGTACCGGCAGGGACGCCCCTTCCGCGAAAAGGACTAGGCCCTTGCCGCGCCGGAACGTATCATACGTCGTATGGATCCCACGCACGCCAGCGTTCCCGACGAAGCGCCCGCATCGGCAGCCGACCGGCTGAATTGGCTGTTGCCGTTGCTGATAGCGATCGCCACCGTCGTGGCCTTCTGTCCGGCCCTCGACAACGAATACGTCTGGGATGACGAGGCGGCCATCCAGCGCAACGAGCACATCCACTCCCTTGGCCTGTCCAACCTGGGATGGATGTTCACCACCAGGTACACAGGTCCGTACCAGCCACTCAGCTGGCTGAGTCTGGCGACGGACCGTGCCATCTGGCGGGGCAAGATGCTCTGGGGAATGCATCTGACCAGCATCCTGCTGCACGCGGGAGCGGCCGTCGTCTTCTTCTACGTGGCGCGCCGCCTGCTGGCAGCGGCCGCTGCGGGCGCGCCTTGCTCAGACGGCAAGGCACGATCTGCAGTGCGCACGACGTTGGCGGATCCCGCGCTCTGCTGGGCGGCGGCAGGGGCGGCGGTCGTCTTTGCCGTCCATCCCCTGCGCGTGGAATCGGTTGCCTGGCTGACCGAGCGACGCGACGTGCTCAGCGGGCTGTTCTTCATGGTCACCGTGCTGAGCTACCTCCGCTACGCCGAGCTGCGCGCCGGGGCGCAGGGCCGGACCGGATGGTACGTCGCGGCCCTGGTCTTGTACGCCATGGCGCTACTGTCCAAGGCCACAACCGTGACCTTGCCGATCGTCATGGTGGTGCTGGACCTCTATCCGCTCCGCCGTCTGCGGGCCAAGTCCGGCGCCTGGCGAAACAGAGCGAACGAGAGCGTGCTTGCCGAGAAGATCCCGTTCCTTGCGTTGGCCTTGGCGATCGGACTGGTCGCGCTGGCCGGACAGGCCGAGGCCGGTGCCATGATGGGACTGGCCAAGCACGGCATCTTGGCTCGCATCCTCGTGGGCGTCTCGGGCGTGGGGTTCTACCTGAGCAAGACGGTCTTGCCCATCTACCTATCACCCATGTACGAGCTCCCCGCCGGCCTGGCGCAAGTGGCGGGGCGCGTGTCTCTCTACATCATCGTGGGGGTGGCCGTCACGACCGGGGTCATCTGGGTGCGGCGGCGTCTTCCCGGGCTGGGCGTGGCGTGGCTCGCCTACGTCATCATGCTCCTGCCCATGCTGGGGTTCATCCAGGTGGGCGTACAGATGGCCGCCGATCGGTACAGCTACCTGCCCGGGTTGAGCCTGGCCTTGCTCCCCGGCGGGGTCTTGCTGGCTTGGTGGCGGCGATTGGGAACGGAAGACCCGCATGCCGTGTTCCGAGCGCCGGCGGTCGTGGTCATCCTGCTGGCGGGGGGATTGGCATCGCTCACTTGGCGACAGTGTGGTTTCTGGCAGAACGAGATCGGGCTGTGGACGCGGGCCGCCGAACTCAACATGTCGTCGGCCGTATCCCACTACAACCTCGGAACGGCTTGGGAACGAAAAGCCACGGGGAGGGACCAAGCCCTTGCCGCCTACGGTTTCGCCGTGGCGGCCAGGCCCGACTACGTGATCGCCTGGCAGAACCTGGGCAACACCTTGGTCACGGGAGGCAAGCACGAAGAAGGGCTCGAGGCCTACCAGCAGGTCCTCAAGCACGAACCCCGGCACGCCGATGCCCTGGCCAACATGGGCGTGGCGTTGATCGGACTCCAACGCTTCGACGAGGCCGTTGAGCGGGTGCAGCAGGCCATCGCCATCGACAAGACCCACGCGGCGGCCCACAACACGCTCGGCCTGGCGTTGGTGAGTGGTGGAAAACTCGAGGAAGGGATGGAGGCGTACCGCAAGGCGATGGAGCTGGATCCGACCTACGTCCGCGCCTACGAGAACCTGCTGGGCATCCTGGTCGCCCAGCGTAGGTTCGGTGAGGCGGTGGACGTACTTCGGACGGCCCTGAAACACATGCCCGACCATCTGGAGCTGGCCAATACGTTGGCCTACATCCTGGCCACGTGTCGGTCCGACGACGTTCGCAACGGCCCTGAGGCGCTAGAACTGGCCCTGCGCGTCTGCCAGAGGACGAAGTACCAGAGGGCTTATATGCTGGATACGCTGGCGGCCGCCCATGCCGAGGTGGGCGAGTTCGAGAAGGCGATGCAGGCCATACAACGAGCCATTGACCTGATCTCGGCCACTGACCCGAAGACCGCCCAGGTGTTTCGGGAAAGGCGACGGCAATACCAAGTCGGCAAAGCTCTCCGCCGAAGCAGCTACTGATCCCGACGGCCCAAGAGACCCACCCCCGCGGATCTCGTCCCCGGAGTCCGGAACCTGGGATCCGTCGACCCACACCTCAATGGGCACAACTGGCAGAGCGCTCCTCGTCATCCGCGCAAGCGTCCCTGCCGGGGCTCACGGCATGGTTTCCAGCTTGTCCAGGACAGCGCGAGCCGTGTCGGCGGCTTGCGGGTAGTCCGGTATGGCTGCCTTCAGCGAAATGAGTGCCCGTTCGTAGTACATCCGCGCCTTGGCAAGGTCATTGCGTTGCTCTTCTCGTTTGGCCAACAGGACGTTGACCTCGCCCAGCCTGTTGTGCGCCTGTGCGAACGTGTCCTGAAGCTTGAGGGCAGCTCGCAAGGAATCCTCTGCCTCCTTGAGTCGGTCCACGCGGATCAGCGCGCCGGCCAGGTTGTAGCGAGGCGCGACAAGACGCGGATTGAGCTTGATCGCCTTGCGGTAGCACGGCAGCGCATCGGTGTACCGGCCCAGGTCCGAGTAAACCGACCCCAGATTGTTGTGGATCTCTGCGGAGTTCGGGTTGAGCTGACAAGCCTTGTTTAGCATCTCAAGCGCGTCGTCATGCCGTTTGAGGCGACGCAACTCCGTGCCCAACCCTCCGTAGGCATGCCAGCACTCAGGATCGATCTGCTTGACATGGGTCCACAGCGACCAGGTATCGCGCCACACCAACGTCTGCCGGAACGTCAGCGCGGAAAGCGCGACGACCGCCAGCACCACCCCCGCCGTAACGCCAACGGCCGCTGTCCCGCCCCGTCGCAACCAACAATGGGCAACGATGGCCGCGACCAGCAGCGCCCATCCGATGCAGGACAGATAGGTGTAGCGGTCGGCCGCCAGGTGCCCCCCTGCCTGGAACGGCACCAGGACCGGAAGCAGGAAGACCAGGTAGATCAGCCACAACGCAAGCCCAGCGGGCCAGTGGGATCGAAAGCGAACCAGCAAGACCGTCAGCGCGACAACGAACACGGCACTGAGCAAGTAGGGCCAGGCCAGCGGACTGAAGTCAACGGGCCACTCGTACAACGGGCTCAGGGGAATCGGAACCACCGTCTTGAAGAGATAGAAGGCCGGGCCGTAGAAGACCATGGCAATCCGAGCCGGGATGTCTCGTTCCGCCAAGTCAAGCAAGGCGCCCGCCTCCGCTTGCCCTCTGACGGCCATCACGCCCGCCAACGCCGCCGCTGCCAGGAACGGGAATTTCTCAAACCACACTTCCCGCGCGGGCGGCTTGAGCCAATCCCGTACGCCGCCACTCAAGCGGCGGAGCGGATAGACGTCCAGCACCAACAGCACGATCGGGAAGACCAACGTCGTGCCCTTGGATAACAGTGCCGCCACGAACAGCACGAACGTCGCGCCGAGCGATCGTCCCCTCGAACCCTCCGACTCCTCCCGCGGCGTGCGGGCGCGGAGATACGTCAAGGTCGCCAGCAGAAGGAACAGACCGCTCAGTACGTCACGGCGCTCAGTCGCCCAGGCCACCGATTCCACCCGAAGCGGGTGGATCGCAAACAACAACGCCCCCGTCGCTGCGGCGATCGACAGGGCGGTGGTCTGCTCGCCTTCCTCGACGCGGAAGATCAGCCGCAGTAGTCGCAACGCGATGAAGAAGAGCACGACCGCGCAGGCCGCATGGAGCAACAAGCTCGTCAGGTGGTAGCCGAACGCCCTGGGTCGGCCGTGCTCGTCGACGCCCCAGATCAAGTGATCAATGGCGTACGAGACCCAGCTCAGCGGTTGATAAGGACCCTGCCAGGTGGTCGAGAACATCCACCGGATGTTGCGCGGCCAGAGCCCCCGGTAGTTCTCGTTGCCCACGAGGTTGACATCGTCGTCCCAGCGCACGAAGTCATTTCGGAATGTCGGCGAGAAGGCCACGATCGTCGCCGCTACGATGATCCCAACGAACGGCAACACGGCGGCCGCCCCGGGCCGTTCGTCCGGCGCACCGGGTGGGCGCTGAATCGCCTCCGCTGTCATGCGGCTCTGGTCAGACACCTGCGTTCCAGGCGATGGGTCCGTGGGCGCCGTAGGCGACCCCTGATCTTGCTGAGAGCTCATGAAGTCGTCCCGCACTCGAAATCACGTGGTCCACAAGCACTATCGTCCGGTCTGACGGAAATCCTGCAACCGAAAGGGGCTATGTTACCACAACAGAGCCCCCCGCGAACCACCGATCCCTTGAAACGACCCCGACATTGTCCTAAGCTTGTTGCAGACCTCTCCGTGCGAGCCGACATCGAGGACCGTGTCCCCGTGGCTGATTACACGTGGTACCGCAAGGGACTGTCGTTCGAATGCAAGCAGTGCGGCAACTGCTGCAGCGGGGAACCGGGCTACGTCTGGGTCACGGCAGCCGAACATCGCGAAATCGCCAAAGCACTGGGCTTCAAAGATCGCCGCCTCCCCCCAAAGTACATCCGCCGCGTGGGATTCCGCCACAGCCTGACCGAGAAGCCAGACGGAGACTGCATCTTCTTGAAGCGCAACGGCCGGAAGGTCGAATGCGAGATCTACGAGGTCCGGCCCCGCCAGTGCCGCACCTGGCCGTTCTGGAAGATCAACCTGAAATCGCCCGAGCACTGGGCGGCCGCGGCGACCGTGTGTCCAGGCATGAATCAAGGCAAGTTCTTCGACGCCGGCCGGATCAACGAGATCTGCCAGGGCAACGACTGGTGATGGCCATGGGGCCTTCGACGCTGCCCATCGACGCGATCCTGGCCAACAGCAAAGCCTTGCGGATCGTGCAGGCGATCGCGGATCTCTTTGCGCAGGTCGACGCGTCGATGTCGTCTCTGTCCCACGCTTGTCGTCAATGCGGAGAGTGCTGCAGGTTCGCCGAATACGGGCACCGCTTGTTCGTCACGCCGATGGAGCTGTCCTATCTGGTGGCGCACGTGGGTGTGGTTCGGGAGTGTGACCCGACGTCACCCGCGGTGTGTCCCTATCTGCGGCACGACGCTTGTGGCATTCATTGCCATCGATTGCTGGGCTGCCGGATTTTTCTCTGCCAAGGCCGAGCGGAGGATCCAGGGCGCCCGAGCGGCGAGAGGTGGCACGGGATCCTGCGGGGCCTCCACGAAACTCATTGCGTCCCATATTGCTATGCCGAATGGCCTGACGCCCTACGCCAACTCGGTGCCCCCCAAGGCATCCAAGACGACCGGCAATAGATACGGTAAGTGCCGGTTTTGCCTTGACTTTTGGGCCGCTGAGGTGTAACTAGTGAAGGTAATCACGGTGGGAAAAGCATCCTGGCACGAAGCGGTCCTTCGTCATAGGACCCGGGAGGATGATCCAGACCAATCACGCGGCACAGGCGAAGCCAGGCAGGAGGTCACCTTGACCAAGAAGCAGATCGCAAAACAGATTGCGGCTCGCCACGGGATAGACCAGGTCATCGCCAAGCGTGCGGTCCAGGATGTGCTTGATTCGATTGTGGACGCGCTGCTCAAGACCCGACGGATGGAGCTACGGAACTTCGGGGTCTTCGAGGTCAAGCGTCGAGCCCCTCGCGTTGCCCGGAACCCGCGGACCAACGAACAGGTGGCCGTGCCGGCAAAGACGGTTGTGATCTTCCAGCCTGGCAAGCGGCTGGCGGATCTGGTCAGCGGATTGGACCGGACGACGACGATCGAGTCTACGCGCCCTGCCACCTCAGGCGCTGTCCCGTTTGGCTCCTCGTCCCCTAAGGGCGGGGAGTGAGCCCGGTAACGGCCGGGAGCCTTTCACAGAATCGCTCCAGTACCCGAAGCCGCCTTGCCGAAGTAGTACTAGGCACGGTCTCCCTGCGCGGAGGGAGCCCTGCGGTCGCTTGGATTGCCTGCGCGTCGGACCGCGCCCTCCTTTCGGGGCAGACTGCCGCGGGCTAGCGTGCCCGGGGGTCGAGGCCTGCCGTGTGGAGACTTCTATCGAACCTTTGCCAGGGGCAAGATCCATGAGAAACGGCATTCTGATGGGCGCACTGATCGTCTTGCTGGTCGCGCTGGCCGCCGTCCAACCCGGGTGCAGCCTGACGCAAACACAGAGCGAACATGCGCACGTCTACGACCGGGTCTTCTATCACGATGTCTACATGATCCCGGACGACGTGGATCTGCTCCTGATGCTTGACCGGCCCACCCGGCTCAGCCGCTGGCTTGTGACCTACTGATATCGGACGCTGGGTAGCTGTGCTTGGCCGTAGCACCGGCGGCAAGTTTACACACAGGTGCCGCCGGGCGACCCCGCAGACATCGAGCCCCGACCATCTCATCTGCTTCTAACTTGACGAATCTCGCGTCGTGTGGTTTACTGTATGTAGAGTAGGGGACCAGGGGAAGGGGAAAAGCAAACCACTTCTTCTGTGTTGCTGCCGTCACGTCAGGGGGGAGTGCTACATTGTAGCAGGGCGGGCAACGCTATGGCTGCGTTGGATCACATGGTGTCCTCACAAAGGCGCAAGCTTGCAGCACTGCTAGCGGGGTATGCCGTCTTCACGGCATCGCTGCTGGTCTGGCTTATCGCGAGCTAGGACACGCCAAGGTCGACTCCGGCACGGGAGCGAGAACGGGCACAGTGTACGCGCCCAGCCTCAGGTCGCGTCGGGCGACCGTGATCGCTGCAAGGGCGCGACGCCCTGCCGACGGGACGCCCCCCCGCGAGCCCCGAGCTGACAGTTCGGTGAAATGACTTGGTGTCAGGCTAGGCGTTGCCCGCGCATTGCTCCAGCAGAGGGGGACGCCGACGACGACGACGCTTCTTCTTGGGCACGCCTGCAGGCCGGACCTCGGGCGTCCGGGGCGTCGCTGAATTGGCGACCTCGAGGGCCTCACGGGCCGTCGGGGCAAACAGGTCGCTATTGATCTCCTCCCACAATCCCTCCGCGCGATTGAAGACCCCGCCGGAAACCATCACGTTCATCGTCGGCGTGACGTCCATCTCCCGAATCATGTCGATCAGCTTCCGCACCCCCGGGACCCCGCTCGGCTGGGTCCCGAAGACTAGCAGCAAATCAGGACGGATCTGCCCGGCCATCGAGAGAATCTCGTCGTGAGGAACGCCGCCCCCCACGAAGTAGACTTCCCAGCCGTCCGATTCGAACAGATCGGCCGTCATCTGCCCGCCGAGCTCCTCGGGCTCGTCGTCGGCGCACATCATGAGGACGCGCTTGCCGTTGTGCTCGGCCCGGGGCAGGCGGCTCTGCACCTGATCGGCCAGGGCTCGGTTGATCCGCGTCGCCATGTGTTCCACGGCGACGTTGATGTGGTCCGCCCGGAATAACTCGTCGACCTTGGTCATCGCTGGCCACAAGATGCGGTCGTAGATGGCCTTCGGATCAACGCCAAGCCGAAGCGCTTTGCTGATCAGCTCACGGCATTCCTGGCGGCTGCCCGCCAACAACGGGGGGAGGTAGTGGTCCAGCATGTTCTCCAGGTGCATCGGATGGTCCTTCCTGCGGCGCTGCTGATCCGAGCGAATCCGCCGGATTGCCAGGGGTCGAGCTCCACCCGACCTCGCCTGTCGGCAGGCCGCCTGTCCGCAACGATGCCGGACCATCCTCGCCGGCACAAACACAACCCGCGAATCGCGGTCACTGGCTGGGTACAAGTAACCAGGATGTTGGCCAGAATTGTGAACATAGATAATTTAGGAATATCAGGCAAGATACCTATCGGCCGGTGTCCCAAAAAAACTTTAACTTTGGTAAGCATTAGACTGACAACTTATGTAAAGATAGGGCAACCCGGGGCTGCAGGACAGACGTCCAGCCAGGACGGGCCACGAGGGGACGCTGGCCGGCCCATTTGCGCCCCCTGGTGGGACGATGCCCAGGCGGCCGCGCGATACGCCCGCGAAGCCGGCTCGCCCGCATCCCCCACCGCATCCCCCTTCACGGGGTTGCTGTTATCGGACGTTGCCACCCAGGTACGCTTGGCCATTGGCACGATCGCCATCGGCCGAGGCAACGCCACCTGAGCCACGACGCTCAGCCGGTTCCGAGCCAAGGCGCCACGTCTTGCCCGAACGGGGCGTGGCCGTATCATGGGCGGTTGTGCATCGCATGAAACGTCACCGCTTGGCTCAGGTACTGTCGTTCCTGTGGATGGGATCGGTCGGATGCGGAGCAGGTTCGCGCGGCCCGACACAGATGACCGGTCCGTGGCGGACCGAGGCCATCCCACCGGTGCCCGACGTGATCGCCGCGCAGCGGGTCGTCTACGTCTCGCCCAATCTCCTGGCGGGTGACACGTCATTCGAACTGCCCGCCGGCAACGGGCCTGTCATGTCCCGACAAGGAGCTTCACCGACGGAGCACGTCAGGCCGAGTCCCTGCCTGTCGAAGCGAGTAACCACGTTGGTCGTCCACGGGCGGCGGGCCTTGCGCCTGTTCACGGCACCAGGCGGGCCTGGGTGTGCGATCCACTGGCGAGAGGTCCGACTCGAGCCGAAAAGGGTCTACACATTCAGCGCCTACGTGCGCGGGGTGGCCGGTTCGGCTACGATCCGGTTGGACCCAGGCTGGCCGATGGACCGGTGGCGAGCAGAAGCGTTCCAGATCACCGATCAATGGCAACGCTGCCAGGTGTCGTTTCAGACGCGCCGAGACGAAGCCGAACAGGTATCCCCGATTTGCACGCCGGCTCTGCTCGTATCGGCCAGCGTTCCACAGGATTCCGGCGCCGGGAGCCCTCCAGCCTGGCTCGATATCGACGCGGTGCAGTTGGAGGCCGGCGCGACCGCCAGTCGGTACCACCCCCAGTCGGCGGTCGAGTGTGCCGCTGCCCCCGCAGAACCGTGGCTGTTAGGTGCCGCCCACGCCGGACAACCCGTCCGAATCGACTGCACAGTCCGGAACAACACGGCTGAGCACGTCGGGCTGCAGCTCGTCTGGCAATTGTCGGATGTGCTGAACCCCAAGCCGCGTCTTCGCGTGTTGGATCTCGAGTTGCCGCCGGGCCACGGGCACGACGTCGCGTTGGACTTCGGCGTGGAAGGCGTGGGCTACTACGTCCTGCAGACCGACGTTCGCGGGGGCGTGGACGTCGGCCTGGTGGACCGGGTGGGTCTGGGAGTCGTGGGGGCGTCGGCAGTCAAGCATGGTCGTGTGGGATCGTTTCTCGGCCTGGCGGAGGCCGACGTAGGCATGGGCTCTGGACGAACGCGGTCGCTGACATCGCAGCCGATGGCCACGTCGCTTTGGACACTGTCCCCCCAGCGCGTGGTATGGCGGTGGCGTGACCTGGAGACCGCGCCGGGCGAGGACGACCTCGCCGCCGCGCATCGTGTCATCGACGCGATGGCGGCTGCCCGGGTTGAACCGGTCGTCTGTCTGGCAGGGCCGACGGCGGATCTCGCGCCGGCGTGGGCGGTTGGCGGCGATGGCGGCGAGAGGCGCGTCGATCGTCGGCAGTATCGCCAGTTTGTCTTCCGCGTGGCAGGTCACTTCCGCAACCGGGTCCGCTTCTGGCATCTGCCCCCGGGGCCGAATGACGAACGGCTGGCATGGGCACGCCTGTTCCGCCAGGCCGTGAAGCTGGCCAGTCCGCAAGCCAGTGTGGTCGGGCCGGAATTCGTGCCGTCGGGGGGATCGGGTCCAACGGAGCTGTCTACCTTTCTGGCTGCGGGGGGCGCGGACGAGGTGGACGTTCTGTTGCACCGTCTGTGTGCCCCGGAAAAGGTCGGGCTTCGCGGAGACTGGGATCAGCTCGATGGCGACCTGGCCGACGTGGCCAAGGCGTGCGCCGCAGCGGGCAAGGCCGATCTACCCCGCTGGGAGGCCACCCCCGCCTGGTTCTGGCCCGACCGGGCCGGCCCGGCCGACCGGGCGATCCGCATCCACCGAACGGCCCTGTTACTCAAGAAACACCGTGTCAGTTGTTGGCTGGTGCCGCCGCACCCCGTGCCGAAGGAGGCGGCGTCTCGAGATTGCCCGGTCGAGGCGGTTACGTATGCGACCATGGCGGGACGATTCGCATCCGCGGAGTTCCGACGACAGCAGCGGGTCGGGCAGGACGTTGTCGCCATGTTGTTCGACGCGACTGGAGGTCCGTTCGCGGCGCTGATTCGCACGTCATCCTCCCCGTCCGCTGCGCCGGTCACGATCTCGATCCCCGCCGGCCTGCGCGTCGAGAACCTGTTCGGTCGGGTGTTGGCGGACGGGAGCATCCCGGCAGAGCTGACGCTCTCGTTGGCGCCCGTCTACGTGCAACCTGTTGAGGATCGGGAAGACTGGGTGTACGGGCAGAACGCCCTGGCCGGCATTGCTGTGCGGGCAAACTAGAGATAGCCCAGATCGCGCAGACGGCGGTGGGTCTTCTCGTCCGTGGGAGGTCCCTTGCCTCGTTGGTGCAGGCCTGCATAGGGTTTCGAGGCCGTCAACCACTGTCTCAACACCTTGGCCAGGTGGTCGGCGACGGCACGCTGCGTCGCGATCAGGTTCCTGGTCTCGCCCGGGTCTTTACCGACGTGATAGAGTTCCTCCCGTCCGGCCGGTCCTCGGATGTACTTCCACGGCCCCTGCCGAACGGCCCGAAACACCCCGACCCATGGCGTCATGTCGAACCGCGTGTCGACTCTCTGGGCCACGTCCAGCCCGGCGCCTGGCACCCAAAGCTCGACGACGGCGAGCCGCCCGGTCAGGCCAGGTACGGGCGAATTCGTCGAACGGGTGGTGGTCGTCGGCGCCCGCGCTTTCCCGTTGGGCGGCGGCAAGAGGGAACGGCCAAACGTCGAGCCCGTGCGGGTTGGCGAACCGCAAACCGCATCCATCACGGTCGGCAACAAATCGGTCAGTTGGACCAACTCCTGGGAACGCCCTCGCTCAAGGCGCCTGGGATAGCGCACGATCAGCGGCACGTGCGCGAGCGTGTCGTACACGCACCACGAATGGCCGAGCATGTGGTGATCTCCCAGGTTCTCCCCGTGATCGGCCGTGATGATCACCAGTGAGTCATCGAGCGGCACGCGCCTGGCCAGGATCTCCAACAGCTCTCCGACGTAGTCGTCCAGCAACCGCGTTTCGCCGTTGTAGGTATTGCTGAGCAGCTCGAGCTCTGCAGGGGTATAGCAGTCGCGGCGGAGCAGCGAGAACTCGATCTTCCGGTGTGCCGGCCAGGTATACCGGTAGGACATGCCCACGTCGTCGGGCTTGAGGAAGACGGCCCGGTGGGGGAGGTGCGGCCGGTAGGGCTTGTGCGGCTCCATGTAGTTGACAAACAGGAAGAAGGGCCGCTTCGGATCCCGCTCGACGAGCCAGCGGGCCACGAGCTGATTGGTGAACTTGGCCCCCTCATCCTGGGCCGTCAACGCCCCCAACCACTTGCCGACGTGGGCCGAAGGGTAAAGCGCCTTATCGACGAACGCGTAGAGGCTGTTGCCGCGGACCTCGTGCAACAGCTTCGGGATGACGATCCGGCCGAAGCCCTGTCCCGTGTTGCTGAATCCGCTGATCCAGGCGTTGTTGGTGAAGGCGATGGTCTCGTAGCCGGCCAACCCGAGGGTCTCGGCCATCGTGGTGAACCCATCGTTGAGCCACCTGTGGTTCTCGGTCGCGCCATGCTCGCTGGGAAACAACCCCGTGAACATCGAAGCGTGCGCGGGAAGGGTCCAGACGGAGGGCGAGATGCAGTTCTCGAAGACACGAGCGTCGGCCGCGAAGGCATCCAGGCGAGGGGTCGTGGGCAAGCCGTAGCCGTAGCAACCCAGCCGGTCCACTCGCTGGGTATCGAGCACGACCAGGATCACGTTCGGCCTGTGGTCGCTGCGTGGCGATCCGCCAGCAAACGGCGTTGTCCATCCGGTGGTGTGGGCCATCAGCCTGGGGCGCTCGGGCCACTGGATCACGAAGCAAATCGCCAAGACCCCCAACGCCGGCCAGAAGGCCAACCGCCCCAGCCCCCGCGCCCACCGCGCCGGACGCGTCCGCGCCAGGCCGCGCACGACCGCGTAACCGACGATGGTCGAGACGAGGAGATGACCGGCCATCGCCAGCGACCAGAGATGGGTCCACCCGACGACCGCCGGGACCCCCGCCTCGAGCGAGCCCAGCCAGAGCCCGGAGGTGATGAAAGCAGCACCGACAATCGCCACCCCCAGGACACCCGGCCAGACTCGACTTCGAAGCCGGCGACTCACGACGGCCAGCAGCGCACACATCGCTCCCAGAATCACGCCGGCCAGCATCCAAAACAGGCCGTGGGCCAGCGCGGAGTAGCTCAACACGTCGGTCCACTGACGCACCCCCATCATCGAGGGGTAGCGCAGACTCGTACGGATTGGCTGAACGACTCCGATGAGAAGCCCGCCAATCAGTGCGGTCCGGACGGTCCAGACGAACACCGACTTGGCGGTCGTCCACCGCCTTGCAGGCACGATCAACCCGTCGAGGTCCGCGGGCGCGGACACTCTCTCCGGGGATGCTGGCGCTCCCACGGCGCTTTTCCCTTCCCGAGGCTTGCCTACATTGTCTTCCTGGGAACAGGGGTGAATATAACCGATGCGGTTGCGGCAGGCAATACCCGCGTCGCCACCCCGGGCGAATCATCGTCCGGGCATGGCGCTGCTGCGGTGCAGCGGCCA
The DNA here is from genome assembly GCA_964390905.1 of uncultured Planctomycetales bacterium. Lineage (GTDB taxonomy): Bacteria > Planctomycetota > Phycisphaerae > UBA1845 > JAFGLZ01 > JAFGLZ01. The sequence goes on along the minus strand of CAYMLO010000009.1, from coordinate 64,923 downwards.
GACCTCCCGGTTGACCCGCGCCACGGCCTTGACGAAAACGTCGTAGGGCTCGTCGCGGATGTCGACCAGGCCGTAGTTGCCGTTCTCGCCGTCGAAGCGCCCCTCCTTGGGCTCGTCCATCCATCGGAACCAGTGATAGCCCACGAAGAACGGCTGGCCCATCCACGCCTTGACGTATTTGGCGTAGCGTTCGCCCCGGATCTTCTGGGTCGCAACGAGCGGCTGGATGGCGAGTGCGGGCGGATACGTGTTCGGCAGGCCGCTGTCCTTCGATCGGAACCCGAACTCGGTGATCAGCAGAGGTTTCCTGGCCAGTTCGTAGAAGCCGGTCATGTCGGGCTGTCGGGGAACGTAGTCGGTCGTCTTGCGCCACCGAGCATAGGTGAGGTGGCCGACCGGACCCAGCTCGTAGAAGTTGATCGAGACCACGTCGCAAAACTCCCCGCAGGCCTTGACGGCCATCCGCGGCGCGACCCAACTGACGAACCGGCAACCCAGGATCAGGTGGTGTGGGTCTTCCGCCCGGATCGCCTCGGCGCACGTGCGGAAGTACTCTCTGGCCGCCATCAACACGAAGGCCTGGCGATCCGCCTCGGCGGCCTCGGCGCGACCGGGCAGCGGGGTCAGCTTCTTGCAGGCGGCCAACGCCTTCCATGACTTGATGGACGGCGACCAGGTCTCGTTGAAGGCCTTACGGGTCTTGTAGCGCTGCCGAAGACTGCGGCACCATGCCTGCTTGCCCGCGGCCTCCGCTGGCAGCGTCAGGTAGCGGTCGAACAAGTTGGGGGCCATTCGCCAGTCGTGGTCCCACGCCATCTCGTTGTCCAGGAAGTAGCCGATCAACCAGGGGTCGTCGCGGTGGCGTCGACACTGCGTGGCCCGCTTGGCAACATGCTGGTGGAACTTGGGGTCGAAGAAGTCCGGTAGCTCCCCGGTGAGCCAGTTCCCGCCGGCGCCGCTGGTCATGCTGAGGATGTCCGCCCGCGGGGTCTGGCGGACCTCTCGGCCTGACCAGCAGGCCATCGTGTTGAACCCCCACTGCCGCATGCGACGGCGCGCGACCTTGGCCCAGGTGGCGATGTCGCCGTGCTTGGCCAGGACGCCCTCCTTGTACGGATAGCGCTTCGTGCCGCGGATGAAGCTGCCCGTCGGCTGGACGCAGCAGGCGCCTATTGACAGAAACCCATGCCCCTCGGGGGTCACCAGCCACCACCGCTTCCCATCGTAGTGGGTTCGGAAGAACCGGCCCCGCTCGAACCGGACGGCCTTCCAGCCCCCGAAGCGGTCGAACGACAGCTTGGCGTCATCGGCGGCACCGGCCGCCAAGGCGATGGCGGCAACGGCCGGCAGCAAATCGATCATGACAGTGGCTCCCTTGTTCAAGTTTGGGGACGCGAGAAGCGAATCCTATCGTTCGGGGTAGACGAACGCCAAGGTCTGGTCCTGTCGGTTCTTGTCGGCACGCTGAGACGCCCACAGGTTCAGCAGGGCCATCATCAACGTGTCGGCCCGGGTGATGGCCTCGTAGTGGTCGTGCTTCGTGGACGCCTTCGGCAGCGGCGACCCATCACCCAGGAACATCCGGATCGCCCGCTGCGCGAAATGGTCCGCGCGGTTCAGATACGTCCTGTCGGCCGTGATCTCGTGCGCGGCGAGCATCAGACAGATCACGTCGCCCAGCGTGCCCGGATAGACCGGAAACGCGATGTCGGGCTCGCTGTCGAGGTATCGATCGGCCGCGCCGACCACCAACGCCTTGTAGCCGTCCAGCTTGACCTGTCGGTAGCGCAGCATGCACAGGTTAGCGATCACCGCGTCGGTCGAATCGCCGTATCCTGTCGCCCACAGGCGGGTGTAGGCGCCCCGGTCCCCCCACTTGCGGATGTCCAACGAATGGGTGCTGGCGATCTTGACGAACCCCTTGCCGTCCTTGCCGACCCGGTGCTCGAGCCTCAGGAAGACCTTGTCGGTCCGGGAGGCACTCTGACGCATCTTCTGCGCCAGCGCCTCGGGCATCGCCTCGGCCCCGTCCCACAAATCCACCGCGAGCGACAGGTTGCTCTGCGGCCAGAGCATCTCGCCCTTCGATCGTTCGGCGCTCTCAGCGGGAATCGCGTCGGTCTTGGGGCTGCGGCGCCCGTCGAAATACGCCAGAAGCGTCTCGATGGCCTTGGCGAAGACCGGGTCTTTCGTCTGACGGTAGGCCTCGGCCCACGTGGCGATGTAGAACCCCCCGTGCCGCGGGTACTCCGAGTTCGTCCCCGGACCGTGCTTGTCGTATCGGGCGTGGCGGGAGAAGTTGCCGGTCTTGTGGTCGCCGATCTGATGGTCCCACACCCCGCGGGCGAATTTCGCACACGCCTCCGGCGCCAATGTGAATGAGCGCTGCCACAGGACCCACGGGCGGAAGTACTCGTGCGTGGTGCCGGCCGGTTTGTGGATGATGGCCTCTGCATTGAAGTCCCACCCGATGTGCTCACCCCACGCAAGGAGTCCCGTCGCGGGGCTCTGGCAGTGCTCGAAGAACCACTTGAGTGTCTTGTCCGCCTCGGCGGCGTACCGTGAGTCGCCCGTGACCTTCGTCAGCCCGTACAGCACCTGGTAGAGGTTCAGGTCGTGCATCGGGTTCGCGCCGGTGAGCATCCGGTCGTGCGGGCGGATGCCCCAGGCCTCGCGGCGGATGCCCCCGATCCGCTCCAGCACCTTGCCCGCGGGCAGTCGGAGCGTCTCGCGGTCCAGCGTCGTGGCGAACAAGGGGGAGCGGACCTGGCCATACGTGTCGCGCCCCTGCCGGATCATGGCGTCCGCGTACGCGCGGACGACCTTCAGATAGTCCGCGCGGCTCGAGGCCGACGGCTTGGCTTCCGGCGGGACGGGCTTGCCCAGCGCCGCCAGGATGCTCGCGACCACCTGCTTGGCCAACACCGCCGAGCCCTCGGGGGTGAAGTGCACGTTGACGGGCCTCTGAATCTGCTTCAGTCGCGGCAGGGCGAAGGCGTACAGGTCGTCGATGGCGATCTTGTTGGCGTCCATGATTTTCTTGGCCACCGCGTTGTAGGCGATGACGTCGGCGTTGCTCCGCGGCGGTCTGAGCTCTCCCTCCGGCACGGGCGTGGTGCTGGCCCAGATGAGCTTGGCGCCGGTGGCCTTCATACGCTTGACCAGCTCTTGCAGGTTCTTGTCGTACTGATCGATGAGCACCTGATGCTTGCCGTGGGGCATGATCTTCAGGTCGTGCAGGCCCCAGTTGAAGTGGATGACGTCCCACTTGTCCTTGCCTAGCCATTGCTTCAGGCTCTCCAGGCCGCGGATCGTCGGCCCGCCGTTCACGGGAATCCGGTGCAGGTTCGCCTTGCCTTCGAGCAGCTTCCGCGTCGGGACCGTGTAGCCGATGGAGATCGAGTCTCCGATCAGCAAGACCCTCGGCAGTCCGGGAACGTCCTTCACCTTCGCATAGGCGGGGTTCGGCTTCTTCCTAGGTGCCTTGCGCTTCCCGGCGGCGGCCCGGGCGAGCTGACCCACAGAACACACCAGGACCGCCGCGACAACAACGGCCGTCATCCGTTTGGCCATGTCCGGTCTCCTTACTACGAATCTGGTCGGTACGGCGAATCGAAGCATGTTACCCCACGGCCTCTCGCGCCGCCAAGGACCCGATCGCCTCGAGGCCCGCCCTCCTGAACGATTCTGGCATACACATCAATAAGCGCGTTGAGCAGCAGGCTTCCGACGTGCTAGACTGAGCGTATTGCTTCTGCTGACGGATGAGTAGTGTGTTCTATCAGGCGGGAACGCGATGGGCAGCTCATACGACATCGGATTGGCCAAGGACGAGGATCTGGCCGGGGCGATCGAGCTGTGGCGATCGGTCGGTCTGACGAGCTCGCTTCGAAGTGACGACCAGATCGAAGAGGCCCTCAGGACGCATCCGTCGTTGATCTTGGTGGTGGCTCGCAGCGAAGGGAACGTCGTCGGGACGGCACTGGCGGGGACGGATGGGTGGTGGGGATGGGTGTATCGGCTGGCCGTCGCGCCCGAGCATCGAGGACAGGGCATCGGTAGGGCGCTGGTGGGCGAGGTTGAACGTCAGCTTCAGGCACGGGGGGTCCGCTACGCAAACGCGATCGTAAGTCGCGACAACGCATCTGCGCTGGGCGTCTTTGGCGCGGTAGGTTGGGAAGTCGACGGGACGCACGTCCGCATCAGCAAGCGGATCTAGATGCGCTGGCGCGCTAGCACCCCGCCCTCATCCGACGAGATGCGAGAACCACAGATCGTCAGGGCGATCGCCGACAGCAAGAGGGGCAGCGCCCGTCGGCGTCGCTTGTCCTGGTCGACGGGGCGTCCTACGATCGAACTGCATCGATCGGGATGTGGTTCCCATGACCAGACACGTCTCCAATCGGCGAGAAGATCGATCCCGCGCATCCCGGCGATCGGGGCAGCGAGGCAGGTGGCTGCTTCTGATCGGTTCGTCTCTCGCGACGCTGGTCGTCGCCGACTTCGCGCTCCGCGTGGTCGGCTACGGGGCCGATCGCGGACCGTACATCCAGGAATTCGTCGGCACGGGGATCCGGCTGACGTGCTTTGACCGCAACCTGAACGACTACCTGGATGTCGATCTGACCGACCCCGCCGTGCGTCGGCGCCTCTACGACGAATACGGTGTGATGGACATGGAGGGGCTGTACCCCCACACGCCCCACGGGGTGCTCTCGCCGTGCGATGAGCGCGGGATGCGTCCCGGTCAGATCCGTCCGAAGGCGCCGGGCAAGATCCGCGTGATCGCCATCGGCGACAGCTTCACGTACGGACAAGGGCTCAAGCCGGGGGATCCATGGCCCGCACAACTCGAGGCCGTGCTGGACAGCGAGGGGGGCTCTGGGCGGTTCGAGGTGCTCAATGGCGGCATCAGCGCCAGGCAGGTGGATACGATCACGGAGCTCTGTCGCAAGGAATGGCTGGGGCTCGAGCCGGACGCCGTCGTCTATGCGTGGTATCTGAACGATCCGGTCCTGTCCGGGGACTTCACGACGATCCACGCGGAGGTGGTCCGCGGCTCGCACGAACAGATGCGGTTCGTCCACGGGCGATACATGAGCAAGGGCTGGGACACCGTGACGGGGCTTCGTCGGCTCAGCGCGATCTACGATCTGGCCTGGTGCAAGGTGAATGAGCTGGCCCGCGACCGGCTGCTGCCGGCTTGCTACAACGGGATGTACGGCGAGGACAACGCCGAGGGTTGGGCCAAATCGCGACGACTCCTTCAGTCGACGGCCGAGGCGTGTCGAACGCGCGGTTCGAGGTTGCACGTGGCGATCTGGCCGATGCTCATCGATCTGGGCGCGAGCTATCCGTTCGATCCGGCGCACCGCGCCGTGGCCGAGGTGTGCCGCGAGGCAGAGATCCCCGTCCTCGACCTTCGCGAGCGGCTTCGCGCGTATCGGATCGACACGCTGATCCTGCATCCGATGGACCGCCACCCCAGCAAACGGGCGTGTCGAATCGCCGCCGTGGCCATCCGCGACCACTTGCGTGAGCATCACCCGGCGTGGTTCCGTTGATCCTTGCCCGGACGACGGCGTCGACGGCGTGCGGACCGAGGGATTCACGCTCGACGGTTGGCTCATTCGCGTCGGCGCCAGAAGGCATTCTTCGTGGTGCCACAGGCCGAGCCCAGCGCCCCCTCGAAAATGGCGACTCCCCGCTTGACGAGCGGAACGCCCATCCCGCAAACTACGGCCACCAGCACCGATCCATCGCCTACGTGCAAGCGCGAGGGTGCAGACGGGCACGTGCCGGGCCCGTTAAGATGTCCCGGCCGGGATTGCGGTCACCCGATGCAGGAGGAAGGGCATGTTTTGCAGAAACTGCGGTCAGCAGGTGGCGGACCAAGCGGTGATGTGCGTCGGATGCGGGTGTCCTCCTCTGGCCGCGACCCAGTTCTGTCAGAATTGCGGCAACGCCACCAACCCGGGGGAGCAGATCTGCCGGAACTGTGGGTGCGCGCTCGTGATCCGAGGGGCGGGCGGTGCGGCGGGGGGGAGATCCAAGATCGTGGCGGGCATCCTGGGAATTCTCCTCGGGTCGTTCGGGGTCCATCGCTTCTACCTGGGATACATTGGCATCGGGGTCCTTCAGATCGTCGTGACGCTGCTCACGTGCGGGATCGGCGGGCTCTGGGGGCTCATCGAGGGGATTCTCATCTTGACCGGGTCGATGAATACGGACGCCGACGGCCAACCCCTGACCGACTAATCTAGCGTGAGGATCACTTCGCAACGGGCCTGTCCTCAGGCCCAGTCTGTCGCCGCCGCGCATTGCGCAGACAGGAAGTGGCGTGCATCCCCCATTTCGTCTCGGCGCTACTTGCGCTTCGCCTTCGGCGCTGCCCATTTCCGCAGGACGTTGCGGACGGCCTCCTGGCGGATCTTCAGATCCGAGAGCGTCGGCTTGCCCGCCTTGGCGCGGACGGTGTTGTACCGGTCCGTCAAGATCTGCTGGGCCTCGTCATACATCGCGGCATACTCGCCGTCCTGATCTGCGAAGATGAGGATGGCCGATTCCCGCTCCTCGGCGGGCTCCTTGTCTAGCCAGGCGAGGAAGTCTTTCTCGAAGCCGAGCGCCGCCCGCATCCTGGACGAGTTCCGCCGGTCGGGTCTGGGGGATATCGCCGGGGTGCGAGAAGACTTGGGCTTGGCGCGGGCGCTGGACTCCGGGAGCGGCGTAGGCAGGCCGCGTGTCCCTGTCTTGGTGCGGACACTGGACTTGCCACGCGGGACCACCTTGGAACGAACGTCCAGCTTCCGAGGCCTGTTGAGATTCGTAGGCTTGGGCATTTGGTCCATCGTGGTCGCCGCCTCGCTGGCCAACCCGACCATCACCAGGAGGGGCGCGGCGACCCCCACGACGAACGCCACGACCCATCCAAGGACGGTGATCAACCCCAGGACGAGTCCGGCAATGGCCAACCCCCTGGGTTCTCTGCGCATGCCGATCGCGCTGAGGATGACGCCCAACAGGCTGGTGAGCCCACAGGTAAAGAGCCCCAGCAACGACAGGACGAAGCCTGCCACACCGAGACCATTGCTTTGTGATTGGGTCTGAACAACGACCTGCTGCTGCGGTGGAGCGGTTTCTGCCATAGCACTCCCCTTTCATACTGCACAGGCGTTGCCTGCGAGATGTTGGCGCGACCCTATCGACGGCGCTCTTGGCTGTCAAGCATCGGGGGCATCGCCGAGGGCCTGGTGTGCATGACAGACTCGGCCGCCGCTGGGAACGGTGAGGGCGCAGCCCCGTTTCGGAGTCCATGGCGCTGCGGTCTCGCTCCAAGCCCTGTACCATGCGCGTGCTCGGGTCGGTCCGCGAGGCGGCGGGCTGAGTGACGTTCACCGGGTTGTCACCTGTGATCTCGGGAACTCGATGGCAGACGCGAGACCGATTCTGTATCTGCTGATCGGCGCGTTCCTCGCCGGACACATCGCCTATCGGGTGATCGTGTGGCGGCGTCAAGTCCGCGCTGTTCCCGATCGCGACAGACGCAGGCGGGCACTCCGGCAGATCCGGTCGATTCAATCATGGCCGCGGCGTCTGGGCGGCTTGATGGCGGTGCTCTCCATCTTGTCGTTGATTCTTCTGATCGAGCACACACATCGAGCGCCGGAATCGACTCGACTCTGGTTGCCTATGGCTGGGGTTTATCTGCTCATGTTGCTTGCGCTTGGCGCATCCATTCCGGTAACCCGGAGGGTGCGAGTGTTCTTCCATCAACTCGGAGTCTACGCGCACGGTTTCTGTCCTGAGTGCCTGTCGTCCCTGCTGGGGTACATCGAGGATGGACGGTGTCCGACGTGCGATCACGCCTTCGCAGCTGAATCGTTGAAGGAGCTCTGGTCTGACGTCAGGAGACTCCTGCCGCGTTCATCACCTCGGCTCAAGGAACGGGACAAGAGGCGCCAGCGCCTGGACAACGTCCCGAAGCGCTTATCGCCGATCGGGTGGTTTGCCGGCGCCCTTTCCGTCTTCCTGTACGTTGGTCTGTGGGGCTTGAGTTGGCAAGGGGGGGTGGAATGGGCGTTGCCACTCGCCGGGATCCTCACGTACTTCATGCCGATCCCGTATTTCGCTCTGCGGGCGATCAGCCGTGAGGGGTTCTTCAAGAAACTCGAAGAAGAGCATTGCCAGGTCTGCCTCGAATGCCACTACTCGCTGGCGGGACACCCCAAGGGCGGGTGTTGTCCGGAATGCGGCTTTGAGTTCACGCCGGAATCGCTCAGGGCAGACTGGAAGAGGATCCTCAAGGCCTCACGCTGGTGGAAGTTCCGCTGGAAGTGACAAACGGCCGACTTCGACGCAGGTGAGACATCACCCAACACACGGGACGTGGCTTTCGGGCGATGACCTTCAGGGGATGCCGATCGACGAGGCACTTGTGTCCCCCACCGCCCGCGCGATGGGGCGCGCACGCCCTGCGTTTTCCGAGTTTTTGGCGCTGCGTTGTGGCATGCACCCTTGTACCATGCGCGTGATCGGATCCGTCCGCGATGCGGACGACGTAGCGTTCACCAGATCGTCATCTGTGATTGGGCAAGCTCGATGGTACAGCCGAGGTCGATGCTCCTTCTGCTGGGCTGCGCGTTGCTCGCCGGGATCATCGCCTACAGCGTGATCGTGCGGCGGCGCCGGGCCCGCGCCATTCCCGATCGCGACCGACGCAGGCGGGCACTTCGGCAGATCCGCTCGATTGAATCATGGTCGCGCCGCTTGCGCCTCTTGGGCGTCCTTGCTGTCGCCATTTCGTGGTTGATCCTTGTGGTGAAATATGGTGACCGACCTCCGGGGTCAGTGTGGTTCCCGTGGAGCTTCTTCGGGTTCATGCTGTTCTGCGTAGTCATGGGTTCTGTGTCTGCGGTCGCGGACCGGAAGGAGCGTCGGTTCTTCCACCAACTGCAAGTCCACGGCGATGACTTCTGCCCCGAGTGCCTGTCATCCCTGGCGGGCTGCGCCGAGGATGGGCGGTGCCCGGCGTGCGATCACGCCTTCGCACCCGAATCGCTGAAGGAGCTCTGGTCCGACGTAAGGGCGCTCCTGCCGCACACGGTCGGTCGCTTCGGCGAGCGATCCAAGGCCCGCCAGCGGCTGGAACAGGTTCCGAAGCGCTTGTTGCCAATAGGGTGGCTTGCCGCATCCTTCTGCGTCTTCATATGCCTTGGCCTCTGGGGTCTGTTCCTTTCGACAGGGGTCGGATGGGCGGTTTCGCTTTCCGTGTTCTTCGCGCTCATGACGGTAATCATATGTCTCGCTCTGCTAACAGGCCGTCGTAGGGCCTTCTTCGAGCGACTGGAGAAGGAGGGGTGGCTGATCTGCCCGGAGTGCCACTACTCGCTGGCGGGACATCCCGACGGCGGGTGCTGCCCGGAATGCGGCTTTGAGTTCACGCCAGAATCGCTCAGGGCAGACTGGGAGAAGGTCGTCGAGGCCTCACGCTGGTGGAAGTTTCGCTGGAAGTGATCGACGCGTACATTCTCTCGGTCCCGTAGGGATCCAGCGAGAATAGCCCAGGACTTCAGTCCTGGGAACGGGCGTCGCTCGAAAGACAGAGTCCCGTAGGGACGAATGAACGAAGCGTTCACAATTCATCCGTCCCTACGGGACTGGGATGTTGGCCGCGTTTCGCAGCCCCAGGAGTGAACTCCTGGGCTATTCTCACTGCGTCCCTACGGGACGCACCGCTCGGTCGGCATGAAGGCCACGCCGGATCGGTCGCACCGCGCGTCACGGGCGGCGGGCGGATTGGGCGAGTCTCTTGCCGAGCTCGTGGGCCTCTTTCAGGCGGTCCTCCTTCTTGAGGATTTCTCCTCTCAGCGTGACGCCGGGCACGACGATCTGGCCGAGCAGGTCCATTTGCAGGTACTCGAAACACTTTCGGAAGAACGCCAGCACGAGCGCAGCCGTCTCGGGGTTGTCTTCTTCGAACGGAACAGCGACGACGGCCGACGTACCCTGAAGCGTCTTGCGGTTCTCGGGACAGTTGAAGAAGACGAACCGGTCGACGAACGCCTTCATCAACGCGGTCGGACCATACCAGTAGACGGGCGTGCCGAAGACGATGACGTCACTCGCGGCGATCCGCGGGTACAGGCCATTCATGTCGTCGTCCTTGGTGCAGTCCTTGCCCTGCCAGCAGGCGTGGCAGCCATCGCACTCGCGGATCGTGAGGTCGCCGAGTAGGATCTGCTCGGTCACCGCCCCCTGCGCCTCGGCGCCGGCCAAGATCCTGGAGACCAAGATGTGGGTGTTGCCGTTTTTGCGAGGGCTTCCCACGACGCCGAGCACTCTGGTCATCGACCGATCTCCTGGACCTCCGCAACGGCCAGCGATGGCTAGGGGTAGACGCGTCCCAGCAGGCGCGGAAACGGGATCGTCTCGCGGACGTGCTTCAGGCCGCAGATCCACGCGAGCGTCCGCTCCAGCCCCAGCCCGAACCCGCCGTGCGGCACGCTGCCGTAGCGACGCAGGTCGAGGTACCACTCGTAGGGCTCGCGGGGCAGGCCCTCATCGGCGATCCGCTGGACCAGCGTCTCGTAGTCGTCCTCGCGCTGCGAGCCGCCGATGATCTCACCGTACCCCTCGGGCGCCAGCAGGTCGAAGTTGTTGACCACGCGGCTGTCGTCGCGGTTCACGTACATGTAGAACGCTTTGGCCTGCTTGGGATAGTGCGTCACGAACGTGGGCCGCTCGTGCAGCCGGCTGATGATGGTCTCGTCCGATCCGCCGAGGTCGGTGCCCCATGCAAAGTTGCGAGCGAGTTCCATGTGATGCGGGACGTTGCCGATCTCCTCAACCAGATCGGCATGTTCCTCCCGAGCCGCGGCGACTTGCTGGGCGAGCTGGTCGGCCTTCCATTTCTTGACGCCCGACTGCTGCCGCTCCTGCTCCATCCGCTCGATGTCGGTGGACACCTGATCGGCCCGGGCCTGCTTGGCGGCCAGGTCCTGCTGCATGAAATGCTGCGTCTCATCGCGGCGCAGCGTCTCGGCGGCCTCGGTATAGGTCATCCGATCGAAGGGCTTGGCGATCCGCTCCAGCGGTCCTGTATCGCGGCCCAGCTCGGCCAGGTCCGCGCGGTGATCGTTCAGGACCCGCGTGACCAGACAATCGACCAGGTCCTCGGCCACGGCCATGACCTCGTCCAGGTCGGCGTAGGCGATCTCCGGCTCGAGCATCCAGAACTCGGTGAGATGCCGGCGGGTCTTGCTCTTCTCGGCCCGGAACGTGGGCCCGAAGCAGTAGACCTTGCCGAACGACATGGCCGCCGCCTCCAGGTACAGCTGTCCCGTCTGGGCCAGGTAGATGGGGTCGCCGAAGTAGTCCACCTCGAACAGCGTGCTGGCGGCCTCACCGATGGCGGGCGAGAAGATCGGCGTGTCGATCAGCGTGAACCCGCTGCGGCTGAAAAACGAGCGGATCTCGTCGACCAGCGTGTGGCGGATCCTCAGGATCAGATACTGCCGCCTCGAGCGGAGCCACAGATGCCGGTGCCGCATCAAAAAGTCGACGCCGTGCGCTTTGGGCGTGATGGGATAGGGCTCGGCCTCGTGGACGACCTCGACGTCGACGACGGCCAGCTCCGCACCGCCCGGCGCCCGCTCGTCGATCCGCACCGTGCCGGTCACCGTCAATGCGGACTCCTGCGGCAGGTGTCGGAGCCGATCGAAGCGGTCGGCGGTCTGGTCGGTCCGTTCCACGACGCACTGGCAGATGCCCGTGCCGTCACGGACGATGACAAAGGCCACCTTGCCGCTCGACCGCGTTCGATACACCCACCCGCGGATCCGAACCGTCTGGTCGGCGTGCTGGGATAGTTCGGCGATCGTCGTGGTGTCTGGCGTGGTCATGGTCACCCTTGTGGGTGAAGGGGTGGCCGATTGTCAGAACCGCTCAGCCAGGGCGGCGTCGACTCGCTGCAGGATCTCGGCCGCATGCTTGAGCCGGGCGTCGAGCTGCTCGCGAAGCTCCCGGGCCATGTCGGCGTCCTCGAGCTGGCCCAGGTTGACGCGGACGTTGAAGGCCGCTCCCCGCGCAGCCGCTTCACACAACACGGCCGCCACGCCCACGTCGCTCAGCAACCACGGATTGCAGACCGGCAGGAGCCGCTCGATCTCCTCGAGGACAACCACGGCCATCGAAACGATCTCCTCCGGCACGGCGATGGCGGTCTTCAGTGCCAGGTTGCTCCGCTCGGCCTTGGTCGGATCGTCCTTGGGCAGCTTGCTCGCCTCGCTGTAGAGCCCATAGGCGGCGATGTCCTCGGCGACCAGCCGCCGGAACATCTCCTGGGCCCGGGAGAACTTCTCGGCGATCGGTCGGACGGCCTCGTGGAACTCCGCGTACTTCTTGCCCTTCAGCGTGAACCCGGCCGACATCTGGGCCATCGTCGTCCCCAGCACCGCCACCAGCGACGAAACGCTCCCGCCGCCCGGGGTCGGCTTGGCTGCGGCCGCGTCGTCCACGAATCGGGTCAGGGGTTCATCGAAGTAGTTGATTGCCTCATCGCCCATCTCGATCTCCTCTCCGGCGGAGAAAGGGGTCAGGCATCTTTCGCCTGGGTCACAGCTTTCCGAAGCATCGGGCCACTGTCGCGGCGAAAGCAGCCAGACCCCTTTCTCTTCGCGCATTGGCGTTCAATCGACCGCGGTTGGCTTGATGCCGATCTTCACGTCCTCGGGCTTCGGCGTCGCCACCGTGATGATCATCCGGGTGAGGAACTGCCGGGCCACCCGCTTGACCTCCTCGAGCGTCACCGCGTTGACGCGATCGGCGTACTGCTCGTATGCGTCATAGCCCAACCCGTACAGTTCGTCGAGCGCCGCACGCGTGGCCATCTGCCCGATGGTCCGGTTGTGCAGCCGCTCGGTGGTGATCATCATGCCCTTGGCCCGGTCCAGCTCTTCGGCGGTGATCTTCCCGGCGACGGCCTTGTCGCACTGCGCTCGGATGATCCGGTAGACGTCGCCCACGCGCTCGGGCTGACACCCCGCGTAGATGCCGTAGTAGCCCGGCGCCAACCCCACGAAGTTGATCGCGTGGACCTCGTACACCAGGTCGCGCGTGCCCTCGCGCAGCTCCCGGTGCAGCCAGCCGCTGGGCAAGGACGGGCCGGACATGATGCAGTCGAGCACGTCCATCGCATAGCGGTTCGCCGCGTCGGCATACCGGATTCCGCGATAGCCCAACATGATCCCCGCGACGGCGGGCTGCTTGGACTTCTTGATGTACAAGGTGTCGGCCGCGATCTGAGAATCCGTCGCAGGATCCAGCCCGGCCCCCTCGCCCGCGGGGAGCTGGCCGAACGCGGCGCGGACCTGCTTCTGGGCCTCAGCCGGGTCGACGTCCCCGAAGACGGCCACCACGCCGTTCCCGCCGGTGAACCACTTGGTGTGATGGGCCTTGAGCGAATCGGTCGTCAGCGCCTTGACCGACTCGGCCTGGCCGATCGGCATGAACCGGTACGGGCTCTTGGCGAAGAATCGCTTGTGGAAATACCGCCGCATCTCGCTCCGCCACTGGTCGTCGATCCGCTCGATGGCGTTGAGGACCCGCGGCCGGAGGCGGTCCAGCTCCTTCTGCGGGAACGCCGGGTGCATCACGACGTCGGCGAACCACGTCAGGGCCTCGGCGAAATCACCCTTGAGCACCTCAGCCGCGAAGTAGATCGTGTTGTTGCCGCTCTGGCCGCTGATCGACCCGCCGCGCGAATCGAAGAAGGCCGCGATCTGCTCGGCCGTCCGCGTTTTCGTTCCCCGCGTCGCCAGTTGCGCCACCATGTTGCTGATCCCGTTGTTGTCTTGCGTCTCGGAGAGCAGCCCGCTGGCGAAGAAGGCCTGCATCGTCACGATCGGCACGGACGGGTCGCGTCGCAGCAGCAGGCGCAGGCCGTTGTCGAGCGTGACCTTCTTGATCGGCCCGGGTCCCTCGGCCTTGCCGGCGGCGGCCTGGTCCTTGGCGGCCTCGGGCAGGACCGCGATGGTGGCGAAGATCTCGGGGTCGAGGTACTTGCGGGCCATCTCCCGCACCTGCTCGACGGTGACCTTCTGGATGTTGGCGACGTACGCGTCGCTGAAGTGGGGATCGCCCGTGCTCATGAAGTCCGACGCCATCGTGCCGGCCACTGCCTCGGCCGTCTGCTGACCGAAGACGTGCTCGGCCGCCTTTTGCCGCTTGGCCTTGGACAGCTCAGCCGGTGTGATCAGCTCGTCGCGGACCTTTCGCACCTCCTCGAGGATCGCCTTGCGACAGGCCAGCCGCTTCTGGGGGGCTGACACCACCATGATCGCAAAGACCCCCTTGCCCCAGTCCGGCGTCCAGCTGAAGCTCTGCACGGCGTAGGCGAGTTGCTTCTCGCGAACGATCGATTGGACCATCCGCGAGCTGCGGCCCTCGGTCAGGACGTAGCTCAACACGTCCAGGGCGTACAGGTCGGGATGCGTCAGGCGGATGCTGGGCCAACACATCTGCATCAGCGCCGTGCCCCGGCTCATCTTCATCCGCTTGATGACCGTTCGGGGCGTGACGAGTGCCGGCTGCTCAGGCAGCAACACGTCGGGCACCGATCGTCGCGAAAAGTGCGCGAACTCCCGCCGGGCCACTCGCAGCATCTCCTCGACGTCGACGTCGCCCGCCAACGCCACGACGACGTTGTCGGGCACATACCGCTCCCGCCAGTATTCGACGATCTCGGACTTCGTCAGTTTCTGCACGATGGGCTGATGGCCGATCACGGGGAACCGGGCCGGGTGCTGGTCGAACATTGTCTCCATCGTCAGATACCACAACTGCCGCTGCGGATTGCCGACGTCCCGTTCCAGCTCGCGTTGCACCACGCCCCATTCCCGCTTGAACTCGGCATCGGGGAACGTCGGGTTGGTGATCCAATCGGCCAGCAGATTGACGGCCTTGCCGAGGTTCTCGCGGTCGGTGTTGATGTAGTAGGACGTGTAGGACAGGCCGGTGCTGGCGTTGCTGTTGCCGCCCAGCGCTCGCAGGATCTCCTTGCCCTGCTCCTCGGCGCGGGTCTTGGTGGTGCCGCCGTGCAGGAGATGCTCGAACAGGTGGCTCAGGCCCGCGCCCAAGTACTCACCCTCATAGATGCTGCCGGTCTTGACGTACATCCGTACCGACACGACCGGTGCGGTGCGATGCTCCTTGGCGATGACCGTCAGCCCGTTGTCCAGCACCGCGACGACCTCGCCGGGCCGATCGACCAGGCGCTTGCGGACGTCCAGCATCTTGGCGGCCGCCCCGGATGCGGTCGCAGCGGGCTCGGCGGCCACCGGACCGGACAGCCCCGCCGCCGCAAGGATGCACATCAATGACCGAAACCCGAACGGATGGGAAAACACGATTCACTCCTCCCGCGACGCGTCGTCGGCGTCCAATTCGCCCTCCAGCTCATCCATGTAGGCCAGGCTCCGGTCGAGGTGGCCCTTCAGGTGCTTGACGTTCAAGAGGGTTTTGACGCGATCGATTAGGTCCGCGCGGTCGATGGGCTTGGACAGGTAATCGTCCGTGCCGCTCTCGAGCCCGCGTTCGATGTCCATCGGTTCGCCCAGCGCCGTGACCATCACCACGGGGATGTCCTTGGTGGCCGGGTCGGCCTTCATCTTCTTACACACCTCGAACCCCGACAGCTTGGGCATCATCACGTCCAGCAGCACGAGATCGGGGTGCTCCCGTTGGATCACGTCGAGCGCCTGTTCGCCGTCGGTGGCTCGGAGGGTCTCGACGCCGGGCAGATCGGCCATGTAAGCCTCCAGCAGCTCGAGGTTCTGCAGGTTGTCGTCGGCGATCAGGATCTTGCTTGGCGGCAGCGATGCGGCGTTGTCACTGGTCATGGCCTTGATTCCTCGCGACGGTTGCGACGGCGCGCCCCCATCGGGATTCTGTTTGCCCTGCGTGCATCGATCATACACGCCGTTCGAGCACAGGCCAACCCGTTGGCGTGATCGGGCCCTCGGCGAGGATCGGCTACCACGTGCGTGACAATCTGGGCGGGGGGTGCCCCATCCTCTTCGAGTAGCCGCGGGACGCGGGCGCTCGAAGAGGGTGGGGGACGGAATGGACCGTGAAGGGGCCGTTACAGCGCCATTCCGTCCCCCACCCTTCGCTGTCCCTCGCGTTCCGCGAGGGACAGCGAAGAATGGGGCACCCCTCGGACAGCCCGCGCACCCTCGGCTACCAGTTCGTTAGGGCACCGTCATCTCGGCTGAGCCGGGGGGCGTGCCACATCTCCATCGGCCGGCGTAACGCCTCCTTTTCGTCGAACGTCACGCCCAGGCCCGGCGCGGTCGGCAGCGGGAACGCGTGGTCGACCAGCCGCAGCTGCTGGGGGAAGACCTCCGGCAGCGCACTGGCCCCGCCGCCCAGCTCCTGCACCGCGAAGTTGTTGACCGCGAAATCCAGGTGGACGCACGCGGCGGTGCTCACGGGACCCAGCGGGTTGTGGGGAATGATGTCGATGTAGTGCACCTCGCACCAGCCGGCGACCTTCCGCGCCTCGGTCAGGCCGCCGACGTTGCACATGTCGATCCGGGCGTAGTCGCACAGCTGCTCCTCGATGACCTGCCGGAACGCCCACTTGCTGCTGTACTGTTCACCGATGGCCAGCGGCACCGACGTGTGCTGGCGAACGGTCCGGAGGGCAGCGGGCTCCTCGCTGCGGATCGGGTCCTCGACGAAGAACGGACGGGCGTCCTGGATCCCCTGACACAGTTGGATCGCGTGGATCGGGCTCAGCCGGGTGTGGACGTCCAGACACAGGCGGATGTCCGGCCCCACCGCCTGACGAACCGCACGCCAGCCCCGGATCGTGTTTTCGACCGCCTCGACCGGCTCGAACCGGTTGGGCTTGCCGCCGCATCCGGGCGCGGTACGGATGTAGCGCCAGCCCGCCTTGACCTGCTCGAGCGCAGACGCGACGGCCCGGTCCGTGTCCTCGCCCAACTCGGCAAACCCGACGTACACGTCGACGCGGTCGCGGCACTTGCCGCCCAGCAGTTGATAGACCGGAACGCCCAAGGCCTTGCCCTTGATGTCCCACAACGCGATGTCCACCGCCGAGATCGCTGCCGACAGGATCGTCCCTCCCGGAAAGAACCCCCCGCGGAACAGCGTCTGCCAGATGTCCTCGATCTCGAACGGATCGCGCCCGACCAGCACGGGACGGAAGTGCTCGATCGCCCCTTTCATGGCCAGTTCCCGGCCGCTGATGCCCCCTTCGCCGATCCCGTAATGGCCCTCGTCCGTCTCGACCTTCACGATGAACATGTCCCGTCCGCTGTGAATGCCAAACGCCTTGACGTCGGTGATCTTCATCGGGATTCGCTCCAATCAGGGACTCGTTCGCGCCTCGACCCGCTGCAGTGTACGGCACTCGCCTTCCCTTTTCGACAGGTCTGGGGTCTGTATTCTTGGGATCGTTTGCGGTATTCAGTTGGCTCATGCGGCTGCGACCGTACATCGGGATTGTCCTGGCCGTCCTGGTGTTTGCCGGCTCGCTGACCTACCTCGCGGGCGGCATTCGCGTGGGGACGGGCGGCGGGGACACGCCGCCGTTTCACATCGACGAGGCGCACAAGCTGGGCGAGACGTTCTACTACCACCTCTTCGTCGAGAAACGGCAGTGGGACCATCCCGCCTGGACCGAGGACTTCTACGCCCGCACGAACCCGCCGGTGGCGAAGTACATCTTCGGTGCCGTTCTGGCCGCAGCGGGCCATCACGTTCACGATCAGCAGCTCCAGGACGACTTCGAACGCCACTGGCGAAGCCCGAAGGCGCTCCGCAAGCGCGTGCCTGACGGCATGCTCCGGGTCACGCGCGGCACCAGCGCTGTATTCGGGGCACTGGTCTGCATGCTGTTGTTCGTGATCGGGCGCCGCGCGGGCGGCGTGGCCGCCGGCCTCATCGCGTCGGTCCTTCTGCTGGCCAACCCCTATTTCCAGCGGATCGCCCAACGGGGCCTCACAGACAGCGTCCTCATGTTCTTCCTGCTTCTGATCGTACCGGTCTCGCTTGGATCAGTCGCTGCGCTCCGACGCTACTGGAACGAGAACAGCGCGAGCAGTCTGGCTCGCCGTGTGGCCCTACTCATGTTGGCTATGGTCATCGGCCCCGGTCTGGTCATCGCCTTGGCGACCGGCAGCAAGCTGAATGGCGCCTTGACCGGCCCCACCCATGCGGTCGGCGTCGTGTTGGCCGTTCTGGTCGGTTTCCGGTCGGGTCCCGCGTGGCGGCGCCTAGGCCTGGCACTGTTGGTGACTTGCCTGGCCGTGATCCTTGCCGGGGCGATCTTCGTGGCCATCAACCCCTGGTTCCACGATCACGCGGTCGCCCGGGCGACCGGGACGTTGGCCGTCTACGACGATTGGATGGTCAAACAGAAGATCGACCCCGGCGGCGGGCTGTTCGGCCTCCATCAGAAGATCACGGCTGCGGGCTACTTCGCCCTGTTCAGCCCGGTGCTGCCCCTGGCGCGGCCCTTGGGACAACTCGGGATCTGGCTGGGCGTGTTGGGCTTCGTCGTTGGCGCGGTCTGGCTGGCGGGCCAGTGTGCTGCCAAGCCTCGTGCGGAAGACGGGGCCCGCGAGGGCGGCCTTGACAAAACCCGCGCCCGGACCCACCGCGTCGTGATCGGCTGTTGGCTCGTTCTCTGCCTCGTTGTCGTCATCGCTTGGCTGCCGGTGGCGTGGCATCGCTACCTGCTGGTTCCCTACCTCACCGTCTGTCTGACGACGGGGATCGGGCTGGCGAATCTGCCTCGTGCGGGGAAGTCGGCGGCCGATGCCATTGCAGGGAAGCTCTCAGGTCGCACCCAGTACGGCGTTCTGGCAGGTTCGACGGTCGTCGCCGCGCTCTGGATTGGCCTGGCCTTCACTCCATGGCTGATCGTCCCGGGCCTGCTGGACCCGACGGTGTTCCCGGAAGCTCACCCCGCACGCGGGTGTAAGGCGTATGCCGCCGACGTCGACGCCCATCCCGATTCGGTGTTGCTGCGCCGCCACTTGGGTCTGGCGTTGCTGCGACAAAAGCAGCCCAAGACAGCCGCCGAGCAGTTCGAGACCGCCCTGGGCCTGCTCGACCGCGA
Source organism: uncultured Planctomycetales bacterium (assembly GCA_964390905.1). Taxonomy (GTDB): domain Bacteria; phylum Planctomycetota; class Phycisphaerae; order UBA1845; family JAFGLZ01; genus JAFGLZ01. The sequence goes on along the minus strand of CAYMLO010000009.1, from coordinate 45,776 downwards.
CAGGACGAACCGGCCCGGAGAGGCTGTACAACGCGCCTGTCTGCTGTATGATCTTGCCCGTGCGTCCGCGGCGATGGGCCATCGCTCCGCCGCAATCGATGCGGTCCGCCGGCACGTGGCCGCAGTCGAAGGACTGCGAGACCAGATGACCTCGGCCGATCCCAAGGTGCGGGAAGCGTTCGATCAGGTCATCGCCAGCCGCCGACAATGGGCGTCGCGGGCGACGCAGACGCGGCCCAACAGATCCGAGCGTCCAGGACCGCCGCGCTGAGCGCCTCAAATCACCCAGGAGGCCGTCTGACGTGTCCGACAAAGTCATCGTCGTCATGCCGGCCTACAACGCCGCCAATACGCTCGAACGGACCCTCGATGACATCCCGCCCGGCGTCGTCGACGAAGTCATCGTCGTCGACGACTGCAGCACCGACGACACGGTCGAGATCGCCAAGCGCCTCCCGGTCACGCTCATCGAGCACGAACAGAACCTGGGCTACGGCGGGAACCAGAAGACATGCTACGACGAAGCCCTCCGCCGCGGCGCCGACGTGGTCATCATGGTCCATCCCGACTATCAGTACGACAGCCGGCTCGTGCCACACTTCGTGGGCCTGCTGCGATTGGGCATTTGCGACGTGCTGCTGGGCAGCCGCATCCGAACGCGACGCGAGGCACTGGCCTGCGGCATGCCCGTTTACAAGTACATTTCCAATCGCTTGCTGACCGTCACGGAGAACATCCTGACCGGCCAGAACCTCGGCGAGTGGCACAGCGGCTATCGCGGGTATCGACGCGAGGTGCTCGAGACCCTCCCCTATCATCGCAACAGCAACGATTTCGTGTTCGATACGCAGTTCTTGGTGCAATCGGTGAGTTTCGGCTTCAAGATCGGGGACGTGCCCGTGCCCGTCCGGTACATGGACGAGGCCAGCAGCATCAGCTTCCGTCGCAGCCTGACGTACGGCCTGAGCACGCTCGGCGTGGTCGGACGGTATTGGCTGCATCAGTTGCGCATCAAGAGGTCCCCGCTCTTCCTGCCGAAGTAGACGCCTGGACAAATCAGCACGCTGGCGGGCCAACGCGGCCCGCGTTCGAGGTATCTGGTTGCCGTTTCCCGACCATTTGCAGCGAGAGGGCGTGTTTCGCTAGAATGGTCGGATGCAGGGGTTCAGCTTTCGATGAACCAGCTGTCATGGCCGAATCGGGTCACGCTGACGCGCATTCTGCTGATCGCGCCGTTCGTGACGGCGCTATTGAGCCTGCGGGAGTCGGCGTGGGCGCGCTGGTTCGCCTTGGCGATGTTCTTCCTGATGGCCGTCTCGGACGCGCTGGACGGTTGGCTGGCCCGACGGCTGGATAGTCATACGCCACTGGGCAAGTTCCTTGACCCGCTGGCCGACAAACTCCTGGTCACCTGTGCGGTGATCCTGCTCGGGCATCACGCGACGTGCGTGCCGGGCAAGGCCATCCCGCATGCCGTGGTCGTGGTGGCCATCGGCAAGGACCTGTTCGTCGTGATCGGGTTCGTGCTGGTGTACCTGGTGACGGGCCAGATCTACATCAAGGCCCGCCAGGCCGGCAAGTGGTGTACGGTGCTGCAGATGGCGATGGTCGTCTCGGTGCTGCTCTGGCCCGAGCTGCAGCAACTCAGTGAGCTACTGGGTCGGCTCCCCGACGTGTTGTGGTGGTCGGCCACGGTGGTGGCCGTGATCGCCGCCGTCGATTACTACCGTCTGGGCACGGCCCATTCCTCCCAAGTCAGCCCAGGACCGGGAGGCGGTTCCAACAGCAAAGGAGCATCATGAGCAGTCCGTTCAGTCCCATCGACGAGGTCCTCAACGACCTCCGCCAGGGCCGAATGATCGTGTTGGTGGACGACGAGGATCGCGAGAACGAGGGCGATCTGGTCTGCCCGGCCTCGACGATCACGCCCGAGCAGGTCAACTTCATGCTCAAGCACGCCCGCGGGCTTCTGTGTCTGCCCTTGACGCGGGAACGATGCGAGCACCTGAACCTGCATCCCCAGTCGCCGGAGAACACGGCGTCGCTGGGGACGGCCTTTACTGTCAGCGTTGACGCGCACCCCCGGTTCGGTACGACGACGGGGGTCTCGGCGGCGGACCGGGCCGCTACGATCCGGACCGCGGTGGCCCACGACGCCCGGCCGAGCGACTTGCTGCGCCCCGGCCATATCCACCCCCTTCAGGCCCGCGACGGGGGCGTGCTGGTCCGGGCGGGGCAGACCGAGGGATCAGTCGATCTGGTTCGGCTGGCCGGCCTGCCGCCCGCGGCAGTGTTGATCGAGATCATGAACGAAGATGGGACGATGGCCCGCGTGCCGCAGTTGACCGAGTTCTGCCGCGAACACGAGATCAAGATGTGCACCGTCGCCGATCTGATCGAGTACCGGCTGGGGCGAGAGAAGCTGGTCAAGCGGATCGCGGAGTTTCCGATGGCCACGGGGTTCGGGGAATTCCAAGTCGTTGCCTACGAATCGATGGTGGACAAGGACGCGCAGTTGGCCCTGTGCTTCGGCAACGTGGGGCGGGCGGGCAAGGACGGTTTCGTCAAGCCGATCGATGAACCGATCCTGGTGCGGGTGCACTCCGAATGCCTATTCGGCGACGTCTTCGGATCGCTGCGATGCGATTGCGGGGACCAGTTGGACCGGGCCATGCGACAGATTGCCGAGGAGGGTCGCGGTGTCCTGGTCTATCTTCGTCAGGAGGGTCGGGGCATTGGGCTGGCGGCCAAGTGCAAGGCCTACGCCCTGCAGGATGAAGGGCTGGACACGGTCGAGGCCAACGAGCGACTCGGGCTGCCGGCCGATCGCCGCGACTACGGGGTCGGGGCCCAGATCCTGCGCGACCTGGGCCTGCGGCAGCTGCGGATCCTGACCAACAACCCCAAGAAGATCAACCGCCTGGAGGTCTACGGCATCCGGATCGCCGAGCAGGTCCCCATCATCATCCCCCCCAACGAGACCAACCGCCGGTATCTGGAAACCAAGCGCGACCGGATGGGCCATTTGCTCGAGGACATCTAGGGAGAAGCGGGGGCGGGAACTTTTTGCCGGGACGGCCCGGAGCGTGCTTGGCATGAAAGACTCCCGATCCCTTTTCTTGCCATCGGCCGGTTGCCATGGATCATCCGGTCGTGGTATACTCCGCGACTACCCATCTGGTGGGTGCGCGGTGGGGTCTGCGCCCGGATGAGTGGGAAACGATTGACCGAAGGCCCATGAGACGGCCCATGGGCCGGGTGGTCCTTTTGCCTGTGGCCGGCTAACAGACATAAGACACGTTATGGTAAACCAGAACCTGATTCGTGAGCTCGACGTCACCGATGAGGCCCTCGACACCGAGCTGACCGCCGCCTTCGGCGAGGGGGCCGACTGGGACGCAATCGCCGAGGAGATCGACAAGTCGGTCAGCCAATTCCAGCCCAACAACGTCCTGACCGGACGCATCGTGAACGTCGTCGGCGAAGACGTGGTGGTGGACGTCGGGCTCAAGAGCGAAGGCGTGATTGGCCGGAAGGAGTTCCAGGACCCGTCGGCCATCGACGTCGGCGACGAGGTCCAAGTCTGGCTCGAGACGGTCGAGTCAGATAGCGGCGTGATCGTGCTGTCCAAGCGCAAGGCCGATCGCATCCTGAACTGGCAGCGAATCATCGAGACCAGCTCCGAAGGGGACACCGTCAAGGGCAAGGTGACGCGCAAGATCAAGGGCGGCTTGTTGGTCGACATCGGCGTGCCGGTGTTCCTGCCCGCCAGCCAGGTGGACACCCGCCGTCCGTCCGACGTCAGCGAGTTCATCGGGCGAGAGATCGAAGCCAAGATTCTCAAGATCGACACCGAACGGCGGAACATCGTGATCAGCCGGCGAAAGCTGCTCGAGGAGCAGCGGGCCGAGCAGAAGGCGGCGTTGTTGGCGGAGATCGCGATCGGGCAGGTTCGCAAGGGCGTGGTCAAGAACCTCGCCGAGTTCGGCGCGTTCATCGACCTGGGCGGCATCGACGGACTGCTGCACATCACGGATATGAGTTGGGATCGGATCGGCCACCCCAGTGAGCTGCTGGGCATCGACCAGGAAGTCGAGATCAAGATCCTCAACGTAGACAAGGAGAAGGAGAAGATCGCGCTTGGGCTCAAGCAGCTTCGCGAGAACCCGTGGGAGAAGATCGAGGAGCGCTACCCGATCGGGAGCAGGGTCTCGGGCGAAGTCGTCAACATCATGAATTACGGCGCGTTCGTGAAGCTGGAGCCGGGCGTTGAGGGGTTGGTCCATATCAGCGAGATGTCCTGGACGCGGCGCATCAATCACCCGTCCGAGATGATCAAGGTGGGTGACCAGATCGACGTGGTCGTCCTGGACATCAACAGGCAAAAGCAGGAAGTCTCGCTGGGCATCAAACAGACCGAGACCAACCCCTGGACCCGCGTGGCCGAAAAGTACCCGCCGAATACCATCATCGAGGGGCGGGTGCGGAACCTGGCCAACTACGGCGCGTTCGTGGAGATCGAGGAGGGCATCGACGGGCTACTCCACGTGTCGGACATGAGCTGGACCAAGAAGATCGGGCACCCCAGCGAGGTGGTCAAGAAGGGCGATTCGCTCCAATGCGTGGTCCTGACCGTGGACGAAGACAAGATGCGCGTCGCGTTGGGGATCAAGCAGCTTCACGAGGACCCGTGGCTGCGGGCCGTGCCCGAGAAGTACCAGTCAGGCATGATCGTCAAGGGAAAGGTCACCAAGATCACGAACTTCGGGGTCTTCATCGAACTCGAGCCGGACCTGGAAGGCCTGCTGCACGTCTCGGAACTGGCCGATCACAAGGTGGACGACCCGCACTCGGTCGTCAAGATCGGGGACGAGATCGAGGTGAAGATCCTTCGCGTGGACGTTGGCGAGCGCAAGATTGGCCTGAGCAAGAAGCGTGCGGAGTGGGCGGCCGCGGAGGGAGGCGATGAGACCCAGCGGGGCGACGGCAGGACCCGGCCCCGCAGAGGGGGACTGGTCGGCCCGGGGGATGAGTCGGTCGCCATGCTCGGCGAGCCGCTGTTCCTGAAGCCTGCGTCGCCGACGCCCAAGACGGAGCCCGAGGGCGAGAAGGACGCTGAGGCAACCGACGCCGATCCCCAAGACGCCCCCCCGTCAGAGACGGCATCGGCAGACGAGCCGGACGCTGGGGCAGAGGCCGGGGATGGCGAGAAGTAGGGCCAGGGCACTGGCCCGACATCGCCCGTTCCGCAATCGGTCAAGATGGGAATCGAGCACGGGCCGATGCTGGTCCGGGGGGCTCTGGAATGACTCGCTACCACAGGACCGTTAGATGCCGCGGGGGATAAGGCCGTGCCCCGCATCGGGTCAAGGCCGGTCGGGGAGCCGATTAAGGAGTCAGACCCATCGCTGTCGAGTCTGGCCTACAGGTCTACCTGAAGCAGATCAACGAGGTTCCCCTGCTCAGCGCGGAACAGGAGCGGGAGCTGGCCCTCAAGATCCGCGCCGCGCAGGCGGCCGACGAGCGGTTCGAGAAGCGCGAGATCACGCTGGCCAAGAAGGAGCGTCTCGAGGCGGACGCCAATCAGGCCAGGGACCAAATGGTTCGCAGCAATCTGCGGCTGGTGGTCAACATCGCCAAGAACTACGGCAATCGGGGGCTGCCGCTGGCGGACATCATCGAAGAGGGCAACCTGGGGCTACTGCGGGCGGTGGAGGGGTTCGATCCCGACCAGGGCAGCCGCTTCAGCACGTACGCCTCGTGGTGGATCAAGCAGGCGATCAAGCGCGCCTTAATCAACTCGGTTCAGCCGATCCACATCCCCGCCTATATGGTGGAGATGATCGCCAAGTGGAAGCAGACGTCGGCCGTTCTGGAGGAGGAACTCGGCAGGGCACCTTCCATCGAAGAAATGGCCGAGCACATGAAGATGCCCCTGCGAAAGGTCCGCATCATCAGGCGGGCGGTCAAGGCCTTCAGCTCGCCCACGCAATCGGGCTCGTCGGACACGGATTTCACGCTGGGCGAGATGCTGGCCGATGAGAAGACGCCGGCCCCCGAGGAAGCTCTGTTCTCGGAGGCCGAAACCGACACAATCCAAAAGCTGCTGGACGGGATCGACGAGCGGGAGGCCAAGATCCTTCGTCTGCGGTTCGGGCTCAATGATCGGGAGCCGATGACGCTAAAGGAAATCGGCGAAGAGATCGGCCTGACGCGCGAGCGTGTTCGTCAAATCGAACACGAAGCGCTGGCCAAGTTGAACGCCCTGTTCAACGAGGAATAGGAGCCAGCAATGAGAAACAAGACGATGGGTCGTGCGATGCTGTTGATGGCGTCGGTTCTGTTGGTGGCCGGCAGCGGATGCAACCTGGGGATCGGCGATTTTCTCGCGGACCTGTTCGGCATTGGGACCACCGCGACGGGCAAGCTGTACTTCTCGGTCTACAACTTCTCGGACAACGCGGTGAAGGCTGAGGTGACCTACCGCGACCAGAGCGGCGTCGAGCACGTGCAGGCCATCACGCAGAACGGCACGTCGCCGATCCCGGCCGGTTCCCGCGGCACGCTCGAGATCGATGAGGCCGGAATCACCACCCAGGCGGATTCACCGCTGGTGGTGACGTTCACGTTCACCGTCCCCGGTCAGGACGACGTGGTGGTAGTCATCGACCTCCTGCGAGGGGACATCGCTACCGATCAACGGGCCCGGTTCGGCGTTCTGGGAATGGACGCGGAGTCCATCGGCCTGATTATCGACTGACGATCCCCCCCCTGCGGATCCCGTAGGCTCGGACGTCGTACCCCGACGACGAGACGAAGGATTGCGCGCCGACACATGCGCGTCCAGGACCGATCGGTTGTCCCGCCCGACGAGGGACGCTAGACTGTCTCGCCCACGCGTGTCGCAAACCAGCTTGCGCGGTGGGCTATGCGCCAGCCCGGCGCGTTTACGGAGTCGTGCAGATGGCCGCCAGTCGATGCTACGAACTAGTTCCCCAGGACGTACCGCACGTCGAGACCGCCTTCCGCCGGATCGTCACGCCGCTGCCCGTGCCCGAATCGATCCCGATCCTGGAAGGGTTGCGGCAATACGAGCCACAGAGCATGGAGGGCCAGCCGCCCGTCGTCTGGGACCGGGCGGACGGGTGTCAGATCTATGACAAGTACGGCAACATGTGGCTGGACTTCTCGAGCGGGGTGCTGATAGCCAACGCCGGCCACGGACGCAAGGAGATCGCCGACGCCGTCATCGAGCAGGCCGCCGGTGGGCTGTTGACGCACTACTGCTTCCCGGGCGAGCCCCGGCTGGGATTGGCCAAACGGCTGGTCGAGCTGGCGCCGGCAGGACTGGACAAGGCCTTCATCCTGACGACGGGCAGTGAGGCGGTCGAGTGCGCCATCAAGTTGTCGCGGTCGCACGGTCAGGCGGTCGGCGGGCCCGAAAAGCTCGTGATCGTCAGCTTCACCGGAGCGTTTCACGGTCGAACGTTGGCCTCGCAGTTGGCGGGAGGGATTCCGGCGCTGAAGGAATGGATCGGTCCGCTGGACCCGACGTTCGTTCAGGTGCCGTTCCCCGACGGGTTCCGCTGCGAGGACACGAGCTTCGATCTGTTCGAGCGGACGCTGTCCGAGAAGGGCATCCGTCCCGAGCAGGTCTGCGGCGTGCTGACCGAGACGTTTCAGGGCGGCAGCGCGACGTTCCTGCCGGTCGAGTACATGAAGCGACTTCGGGCCTGGTGTGATCAGCATGACGTGGTCCTGACGTGCGACGAGGTCCAGGCCGCCTTCGGCCGGACGGGCACGATGTGGGGAGTGGAACACTACGGCATCGTGCCGGACCTCATGCCGCTCGGCAAAGGGATCAGCAGCAGCCTGCCCGTGTCGGCCGTGGTGGGCAAGGCGTCGCTGCTGAACCAGTTTCCGCCCGGGTCGATGACGAGCACGCATACGGGCAACCCGATCTGCGCCGCCGCAGCGTGCGCAAACATCGACCTGATCCTCCGCGACGGCCTGGTGGAGCATGCCCGAGAGGTGGGCCTGACGCTGCAGGCCGAGTTGGCCGCCCTCAAGGATCGATTTGGCCACGTCATCGGCGCGGCGCACGGCAAGGGAATGGTGGCCGGTCTGCAGTGCGTCCTGCCCGGCACGAAGGATCCCAACGCCGATCTGGCCTGGAACGTCGTCCGCCGCTGCGTGGAGGGGGGGCTGCTGTTCTTCAGCCCGGTGGGGTTCGGCGGCGGGACGATCAAGATCTGCCCTCCCCTATGCACGCCGGAGGAGGCCATCCGTGAGGGCTGTCAGGTCCTGGCCGATAGTATCGATGCCTGCCTCGCCGGGTGATGGCGCCGCAAGACCGCAGATCGAACAGGTCGATGGATTCGGCCAGCTGGGTCGGGGGGGCGTCTGAGGGCGCATCGCTTGGACCGACCCTATCGACCCGCACCGGCGTCGGTTACGTCGCCGGTCGGGAAACCCGTTGACTTGGCGACTTGGCAAACCTACTATTCGATGGCCCAAGCCCCTGGGTTGACTTGGTGCCTCGTCCGGCAAGTGGATCCCTGGTCTGGGGCTCACGAGGGGAATGGGGACTCGGGACAAGCCATTGCCGTACGCTCGGGAGGGTGTTGCACCCCCACCATGAGGCCCGGCAGTGCACATCTTCAGACCAGGAGCCGTCGACACGCAACCTAGAGAGGCGAGAAGGGAGCTTCAGGGTGCAGTCTGTACCTGAGGACGGCTGGCCGTTCGCAAGCGGCGGCAGCACGCCCCAACCGCATATCGACGAAGAGCGCTGGCAGAATCTGCTGCGGCAGGGACTGGCGATGGACGATCTTGCCGAGCAGGTTGACGCCGACGGCGATGCGCTTCCCGACCTGACGGTCATCGGTAGTGAGATGCTCGAGAACGGCGGGAACGAACGCGAGCTGGTCAAGATGCTCCAAGACGAGGACCCGCGGACGGTGTCGCTGTGTGAGAAGCTGCTCTGGTCGATGTGGTTCCAGGCGGCGGGCGGACAGGCGGCCGTGACGCTCCATGAGGCCATGGACCTTTCAGCACTGGGGCACACCAAGAAGGCCTTTAGACTGTTCGATGGTCTGATCGAACGCCACCCGGGCTTCGCGGAGGCCTACCACCAGCGGGGGATGGCCTACAGTCTGTGTGAAGACCATTACAGGGCGCTGGAGGACCTGCGCCGCACGGTGCAGCTCAAGTCGATTCACTTCGCCGCCATGGCCAACCTCGGTCACGCCTGCATCGAGCTGGGGCGGTTCGAGGAGGCCCGCGACTGGTACCTGGCCGCCCTGAAGGTGCATCCCCGTTTGCCGGGGGTTCGGCAGATGCTCCGACGTCTTCGCGAGCTGACCCAACCGGGTCCACATCCGTCCGCCTGAATACGTACTTCCTGTCTCAATGCCGATCTGCAACGGACGTCTCGTCTGCTACAATGCTGGCGAGCGGCGGGAGGACCCATGGGCGTCCGGTTCGACGTGATCAGCATCGGCTGTCTGAGCCACAACCGTTTCTGGAACGAGCGGCAGCCCGTCCGCGCAGCCCACGCGACCACGACGCTCGTCCGCGACGGCCAGCAGTCCTTCTTGGTCGATCCTTCCCTGCCCGCCGAAGTCCTCGTCCACCGTCTCGGTGAACGGGCCGGCGTGAAGCCCGAGCAGATCGACTGCGTGTTCCTGACGTCGTTCCAGCCCGTTCACCGGCGCGGGCTGGCGTTGTTTGACCGCGCGGACTGGCTGATGTCCGAGGCAGAGATCGACGCGTTCCGCGAGCACCTGACCGGGGTGCTGGCGGCGGAAGAAGAGGAAAACGCCGACGAGGTCGACCTGGTCCGGCAGGAGCTGGCGTTGCTCGAACGGATCAAGCCTGCTGCAGAGAAGCTGACCAGCCAGGTGCACCTGTTTCCGAGCCCTGGCGTGACGCCCGGCTCGTCCAGCCTGCTGCTCGTGCCGTCGACGGCCAGCATCGCCATCGCCGGGGACGCGGTCATCAGCAAGGATTACCTCGAGCGCGGTCAGGCGTTCGAACGATGCAATGACGCCGCGCAGGCGACCGAGTCGCTGGCCGAGCTCGTCGAGATCGCCGACCAGATCGTCTGCGGCCACGACAACGTCGTCGTTTGCAGGTAGCGCGGCCTGTGAGGCAACACCCCTTGAGCGGGCACGGTCCATGGACGCCTTGACCGAACACGCCTGGCAATGGTTGATGCTGCTGATCCTACTGGGCTGCTCGGGCCTCATCAGCGGCAGCGAGACGGCGCTGTTCAGCCTGACGCGCCATCAATTGCATACGATGCGACAGGGCCAGCGTCGCATGGCCCGGTTGGCGTCCGGGCTGATGGCCAACCCCCGCCGATTGCTGGCCACCCTCCTGATTGGCAACAACACGGTCAACGTGCTGCTGTTCGCCACCAGCTTCGTCCTGGTCCGGGACCTGGCGGCAGATTACGGTCCGGCGGCCATGTCCGTCGGCGGGCTGGTCAGTCTGCTGATCGTGGTCGTCTTCGGCGAGGTCGTGCCCAAGGTTATCGCCTCGGCGGGCGCCGGGACGATCGCCCCCCTGGTTGCGCCGGCGATTCACGGTCTTCAGGTCGTATTGTCGCCCGTTCGGATTGCACTGGAAGCGACGTGCGTCGAGCCCTTGATGCGGCTGATCGGCCGACGGCCGACGGGCCCGGCCCACGTGACCGCCGACGAACTCAAGACGCTTTTGGACATGAGCCGGCAGGACGGCGTGATCGGGCCCGGTGAGAGCACCTGGCTGCAACAGGTGGTCGACCTCGCCGAGGCCCGCGTCCACGAGGTCATGGTCCCGCGCGTCGACGTCGTGGCCTTCGACATCTCGGGCACGCCGGCGGACCTGCTCGCGTTGTTCCGCGAGTCGCGGCTGATGAAGATCCCCGTGTACGAAGGCGACATCGACCGCATCATCGGTCTGGTCTACGCGCGGGACGTGCTGCCCGGTTCGGATCGACCGTTTCGTGAGCGCGTCCGACCGGTCCAGTTCGTGCCCGAGCAGATGCGGCTGGCACAGCTGCTGACGCATTTCCGAAACACGCGGACGCAGGTGGCCATCGTCGTCGACGAGTACGGCGGCGTGGCCGGGCTCGTGACGCTGGAGGACGTCCTCGAGCACATCGTCGGGGAGATCCGTGACGAGGACCTCCCGCCGCCACGCCCCGAGGTCGAGCCGGTCGACGACGGATTCAGCGTCGCCGGTCGGCTGAGCGTTCGAGCGTTGGCACAGGCGCTGGGTCCGGAGGTCCTGGACGATCGCGTCGACACGATCGCGGGGCTGTTCGTGGCGCGGTTCGGGCGGATCCCCGGCGTGGGCGATCAGGTCCGTGTGGCCAACCTCGTCATGACGGTCGAGGCGGTGCTCGGACGGCGGATCGACCGGGTACGGCTGCGACTCGAGAACGGCCCGGCTGACGGGGAGGGACGTTGAGATGGTGTGGCTCTGGCTGGTGGCAGCGGTCGTGTGCATCGGTTTCAGCGCGTTCTATTCCGGATGCGAGACGGGACTCTACAGCGTCAACACCGTCCGCCTCCGGCTGGCCCAACGGACGGGACGACGGTCGGCGGCGATCCTCAGTCGGATGCTTCGCGACCGTGAGGGCAGCATCATCACGACGTTGGTCGGCACCAACCTGTCCAACTACCTGGCCACGGCCTGCGTGGTTTCCATCTTCATCGCGATGGCGGTCCCGGACAGCAAGGCCGAACTGCTCACGACGCTCGTGCTGACGCCCATCATCTTCGTCTTCGCCGAGGTAACCCCCAAGGAGCTGTTCCGCCGAGAGGCCAACACGTTGATGAGCCGCCTGATCCGTCCGCTGAGGATCAGCGACCTGCTGTTCCGTGCAACAGGCGCGGTTGCACTGCTCAAGGGTCTGGCCCGACTGGCGGCCAGGTGCGTCCGCTTCGGTCGGGACGGCGCGCTGACGTCGCTGGGACCGCGGCAGCAGGTCGCAACCATGCTCCGGGAGGGGCTGGGCGCGGGTATTCTGACCGAGGAGCAATCGGTTATCGTCGATCGGGTCATGAGTATCTCGACCGTCCGCGTGCGGTCCGCGATGATCCCCCGCGATAGCGTCCGCACCGTGCGTGTCGACGCTGCCCCCGACCGGTTTCTCGAGCAGGTCCGCTCGCACGACTACTCCCGCATGCCCGTACTGTCCGGACCCGACAAGGTGGTGGGCATAGTGCACGTCTTCGACGTCCTGGCCGACGCATCGTCCTCGGGCGGGCTGCCCCGCCCGGTCACCGACTTCATGTCCCCGCCCCTCGATCTCGAGCCCGACCAGACGGTGACCTCCGCCCTCACCGAGATGCAACGACGCGGCGTGGCCATGGCGATCGTGACCGATCCGACCGGACGCTTCCTCGGCATCGTTACCGTCAAGGACCTGGTCGAGGAGATCGTCGGGGACTTACAGGCGTGGTAGACGGAGTGGCACAGAGGGAATCCGCATCGTTGCGCAGTCGCTGCCGGATCGATGCCTATCTGGGCTTCGCCAGCCAGTACAGGCGCGCTTCGCCCCGGGTGAGGTCGAGCTCGAGGTGATCGGTCGCGCCGGCTGCCTCTCGCTGACCGGGGAGACGGATGACCCGTCGGGGCGACGGCAGGCGGATCACCTTCCGGCCCGCCTGGGAGGCCGTGATGCACAGGAACTCGCCGTCGGTCAGCAGAACGTCGTCCGAGTCGATGTAGACGTGGACGCCGGCTGCCTTCAGGATGTTACGCAACAAACGGGCTGGCGCAGCGACCGTGCCGATGTAGATCGACCGTCCGGAACCGGTGCCCGCTGACGCGGCGGCGATCTGGCCACCCTCGAACCGACCGATGACGTCGACGCCCGGTTTCTGCCTGACCGCCCAGATCGGGTCAAGGCGCTTCTGGGTGCCGAACGTCGTCCCGCCAAGTCCGGCGGTCAGTGGGCGCCCCTTGTCCTCGATGGTGACCGTACCGTGGGGGATGTCCTTCGCTTCGCACAGGTCCATGCCGACCAGCGCGCCCATCTGATTGACGGCGGCCCGGTCGCTCAGATAGCCGCTGCCGTAGAACCAGACGGCTGTTCGGCCGCGCACCTGCTTGGCGATGGCCTGTCGGGCCTGCGACGTCAGGTGAAAGCACCCGACGAACAGATAGGCGCGCGCGGGCGGCACGCGTCCGGCCACCAGATCGCTCAACAGATACAAGCTGAACGGCGCGCCCATGCGGTAGAGCTGTCGGCGCAAACCGCTGGCCAGCGGGTTCATGATCGTCGCGTTGCAGGCCAGGTAGCACGGGCTGGTCTCGTCGATGATGACGGCCACCTCGGGTGACCAGAGGGCGGGTACGGTCAGGTGCTCGTCGTAGATCCGCCGCAGCAGGACGATCTGATCCCAGATGTCCTTGCCGGCGAGCCAGCCCGTCCCGCCAAGGTCCATGTACCAGCAGGCCATCCGCCGCGGGAAGATCTGTCCGAAGTTCCGCTGATGAACCCAGACCGTATGCTGCGGCACGTCGACGCGACCGTAGCCCGCGCTCTTCGGCGTCAGATGGGTCCGCGTGTCGTCCTCGTTCAGCCAGAGCTTGCCATGCAAGCGGACCGAGTCGACGGGGGCCATGAACGCCCCGATGCCGCCCAGACCGCGATCGCCGTAGGAGATCGGCGAACAGACGATGTCGACGTCGGGACATTCGAGCAGCCGACCCAGCGCCAGATGCCCACTCGTCTGCGAACCGAGGGGCAGGCCGCTGATCTCGAAGGTGTACCCGTAGAACAGCACGACGAGCTTGCGGCGGTTGGTCTGTCGCTTGATGACGGGCGCGATCAGCTCGAGCGGCTCGACCATCGCAACTTGCTGATACGTGTGAAAGTCGATGATCCACCGTTCGGTCGCGGGGTCGCGAAACAGGCCGCGTGAGGTCCGCGCCCGCTGTTCGACCGCCGGGACCGTCACGGTGTTGAAGGCGGCGTCCGGTCGGGCCCAGGCCTTGCGCAGTGCCGCGACGGTCCGGTACTTCCGCTTCAGCCACACGGCGAAACCGCGTTGCATGGCCGGCGAGAAGCCGCTGTGGCGGGCGTGCCACGTCTTGGGGTAGAACCACTCGCCCGTGTGTTGCGCGCAGGGGTGATAGCCGAGCATGTGGTCGCCGTACTTCTGCTCGCAGTGGGCGACGAGCCTGCGGACGTGCTCGACCATCTCGGTTCGCCAGATCTGCGAAGCCACACAGACCGGCCGGCGGCTGCCGTCGTCGAACTTGAGGGCCTCGTCCGGATGGGCGTCATACCACCAAGCGGGCGGGTCCACGCCGAACCGCGGTAAGAGCATTCCCTCTGGATCGGCCCGAAGCACCTGCTCGATGGCCTCGTCGACACGGGCGAAGTCCGCCGGCTCACCCGGCTTCGGCCAGGGCATGCCGATGCCGAACGAATGCATGTGCACGCCCGCGGCGGCCGCCAGACGGAATTCCTCGAACGTGGGCGTATCCTCCTTGCCCGAGTAGATCGTCCACGGCGGACCATGATGCAGGGCCTGGATCTCGGCCTGGCGGTCGCGATCCCCCTTGAGCCAGACCGAGAACGTGTAGCGCTTGCCCTTCTTGACGCTCAAGCCTGTCTGGTACAGATGCACGTGCCAGGGCGCCTGGCCCGCGTGTTCGATCGTGACCTTACAGCTCTGCTTGCCGGAATGGTAGGTGGTCGTGTCGAAAGCCCAGTCGGCCTTGGCGCCGGCCTCGCGCTTGACGAAGAGCACCCAGGCCTTCTCCGCCGCTTGCCGATCGCACTCCCAATCGCCGCATCGCAATTGATCGTTCTTGGCCTGCGGCGTGGGGGGCCCCTCATAGAACCGCGCGTCGTCGACCCAAGCCGTGCCAGGCCCGGTCGAGACACGAACGTGGACGCCGCAGTGTCCTTCGTTGTCCTCTGGGGCGATGAACGAGACATGGACCTGACGCCACTGCTTGCTCAGCGTGACGACCGTCGGCCGTCGTCCGTGCGCCCAGCCGAAGAACATCAGCGGCGGTGTGGGCTTGCCGTCGACGAACAGCAGGGCTGAGCCGTCCACCCGCCGTACCTCGGCGGTCAGACCCTTCACCTCGGCAGCCCTGAGGGCCATGCCGACCAGGCCAACCGCCAGGACGGCCTTTGGCGCGTGCCTTCTTGCCGACATGGGCTAATCGCTCCTGTGGCTACTTGCCGCTGGTGGCCGTCGTCGCGGGCTTGGGCATGGGGCAGCGATCGTTCAGGTCCTTCCAGGTCACCCGCTCGATCTTCAGATCTTTGATCAGCTGCCGGACCTCGGGATCGGCGAAGACCTTCCATTCCCACGCCCGCACCTGCCAAAAGCGGCTGGTCGCCCGAGACTCCGACGTGTCCATCATGGGATGGACAATGATCTCGCTGACGCCGGGCTTGAGTCGGCGAAGCTCTCTCACGTAGGCCGCCTTGCGGGCATCATACGTTCTCTGACCCAGGAGGTGAGGATAGGCGTAGTAGTCAAGCTTGGCGGACGCGGACTGCCGGATCATCTCGATCATCTTGGGCGTGATCGGCGCACCGAACCGCCGGGCGATCGCGCGGAAATCGGGACCGGGCTCGATGAGCAGGGGCGTGACGCCAAACTCGCGGCCGACCTTCACGAACGCCTCGGCAAACGCCGGCTTGGCCAGGGCGGCGCCCAGGTGCGGGTCGAGGTGCGTGGGCTTGATGCCCCAAGCGATGGCCCGCTGGACCTGGGCGCGGATCTCGCGCTCGACCTCGTCTGGCTTGGCGCGAAGCGCGGTTCGCAGCGGGTCCGGCAGAAGGAACCCGTTCCGGTCGCACAGGCTCGGGACGTCCTTCGGGGCCGACACGGATCGCCACTTGTAGGTCTTCCACTCGCTGTTCAGCGTGATGTGCAAGCCGACGTCGTACTCGGAGTGCGCCTTGGCCCACATACAGAAGTCGTACGCCCACGGACAGGGCATCATGATGCTGCACGAGTTGATCGTGCCGTCGGCGAAGGCCTGCTGGATCGCCTTGTTGGCGGCTTGGCACATGCCGGCGTCGTCGGCGTGGATGATCAGCAGCTTGGCGTCGGCGGGCCAGCCCAACTTGACCGACGAGCGGACCGGTGGCGGGCCGTCCTTCGTCGCGGGCTCCGCCCGAGCCAGCGCGATCCCCAAGGCAAGCCCAACCGGCGCGATCAGGAACGCTCGCTTCATGACTGAATTCCCAAATGAGCTACCTCGCCGAGGTTTGGGTCGTCGCCGGCTTGGTCACGGGCCTCCGCTGGGCCAGGTCTCGCCACGTCACCAGCTGGATCTTCTGGTCCTTGATGAACTGCCGGACCTCGGGGTCGGCGAAGATCCTGAATTCCCAGTCCCGCGTCTTGGCGCTGCCCGTGATGGCCTCGAGCTCTGGCCCCAGCACGGAGGGATGGATGATCATGCACGTGATGCCGGGTTTGAGCTCGCCGAGCTGCTTGAGCAGGTCAGCCTTGCGCTCCTCGTAGGTCTGACTGCCCTTGGATTGCGGATAGGTGAAGTTGTCCAGCTTCGCCGACGGGAAATCCCGCAGCAGCTTGACCATCTGGGGCGTGACGGGCAACCCGCGCTTCTTGGCCTCGGCGATGAAGAACGGGCTTGGCTGGATCAGGAACGGCGTGATGCCGAACTCCTGGGCGACCTTCATGAAGGCCTTGACGAAATCGGGCCGGGCGAACACCGTGCCCATGTGCGTGTCCAAATGGGTCGGCTTGACGCCCCAGGCCAGCGCCCGTTTGACCTGGGCGCGGATCTCGCGCTCGACCTCGTCGGCCTTGGCACGAAGCGCCACCGGCAGCACCTCGTCCAACAGGAACCCGTGCTTGTCGCACAGCCCCCGGACCTCCTTGGACGGCAGCACAGGCCGCCATTTGTACGTCTTCCACTCGCTGGTCAGCGTGATGTGCAACCCGATGTCGTACTCGGGATGGTCCTTGGCCCACATGCAGAAGTCATAGGCCCACGGACACGGCATCATGATGCTGCACGAGTTGATCCTGCCGTCGGCGAGCGCCTGTTTGGCCGCGGCGTTGGCGGCCTGACACATGCCGATGTCGTCGCCGTGGATCATCAGCAGCTTGGCATCGGGGGGCCAGCCCAACTCGACCGACGACAGCACCGTGGGTATCTCAACCTTTTCCGCCTCGGCCGCCCGCGCAAACGAGGCCCCCAAGGCCACGAATACGAATCCCGCAAGAAGCATTCCCTTCATGGTGATCGCTCCCCTACTGTTCCGGCTCGCCTGCGTCCATCGTTCCGAACGAATGTCACAGGCTAGCACCCCCCATCCCCCTCGTCCAGGCCGGGCATGGCCACCAAGGGTACGTGACGATCTGGGCCGAGGGGGGTGCCCCATCCTTTTCGAGCGGCCGCGGGACGCGGCCATTGAAAAGGGTGGGGGACGGAACGAACTGCAGAGCGTCCTTCGCAGCGTGATTCCGTCCCCCACCCTTCGCTCCCCCTCGCGTCCCGCGAGGGAGAGCGAAGAATGGGGCACCCGGCCCTACGACGTCAGCGCCGGCAGGACCTTGACGACGACGACCTGGATCGCGATCAGCAGGACCAACAGGAACCCCACGGCGCCGAGCACGTTGAGCGCCCACCCGTTTCGGGTATCGCCCATGACGTCACGACGATTGGTCAGCCACAGAATCGCACCGGCCATCAACGGGTTGGCGATGACGGTGATGGCCTGCGCTGTGATGATCGCGCGGACGGGCTTCTGGCCCCCTTCGAGCATGTACAACGCGACGCCCATGCCGATCAGCAGCGACAAGGTCGTGAAGATCTTGGGCCAGCGGTCCTTCATGTACCCGCCCAGCCCGAGGCCGTCGGCCATCAGCGACCCGCCGATCATGGCGTTGACGATGAAGGACGAGAAGGCGGCGGCGAACAGCCCGAAGCAGAAGATGGCCTTGCCGGCCGGCCCGAACAGCGGCGTGAGCTGCTGGGCGATGTCGCCGGCGCTTCGCAACGTGGCGCCGCGGAGCACCGCCGCCGACGTGGCCATGATCATCAGCGTGATCAACCCCAGGACCAGGATACCGACGCGGGCGTCGATCATGCCCTGTCGCAGGTCCTTGCGGGTCCATCCCTTCTGCTGGACGAGATAGGCCTGATAGAACGCGCCGCCCAACGAGAACGTCGTTCCGATCATCCCGATGACGGGCAGGTACACCTTCCATCCCTCGCTCGCGGGTGCGGACGCTGGCGACGCCGCCGGGGCGATGTCCGCCAACCAGGCCCAGATCAGATTGGCGGCGAACGAGACGATCATCAGCCCGACCAGCACCATCAGGAACCGCTCGACGACGCGGTACAGATCCTTGAAGGCGAAGATGAACAGGATCGAGGCGGCGTTGAACCAGACGACGTTGTACTTGACCGCCCAGTGCTGATCGCCGGCCAGGGACACGATGGCCGAATGGACACCGAGGTTGTTGCCGAACTGGAACGTCGTGGCGACAAAGAAGAGCGAGGCCCCGATGACGACGGCCAGCCATCGACCCGCCCGGGCCGCCACCAGGTCGCACGGCGTCTGGCGGGCGGTCACCCCGAGCCGGGCGCCCAGCGTCGTGTAGACCATCATCATCGCTATCGCCAACACCAGGACGGGGATCATGAGGTAACCGAAGGAGGCGCCGACCTGGGAGCTCGTGCAGATGCTGCCCGGACCGAGGACGACGGACGCCGTGATCAGGGCCGGACCGACCGATCGCCACCACGCCCGCGGGCGGTCGGCGTCTGCGGCCGTCGACGGAGATGCGGATTCGTCTGTCATGTCTCACCCCACGCGATCAGGTCCGCGGATCGTGCAGGGGACGGTCATACACGAAACCCGCAATCGTTGGCAAGGTTCTGCGGGCAGCCCGGGCGCGTCGGGGGTGCCCCGATCAGGTCTTCAGCAGCGTATCGAGCCACCAACCGACGCGATCGCGGACGAAGTGCTTGGCGCGACTGTGCTCCCACAACTGATCCTGAATGAAGCCCTGGAAGATGGGCATGGTCATCATCATGCCCTGAATCCGCGCAGCCAAGGCATCGACGTCGGTCCCGCCCGACGAACGGAACCGTGACAGCTCCAGCAGGACCTGCGTGGTGTCCGTCAAGGCCCGCATCGGCGCATCGAAGGGCGAGGCCAGCGCGTCGAGGGCGTCGACCGCATCGGACAACAGCGCATCGCGCTGCGGCGTGTAGGTCGTCCCTCCCTGCCACCACTGCTCGACCTGCTTGATCGCCCCGGCGAAGGCCGGTGCGTCCGCGTCCCCAAACAGATACGCGCCAAGTTCCACAAGGAGGTCCGCCGCCGACGCCTCCGGGTGCGTCATCTTGCGGAGCATGACCCAGTCGGCCGGGAACTGCGGATAGGGCGTCAGGCGATAGCCGAGCAGCGATCGCGTTCCCTTGGCCACCTGTCCGCGGATGAACCGGTCGGTCTGGGCCAACCGGGGCTGGGGCAGGACGTTGTGGTTCTCCAGGCCGCTCTCGGGATCCTGATAGAACGCCATCGTCAGCGGCGTCATGCCGCGTTCGTGGGCGAGGTCGATCAGCCCTTGCTCGGTCTCCTCGGGCGCGAGCAGATACGTGCCGGCCGGCAGCGACTCGATGACGCGACGCCGGAAGTCGGGGATGACGTCGAACCACTCGGCGCGGCGCTCGACCCACTCGAACCCCCACATGCTGACGTGGACGTTCCCGCGGCCGGCGAGGATCTGGCGGTAGGTCTCCACCGACTCGCGGACGACGCGGACGTAGTCGGCGCAGCGGGGGCATTTGCAGTAGCCCGGATCGAGGAACCAGACCAACACGCCGTCGGTGACCGGCGCGAACGTCTCGATGAGGTGCCGGTGGTATCGCAGCAGCGTCCGGCGGCCGCGGGTCCAGCAGAGATTGATGCCGCGGTAGAGCAGTTCGTCGGCTCGCTGATCGGGTCGGGCATGCCACACGTGCGGCGGAATCGCCGTGTTGGTGAAGGCCACCAGCGTCTTCATCCCCCATCGCTGCGCCCACTGCAGTGCTTCGCGATAGACGTCATACCGCCACGCGTTGTGGGCCGTCTTCGGATCGTCCGGGTGGTAGAACTGGACGGGCCAGAGGTAGAGCTTCAGCAGGTTACAGCCGGCCGCCTGGAACATCTGGAGGGCGTCCTTCCAGTCGTCGACCGACCACGTGTCGGGGGTCAGGCCCGTCAGGTGCCACGGGATGCCGTGGACGTAGACGCCGCGGACGTCAAAGGCGGGCGACGCCTCGTCGAACCGCAGGGCCATGTAGTACTCGGGATAGCTCGGGTCGCGGCGCGAGAAGCGGAACCCGCAACTGCTATAGAGCGATTGGGCGCGGAGGTTCTGCTTGTGCGTGGTGAGACGGAGGCCCTGCCGACCGGTCGTGCGGGCCTGGTCGATGAGGGCCTCCATCAGTCGTCTTCCCAGCCCCTGTTCCTGGGCGTCGTCCGCCACGCCAATGCCCACCAGAGGAACCGGCTCGTCGGCCTTGCCGTACCAGGCGTAGCCATGCAGCCGATCGCCGCCGCTGTCGGCGGCCACGCGGATCACGGTCTGACGGTCGTTCGCCCGGACAGCCCAGTCGTCGGCAACTTCCTTCGTAAAGGGATGGGGGCGAAAGAAGACGCGCGACGCCGGCGATATCCGCCGGAACAGCTCGTCCATGGCCGACCCGTCCGTGGTCCGGATGGGCCGGATCTCGAATCCGCCTCCGGGGTCGGTCGACGCTGACATGTGAGTCGCTCCTCTACCAGGTTCGCGCGCAGGTCTAGAACGTATCTGCCGGCGCGCGGCGGGTCAACGGCGACGACGACGTAGGCGGTCTTGACGGTCCGGGCGTGGGTGAGTCAGAGTATGTGCACCGCGTGTTGTCAGCGCCTCGAAGGGATCTGCCATTGACCCAGACAAACGACCACTCTGACCCGCCGCCACACAACCCTCCGCCCGCCACCTCACCGGAGAAGGCGCGGACCCGGGCGGCCTTCGACCATCGCCAGCCGGATCGCGTGCCCTGCTTCGAGCAGTCGATCGCGTCGGACGTGGCCAGCGAGGTCCTCGGGCGCGAGGCGTTCACGGGCACGACCTACCTGCACTACCAGGAGGCGTGCGCGTGGATGGACGGCGAGGCCGCCCATGACGAGTTCGTCGAGCGGCTGTACCAGGACGTGGTCGCCATCACCGAAGCGCTCGGCTTCGACATGATCCGCCAGCCGTGGCGTCATGCGGCGAAACCGTCGGCCCGCCCGGACGAGAACACATTCGTCTACGGCGATCCGGAGGGCGAGCATGCCGTCTATCACTATGATCCCGAGGCCAAGACGTTCGGGTGCGTCAAGGCGCACCGATCCGCCGAGGAGGCGTTGACGGACCCCGACGCCCTGGAACCGATCGTCGGGGCCGCCGAGGCGACGGCCGCGGGCGCGACCGTACCGAATCTGGCCGAAACGGATCCCTGGACGGTCAGGCTCGTCCGGGACTTCGGGGATCGATGGGAAATCCCGTGCGCCGTGGGGTTGTCGATCCCGCTGACCGAGGTCTGGCTGATGGCGTGCCTGCTCCGGCCCGATTTGGTCGAGCGACAACTGGCCGCTCAGCTCACGATGGCGTGCAAACGGCTCGAGGCCTACGCCGACCTCGGCATCTACGTCGTCTGGGGGGGCGGGGACCTGGCCGACAAGAACGGGCCCGTCTACGGGCCGAACGTCTTTCGGGACCTGGTGCTCCCTCCCGTCAAGAGACTGACGGCCAAGTGTCACGAGCTGGGCATGGTCTACGTCTACCGGACCGACGGCGTGCTGTGGCCGATCGAGCGCGAGTTCTTCGTCGAGAGCGGCACGGACGCCTACGGCGAGATCGACCACCAGGCCGGCATGACCATCGAGAAGCTCAAGCCGCGCTACGGCGACCGCATCACGTTCTGGGGCGACGTCCCGTGCGGGACGGTGCTGCGACGCGGCGGCGAGGCGGACGTCGTCGAGATCACGAAGCGCCTGATCGACGTGGCCGCCCCCGGCGGCGGATTCATCCTGGGCTCGTCAAACTCCATCATCGCGGGCACACCAGCGAGAAACGTCGTGGCCATGTACGAAACGGCTCACGAGTACGGCGTTGCTTGATCGTGGCCTTCCTCCATGTTCATTGACGGGACTGCCCAGGTGCCTACAATCGACCCCGTCGGTCCGCTCGAGGACCTCGCAAACCCAAAGACAGACGAACCGAATGAGGGACGCGCGACATGAAGCTGGGCATCGTCACGTACAACATCGCCAAGGACTGGGACGTCGACACGATCATCAAGAACTGCCAGGAGATCGGCCTGGACGGCGTGGAGGCCAGAACCACCCACGCCCACGGGATCGAGCCCGCCCTGAGTAAGGCGCAGCGGGCCGAGGTCCGCAAGAAGTTCCAGGACAGCGGCGTGAAGCTCGTGGGGCTGGGCAGCGTATGCGAGTACCATTCGCCGGATCCGGCCGAACTCCGCAAGCAGATTGACGAGACCAAGCGTTTCGTCGAGCTGGCCGCCGACGTCGGCGCCGACGGCGTGAAGGTCCGTCCGAACAACCTGCCCGATGAGGTGCCCGTCGACAAGACGCTCGAGCAGATCGGCGTGAGCCTTCGTGAGTGCGGCGAGTTCGCCAAGCCCTTCGGCGTCGAGATCCGTCTGGAGGTCCACGGCCGCAAGACCGCCCATCCGCCGCACTGCAAGACCATCATGGACGTCGCCGACCACGACAACGTTTTCATCTGTTGGAACAGCAACGATTCGGACATGGATGAGCACGGGTCGATCGACGCGCACTTCGAGATGCTGGCCTCGAAGATCCGGCTGGTGCACATCACGGAGTTGTGGTCGAAGTATCCGTGGCGGCGGGAGTTCGAGCTGCTCGCGCAGAGCGGGTACGAGGGCTACACGCTGGCAGAAATCCAGGAGAACGCCGACCCGGTGCGGCTGCTTCGCTTCTATCGGGCGCTGTGGCTTGCGCTTCAACCTTCCTGAGGCCCCGTCGCGCTCGATGCGGGGCGTGATACCTCAGATTCATATCGACCGGGCTGGGGACAGCCCGGCTCGGATGCTGCTGCCGAGACGGGCTCGGTGGATTCGGGGGGCATTTGGTCGGCGCGGACGACGCGGTTTCGTCCGCTGTTCTTGGCGGCGTACATGGCCTCGTCGGCCCGCTTGATCACGTCGTCGCCGTCTACAACCCCCTCATCGGGCAGGGCGCAGGCGATACCGAAGCTGGCGGTTACGCTGGTCCGACCCCCGTCAGGCGTCTCAAAGACCGTCCTGGACCAGCTCACCCTCAACCGCTCGGCGACGGCAACGGCCTCTTCAAAACCCGTGTTGGGCATGACCAGGATGAATTCCTCTCCGCCGAAACGACAGGGCAGATCCTCGAGCCGGCTCTTGATCTGCATCAACCGGGCGAATTCGACGAGCACGTGGTCGCCGAAGTCATGGCCGTAGGCGTCGTTGACGCGCTTGAACTTGTCCAGGTCGATCATCGCCACAGCGAGGGGCCTGCCGTGCCGGTGCGTCTCTGACATCATCTCCACCAGGCGCTCGTAGAGTCGCCGACGGTTGTCCAGCCCCGTCAACGGGTCCTTGTTGGCCAGCTTCTTGTAGGACTCCTGCACCTCCCGCTGCTTGAGAACCAGCTGAATGCGTGCCAGCACGTCGGCCCGGCCGAAGGGCTTGGTAATGTAGTCGCACGCCCCGGCGCCGAAGCCGGCGGTCACGTTCTCATCGCTCCTGCCTTCGGCGGTGAGGAACATCACGGGAATGCCCGCCGTGTCGTCGTCGGCCTTCAGCCGCTGGCAGACCTCGAACCCATCCATCTCCGGCATGCGAATGTCGAGCAGGATCAGGTCGGGGATGGTTGTGCCGACGTAGTCAAGACACTCCGCGCCGTTGTTGGCCTGTGCCACACGGTATCCGGCCTTGCTCAGGATCTTCGACAAGAGCAGGAGATTGGTGGGGTCGTCGTCGACAGCCAAGATCAGGGCGGCGTCATTCTCGGGCACGGTCGTGGCTCACTTCGCTCGCCAGAGGGACCTGGGACTACGCCCTGGCTGAATCTATATCGGCTGACAGATCATGAGCTTGAGGTAAACGCGGAAGTGACGTGACCGCACCGGCTTGGGTTCAAGTGGGCCTGAACTCCCATTCCTCGATGGTCATCAGTGCGATGTCGCGTTGGGCGGTCATCTGCTCGGCGCTGGTGGGATCCTTGAATCCAATCCCCGTCACCAACGACACGACGACGTCATCCGGTCCGATAATCCCCTCGGCCACCGCGCGGGCCACGCCGGCCGTAGCGGTCGCACCGGCCGGCTCGGCGAAGATCCCCTCTTCAACGGCCAATCGACGCTGCGCCAGGTAGACCTCCTCGTCGGTCGGCAGCTGCCCCGAGCCCCCACAGGCCTGAACGACGCGGACCACGTCATGCCCGTCGTTGATGCTGCCCATCTGCAGACCGCTGACGGTCGTCGTCGCCTGACAGGGCACGGCATGGTCCAGGCCCTCGCGGATCGGGCCCGCCGTCGTCGGGCAGCCGACCGGTTGCACGCAGTGGACCTTGGGCAGGACATCTAGCTGACCGGCCGAGCGCATCTGCTCGAACGCGCGGCAGACCGCCAGCGCCAACCCGCCCCCTCCGGTCTGGCAGAAGACGTGATCGATTCGCCCGTCAAGCTGATCGGCCAGCTCGTAGCCGAGGGACTGCACGGCCGCCATCGCCTCGGGATTGAAACGGTAGGCAGAGATGGCCAGGAAGACGTCAGGGCGTTCGGCCCGTCGAGCCAGGCCGGCGGCAACACGCTCGTTGACGTCGGGGTCGCGACCGAACCCGGTGATCCGCGTCAGGTGCGCGCCGTGCGCCAGCATCTGGGTCAGCTTGCCCGCGGGCGCGGTGTCGACGATGGCCAGCTCGCATCGCAGCCCCGCCCGCGCGCAGTAGGCGCTCATGGCCGCGCCCGCATTGCCGCTGCTCGTGCCGACGGACGTCGTCCGACCGGTCTGCCGCATCCACGAGACGGCCGCACAGGCCCAACGATCCTTATAGGACCCTGTCGGCAACAGGGAGTCCAGTTTGAAGTACAGATGCTTCAGTCCCAGCGCTGGCCCGATCCGCACGCTGGGCACGAGCGGCGTGTCGCCCTCGCCGAGCGAGACGATGTGTCGGTCATCCGGCCCGCCGAACCGGTCTTTGAATCGCCACAGGCTCATCGGTTGATGCTCCAAGAATCAGGTCAGACATTGGCGCCGACCGATCCGTTTCACACAAGGGACGATCCGTCGTCTCACCGGCGGCGCGGGGCTATCCGCCGGTCATCGGCTCGGCGCCGCGCTGCGCGAGCTGCCAGATCTGCCCGTAGAGCTCGGCGGGCAGCGGACCTGCCTCGTAGGCGGCGCGGACGTCGGCCCACTCGGCCGGACTAGCGGCCCCGCTCAGAACCGCATCCACCCCCGGCATCGACAGGAGGAAACGAATCGCCAGGTGCGATGGCGAGATCGACCACTCCTCCGCGATTCGGATGGCCGCCCGCGCCCGCTCGATGAAGACGGGCGGATGATACCGCGGCGGGTCGTCGAGGAGCTCTGGCTGCCGCCCACCCATCAGCCCCATGAAGACCGGACTGGCTGCGAAGATGGCCGCCCCATGCCGTCTGGCCAGGGGCACGGTGTCCTCGAGGGCCTGCAAACTCAGCACGCCGAGCCGGTTGAACGTGATCAGGTACCGGAAGAGGCCCGCCTCGAGCCATTGGGCCTGCACGACCGGCCCGCCGCCCCCCAACCCGGCGGCCTGGATCCGACCCTTCGACAGCAATCCGGACACGTAGTCGGCGATCGAGGTCCGGGCCTCGGGAGGAAAGAAGCGCCGGGCATCGTGAACGGCCAGCAAATCGATCTCGCCCAGGCGCTCGACGCTCCTTTCGTACTGCTCGATGACGGCCGACAGGTCCGGGTTCCGCTGCGCCGTCTTGGTCGCGACGACGGGCCGCTCGCCGCGCCACTGCGCCAGGGCCTCCGACAGCAGAAGCTCCGCCGGGCCGTATCCCGGGGCCGTATCCACCAGCGCAAACCCCTCCCGCCAGGCCGCGTGGAGCGCCTCAATCCCTTCGGCCCGCTCGGGCCCGCCGTAGGTCCTGCCCAGCGACGCCGTCCCCAGTCCCAACCGTCGGTACGGCCTGACACCGGGTGCGGGCGCATGCAGTGCGAAGTAGTCGTCCGGGGACAGGGGACCGTCCACCGGTTTCGGCGTCAGGTTCAGTTCGGTCCGCGAACGGTCTGTCATGGTCGCTGCGTCTCCGTGTTCCACGCTGGCCGCTCGTAGCTCGGTTGATTCGCATACCGACGCATCTTCAATCGAAGATCCGCCGACCGGCCAGGCGGAAGAACGACGGTAAGGTGCTTACCGTCGACGGACACCGGCGAGGGCGAATCGGCCGACAGATCGGTCGCGTCGGTGAACGCGTGCTCGCCGAACGCGCCGGCCTGGACGATCAGCCGTCGCTCCCGCAGCGGACTGGTATTGAACACCGTGACCGTGACGCTGTCGGCGTCAAGGGCATGGACCAGGGCCCCGACGTCCGGCGGCAGGCCGGGCCGACGGGCATCCGCGTCGAAGTACCGGAGCCGAACGTGCAGCAACCCGCCGTGGTAGATGATCTGCGGCCCGCCGCACGTCAGCTGCACCAGCGCCTCGGTGTGCACCGGGTTGATGTTCTGCCAGTGGTGAACGTCCCACTCTGCCGGATCACCGTCGTCGTGGCGCATCAGGTCCATCCGACGCGCGACCTCCGACCACTGTGCGTCGAGGATCTGTCGGGGGTAGTCCGGAGCCCGGCCTTGCAGGTAGCAGAACCACGGTCCGATGTGCAGGTCGTCGCCCTTGCCTCGGCCGGGCTGTACCTCTCTCCAGACGCTGTCCCGCTCCGGTAAGCGCTCGATTCGGGCGGCGTCGGCCGGATTCTGCGACATGGCCCAGATCTGCAACGGCCATTCGGGCCGCAGGGGACGGTACGCCGTCCATCCGTCGTCAGTGTGACGATGGGGAACGAGCAATGCCCCGTCCTCAACGCGGCCGAGGTCGATCATACGGTCGAGCTGCCCCCGCGGGATGTCCAGATAGCCCATGTCGCCGGTCAGCAGGGCGGCGTTCATCGCCGCGATCGTCAGCGGCTCGATGACGGTTCTCAGGCCATGCGGCCACCGCCAGCCGTAGTACCCCCCCCACCACTTCCCGTCCATCCGCTCGCCGATCACGCCGTTGGGGCCCACGTTGTCCGGGCAGATCCCGCCGTTGGCGTCGATCCGCTCGGCCCAGGCCTCGAGGTAGTCCAGCACCCATCGGCGATACGCCTCGTCGCCGGTGTAGAGGTAGGCGTGCGTGATCAGACTCGTGCTGGTGAGGTTCAGGGGCACGTCGCCCCGCATCTGGCGTTCATTGAGCAGCCGCAGGATCTCGGCGTAGACCGCATCGTCGTTCCAATCGGCGACAGGCCCATCCACGCCGGGGATGTCGTCGAACGGGGCCGGGTAGTTGGCCAGGACCGGCCGGTGCGTCTCCCAGTCGTCCCAGGAGTTCTCGCAACGCGGTCCCTTGCTGCCCGTAATGGGCGAGCGCATCATCCGCCGTTCGGCGTCCCAATTCGGCGCCTCGGGGTCCTGGCCCATGTACATCCGTGCGAACCGCAGCGTCCGATCCCGATCCACCTCGACGGTCGGATCGGCCAGGCCGAAGTAGTAGAAGTAGATCGAACTCTCCCCGTGGTGCATCCAATCGTAGTACGCGTCGAACTCGCGCCACACCTGGCCGTATTCGGTGAACTGCCGCGTGACGGCCTCCCACAGAAAGCGGCTGTGGGTGTGCAGGCTGGCGCTGCCCCCCAGTGCGTAGAAGAGCGGCCAGTTGTGATAGCTCTCGTAGCCGTCGTCGGACCCGTCCATCCCGGGCCAGATCTCGCGCCAAATGAAGCTGCCGTCCGGACGCGTGTAGCGTTCCTGGAAGGCGGGAGCGGCCTCGTTCATCTTGTCGATGAGGAACCGCTGCTTGATGGCCCAGGCCGGCGGCGGCGTCAACTGTGATGCTCGAAGGGTAATCATCGTGTCGTCCGATCCCCTGCGCGTCGCGGCGGACTGCCAGTCTCGCAGGCGGACACGTTTACCTCACAGACGCATGGCGCACAAGGGGGTCTGCCGCCAGATTGCCTCCGAGCCGTGACATTCATGTCGCGAGGTCCTCTCGTATGGGGATGGGGCGTCCGCGCGGGACGAACCCCGCGGCTCGGGGGGAAGCGTCGCACCCCATCGAACGATCGCCGTCGGGGTGGTTGACATCGCGTGCCGACCCGCCTAAATGGATGCCTTCGTGGGGAACCGTGGAGCCGGGGGTGACGTAGGTTTCAGGAAGGAGCCGAGCCGTGGCGAACGACGTGGTCCTCAAGACGGAGATCCCTGACCTGCCGGTGCGGCGGGGCAAGGTGCGGGACATCTACGAACTGGGTGACCGGCTGGCCATCGTCGCCACCGACCGGATCAGCACGTTCGACGTGGTCATGCCAACGGGCATCCCCCAAAAGGGCAAGGTGCTGACGCAAATCAGCGTGTTCTGGTTCGAGTGGCTGGGCGATCGGGTAGACCACCACCTCGACGCCCTGGTCACGTCGGCCGACGACCTGCCCGAATCGCTCCGACCCTACGCGGACGTCCTGCGGGGGCGGACGATCATCGTCCGCAAGGCTGAGGTCATGCCGGTCGAGTGCGTCGTCCGGGGATACCTGGCGGGTTCGGGCTGGAAGAGCTACCAGGCGGACGGGACGGTTTGCGGCATCAAGCTTCCGGACGGCTTGCGACAGTGTGACATGCTGCCCGAGCCGATCTTCACGCCCACCACCAAGGCCGAGGCCGGCCATGACGAACCCCTCGATTTCGACCAGGCCGCCGCCTTGTGTCCGGAGGGCGTGATGGCGACCGCCCGCGATCGGTCGATCGAGATCTACCAGGCCGCCGCCGCGTACGCCCGGGACCGGGGCGTGATCATCGCCGACACCAAGTTCGAATGGGGTCTGGCAGACGGCAAGAGCCTCCTGGTCGATGAGGTGCTGACACCCGACAGCTCTCGGTTCTGGCCGGCCGACGAGTATGAGCCGGGCCGCGATCAGCACGCCTTCGACAAGCAGTACGTCCGCAACTACACCGAGTCCCTCGATTGGGACAAGACCCCGCCGGGTCCGGAGCTGCCGCCGGAGGTGGTCGCGAACACCACCGCGCGGTATGTTGAGGCTTACGAGAGACTGACCAGCCGCCGGTTCGAGGGCTAGGCGCGCTGCGGGACGTTGGAGTCCAATCCCGACTCACCCGAAGACCGCCGATGTTCCATGTTACGTCATAGAAAGGTCCTGTTAGCCGCTACGCTCACCTTCGCAGGGGGGCCGTTCTACGCCGCCCTGGGCTACGGCGTCTATCTGCACAGCGACTACTACCGGGCCAAGAAGGAACGAGAGCTCCAGCGGTTCCTCGAACTACCGGCCTCGATCGGGTCGGTCAGGCCCCAGAGCTACTACCGCGCCGATTTCCTGGACATCCACGTCTGGCTGGCCGGACGACGGGCCGAGATCTTCCGCTGCCAGCGCGCCGAGATGCACGAGCTCCCCAGACAGGGGAAGGAGGCGTTCGGGCTGGTGATCCGCAACGGCCGGCTGACCGTTGACGCCGACGCATGGCAGAACGGCGACTATCGGTACGTCCTACGGTCCGGTCTGGCACACGACTTCGCCGCGCTGCAACTGCGATGGGTGGATCTGTTCGACGTCGACGTGGCCTGGCGGCAGGGGCCGGTCGCCTTCGCCATGCGAGGCGCGACCGGACGCATCCAGTTCGAGCTACCCAACGAAGACCGCCCCGACGGCGAGGGACGCATCAGCATCGTCGGCAACACCCTGAACGACACGCACACCGACGAGCGGATCGAGGTGGTGGCGAGGTTCAAACCGTCACGAGACCTGGTCGTCCACGAGGTGATCCTGCGTGTGCCGTCGCTGCCGGTCAGGGCGTTGGGCCTGGAGCCGATGCTCGGCGTGTCACAGGCCCGTGGGCGTTTCCAGGGCAGGCTGTGCTATCACGGGAACGACGGCGGCCCGCGCGTCAGCCTCGAAGGCCGCGCCGAAGGCATCGATCTGGCCGACTGGACGACCAAGCTGGACGTCGGCCCCCTACACGGCAAGTTCGACCTGGCCATCGACCGAGCGGAGGTCACGGATGAGGGCCTGGTCCACGCCAGGTTCAGCGGGCGGGCGGCGGATCTCCGGCTGGGCGAGCTGGCGCGCATGTTCGGCGTGGCGCCCATCGACGGTTCGGCTGACCTCGAGGTCCTCAACGCCGAATTCGGAAACAAGCATCTGGTCCGGATGAGCGTTCGCGGCGAAGTGACCGACGTGTCGCTGGCACCGTTCGTTGCGTTGATCGGGTCGGGCAAGATCGCCGGCACGGTCCGGCTGACGATCAACGCGCTCGATCTGGCCGACGACGAGCTGGTCTCGGCCGACGTCGACGTGGAGGTGATCCCGCCGAAGGGCAAGCCAGCCACGCTCGACACGAGTCTGATCATCGAGGCCGCTCGGAAGTTCATGGGCGTCGAGCTGCCGCCCCTGATCGCCACGCCGCTCGAGCAGCTCGAGAAGGTGACCTACTCTCGATTCGGGTTCAAGCTGCTGGCCGACGAGGGCCAGCTCCGTGTGCTCGGCACGCACGGCCCGGGCGGGCGGGCGATCCTGACCGTCAAGGTCTTCGGCACCGATCTGGCCGTCGTCACCCAGCCGGAGAAGCCCTTCGAACTGGCCCCCCTGATCGCCAAGCTCCGCAGCAGCGGCCAGGAGAAGATACGCGAGCTCATCAAACGCTACCAGCCGACGCCCACGACGGAGCCGGCCGGAACGTGACGTCGGTTGGCTCGGGGTGACGACCCAACGCAGTAGTCTGCGGGGGCTGCCAGAAGCGCTGAGGGACCTGTCATGAGCAAACTCGGCGGAAACGAGACCATGACGTCCAAGGAGAGGGTGCTTGCGGCGCTGGCCTGCCGTGAGGCCGACCGCGTGCCGATCGACTACGCGGCCAACGCCGGCATCGACGGGCGACTCAAGACCCACTTCGGGCTGGACGCCGACGACGGAGAAGGGCTGCTGCGCGCCCTGGGCGTCGACTTCCGCGGCGTCAGCGCACCCTACACCGGCCCTCGATTGCACGAGGAGCTGCCGGACCGACATGTCGACCCGTGTTGGGGCATTCGCACGCGCTGGGTGGAGCACGAAACGGGCGGGTATTGGGACTACTGCGATTGGCCGCTGGCAAGCGCCGACGAGGAGACCATCGCCAACTGGCCCCTGCCCTCGCCCGACGACCACGACTATGACCAGGTCGTCGAGGCCTGCAAACGCAACGAGCCGTACGCCGTCTTCATCGGCGGACCGGGCCTCGCCGACATCATCAACTCCAACGGCATGGTCCGCACCATGGAACAGGTGCTCGTGGACCTGGTCACTGACGATCCGGCCGGCCTGCTGCTGATCGATCGGAAGATCGAGATCCAGCTCGAGGTCACGCGCCGCACGCTCGAGGCGGCGCGGGGCAAGGTCGACTTCCTGTGGATGGGCGAGGACCTGGGCACGCAGATCGGGCCGATCCTCAGCCTGGACCTGTTTCGCAAACACATCCGGCCTCGCCACCAGAAGTACGTCGACCTGGCCAAGTCGTTCGATCTGCCGGTGATGATCCATACGTGCGGGTCGAGCAGTTGGGCGTACGAGGACTTCATCGAGATGGGCATTGACGCCGTCGACACCCTCCAGCCCGAGCCCGTCAACATGAGCCCCGCGTATCTCAAGGAGCGTTTCGGCGGGCGGCTGGCGTTTCACGGCTGCATCTCGACGGCCGGGCCGGTCGCGTACGGCACGGTCCAGGACGTGATCGACACCTGCCGCGAGACGCTAAAGATCATGATGCCCGGCGGCGGATACTGCTTCGCCCCCACCCATTGCCTGCAGGACAACTCCCCCACCGAGAACGTGGTCGCCATGTACGAATCGGCCCACACGTACGGGAGATACTGAAGCCGAGCCTTGTGGCGAACTCCCCACGGACTCCGCCTGTGGCCGCCTTGTGTGCAGGCGTGTCACGTTTTGGCGTATTCTCGTACAGGCGCGCGTGCGCCTTACTCGAATAGAGAACGCAGCAACCCGAGCCGTGACGGTTGCGTCACGCGGGGAGAAGCCCCGCGCGGGATGAGCCCCGTGGCTCGGGCGGCAGCCACGAGGCACCCCCGGGGATCCGCGTCGTGTGCGAGGCGATCCCCCCCATGCATCAGTCCCTGGCCATCTTCAGCAGGTCCCCGGGGGCGAAGCCCCCTTCGTATTGGGTCTGTCGGATGTGATGGACCCGCCAATCGTCTTCGCGACGGACGAAGCGCAGGAGCCAGGCGCTCGCGAAGTAGTCATAGGGCCAATCCGAAGCCCGGATCCGGCAGTGGGCCCGGAGGTTGACCGTCGCGGCGTCGCCCTCGACCGTGATCTTGGCGCTCAGGATCTTGACGTCGTCGATCTCGGCGCGCTCGAAGGCCGATTCGACCCGGGCCAGGAACGCCTCCTTGTCCATCCCTTCAGCCTCGTAGTCCTCGTCCAGGGCCTCTGCGATGGCATCGACGTCCTCGCAGTCGACGGCCAAGGCGAGTGCGTTGAGGATCTGCCCGATCCGCTCACGGTCCGTCAGGACGAGCTGCTGGAGGATCAGCAACACCGTGGCCAACAACAGCCCCCCAACGACGAGCCACGACGTGGTCCGGCCCGGCCTGAACCACCAGCACGTGGCCAGGACGGCCTCCACCAGGATCGCCCCCGCCAGCAGCTTGAAGGGGCTCTCGAGCAGCACGTGCCAGACGAGGTCCATGGGTCACCCCCCCTAGCAGACCTGCAGACCTGACAGATGTCAACGCCGACCGAACGCGATTTGCCGAGCCGCCCGGTGTCAGAGACCTATTGCGCCGTGCGTACGATGTGGCATGTATAGCAATACCTCCATGGCTGCCGTCCCCTGCTGGCGAGCAAAGGCGGCCCCAACCGCCCCACCGCGAGGTGCGATGGCCCATGAGCAGGCATTCTCCATAAGTAGCTACACAAAAATATTTTACAGAGCAAGAAGCTGCGGACATGCGCGGCATAGGAGCGCGGTGACATAACACGGCCAGTTAATGGCACTGATCCTAAAGACAGAGCAGCAATGCCCCGCCCGCAAGATCGCGGCTGGGCTATATATAACTTCCAGTGCATTAGATATTAACGCATGGGCATCCTGGCGTGTCGCAATAGGCTTCGCGCATTTTTTATTGCAGATTCCTTGACGCAGCGCAATATTCGGTTTATGTTAGGGTATACCGTCCGCCCCGGCCGCCAAGTGACCCGGCGCCGGGCCGAACGGCGAACCCCTTATCGCCGTGGTAATCGAACACACACGCCGCGCTGGGGGAAGCGTCTTGGTGATCCCGCAGCGGGGCAATGGCCGCAGCAGACCAGGTGTGACCCTCACCAGGGGGATGGTACGTCGTGAGCGAAGCGACGATGTCGAGCGGGAAGGCAAGCGGGACGAAGCTCACGCTGGATGTCGTGCGAGACCCCTCCGCGGGACCGTGGTCCCAACGGCTGGCGGAGGTGTGTCTGCGCTTCGGGATCCGTCCGGATCCAGCGACGACCGTGCTGGCCCGCAAGGTCCCGTTCAGCCTCCGGCCGGGCAACGTGGTGCTGGTGGCGGGCCCTTCAGGTGCGGGCAAGACGTCCCTGCTCAAGGCGCTCGCCCGACGTTGTCCGGGGTCCCGAGACGTCGGCCAGGCCCGCTTCTCGCACTCGCCGGCCATCGTGGACGCAATCGCGCGGCGGCAGACGCTCAGCGAAGCGTTGTCCATCCTGACGGCTTGCGGGCTCGGGGAGCCGCAACTGTGGATTCGACGATTCGCCGATCTGTCGGACGGCGAGCGATTTCGGGCGCGCTTGGCGCGGGCGATCAGCCTGCATCTTCGCAACGGCGAGCCGACGGGCCCGCTGCTGTGCGATGAATTCGGCTCGATCCTCCATCGTCGCATCGCCAAGGCCATCGCCCACAACCTGGGCAAGCTCGCGCGGCGTCGTGGGATCGCGGTGGTCGTAGCCGCCTCGCAGGAGGATCTGGCATCGGATCTCCAACCGGACACGATCATCCGGCTTGCGGGAAACGGCTCGCACAGCATGACGCAGCTGACGCCGAGGAGCAGACTCATCGGGCTGGCGAGGCGCTTCCACATCGAACCCGGCCGGAAGGCCGACTACGAAATCTTCGCCCCCATGCACTACCGCCATCGAGACGAGCTGGGCTTCATCGACCGGGTGTTCGTGCTGCGCGAAGGGGTGGGGGGCGAGCTGCTGGGCATCGTCGTCTACGGCCACGCGCCGCTGGAGCTCAGCCTGCGGAACCGTGCCACGGGGGGGCGGTTCCGCGGGAACCCGCAACGGCTGAACCGCGAACTGCGGATCCTTCGGCGCCTGGTCATCCATCCCGACATTCGAGGGTGCGGGATCGGTCACTGGCTGGTCCGCAAGACGCTGCCGATGGCTGGCGCGGACTTCGTGGAGTGCCTGGCAGCGATGGGGCAGGTCAACCCCGTCTTCGAGAAGGCCGGGATGCAGCGGATCGGCGTGTGCGCCTCTACGCCGGAACGTCAAAGACTGCTCAGCTGGCTGCGGCGACAGGGGGCCGACCCGTTGGCCCGAGATTTCGACCGGCACGTGGCCCGTCGGCGCGAGGTCCGGAACGTTGTCGCCCACGTCGTGCGGCGCTGGTATGAGGCCACGACCGGTGTCGGGCGAGATCGCGTCGCCACGCAGTCGCCGCGCGTGCTGGCCCAGACGTTTCGGCAGTTGGCTTGGTCACAACCGGTCTACTACCTGTGGCATCGCGACGGCCGATGCTTCGATCCGGTGCCTCAGGACGACACAACCTAGTCGATGGGGGACTACCCAAATGTCGGCAGGAGTTCTAGCCCTGCACAACCCGCTGGAGGTAACACGCCTCTTCGGCGGACCGTTGAAGTCGCGCAGGGTCCACGTTGCCATCGCCACGGGGGGCTGCGCCCATGCCGTTCGAGCAGAGCAGGGCGCAAGCGAAGAAGCGCTGGTGACCCCCTTGTCCCGTGGCCCGGCTGCAGTCCGGAGGATTGCCCACGAGGGCCCCGGCCGCCGAATCCCACCCGCCCCTCCGCGCGACGAAACCGCCACGACACACCCCTGACGCAGACTCCTGCCGACCGGGACAGTCGCCTACGCCATCAGACGCGCAGGCGACTGTCCCGGCCATGCGGTGGACCCACCCCATGCGTTGGGGTAGGATGACGCCGTTCAGCCTGCCTGGCATTGCCCAGACACGGCTGGGCACCGAGACAGATCGACAGCGGCCCTGTCTGGCAACAGGCGCGTCGGTCGCAATCCTCCTTGTCGCCGGAGCCAGCTCATGACAACGCGTCGTTTTGTCGCAGCCGCCGTCGCTTTGGCTGCGTTTGTGGCCCTGCCGCCCCACGGCCCGTCGGCCCAGGCCGCCGAGAAGGTCACACTACGTCAGAAGCTCCCCAAGGGCCTGCGAACCCGGATGATCGTCACCATGAACACGACCACGGAGACCCAGATGCCGGGCGCAGCAAGGGGCGTGGCCATGAAGGGCAAGGTCGGCCAGACCTTGGAGCTTCTCTGTCACGTGGTCGACGTCTCGCCAGAAGGAGAGACGACGCTCGAGATCAAGCACGACCGCCTGAAGCAGAGCATGAACATGGGCGGGATCCGGGTGTCATTCGACACGAAGCGCAAGCCGTCAGACAAGGCCGACCCGATGGCGAAGATGTTCCTGGACGCCGTCAAGCCCCTGCTGGGGCTGACGCTGACCGTCAAGATGGATCGAGCGTTCCAGGTGAAGGAGGTCCAGGGACTCGAGGCCTTTCAGGAGAAACTCGACCAGGGCGGTGTCAGTGGTCTCGTGGGCACGCAGCTCGGCCGGCTGTTCAGCGACGGGCAGCTCAAGAACACGATGAGCCAGTACATCACGAAGCACCTTCCGTCCAAACCGGTCGCGGTGGGCGACTCGTGGACCAGTGTCGACAAGGTGAACGTTCCGATGCTCGGTGAGATGCAGCTCGAGATGAAGAGCAGGCTTGTCGCCGTCGAGAAGCACAAGGGCAAGCGCTGCGCGAAGGTTTGGATCGACTCTCGGATGCAGCGCACCAGTACGAAGCCGAGCAGGGGAACAGGCCCTGTCAAACAGATCAGCGTTCGCAAGTGTGACACGAAGGGCGTCTACTGGTTCGACATCAAGGGGGGCCAGATGATCGAGGCGGAGATGGACAACGACATGCGCCTGGCGATGGTGGTCGACGCGCGCGGTGTATCCGGGCGCAAGCGGTCAGGCCGAATGTCCATAGACCAGCGGTTCAAGGTCAAGATGCACGTCGTCGTCAAACCCGAACCGCTCCGCCCCTCCAAATGAGGTCTAGGCGTCCGGGAACAGTCCGGTGGGCGCCGTTCCGGAACGCAGAGATGTCGCTGAGCAGAATTCCTCTCGCTGCCGTTTGGTCCGTCTCGTTGGCATCCCTCTCGGGAGCCCGGGCGGATCAGGACACACCGTTCTTCTACCGACCGGAGCTGGTCGCCCGCGCGCGGGCCAACGCCGCCAAGTACGGTTGGGCCAAGGCGATCCTGGACGGCAAGCTCCGCGCCGCCCGGCAGTGGGTCGG
Source organism: uncultured Planctomycetales bacterium (assembly GCA_964390905.1). Taxonomy (GTDB): domain Bacteria; phylum Planctomycetota; class Phycisphaerae; order UBA1845; family JAFGLZ01; genus JAFGLZ01. The sequence goes on along the minus strand of CAYMLO010000009.1, from coordinate 8,953 downwards.
CTGGGAGGACGACCGTTTGCTGGCGTACGTACCGGCCGTCACGCCGATGCGGCCCTGCGACTGTCCGAACTGCGGCAAGCCCTGGCGCGGGTACATCTGGCAATGGCATCCGGATCGGCCCGGTGAAATCGTCTGCCGCTGGTGCAAGAAGCCCACCACGCCCGCGAGGTTCCCCGACAACGACGTGCTCGTCTGCAAGGACCCTCAAGGCGTCGAGCGGAAGCTGCCATTTTACCGCGGCGAAAAGGGCAAGCGACATTTCATTCGGTCACGCCTGGCCTATCACAAGTTCGGTCACGCGACCAAGATGGCGGTCGCGATGACGGAGGCGTTCGTGCTGACGGGGGAGCGGACGTTCGCGCGCAAGGCGCTGGTCGTGATGCGTCGCATGGGCGAGGTCTATCCGGGCTACGTGCTGAAGGACTGGAGGAAATTCGGCGCCAAGCCCTGGGGGTTGGCGGGCAAGGTCAGCGGTTGGCACTACCAGGACGCCATCTACGTCGGTCAGCTCGCGCGGGCGTACGACGCGATCCAGTGCGCGGGGCTGGTATCGGTCGACGACGCGAAGGTGATCGAGGACGGCCTGTTCCGCAAGGCGGGCGAGCTGCTGATCGCCGTGCCGCCTCGGATGGGCTGCGTCAACGACATCCCCCATCGCTTCGCGGGGGTCGCGAGCATCGCCCGGGTCCTTGGCGATCCGAAGATCATGCATTGGGCGATGAACGACGATACGGGCTTCGTCGCCTTCGTCCAAAGCAAGTGGCTGCCCGACGGACATTGGTGCGAGCGCTCCTGCAGCTACGACACGATGGCGCTGAGCAACCTGCACCTGACGCCGTGGATCATGCTGGGCTACAAAGCACCGCCCTCGGCCGAACCGATGGACCTTCGACAGATCCCGCAGATCAAGAAGATCAACAGCGCGCTGTTCGATATCGTCTGGCCCGACGGGACGCTGCCGACGATGAGCGATTCGCACGTGGGGGTGCGTCCGTGGCGGACGCTGGCGGAGATCAACTACGCGTGGTACGGCGCTCGGGATCGGTTGGCGTTCCTGGTTCGTGCGTACGGGGGCAAGCTGCTCGAGCGGGGTGATGAGTTCGCGTTCTGGAACCGCCGGCCGGACATTGACGTCGAGGTGAAGAAACTCGATCTGCAGCCGCTGCCGCTCCGGCCAAGCATCCACCTGCCCCACCTGGGGATCACGATGCTGCGGGCTGGGTCTGGCGCGAGCCGGACGGTCGCGCTGCTGGACCACGGCAGATGGGCGGGCGGGCACAGTCACTACGACCGATTAGGCATCATCTTGTGGGGATGCGGGCGCGAGATGGTCAGTGATCTGGGGTACGTCTACGCCGCGCACCCCCTGCGCAAGCGATGGATGGTCCACACGCTCGCACACAACACGGTCGTCGTCGACGGCGAATCGCAGGCCCGGCCAGGCGAAGCCAGAACCGTGTTCCACCGCCTGGGCGGCAACGTCCAGGCGATCGAGGCGACAGCCGTGGCGGCCTACCCCAGGACTGTCCGCGAGTACCGTCGGACGATCGCGATGCTGTCCCCATCGTCGGGCCAGCCGCTGGTCGTCGATGTGTTCCGGGTCCGTGGCGGCGCCACCCATGACTGGTCTTACCACGCCGAGACGGATCGGCTCGAGCTGACAGGGGTCACACTCTCTGAAGGGCAACCGTTGGGCACGGCCACGGCATATCAAGAACTCAGCGACATCCGCACGGGCACGACGGACGGCCCTTGGCAGGCGACGTATCGCTGGTCGGACGGTGCCGGCCTGCGCCTGTGGATGGCCGGCGCGCCGGGCACGCAGGTCTCGACGGCCTCGGCCCCAGGCCAGCGACGGAAGGATCAGGAGGGTCGGCGACTTCCTTACCTCGTCGTCCGCCGATCGGGCAAGCAGCTCACCAGCACGTTCGTCTGCGTGCACGAGCCGTTCCGCAATCGTCCCCAGGTCTCCTCCGTCGAAGTCGCTCGCTGCAATCCGCGATCCGACGCCTGGCCCGTCATCGTCAAGGTGATTGCGAACGGCAAGGTGAGCTGGGTGGGCTCGAAGCTCGACGAAGGCGCATGGCAGGACCTCCCTGCGTCCGCGCCGCGCTGGCCGGCCGGTCGATTCGCCACAGAGGCCGGCTGATCGCCGGGCAAGTGCAGGACGGGGACGTCCTGACAGCCGCAGGCATGAACACAAGGGATACGCTGCCGAGATGAAGGCGGATCCGCTCGCATCGAGATCGGCGATCACGCCCGATCCGCACCATGTGGGTCAGGTGCGGCGGGTGGCGGGGGTGGGGTTGATCGCCAACCTGATCCTCTCGGCGATCAAGCTCATCGGCGGTCTGGTCGGCGCAAGCCAGGCCGTCGTGGCGGACGCGGTGCACAGCCTGTCTGACAGCGTGACGGATATCGCGCTGCTTGTCGGGGTTCAGTACTGGTCGAAGCCCCCGGACGACGAGCATCCGCACGGACATCGGCGTATCGAGACGCTGATCACGACGCTGATCGGGGTCCTGCTTGCGGCCGTCGGGGTGGCGCTCGGCCTCAACGCGGTGGCCACGCTCCGGGAGGTGCACACAACCGCCCCGGGATGGATCGCGTTTGCGGCCGCGGTCGTGTCGATCTTCAGCAAGGAGATCCTGTACCGCTGGACGGTCAGGGTCGGGAGGCGGATCAAGTCGTCGGCCGTCATCGCCAACGCATGGCACCATCGTTCCGACGGCCTGAGCTCGATCCCTGCGGCAATAGCGGTCGCCGGGGCCGCCCTGAGCCCGGGCTGGGGGTTTCTGGATCACATCGGTGCCGTCGTCGTCTCCCTCTTCATCCTGCAGGCGGCGTGGCGGATCGCCAAGCCGGCACTGGGACAACTCATCGACACCGGGGCCTCGGCGGAGGTCCGTGAGAGGATCCGAGTGATCGCGATGAGCGTCGACGGCGTAAAGCACGTACACGCCGTCCGGACTCGCTACGTCGGCTCGGGCGTGCAGGTCGACCTTCACGTCAAGGTTCGCGCCGATCTGACGGTCCGCGAGGGGCATGACATCTCCGAGGTGGTCAAGCAGCGACTCATCGCCGAAGGTCCAGACGTCGTGGACGTCGTGGCCCACCTGGAGCCCTACGGCGAGCCAACCAGGCCGACGTCGTAACACGGAAAAGGAAGCGCGAGGTCCCGACGTCTCAGCCGTCGGCCGGATGCCACTGTCCGTCAGCGCCGAGCACCTCATGGGGGCCGAAGGTCGCCTTGTAGGACATGCTCTGCAGTCCTCGAATCAGGTAGCCAAGGTAGTAGTACTCGCGTCCCTGTTGGCGGGCCCAGTCGATCTCCCACAGCGTGCTGAACGTCCCCAGACTGCGGCGGTGAAGGTCCGGGTCGAAGATGAAGTAGACCGTGCTTACCGACGTGGATGAAACGTCAACGATGCCGACGCCGACCAGCGCGCCTTCCAGCCGATAGCACATCTCGCGGGTGTCGATGGGCGAGCTGTACAGGAATCGCGCCAGATCCTCGATGTCTTCGCCCATGGTCCCGTCATGGCGCTGGCGGAGGTAGCGGACGTAGAGTCGGTGTTTCTCGCCGGTCAACGTCGGGCGGCCGACGGTGACGGTGAGGTCCTGGTTCCGCCGCCACACCCGTCGCTGCGATCGGCTGGGCCGGAAGGTATCCGTCCGCAGACGGATCGGCACGCATTCGCCGCATCCGTCGCAACGGGGCCGATAGAACAGACAGCCGCTCCGCCGCCAACCATGGTTCATCAAGACGACGTAGTCATCGGCGTCCATCACACTGGCCAGGAAGATCTCCTCGCGCGCTTGCCGATCGGGCAGGTACGGGCAGCGGTGCTCGGGGGACACGGGCCAGACGATCTTGTGCAGGAGGCCTTCCATGACACGGGCCATTGTAACACTGCCCCCCGGGCAGGCGCTATGCCGATAGGGAGCTCGCCGATACAATCACCTCTCGTCGGTCGACCGTACGCGGAAGCACAACGGCGGACGGTCGGATCCGACCATGGGAGGAGGACGCACCATGCTGCGACCTACCAATTGGTGTTGGTGTTTGGTGCCGCTGCTAACCGTCAGCGCACCGGCGTTCGGGGATGCGAAACTGTGGCTGGTCCGGGACGGTCAGGCGCGGTGCACGATCGTGCGGGGCGAACAGGACGACTTCGCTGCCGACCGGCTCCGTCGATGGCTGGCGGACAAGACGGGCGCGATCGTGCCCATCGTGTTGGCCGGGCAGGACCAGTCCAAGGTGGCTGGGTGCCAGATCCTCGTCGGCAGTGCGGCCTCCAACCCCCTGGTCCGCGAGGCCGGCGCCGAACTGCGACTGAAGCTATCCGCCGACGGCCTGACCGAACAAGGCTACGTGGCGAAGCGAGCCACGCATGCGGGGCGCGATCGGCTGATCCTGGCCGGCGGCGGGCGCGACGGCGTGATCCATGCAGTGGCGGATCTGATCAACTGGCACCTCGATCACGAAGCCCGAAACGCCTGGATCGGACGGCTCGATACCCGCCAGGTCCCGCGATATCGCTATCGCTGGCTGTGGACGTGGGACCACCGCATGGATTGGGGCGGGCCGGGCAAGCCCGGATCGGTCATGGGCGGCGGGGGCACGTTCGCCAAGAAGCCCGAGGCCTTCCTGATCGACTACAAGCGGTGCGTCGATTACATGGCCGATCATAAGTTCAACGGCCTGATTATCTGGGGGTTCTTGCGCGATACGCACGGGGGCGTCGCCGCGACGCAGGAGCTGTGCCGCTACGCCGCGCGTCGAGGTGTCCGGATCTTGCCCGGCGTGGGCACGAGCGGCTATGCGGGCTACTACTTCGAGGGCAACCATCGCTTCAACGCCGGCACGTGGCTGAAGGAGCATCCCGAACTCCGCTCAATCGCCAAGAACGGCAAACCACGGAACGCCCCCTGCCCGTCGAAGAAGGCCAACCAGGACTGGCTCGACCGCGGGGCCGCGTGGCTGTTCGAGACGTTCGAGATCGGCGGGGTGAACCTGGAGATGGGCGACTTCTTCGTCTGTTACTGCGACGACTGCAAGCGGGCGCGGGCCGCCATCGCGTCGGACGAACCGGACTACTACAAGGACATGGCCATTTCGCACAAGGTCACGCTCGAGACGATGCGTCGGCTCGCGCCGAAGGCGTGGCTGAGCTACGCGACCTACACCGGCTACAAGGCCGACATGATGAAGACGCCGCCGAAGTTCCTGTCGATGATCCCCGACGACGCCATCTGTCAGTGGACGCTGACGAGGATGGCAAGGAAGTGGCCCGCAGACGTCAAGCCGATGGCGAAGCACAACCTCGGCTACCTGCACTGGTGCAACAGCTCGACGCACACGCAGGACGACTTCTACCTGGAACGGGTCCGGCGGATCTGTCGGAACGCCGCCGGTGTGGGCTTCGAGGGCCTGGACACCTACGGCGAGCTGCCAGACACTCAGCCCAACGCCGAAATCTTCTACCTGGCCTGGGAGGCGTTCCTCTGGGACCCCGACATGACCATCGAGCAGTTCGTCGATCGGCGGCTGGGTCGGCTGTACGGCGGGGCGAAGGCGGCCCGGGCCCTGCTCGAGATCATCCCGCTGGTCCGGACGCGCGGCGACCGGGCAATCCCCGACAAATGCGCCCAGGCCCGCAGACTGGCCGAGGCCGCACGCCGCCTGGCCGCACCGGCCGGCCACGAACGCTGGGACCGCCTCATCGCCTCCCTCGACCGCCACGAGCGAGCGGCCCGCGAGGTCATCGAGCGTCGCCGCAAGCAGCAAGCCGCCGCCCGCGCCGGGCGGCTTGTGCCGGTCCTATCGGTCAAGGCCAGCGACGAGGAGACCGGCCCGAAGAACTGGCCGGCGAGCAAGGCCATCGACGGCAGCGTCGATGAACCCGCCGGATACTGGCTCACCCGATACGTTCACCCCAAGCAGGCGTGGATCGAACTGACGCTCGTCAAGCCCAGCAAGGTCAACCGCGTGGCCCTGTTCCATCAGCTCAACGCGGCCCACTACCGCAGTCGTGACTATGCCATCAGCGTCCGGGCGAACGGCAAGTGGCGGCGCGTCGTCACCGTCAAGGGCAACGACAAGGCCGGCTGGGTCAGCCACGCGTTCGACGCCGTGGAGACCGACGCGGTGCGTCTGGACATCACCCGATCCGCCCACGGCAACCGGATGGGCGTCGGCGAGATCGAGGTGCGGTGCGTGGAATGACAACTCGGTGTCCGGCACTCGAGCCCGGCGAGCCGAATCGCCGCAGGGACCGGCCAAAGGGCGCGGGTGATTTCTGTCACCTCGTGGGGCCCCCGGTGCCATGAGTCTTGGACAACCTTTCATCAGCGCTTTGGGGTCGACATGTTGACCGACACATCGCGACTCGACGCGTGCGGGTGGAGCAGCTTCGACATCGAGCTGTTTCTGAACGAGACGGGGCGGAAGACCCGCGATCTTGGCGATTGGTTCGTCCGCCTCTTGGCCGACTTCAGCGAGGGCGACCGGGTCCTGGAGCTATGCTGCGGGTCGGGCGCCCTGGCCGTCGCGATCGCCGCGGCCGGCTATCGCGTGACGGGCGTGGATCTCGACCAGCGAATGCTGGATGTCTTCGCGGCCAGACTCGCTCGGGAAGGACAAGACGTCAGGGAGCGCGTTTCGATCGTTCAAGCGGACGTCTGCACGTCCAACCTGGACGAAGCGTTCGACTTCGTGATCCTCGAGGACGACAGCTTCCAGTACCTCGCGACGCACGAAGACCAGTTGGCGTGTCTGGCCCGAGCCCACGAGCATCTCGGCGAGCGCGGGCGCTTCTTCTTGATGTTCGAGACACCCCAGCGCGAGCTGGCCATGAAGCAGGCGTATGACTACGACCCGATCCGGCAGATGAAGACCGTCAAGGCCGATTGGGAGATCGAAGACGAGGCCGGCCGTCGCACGACCGTCAGACAGGGCTTCGAGGCCCGAAGGTTGACCTGGCCCTGTGAACTCGAGCTCCTGCTTAAGGTCGCGGGGTTCGAGGTCGAGCATCGTTGGGGACACCTGGGGACGCGAGCCCCCTTCGTAGACCCGTCGACGGAGCAGTATGCGTATCTGATGCAGAAGGCGCGACGGTAGGCCGGGGGACGTTCGGTCTTGAGACGACAGCTGTGCCCGCCGCGATACGCTCAAGCGGGAGATCTGGCAGGATGTCGTTCTCCCGCCAAACCCGCGCGAGCTTCTCCTGCAAGGGCAGCGTAGCGACGCGCTGTCGCGCCGACACTCATCGGGGTCAGAGGCACGGGCCTGTTTCAGCGCAGCTCGCTGCGTGGTATGATCATGGCGGACGGAGGTGGTCGCCATGACAGGATCTGCCTATGAGGACATCCTGCGCCAGATCACGTCGCTTTCACTTGCCGAGCAACTCCGGCTGATTGCCCAATTGGCTGAGCGCCTGTGCTCTGGCCGCGGGATGGACGCTGGCAGGCCACGCTGGGAGGACTACGCCGGTAGTGCGCCCCACCCCCTGTGCGGGCAGGACGCCCAGGATTGGGTCTCTCGGACACGACAGGAATCGGACGAGGCGCGGAACGTGTGATGAAGGTAGCGGCAGCTCTTGAAGGCGCCACTTCTCTGCTCCTTGATACCGCGCCGGTTGTCTATCACCTGGAGCGCAACCCTCGCTACGCATCCGTCTTGGAGGAGTTCTTCCGCGTCAGGAGAGAGAAACGGATCCTGCTCGTGACCACCCCGGTCACGCTGGCAGAGTGTCTTGTGCACCCGATACGGAGAGGACTGACTGATCTGCAAGACCAGTATCAGCAGCTCATTGTCGACGGAGAGAACACCCTCTTCCGATCGATCGGCGCACCTGAGGCAGCATGCGCTGCCCGTCTCCGCGCAGAACACGGGCTTCGTCTCGCCGACTCGCTCCAAGCAGCCGTCGCGGTGGGGGCAGGGCTCGGGGGCATCCTGACGAATGACTCGGCCTTCAGAAGACTGAGCCAGATTCGCGTGGTCATTCTGGATGACTTGGAGGTCTGAGGCGAAACGGTTAGGGTCCGCAGTGCGGACCGCAGCTCTTGCGAATGAGAAAACCCATGACGCTGTCTGTCTACAACACACTGGGACGCCAGAAGCAGGAATTCCAGCCCCTCGACCCGCCGAAGGTGGGCATGTACGTCTGCGGTCCGACGGTCTACGGACACTCGCATCTGGGGCACGCCAAGACCTACGTCAGCTTCGACGTCATCGTCCGCTATCTGCGGTACCTCGGCCATGACGTGACGTACGTTCAGAACATCACCGACGTCGGCCACCTGACCGAGGACACCGAGGGCATGGCCGACGAGGGTGAGGACAAGATCATCCGCGAGGCGCGCCAGCGCGGGCTGCATCCGATGGCCGTCGTCGAGACGTTCAAGCATTCGTACTTCGAGGACATGGACGCCCTCAACATCCTCCGCCCCGACGTCAGCCCGCACGCGTCCGGCCACATCCCCGAACAGATCGAGATGATCGAGCAGCTCATCGCCAAGGGATACGCCTACGCGGTGGGCGGCAAGGTCTTCTTCGACATCAGCGCGTTCGCCGAGTACGGCAAACTGAGCAACCGGCGGGTCGCCGAGATGCTCGGCGGGGCACGGGTCGAGGTCGATCCGGACAAGCGGCACGAGGGCGACTTCTATCTGTGGCGGCCGGCGGCGCCGGAACACATCCTCCAGTGGCCCAGCCCGTGGGGGCGGGGCTATCCCGGGTGGCACCTGGAATGCTCGGTGATGAGCGGCAAGTACCTGGGCAAGACGATCGACATCCACGGCGGTGGGCTCGAAAACCAGTTCCCCCACCACGAATGCGAGATCGCCCAGTCCGAGGCCGCCAACGGGTGCCCGTTCGTCAGGTACTGGTTGCACAACGGCATGCTCACCGTCGACGGCACCAAGATGGGCAAGAGCCTGGGCAACTTCA
>CAYMLO010000008.1:0-105956 GCA_964390905.1 uncultured Planctomycetales bacterium | reverse complement strand
GGGACCTGGTGCGACGCTTCGGATAGAACGTTGACGAGCGACGCGCAATCCCCGTCGTTCTCGAAGGGCGTCGCACGACCCGCTGGCCGGTCAAGGACATGATAGACAATGCCGCCGAGATCGATCTGAGGCCGTCTGGGCATACGCTCATGGCAGTATCGACGCCGCCCCCGTCAATAAGTAAGCCTGACCCCCTTTTCCCCTTTTTACCTTCTGCAAGGTCTACAGGCCTCAGGAAGGGGCGGTCACCTCCTGTTCTACGGGAAGGAGTGGCCATACGGGCACACATACTGGGATACAAGCTATCCGCAGTACGCACCATCGCCCGCTCTTCGAACTGTGAGCGATGTGCTAGGGGACGCCAATCTGATGAGCTACAACGATCGGATCCAGAGCTCCCTTGATGGGATTCGAAGTGGATTGGCAGCCGCGTTCAACGTCGACCCAAACTCCACCTTCATCAAGGTGCCTGTCTTGTTTTACCCTGACGACCCCAACTACCCAACGTATCCATCGCCCCCCGATCCAAATGACGAGCGCACTCTCGCCAGCGCGTACACGCCAGACATGGTGAATTGTATCATTATCAACGACCGCCTCCTGGTCCCGAAGCCCTTTGTGGCTACAGACCCCAATGACCCAAACGACCCAAATGCGTCTGTATTCGAGGAGCATGTACGGAACAGCCTTACGGGGACGGGACTGAGCGCGCACTTCATTGACGATTGGGAGTACTATCATTGCTGGCTCGGGGAGCTACATTGCGGCACCAATGTAGAGCGTGCCGCCTGGACTAGGCGCTGGTGGATGTACAGCGGGTCTCCGTAGAAGATCGGCTTCGCAAACACGCTGCGCATGCGGCGATGTTGTGGGCCTGAGGATGGACGCGGGACCTAGGCAGCGAACTGACTGAACGAGGAGTGAATCATGCTAGCAACTGTGTGGATCGCATGCGTTGCGTTGGTTTCGGGGGTAGGATCAAGCCCATCTCAGATGACAGAGGCGGAGGTCCGCGCCTTGATGGAGACCTGCATCCGATGCGCCGGCAGCGAGTATGAGAACGCCGTGAGTAAGCTGGACGAGGTGTTCCTCAAGCGAGGTTCCTACGGTGGTTGGCTGGATGGCTACAGCGGGACCTGGCAGGGGCGCCTCTTGCGCCGGATCTTGGCCTCGCGGACCATTTCCATCGAAGTCAGGCGCAGACCGGGCCGCATCCATCGCGCTGCTCTGGGACATCTGCACAACCCGCCGGCCACAGTTGATCGAGCCAAGAATGGCGTCTCGCCGCCGCCCCTTGCCATTGCGCCCCCACGCCCGATTTCGACTGCTCGGCTGAAGAGCCGAAGGAAGCTGATGCGCGACACTATCACCACGGCTCTACCGGCCTCCATCGAGTTTCTCTGGAAGCTCTCCGAAGGAACGGAGTGGTGGAAGCGTGCGAATGCAGTACGGACGATCGGCCATGGGACGGGTGTGGCCGACTGGGAGGCGTTTGGGTTTGACATGGTCAACCGGCATCCCGAGTGGAAGAGCTATGGACAGCTCATGCAGGACCTCGGCGAGTTCCTCATGTACCTGCTGGAACGTGAGCCCGATGCGTGGGTTCGCCGCGAGATCCAGATACTGCTGGCTAAGCTCCCCGACGAGCGCGTCCTGCAGAAGGTCCGAGAGCGATCCGTGTCCGCTGGACTCGCTCAACCGGTCCGCCAACGATTCACAGAGGTCGTGCCCGTCCTGGAGCAATACCTGAATCGCCTGAAGGCCAAGTCCTCCGGCACGACCCAGCCGACCCGGTGACCTCCATGCTCGATCCCCTGGGAATCGGGGAGGTTGACGTCGACATCTACTACGACAAGGGCGCCTTCTGGCTCCACTTCACGTGCGAGTACGAGAGCAACGAACAGGAAGAGGCGCTTCAGGACTTGATCATCAAGTTCGCGGACGGCGAGGACATCATCGATCACACCCCGTTGTGAGACGAGCAGGCCGCCCTTGACCAAATTGAACGCTACCAAAGAGAGATGAGGCTGGACATCCTTGTGGACCACGTGGCGGCAAGGTGGAGGGAAAGGGGAAAGGGGAAGGGGAAAGGGGCTTACTTCTTGCACTGCTGCTGCCCTACTCAGACGGTGTGAACCGCGCGACGTATCCGCCCCCGGTCCGCATGACGATCTTCAGGACGTCGCCCGACCTGACGCGCTTCTCCGATCGAACAAACGCGTCCGGCTTGCCCGCGTCGTCGGCCAGCGTGACGGCCTGGTACGTACCGGGCCCCAGAAACGCCAAGTCGATCTCGACCATTCGCTTCCCCCGGCCGTTCAGGATGCCCACGAACCACGTCTTGCCGGACCGCCGGGCGAAGGCGGCCACGTTCCCGATCTCGCTGACGGCCAGCACCCGCGTCTCGTCCCAGACCGGCGGGATGGTCTCGAGCACGTCGCGGGCGGGGTTGCCCAGGTAGTTCTTGGGGTTGTCGGCCCAACAGGTCACCGGCGAGGTGAACACGATCGCGCAGGCCAGCTGGTGGGCCCAACTCGTGCCCCTCATCCGCTTCGGGTCGAACGTGCAGGGCGTGTAGTCGCCATGGCCGGCCAGGAACCGCGTGAACGGGATCGTCACGTTGTGCGTCGAGCTGATCCGAGTCCACTTGTTGTACTCCAGCCCCTGGACGCCCTCGCGGGTCATCTCGTTCGGCCAGGTCCGCGACTCACCCGTCGGCTTGTTCGCGCCGTGGAAGTTCACCATCAGCCGATGCCTCGCCGCGTCCCGTAGGCAGGCCGTGTAGAAGTCGATCCGCGCCTTCGATTCGGAATCCATGAAGTCGACCTTCACGCCCACCACGCCGACGCCCTTGACCCGGGCGAAGAACCTGTCGCGGACCTTCGCTTCTGCAATCTGGAGCCAACGCTTCCAGACCCACACGTCGACGTTGCGCCGCTTGGCGTGGTCGACCACCTCCTTGACCAGGCCCCACTTGTCCTTGGAGCCGTCTCTCCACTTCTCCCAGCCCTCGTCGATCAGGATGTACTCGAACCCGAGCTCGGCGGCCATGTCGGCGTACCTCTTTTGCAGCGACCATCGCCCCGTGCCCTGGCTCCACCACGACCAGGTCGCCCGCCCCGGACGGATCCACGACGCCCCCGCCAGCTCGGCCGACGGCGGCGGGTTGACGTTGGCCACGATATCCGCGTTGACCAGCCCATTCAGATCGGCGCTCACCAGCGTGATCCGCCACGGCGTGGTGATGGTATCGGTCAGCTTCCACGACCTGTCGTCTTCGAAGGCCGCTTCGAACACCCGTCCCCCGGCCGATCTCAGCGTCATGCCGCTGTAGTTGGTGAGCGCTCCTTCGGTGATGGCGACGTAGCGCTTCCTATCAGGCAGGACGGCCACCATCGGCGGTCCGATCTTCGTGTCCTTCTTGAAGGACTCGGCCGTCCGTTGTCGGTGGATGGACTCGTAGTTCTTCGTGTTCGACTGATACCAGACTGAACACCCCGCCGGCAGCGTCCAGGCAGACGCCTCGCCCGTGATCCTCCGCTCGCCGCGGCCCGGCACGACGTAGCGGTACGCGAGCCCATCGTCGTAGGCCCGGACCTCCAACGTGTACGTCAGCCCGCTTGCCTGGTGGGTCACGGGGATCACCGCACCCGTATAGTGATTGACGGCCATGGTATGCACGCCGCGCGATGCGTACGTCTCGTTGACGGTCGTGGTCTTGGCCGCCCCCAGCGTCACGCCCGCGCCGAGCTTGATACCGTCCACCGTGATCCCCAGCGGCGAATCCTCCAACACGCGAACCCGGTCGTGCTGGACGCTGTAGGTCAACTGCCCGTTGCCGTCCACGTGAATCGTCGCCGCCAGGTCCCCTCCCGGACTCCTCACCGTCAGTTGAGAGCACCCCGCAGCCCCAAGCAAGCCGAGCAGCAGCACCGACCCGACGGACATTGAGCGTTTCATCCCGCATGCCTCCTCATCAGAGCCCCATCGCGTCAGCGACGGGGAACGCACGTCACGTTGTAGCCCTTGCCCGCCTCCGTCTGGAACACCGCAACCACAGGTTCGGGGCGCTCGGTGGCGATCTTGGCGCCGTTCGAGGTGACCTCGACCGGCGTCTTGGTTCGGACGCGACACGGACCGCCCTTGGACGATCGGATGGCGGCCTCGATGAGTCGGCCGTCCTTCCAGGCGATGTCGACCTCGAAACCGCCCCGCGCGCGGAGGCCCTTCACGTGCCCCGTCGACCAGGCCTTCGGCAGCGCGGGCAGCAGGCCGATCTCGCCCGCGTGGCTCTGCAGGAGCATCTCGGCGATGGCGGCCGTCGCGCCGCAGTTGCCGTCGATCTGGAAGATGTGCGGCGGGTGCAGGTCAAACAGGTTTGCCTCGGTGCTCTTGCGGAGCAGGACGTACAGGCTGTCGCGGGCCAGATCGCCCTCCTCGAACCGCGCCCACAGCGCCACGACCCACGCACGGCTCCATCCCGTCCCGCCGCCGCCGTGGGCCAATCGTCGTTCCAGCGACTTGCGAACGGCCGCGGCCAGCTCCGGCGTGCCGCGGAGCGTGAATTGACCGCCCGGATAGAACCCGAACAGGTGCGACAGGTGGCGATGGCCGGGGTCGGCCTCGTCGAAATCCTCGATCCACTCCTGCAGCTGGCCGTGCTTGCCGACTTGCGGCGGGGCGAGGCGCTTCCGTTTGTCCAGCAACTCGGCGCGGAAATCGGCGTCGATCCCCAGCAACTTGCCCGCCTCGATGCAATGCGTGAACAGGTCGTGGATGATCTGCATGTCCATGGCCGCACCGACCCCCAGCCCGCAGACCTGACCGTCGGCGGCACGGAACCGGTTCTCCGGCGACGTCGACGGATTGGTGACCAGCCGGCCGCGGTCGTCTTCGATCAGGAAGTCGACGAAGAACGCCGCCGACTCCTTCATGATGGGGTACACCCGCCGCAGGAACGCCAGATCACCCCCGAAGGCGTAGTGCTCCCACAGGTGCTGACAACACCAGGCCGCCCCCAGCGGCCACAGCCCCCAGCCCGCACCGTCCGCGGGCGCGGCAAACCCCCACAGATCGGTCAGGTGGTGGGCCACGAACCCGTCACAGCCGTAATGCACCTTGGCCGTCTTGCGTCCGGGCTCGCGGAGCGAATCCAGCAGGTCGAACATTGGCAGGTGGCACTCGGCCAGGTTACCGACCTCCGCCGGCCAGTAGTTCATCTGCAGGTTGATGTTCAGGTGGTAGTCGCAGTTCCACGGCGGGCTGAGGCTGTCGTTCCACAGGCCCTGCAGGTTCGCCGGCAGACAGCCGGGGCGGGAACTGGCGATCAACAGGTAGCGGGCGAACTGGAAGTACTGCGTCATCAACTGCGGGTCCTCGCCGCCCTTTCGGATCGCCGCCAACCGCTCATCGGTCGGACGTTTGAGGAGGTCCGCCCCGCCGAGGTCCAGCTCGACCCGACGGAACAGCTTCTGGTGGTCGGCCAGGTGAGCGCCTCGAAGCTCGGCGTAGGACTTCGCCGCCGCGGCGGACAGCCGCTTCTGGCAAATCTGCTTTGGATCCTTGCCCCCGAAATTGGTGGCGGCCGCCAGCAGAAACGTCACCGCATTGGCACTCGTCACCTCGACGCTGGCGCCCTTGACCCCGAGCCGCCCGCCTTCGGTCAGCACACGCAGCTCCGCCCGGAACGCCATCCCCTTGCCGCCATCGCACCGGCCCGGCAAAACGACACCGTCCGTCCCGGCAGGCGTGCACTCAGCGTCCTGTTCCCGGTCGAGCGTGGCCGTGACCGTGATCCCACCCGGCTTGTCGCAGGTCAGCCGAACCACGAGCACCTGGTCCACAGCGGTCGCGAAGACCTCGCGGGTAAACTGCGCGTCGGCGATGCGATAACGCACGCCCGCAACGGCCGCATCGAGATCGAGATCGCGAACGTAGTCAGCCACCTTCTCATGACCCTTGAACGACAGATGCAGATCGCCCAGCGTCTGATAAGGCGTGACCCGCATCGGCACGCCCATCATCGTCCTGTTGGCGAGTGCCTCGGCCTGCTTGAACTTCCCTTCTTGGATCAGCTTGCGGACCTTGGGCAGGTTGTCGCGGGCCTTCGGATTGGTCCGGTTACGCCGACCGCCCGACCACACGCTCTCCTCGTTTAGCTGAATCCGCTCGCGGGCGACGCGCCCGAACACCATTCCGCCCAGACGACCATTGCCGACGGGCAACGCCTGCAGCCAGCCCTTGGCCGGGCGACGGTACCACAGCGTCATCGCGCCCTTGGGCGCCGCTGCCTCCCCTTCAAAGACCGTCTCCACCATACCGGCCGGGTCATCCGTGCTCTTCTGGTAGTCCTCGGCCATCGCGCGCCCTTCCTTGCTGTCGGGGTCCGCGGGCCATTTCGCCCACGCCGCGTCATCACCCGTCCGAAACTGCCACTCCCCCTCGAGCCGCATCGAGCCGTTCTCGCAGCCCAGCGCGATCGGCCCGTCCAGGATCCCTCCGCCGCCGCTCTTGTCGTAGACGCGAGCGGCGATCAGGTTCCAACCGCCCGGGCGGACATTCTCGGCTGCGACGGCATACCGCCGCCGACTCCCCGACGCGCCGCGGTACTTGGGCGGCATTGCGCCGGTCGCACCGATCTTCGTCCCGTTGAAGAACACCTCGTCGCTGTCGTCGATCCGGCCGAGCGTCAACGCCAACGGCAGCCCACGCCACGCTCCGGGCACCTTCACGAAACACCGGTACCACGCAAACCCGTCGTAGCCCTTCAGCGTCCCGTCGCGGGCCTGTTGCTCCCAGAACCCAGGCACGCGGATCAACCGCCACGCCGACACCTCCGCGCGCGCGACCGACGGCGCCGCCGCTGACGCGCAGATCAGCCAGATCCAAGACGCGCGTATTGGGAACGTCGTCATCCTACCCACCTCCTGACGCACCAGCGACTATTCCCCCGCGAAGCTAAACGCATACAGACAAGCCGACTTCAGCTCGAACGACAGTTGGATCGACTTGCCGACGTACGCGGACAAATCCCGTCCCGTCTCCCAGGCGACCGCCTCGTCGGTCACGTCCTTGGTGATCGGCTCGGACTGACCCAGCCCGAACCCCTCGCCGCCCACGACGCCGACGCGCAACGAACCACCCGCCGCGTCGGCGCTGACGCACAGGCGCTTGCCCGTGCACTTGACCGGCTTGGTGACGATCGTGCCCGGCGTGTCGGCATCCGTCGTCTTCATGCCGGCGAACCCATCCGGACGCAGCCGGGCCAGACACAGGAACCCGTCCCGCCAGGTCGTGTGCGGGCCGTTGTTGCCCCCGTAGTACAGACGGATCTCGCCGTCCCGCACGATCGGATACGCCGCCGCGTAGATGCAGCCCCAGTCGCAGCTTCCCTTCGGCCCTCGAGGAATCATCGGCGTCCCCGGACAGACGCGCTCCCAGTGCACCGTGTCCGGGCTCCACGTCAGCTCGCAGTCGACCAGATCCGTCTTCGTGTCAAGCAGCATCACCAAACCCAGGTAGACGTTGGCGTAGCGGAAGACGGGCATGGCGTACGTCTGCCGGTGACGCTCCGTCTCCAGGCCGCACATCAACTCCACCGCCTTGGTCCACTTGGCGAAGTCGGCGCTCTCACACCGACCGACCAGACGCCCGCTCTTGCGGTTCCACAACCTTGTGATCCCGACGTACTTGTTCAGTTCGGGGCACCAGAACGCGTTGTTGTGCGTGTCCCCCGCCGCCTCGATGCCGGGACATATCGCGACCTTCGTCCAACGGAGTCCGTCCGGCGAGAACGCC
This sequence comes from uncultured Planctomycetales bacterium, assembly GCA_964390905.1. Taxonomy (GTDB): domain Bacteria; phylum Planctomycetota; class Phycisphaerae; order UBA1845; family JAFGLZ01; genus JAFGLZ01. Next base: position 98,159 of record CAYMLO010000008.1, on the reverse strand, counting down.
ACCGACATCTTGCCCGGCTCGCCGCTCTTGGTGAACATCTTGTAGCGCCGCGCAGGGTCCGGGTCGCGCAGGTCCTTCATCACGCCCGCTCCGTGCGGACCGCGGTACACGATGTTGTTCTTGGCGTTGCCCTTGAACGCGACGATGCCCAGCTCCGGCTTGTCCCAAACCAGGCCGTCCTTCGACGTGGCGTAACAGACGCCCATCTCGCGGTCGTTCGGCTTGACCTTGATGTAGTTGAGACCCTTTCGCTTGTCGCGCGGCACGCTGGTCGTCCGCAGATCGATGATGAAGGGGCTGTACCAGCACTTGTAGACGCGCTCGTCCTCGTCGTAGATCACGTTGGCGTACAGGTTGTCGAACCGCGGCTCCCAGGGCTTATCCTCCTTGAACAGCGGATTCCGCGGCTCCTTGGTCACCTTGCCGATCGTCAGCCGGACCCCGTCGGCCTTCTCGACGACGCGACTGTCGAGCAGCAGGTGTTTCGACCCCCTGGTGGCAGCAGCCGTCACGGTCTTCTCCTTGCCCCCGCGCGCGGACGCGAGACGATCCTGACCGTCCGTCAGCCAGGCCAGGTTGAACCGGGCGAATCGGATCGCGTCATACGCGCTGTGCCTGCGATTCCGGTTAGGCCTGACCTGCCCGCACTCGTACACGCAACAGACCGACATGTCGGACGCGACGCACAGATCCGAATACGCCGCCGGACCGGCGTGCAGGACCTTGCCGTCCGACCACGTCTTGCACTCGTCGTAGCTGATGCGGACGGCCATTCGCTCGCGATCCTTCCCGGTCGGACTCGAGAACAGGATGCGATTCCTGTCGTGCCGTTTCTCGTCGGTGAACCGGCAAATGCTGGCCTGGCAGACCGGCGAACTCAGGCCCTTGTCGAACACGGGGTCCGACCAGGTCAGCCCACCATCGGCGCTCCATGCAACGGCGCGACAGTGCTTGCCGTAGAAGTTCCGCATGTTCAGGCAGACGCGCCCGTCGACCGTCTCCACCGCGATGGACTCGTTGGTCTTCTTGACCGACGAGCCGCCCACCTTCCACGTCTTGCCGTGGTCGTCGCTGTAGATGACGTGCGAGAACGAGTCCTTCCGCGGCAGGCCCTTGACCCGGTGATCACACGGGATCAGCAGCCGTCCGCTGGCCAGTTGAATGCCGTGGCCGGGACCGGTCGCGAACCATGTCCAATCCGGCCGCATGACCTCCTTGCTGATCTCGCGCGGTTTCGACCACGTCGCACCGTCGTCCGCGCTCTCCGCGACGTAGACGTGGACGACGTTCTTGGTGAACAGCAGGAGGATCGCCCCCGTCTCGCGGTCCACGACCGGGCACGGGTTCTGGATCTCGTTCTTGCCGTCGTCCCAGATCGTCTGAACCGGCTGCCACGTCTTGCCGTTGTCGAAGCTGCGCCGCAGCAGCATGTCGATGTCGCCGCGATCACTCAGGCTATCCCGGCGTCCCTCGCAGAACGCCAGCAGCGTGCCCTTCTTCGACGTGACGATTGCCGGGATCCGGTAGCTGTGGTACCCGCCCGTGCCCGACACGAAGACGTCCGTCCGCTCGATCTTCGGCGCCGCCATCGCCGCGCCGGCAAACACGAACGGTACAACGCCGAGCGGCAGGAACCGCAAGGCACGCTTAACCGCATGCACAATCGCAGAGGTCTTCATCGATTCGTATCCTTCGCCAGGGCCTCCCCCGACCCGTCTCCTCTCGACATCCCCTACCTCGCGCCCCGTCACCTCCAGGTAGCGCGGCCCCTCACTTGGCCTTCAGAGTATCCGCCCCGTTCGTCAACCACTCCAGATTGAACCGCGCCAACGTGATCGTCTCATACGCAGACCGTTTGCCCCGCTCGTAGAGGCAGCAGATCGTCTTGTCCGGCAGGACGCACAAATCCGAATACGCCGCCGGCCCCGCGTGGATCACCTTGCTCACCGGCCAGGTCTTACATTCGTCGTAGCTGACCCGAACGGTCATCCGCACACGCTGCTTGCTGGCCGGGTTGCTGAACAGGACGCGGTTCTTGCCGTGACGCTTGGCGTCGGTGAAGCGAATCACGCTGGCCTGGCAGACCGGCTCGATCAGCGCCTCGTCCAGTCTCACATCGGACCACGTCGCCCCGCCGTCCTTGCTCCACGCGTACGCCCGGCGGTTCTTGCCGTGGTAGCTCCGCATGTTCAGGTACACGCGGCCATCCGCCGCCTCGACGGCCGTGCACTCGTCGGTCTTCTCGGCGAGCGATCCGCCCAGCTTCCAACTCGCGCCGTGGTCGTCGCTGTAGAACACGTGCGAGAACATCGTCCTGCCCTTCGCGCGCTCCCGATGGTCACAAGGGATCAGCAACCGGCCACTGTTGAGCTGGACGCCGTGAACGGGCCCGGTCGCGTACCACGTCCACGACGCCGGCTTGACGTCCTGGGTGATCTCTTTCGGCCTGGCCCAACTCGCACCGTCGTCCGTGCTCTTCGTGACGAACACGCGATCGTTGTTCCGACAGAACGTCAGCCAGATCGTGCCCGTCGACTGATCGACGACGGGACACGGATTGCCGATCGTGATCTTCTGGGTCCTCCCTTCCTCATGCACGATCTGCATCGGCGTCCATATCCGACCACCGTCGAAACTCCGCTTCAGGACCAGATCGATGTCACCGTGGTCCCGTCCCGTAGTCTTCCTTCCCTCGCAGAACGCCAGAAGCGTGCCCTTCTTGGTCACCACGATCGCCGGGATGCGAAACGTGTGGTAGCCGTCATGGCCCGACGCGAACACCTCGACCTGCGAGAACTTCGGCGCCGCCATCACGCCGCCTCCCATCGCCCAGGACATCGCCCCGGCCAGCAGGGCGAGTCTCAGATGCGCAGACCCCGCTGCGTCCCGATGCGCGTTCATCAGAGAGCCTCCTCGTCGTAGTGCGACATCACTTCGCCTGCACTTGATCCTTGCCGTCCGTCAGCCAATTCAGCCCGAACCGGGCCAGCGTGATCGTCTCGTACGGGTGCCCCTCGCCGCGCTCGTACAGGCAGCAGATCGTCATGTCGGGCAGGACACACAGATCCGAGTACGCCGACGGCCCGTAGTTGAGCACCTTGCTGACGGGCCAGGTCTTGCACTCGTCGGTGCTCATGCGGATCGTCATCTGCACGCGCTTCGTGCTGGCCGGATTGCTGAACAGGACGCGGTTCTTGTCATGCCGCGCGGCGTCGGTGAACCGGACGGCGGACGCCTGGCAGACCGGCTCGATCAGCACCTCGTCGAGCGTCGGCTCAGAGAAGGTCTCGCCGCCGTCCTGGCTCCACGCGATGGCCCGGCGGTGCTTGCCGCGGTAGCATCGCATGTTCAGGTACACCTGGCCGTCCGTCGTTTCGACCGCCGTGCACTCGTTCACGCCGTCTGTCAGCAGCCCGCCGATCTTCCACGTCGCGCCGTGGTCGTCGCTGTAGATCACGTGCGAGCAGAAGGGATGCCCGCCGTAGCCGTGATCCGAATAGTCACACGGGATCAGCAGCCGGCCGGTCTTGAGTTGAATCCCGTGACAGGGCCCGGTCGCGTACCATCGCCAATGGTCCAGCTTGGTCGTCTGGGTGATCTCGACCGGCTCGGACCACGTCGCGCCGTCGTCGGTGCTGTGCGTGACCCACACCGTCCGCGGCGCCTTGCCCTCCTTGATGAAACGCTCGCCTTTGTCGCCCAGGTTCTTGCAAAACGGCATCCAGATCGTCCCGGTAGACTGATCCACGACGGGCGCCGGATTGCCCGCCGTGTTCGGCCCGTCGTCGACGACCGTTTGCATCGGCCCCCATGTCTTGCCCCCATCGAAGCTCCGCTTCAGGACCAGGTCGATGTCCCCATAGTCCGACCCGCTGTTCTTGCGACCCTCGCAAAACGCCAGGACCGTGCCCTGCTTCGTCAGCACGATCGCGGGGATGCGGTAGGTGTGATAGCCGTCCTTGCCCGACACGAAAACGGCCTGTTGTTTCGGTAGCATCGCTGCCTTCCTGTCGATCTCGTCCAGCCTGAACCGCACGCTCACGACGGCGTTCTTCTCGCCCTTCGCCAACACCGCGTACGTCGTGGTTACGAACGTCCCGTCCGGCAACAGCTCCAGCCCGGGATAGCCCAGATCGTACTTCTTGGGACTCCGCAACAAACAGACGCGGTACTGCCCTTCGCGGAGGTTGACCAGGTCGTCGTAGGTCCCCACCCAAGCGACGAACTGGCCGCGCGTCGGGCCGGCGTAGGACGTGTCCCGAAACGTCATGACCAGCCGGCCATCATGCGCGTACCGCGGCATGTGACGATCGCCCGTCAGCGCCGCCGGCAGCTCGACGGGCTTCGACCACGTCTCGCCCTCGTCGTCGCTGGTGATCAGGAACGAGTTGTACCGCCGCTGGTTCTCCCGCATGACCGCCGCCAGCTGCTTGCCGTCGGGCGACCGGATGATGGCGGGCTCGCAGACGTCGGCACCGTAGAACGCTGCCACCTTCCGCTGGGCACCCCACGTCAGGCCGCCGTCAGACGAGATGCTCTGCCAAATCGCCAGCGGCGATCGGTCCTTGTCGCTGTATCCGCGGTGGACGAGCTGCAGATGGCGGTTCCCCGAAATCGGCACGATCGTGATCGGTGCGACGACGCAGTGCAGGCCGTTCGGCTCAAACGGCGTCCACGTCTTTCCGTTGTCGAGCGACATCGACTGCCGCATCGCCCCGTTGCCCTCGAACACGAACAGCCGCTCCACGCCGTCCGGACCGGTCAGTCGATGCAGGCACGGGCAGTTGTTCGCCGTCTTCCAGTTGTCCGGCACGGGCAGCCGCTCGCTCCAGGTCAGCCCGCTGTCCGTGCTCCTCTTGAGCACCGCCGACGGCCCGCCATGACCCAACGGATACGTCACCAGGATCGTCTTGCCGTCCCGTAGCAGCACCGTCGTCGGATGGCCCAGGTACTGACCGGGCTTTCGTTCCACGATCACCTGCCGGTGCTTCTCGTACGACAGGTCGATCACGGGGATCGTGTACGCCTTCGGCTGGGTCCGTGGCGGCGGCGGCTCGCGCGTCTGCCCCTCGATCCAGAAGTCAAGGATCTGCAGTCGGCTCCGCCACGGCCGAAAACCGAAATCCCCCAGCGGCGGCTTCCTGTAGGCGAGTTGATGCACGGGCTTGCCGTCGATGAGGAACCTCAGATCGCGGCCCTGCCGGACGACCTCGAACAGGAACGTCTTGCCTTCTTGAACGAGCTCTGACGGCTTGCCGAGGAACTCGGTATCCCGGCCGAACAGCGGCCCTTGAACGAACGCCTTCCCGGTAGCCCCCTCGAACCCGAAGTGGCTTCGACCGTCGATGAAGAAGGACGCCGCACTCTTGGCAAGCTTGAAGATGCGCAGCCGCGCGGCGATACGGAAATCGTCATCGCCGAGCACCCGGCCGGCATGCAAGAAGTTGCCATAGCCCGAACACTCGATGTACCCGTCGCCGCGCTTCCAGGGCTTGCCCTCCACGCGAACCAGCTTTGCAGCGCCCTTCTGGACGAAGACGATCTTCTCGCCAACCGCCCCCGACGCTCGACTTTCCGACAGGACAAGCGCCATCAGGCAAACTGCAAGTAGCATTCGTTTCATGCTCAACCCTCCGCGTCGGCGGATGGCTGCGACGCCCGCCGATCGGCCACGGTGTGGATCGTCAGCCCGCCGAGCGGCTTCTCGCCGGCCCCGACCACCACGCTGGCGACGTAGCCCACCACGAAACAGGTGATCACGCCGACGGCTGCGTATAGGAAGAAGTGGACGTTCGTGAACTGCTGGACGCAGACCAGCACCACCACGCTCACACCGGCCCCTATCAGTCCGCCGGTCCCGTTCGCGCGACGCGTGAAGATCCCCAGCGCGAACAGCCCCGACAAACTCCCGCCGAGCAGGCCGAGGACCTTGATGAACAGGTCCCACAGCGACTTGATCTCCCACGTGGCCATCAGCAGCGCCGTGACCGTCCCGAAGACGCCCAGGACGACCGTCAGCCACCGCGCCAGGTTCAGGCAGGTATGATCGGACACGCCACGTTTGAACCGACGGTAGAAGTCGGTCACGATCGCGGTGGCCATGCTGTTCATGCTGCTGTCCAGGCTCGACATGGCCGCGGCGAACAGGCCGGCGATGACCAGTCCGGACACGCCCACGGGCAGTTGCGTCGCCACGAACCACGGCAGGATCGAATCCGTCTTCTCCAGCGCGGGGTTCAGCAGCCCCGGGTGGGTCTTGTAGAAGACGTACAGCGCGGTGCCCAGCCCGAAGAACAATACGGCGGCGGGTACCGTCAGCAGCCCGTTGGTCCAGATCGCGCCGGCTGCCTGCTTCTCGTCGCGGGTGGTCAGGTAGCGTTGGATGACCGCCTGATCGGTCGTGTACGGCCCCAGCGTGGAGAACAGATTGCCGATGAAGACCACCCAGACCGCCGTGACGGTATAGTCCCAGGTCCAGGTGAACGTGTGGAACTTGCCCTCGGCGTGGGCGGCGGCCAGCATGCCCGTGAACCCACCTTCGACGTTGACTGACACAATGATCAGGCTGAGCAGCGCGCCGCCCATCAGCACGATCACCTGCAGCACGTCGGTCCAGATCACCGCCTCGATCCCGCCCAGGACGGTGTAGATCGTGCACAGGACGCCCATGACCAGGATGCACGTGTAGACGTCGATGCCCGTGACGGCCGACAGCGCGATCGCCGGCAGACACAACACGATCGCCATGCGCCCCAATTGGAATAGAATGAACGCCGAGCTGCCGAACAGACGCACCGGCAGGCCGAACCGCTTCTCCAGATACTCATAAGCGGTCGTGATGTCGAGCCGACGGAAGAACGGCAGATACAGCCACACGATGACGGGCGCCATCACGAAGATGCACATGTTCGCCAGGATGTACGTCCAGTCCGTGGCGTAGACCTTGGCGGGGATGCCCATGAACGTGATCGCGCTGAGCTGCGTGCCGAAGATGCTCAGGCCCGCCGCCCACCACGGCACGCGCCGCCCCCCCAAGAAGAAATCCTCCGTGCTTTTCTCACGCCGCGAGAAGTACACGCCCATCACGACCAGTGCGCCGAGATACACGCCCACGACGACGAAATCGATCGTGCCGAACCGCTTCTGCGGCGGCGGCGTCTTGCCCTCCAGGACCTTCGCCGACCGATGGCCGGGACGGTCCTCCCCGCCGGGGATCACCACCCGACCTTTCCACCAGACGGCATGGGTCGTGACCAAGCCCGCCGGCAGCGTACCCGCACGGGTCCACGTATCGGTGATGGTGTGATAGGCCCAGACGTCGCGGCTGAACCCGGGGTGCCGATCTTTCAACTCCCAGACGCGAGCGGCGTTCGCGCCGTCGTCGCCGCCGAGGATCAAGAGGTGCGACGGGCCCATCGCCACCCACGTCCCGGCGATGACGGGCTTGGGGGCGTCGGCGATCCGCGCCCAGCCGGCTTTCGGTCGGAACCGCCAGCCGTCCGTCAGATACCGACGTGTGGGCTTGCCGTCCGCACCCGTCACGAGCTCGGCGCCGCTGATCACATAAACCCCGCCGTCCTGTGCCGCGACGATCGGCAGGAGGCGTCCCGCGCCGGGCCACGGGTCCAGCTCCCGCCACGCCAAGGCCTTCCAGTCTTCTTCGTCCTCGGGCAGGTGGAGGGCCCAGAGGGTTCGCATCGCAGTCAGGGCGTTGGGCGACGCCCGCCCACCGGCAACATAGATCGTCTCGCCCAGGACGGCCGCCCCCATGAACGCACACGGCCCGGGCAGATCGGGCAGCGGCGTCCGCTCGAGGGCGCCGTTTCGCCAGCGCAAGCGGAACACCTGGGCGAAGTGCTCCTTCGCATCGCCGCCGCCCAGACAGATCATCCCGTGAACGGTCGTGACCGTCGCACCGTACGCCAACGGTCGGTCGAGCGTGCCGGCCGAACGCCACGCGTCCCGCTGGGGGCCGAGCACATGGATCGCGTCCAGCCAGACCTTCTTGCCGCCCTCGAACATCGACACCGGGAAGTTGGACCCGCCGGCGACGATGAGCACGTCCCCGTCCTCGTCGGCGCTGACGCCCGCGAAGTGTCCGGAAACGGGTTGGGGCAGATCCGGCAGGGCCTGCCACTCGAGCACGTCGCCCATGGACGCAAACTCGGCACAGAAGGCCACCGCGCCCTGGGTCAGCCACCATCCGACGATCCACCAGAGACGTCGCACGCCCTTCCTCCAACGCTATCGCCCTGTCGATTCGGCCGTTCGAGCGCCCGGTTCCCGCTTGCCGCGCACGGACCGGCTGCCATACGATACGCGGTCTGGACCGCGGGCGGGATTCGTCATCATCCATGGCATTGAGCGGGAATGCAAACGGAATCCGGGCCGCCTGATGCCCTGCCGCGGCGGACAAGGAGACATCGCAGATGCTGACCGACGAACGAACGATCAAGAAGCTGGCCAGGATCGAGCAGTACTACGAAACGCTGCGTTTCAAAAGAATCGCCGACGTCCCCGTCGAGATGTGCCAGACGCCCGAGCACTTCCGCCGCGAACCGGGACGTGGCGCCCAGGTCAAATGGCGGCCGGCGAAACCCGGCACTGCCTGGGGCGATAGTGGGATCACCGCCTGGTTCCGCGGAAAGGTCCGGCTGCCCAAGGATTGCGACGGTCGGCGGGTTTTGATTCGCGCCAAGACCGACGGCGAAACGCTGTTCTTCGTGGACGGCCAGCCGCACGGGGTCTTCGACCCGAACCACCCCGTGGTGATGATGACGCAAAAGGGCAAGGCCGGTCGGACCCACCGGTTGAGCTTCGAGGCCTACGCCGGCCATACCTTCCCCGGCACGCAGCCGCACGACACGGGACCCCTCGTCGAGCCGAACTCACGGACGTTCGACGGCATCGAGCTGATGCTCGAGCGCGAGGACGTGACGGCCTTCGTGTATGACCTGAAGGTGCTGCGGCAGCTCATCAACGTCCTGGACGAAAACAGCCTGCGTCGTGGGACGATCATCCACCACCTCGCCGAGGTGTTCCGGATCGTCAACGCCCTGCCGCAGGAGCTGCCCGAGGCCGTCTGGCGGAGCAAGCTGTCCGAGGCCCGCAAGGTCATGCAGCCGCTGCTGCAGGCCCGCAACGGCCCGAGCGCACCGTTGATGGGCATCATCGGTCACTCGCACATGGATACGGCCTGGCTGTGGTCGTTGGCCGAGACGTGGCGGAAGTGCGCCCGGACGTTCTCCTCCGTGCTGACCTTGATGAAACAGTACCCGGAGTTCGTCTTCATCCAGAGCGCCCCCTGCCACACCGACGTGATGCGCAAGGAGTACCCGCGCCTGTTCGAGCGGATCCAAAGGGCCGCAGCAGCAGGGCGCTGGGAGCCCAACGGGGGGATGTGGGTCGAGCCAGACTGCAACATCCCGTCGGGCGAGGCACTCGTCCGGCAGCTCCTCGTCGGGCAGACGGCGACGCGCGAGATGTTCGGCTACACCTCCGACACGCTGTGGCTGCCCGACGTGTTCGGATACTCCGCTGCGCTGCCGCAGATCCTGCGCGGCTGCTACGTCGACAACTTCTGCACGACCAAGATTACGTGGAACGACATGACGCGGTTTCCGTACGACACGTTCACGTGGCGGGGCATCGACGGGTCGGCCGTCACCGCGCACTACAACGCCATCCATTGCGTCCCCGATCCCGAGGCGCTGACGTCGCAGTGGAACTGGGTCCAGCACAAGGACGCCCAGGACCGGCGGCTGTGCAGCTTCGGCTGGGGCGACGGCGGCGGCGGGCCGACCGCCGAGATGCTCGAGATCGCCCGACGCGTCGGCGACCTGGAGGGCTGCCCGAAGGCCCGCTACACGACCGTCAGCGCGTTTATGAAGGGCATCCGCAAAGAGATGCCCGAGCTGCCGACGTTCTGGGGCGAGCTGTACCTGGAATTCCATCGTGGCACGCTGACGAGCATCGCCAAGATCAAGCGGGGCAACCGAAAGACCGAACTGGCCCTCCGCGAGGCGGAGTTTCTATGCACGCTGGCGGCCTTGCGGGGCAGGGCGTACCCGGCCGCCAAGCTGCTGGACACATGGAAGACGCTGCTGACGAACCAGTTCCACGACATCCTGCCCGGCTCGTCCATCCAGGCCGTCAACGACGAGGCCATCGAGACGTTCGACCGCTGCATCGCCGACGCGAGGGACTTGAGCAAGACGGCTCTGAAGGGCTTGGGGGCGACGCCCGGCCGGCAGGCCAAGCGCATCCTGATGGTCAACAGCCTGAGCTGGGACCGCACCGGCGAGCAGGTGTTGGACGACGTCCCGAGCGGGATGCGGCCCGCCGACCCGGGAATCAAGGCGCAGCGGATTGCCGACGTCGAAGGCCGACGCAAGCTGATCGTCTCCGGCCTGAACGTCCCCGCGCTGGGCGCGACGGTCGTCGAGCTGAAGAAGGGCAGGACGTCTGGCGCGTCGCCCTTCAAGGTGGCCGCCAGCAAGGTCGAGACGCCGCATGCGACGGTCCGCTTCGACAAGGCGGGTCGGATCGTCTCGCTTCTCGACAAGGCCTCGGGCCGTCAGGTCGTCAAGGAGGGCGGCCGGCTGAACACGTTCGTGATCGGCGAGGACGTCCCCGAATCCTGGGACAACTGGGACATCGACAGCGACCAGAGCCTCAAGATGCAGAGCGAGGACCGCCTGGTGACGCGTGAGGTCGTCGCCGACGGCCCCCTGCAGCTCCGGGTCCGCACCGAGTACGAGATCGGCGGGGCGTCCAGACTCATCCAGCACATCGTCTTCCATGCCGACACACCCCGGATTGATTTCGAGACCGTTCTGGACTGGGCCGAGAAGCACCAGCTGCTCAAGGCCGTCTTCGACGTCGACGTCCTGGCCGACCACGCCCGACACGAGATCCAGTACGGCCACGCCGAGCGCCCGACGCACCGCAACCGCCCGGAGGACCGCGCCCGGTTCGAGGTGTGCGCCCACAAGTGGACGGACCTGTCGGAGAACGGGTTCGGCGTGGCGCTGCTGAACGACTGCAAGTATGGCGTCAGCGTGCACGGATCGACGTTGGGCCTAAGCTTGATCAAGTCGGGCACGCACCCCGACGATCGCGGGGACGCGGGTCGGCATCGGTTCACGTATGCGATCCTGCCGCACGCCTGCGGCTTCTCGGTCGAGTCGGTGGTTCGGCCCGCTTACGAGCTGAACTCCCCCGTGACGGTCGCGCCGGCCGGCCCGAAGGCGACGGGATTCGACGGCCTGGTCGTGGTCGACGCGCCCAACGTCATCGTCGAATCAATCAAGTGGGCCGAGAAGGGCAAGGCCATCGTCGTCCGCCTGTACGAGGCCGGCAAGACGGGCAGCCACGTCAACGTAACGCTGAACGTCAAAGCGAGGTCCGTCAGCGAGACGAATCTGATGGAAGAGCGCCCCAAGAAGCTCCGGATCACGCGCAACACCGTCCGGGTCTACATCAAGCCGTTCGAGATCAAGACGCTGCGCCTAGCGCTGTAGCCGCAAAGTATCGACGGCTGTGTCCGTCTGCCCCCGCGGCAGGGCACCGGCCGATCCTCCGCGACAGCCCCTTTCGGCCGTGCAACGGCAACGCGGGCCCGGTACAATGGGTTTGGGATGGACGTTCTGCTCCGGATCAAACGCCTGGTGCTTCAGGGACGAGTCCGCTTCACGGACAAGGCCAGGGATGAGATGGAGTCCGACGAACTCGACCCGGTGGAGGTCGTCGAATCCATCCTGAACGCACAGACGATCGACAAGACGTTGCGATCTCGGTCCGCCCGAAGACGCCACCCGCGGGAGAAACTCTATGTCATCAAGAGCTTCAGCTTCAGCGGCACGCTCATCTACACGAAAGGCGCGATCGTCTCACAGCAAGAAGACGAGGTCTTCTACATCTTCATCTCGGCCAAGATCCCAACGATCGAAGGGTAAAGTGGAACCGCTCAAACACTGTGTTGTCTGCGGCGCGGATGGCGTCAAACGTAAGCGGATCTCGGTTCGCCTCCGAAGCGGACGAACCGTTTCCGGCATCCGAGCCGACGTCTGCGAATGCTGCGGTGAACGGTACTTCGACCTGGCCGCGATGGAGAAGCTCGAGTCCGCGCGACGCGAATCATAGCGGATCGTGGGCTTGGGGATCCTGATGTGATGCCGCATAATGCCCGTGCCACCGCCACACCCACCGTAACAACGATGCTCACGTGATTGTCAGAATGGCCGAGGGATGTTGTATGTTCGTGGACTTGGACCGCAACGTTGTGAATCGGTACTGCAGCCGTGCATCTCTCGCAACCACCGCTAGGACATCTGCGCTGGTGGCGTGCCTGTTGGTATGTGCGGTTGGGAACGCCGAGGCCGCTGCAGCAAACAGCGCAACTGCCAAGAACACCAGCGCGCCGGCGCGATCTGCGCCCGTTGCATCGGATCTGGACATCACCAAGTCGGTGGGCCAGCCGTTCTATTCGGGGCAGGTGATTCCGACGCCGAAACGTGCGACCTATCGGGACGAACACCTGGTCCTGCTCGATGGACCCAAGCGAATCACGTTCTGCGAGCCGATGTTCGAGTACTTCGGGCCGGCGCGGGATCTGTTGATGCGGCTGTTCAACAAGCGGTTCGACCGCTACAAGGCGCTGTTTGCGGGCACGTGGAAGCTGCCCGACAAGACGCAGCGGCTGCCCGTGCTGTTTGCGCTGGCGTCCGATCCCAACGCCAAGTACCTGCTCGACCGGTATGGCCTGCACGAGACGGCCAGGTCGCTCGAGCCGCAAGGATACCTGCTCGATATCCGGCCCGCGGGCGTGCTGTGCGCCGGCAAGGACAACGCGGGCCTGGTGAACGGCCTGGCGTCGTTCCTGCAACTCCTGCACGTCAAGGACGGGCGGTGGGTCGTGCGGGGCGCGAGTATCGTCGACGCACCCACCTTCACCACGCGATACACGGCCGAGTACTCGCTGGGCTTCGCAGACTTCTTCGACTGGATGATGCTGTATAAATACAACGGCTTTGCGAGCTGCTATCCGGCGATGGACTGGCGGGGGCTGTCGGAAGGACACAAGAAGGCGATGGCCGTCATCAAGGACTACATCGACACCTACCAGACGATGACCTACATGGTGGAGTTCCACATCGGCGGCCGACGGCATCGGGCGATGGACTGCGGGGATCCGGTCGATGTCGAGCGGCTCTTGAAGACCGTGACCGAGACGCTGGAACGGTCCGGCGCCCGGCACATCATGCTGTGCTACGACGACGTGAGGCCCAAGCTCCAGCCGCACGAGAAGGGACGGTTCAAGACGCCGGCCGACGCCCACGGCGCGGTGGCCGATCGCGTCTATCGACGGGTCCAGGAGATCCGTCCCGGCGCGGTGGTTAGCTTCTGCACGCCCTACTACCAGGGATTCCAACACAGGCGTTGGCGAGCGGGCAGTGAACTCCGCGAAGTCGGGCTGCGGTACCTGAGAGACACGCGGACGTGGAATCCGAACCTGCGGATCGTCTGGACCGGGCCGGTGACCGAGAGCCTGTCGATCACCCAGAAGGACATCGACCTGTACCGCGCCGAGATCGGCCCGGACCGCCCGCTGTTCCATTGGGACAACACGTGGCACTACCACCAGCCGCTCCGGAGCTTCTACGCCACGTACGTCCAGGACTTCGTCCACCAGTGCGCCGACCGGACAAGCTACGTCAACATCAACGGCACCAAACCGATCGGCAAGTTTTTCGCCGCCACGGCCATCGACTACTACTGGAACCCCGAGGGATTCGACCCCAAGCGCTCGCGACAGCAGGCCGTCGCCCAGTTCATGGGCCTGCCCGCCGTCCCGGTCGCAGAGCGCTTCTATCGGTACCGGGGCGACGGGTACTTCTATCACTTCTCGCGGATGGCGAATCTGTCCACGTTCGGGGCCATCCTTCGCGACCTCGAGAAGGTCAGTCTGGACCCGGACCTGCCGGCCTACTGCTGGTCGGCCTATGACCAGGTCGCCAAGGTCCAAAAGAGGCCGCCCCACAAGCCACAGTAGGCGGGGCGGGCTTCCGTGAGATCTGAGGCGAATCGCGCGATGGGACACAGCGACATGACCGACTCAGACGACGTCCTGGTCATTGGCGGCGGAGTGATCGGCGTCTGCTCGGCCTATTACCTGGCCGAGCGGGGCTGCCGCGTCGTGCTCATCGATCAAGACGAGATCTGCTCGGGAGCTTCGTGGGGCAACGCCGGATTCGTCTGTCCCAGCCACGCCGTCCCGCTGGCCGCCCCGGGCGTGATCGGCCAGGCCATCCGATGGATGTTCGACCCCGCCAGCCCCTTCTACATCAAGCCGCGGCTCAACCGCGAACTGTTCAGTTGGCTGCTGAGATTCGCAGCCGCGTGCACCGAAGTGAAGATGGAACAGTCCATGCCCGTCCTCCGCGCGCTCGGCGTGGCCAGCATGGAACTGCACGAGCAGTTGGCGGCCATCGACGGACTCGCGTTCGACATGAGGCGAGAGGGTCTGTTGATGGTCTACGGCCGACCCGAGGCCTACGAGGCCGGCGCCGAAGAGGCCCGGCTGCTCCAGGACCACGGCGTCCGGGCGGTCATCCTCGGCGCCCGGGAGCTCCAACAGCGACTCGGCGATCTGGGATGCACCGGCCTCGGCGCCGTGTTCTTCCCCGACGACGCACACCTCGACCCGGGCGAGTTCGTCAAGGGCCTTGCGCGCATGGCGGAGGGGATGGGCGTCGAGATCCGGCCGTCGACGGAGGTTCTAGGCTGGGAGACGTCCGGCCACCGCGTCACTGGGGTACGGACGACGCGCGGGACGCTGCACCCAGGACAGATCGTCCTGGCGACGGGGGCGTGGTCGGCTTCGCTGGCGCGCGACTTGGGAATCACGCTGCCCATTCAGGCGGCCAAAGGCTACAGCGTCACGTTCAAGCGGCCCGCGAACTGCCTCGACGTCCCGATGCTGCTCGGCGAGACGAAGGTGGCGGTCACGCCGCTGGCCGACGCGCTCCGGCTCGGCGGAACGCTCGAGCTGGCCGGCATGGACTTGTCGGTCAACCAGCGGCGCGTCGACGCGATCCTGCAGGCCGCGCAGCGGTTCCTGCCCGGGCTGAGCCCCTCGGAGATCACCGAGATCTGGCGAGGCCTGCGCCCCTGCACGCCCGATGGACTGCCCATGCTGGGCCGCTGCGAGGGCTACGACAACCTCGTCGTCGCCGCCGGCCACGGAACGCTGGGCATCGCCCTGGGACCGGTGACCGGCAAGCTGGTCTCGCAAGTTTTGCTGGACGAGACACCGATGATGGACCTGAGGCTGCTAAGGGTCGATCGATTCGCCTGACACGCGTGCACCAGCCAGCGGTCCTGCTCTTGCACTACTTCCCGACCGGCAGATCGAACACGAACACGCCCTTTGGGTCGGCGTCGCTGTCGATCTGGTCTGCGGCGACATCCATCTCGTGACCGCAGAAGTGGCGGTCCCAGATGAGCCCGTCCGGCCCCGTGACCAACCACTCGATGGGATGCACGAAGACGATGGGCAGCCCGGACGTCTTCGATCGGGCCCGCAGATGATGGTCGTTGCGCTTCGGGCCCCACATCCCCCCGGACGGCACGATGATCAACTCGGCGCCGTTCTTGACCAGCCCGGCCGTCACCTCCGGATAGCGGCGGTCGGCGCAGATCATCACGCCCAGCCGGCCATAGGGCGTCTCGAACGTCGGGCACGCACTGCCCGGCGTGTTCCGCACGCGCTCATGGCCGAGGTGCTGCTTGCGGTACGTGCCGATCAGCCGCCCGTCCGGGCCGATGACGGCGGCGGCGTTGTGCGTCTTGTCGCCCGTCCGCTCCAGCAGGCCCGCGATGAGGTGGATCTTCAGCTTCCGGGCGAGTTCCTGCAGCTTCGTGACGTACGGCCCGCCGGGAATCTCCTCGGCGAGGGCGCGATAATCGGCCAGGGGCATCTTCTTGTCACGAATCGAGTAGCCGTCAAGAAACGACTCGGTGGTGCAGACGATCTTGGCGCCGCCGGCGGCGGCCTGGCGGATCAACGGCACTGCCCGCCGGTAGTTCCGTTCGCGGTCCTTGGGCGCCCACTTCATGACGATCCCGCCCACACGAACGATCCTGGCACCCGCGGGGACGGCGCAACACGTCAGCGCAACCAGCCGCACCTCCGTCACGTCCTTCGGCGTGCACCCCTCCCCGGGATGCCCATGTGTGTAGATCAACCAGGGCACGTCGACGCGGTTGTGCCCGGTGCTGCGCTCCAGGCTCGGCAGCCAATTGGGCGTCTTGGCGTCGGGCGGCGAGATCAACCGGCCGGTGAAGGTCCGCCCCCCGTCCTGTGAGACGAGCAAACCGATCTCATTCCACGGCGAACCCCAGCCAGGGGTGTGCGTAGCCAAAGCCAGCTGGACGTACAGCCGCCCGTCCCCACCGAACGCCAGTGTGCCGCCCACGGGCTGGGCCTTCGGCCAGAGGGTCTTGCTGACCCATGGGCCGAGCGGCGTCTTGCGCCACGCCGCACCGTCGTGCCGCCACAGGATCGCATCGTTGGGCTTTGTCTTGAAATGCATGACGAGGAAGTGAGGCCGGCCCTGCCGGTCCAGGGCGACGTTGCTGACGCGCATGTCGAGCCCTGGCCCGGCCTCGACCAGCTCGGCCGTCTTAGGCATGACGGGCAGCGTCAGGGCACGTCCCTTCGTATCGGTCCACGTCCGTCCACCGTCCGCGCTCCGCATGTACCCGACCGCCTTGCCCGCCGCCGGATGCAAATCATAAAAATGAAAAGCCAGATGAAGCGTCCCGCCCGGCGCAACGGCCAGGCTGTTGCCAAACTGGGTGTACCCGCGGGGCACGTCGGCATCGGCGAGCACGACCGGACCCGTCCACTCGCCGCCTGACGGCTTGCGATAGTAGTGCAGCTTGTACGGTGCGTTGCCCCCACGGCAGGTCAGGTGAAGCGTCCCGTCGGGCGCGCAAACGAGGCTGGGATAGGTAGCCTTCTTGCCAACATGCGCGACGGGCGACCAGCTGTCCATGTCGCCAGGCCGGGTGGTGTGGCGATACTGGAACGGTCCGTGGTGCGGACCAAATACGACGTGCAGATTCCCCTTGCCGTCCAAGGTCATCGCCGGGCCGGCATGGTTGTCGTGACCCTTGCCGAGGGTCACGATTCGTCCGGGTGCACCGGTCTGGCGGTCGAACACCTGCAGTCGGACCGCCGCCTTCGTGTCCAGCCACGTCACGTACGTTCGTCCGTCCACCGTCACGATCTTGTTGGACATCACATAGCCGGTGGCGCGCGTCGAACCGGACGTCGACAAGGTGTGGTCCAGCAGGATAGCCGCACCGTGTCCCCCAGCGGCGTCAGCGGCCCAGGCCGGCGCCGTGGTAAACAAGACCAATCCCGACGTGATCGCGCGTTGGTTCTTCATGTCGCTCATCCGATGGGGCGCATACAGACCTTGCCGCACGCACCGTATCTAGGCATCGGCCCTTTGGCGAGCGCAACCCGGTTCGAGATCCGCTCAACCTACTGCGTGATGCCGTACTTACGCATCCGCTCGCGCAGCGTATTGCGATGAATGCCCAACTCCCGCGCAGCGAGCGTACGATTCCATCGATGTCGGCGGAGGACGCTGAGGATGACCTCTTGCTCCCCACGCTGGGCCGGTTCGGGCTGCAACTCCTCGACACCATTGACAGCGGGCGAGAAGCGCAAGTCCTTGGCAACGATGACCCGGCCGTCGTGGGCTGAGGCCTGCGTCAACACGTTCTGGAGCTCGCGTACGTTGCCGGGCCAATGGTACTCGCGAAGCCGCGCCAACGCCCCGTCGGTCAGCCGGCAGGCCGGCTTGCCGCTGGCCAGGGCCTGCATCCGTAGGTGCGACAGGGCCAGCGAGCCGATGTCCTCGGGCCGTTCACGCAGCGGGGGGATGTAGATCTCCGCCGTGTTGAGTCGATAGTAGAGATCCTGACGAAGCTTGCCGCTGCGAACGCATTCCCGGATGTCGGCGTTCGTCGTGCAGATGATCCGCACGTCGGTGGCGATCGTCCGCTGGCCGCCGAGACGGCGGAACTGCTGCGTCTCGACAACCTGCAGCAGTTTCGCCTGCGCCGAGTGCGGCAGCTCGACCACCTCGTCCAGCAGAAGCGTCCCGCTGTTGGCCAGCTCGAAACACCCCCTCTGACGACGCACCGCGCCGGTGAAAGCGCCACGTTCATGCCCGAACAGCTCGCTGAGGATCAGCTCGCCCTCCAAACACGCGCAGTTGACGGCCAGGAAGGGCCCGCTCGCCCGCGGACTCGTCGCGTGGATGTGCTTGGCCATATGGCCCTTGCCCGCGCCGGTCGGGCCGAGCAGGATGACCGACAGATCCGTGAGCGCGATCTGCTCTGCCATGTGGAGAATCTGCTTCATCGCCCCACTCTCGGCCACGACCGATACCGAGCTGCCTGGATCCGATTTGGGCCTCGCGGGGCCGCCGGGCTGGCCCCGGCGCTCTCGATCAAGCAGAAGGGCAATCTGACTGGCCAGCGTCTTCAGAACGTTGAGCTCCTCCGGTGTGAAGGTCCGCACCCGACGGTCTGCGACGTTCAGCGTTCCCAGAGCTCCGCTGCCCGAACGGATCGGCAGCATGCAAATCGCCCCCAAGTTGGCCCTGGCGGCCGCACTGTGCGCCGATCGGAACCTCGGGTTGTTCAAGAACCGGTGGTCACTGAGCGCGTCCGGCGAGACCAAGATCTCCCCCCTGCGAAGGACCTGCCCATTGAGTGAGTCCTCGATAGGAACGACCGGGGTCACTTCGGAGATCGGCCTTGCCGTTTCGCTGCAGGCCCGCAGCACCAGCGCGTGGCCTTCGGGGTCGCGCACGTAAATCGCCCAGGCGTCGAGCCCAACCAGTTCGGGCAGGTGGTCCATGACCCGACGGAGGGCCGTTTCGTCCGCAACGTCCGTCCTTGCCAAGTCCTCGGCCATCTGCTGGAGAGAGGCCAGCCGACGGGCCTGTCGGGCGTCTCGAAGGACGCTGACTGTGGCGATCGGGACGTCTCGCTCGTCCGTGATCGATACGTAGGCCAATTCGATCGTGATCGGCTCGCCCCCTCCGCGACGGGTCTCCACCAAGCCCGACCAGTTGCCCTGGTCGGTCAGACTTGCCTGGATCTCCTCCCTCGTCCGTTCGTCCAGACCGAACACCTCTTCCGGCTCGCAGTGAATCATCTCGCTGACGTCAACGCCAAGGATCTCCCCAGCCGCCTGGTTGGCAAAGGTAATCTCCGAATCAACGCCGGTGATGACGATCCCGTCGCGGCTCTGTTCCATGCTCCGGGTGAAGACCCGGCTGGCCTCCTCCGCTTGCTTGCGCTCGGAGATATCGCGCACGACGGCCAACACCCGGTCCTTCCCCCCAATCGTGGCGCGTTTCAGCGTGACGTCCACCCAGAACAGCCGCCCCGTCGCGCCCTTGCAGATCCATTCGAATACCTGGGGCTCCCCCTGGGCAGCCTTGCGAAGCCACCGGAGGGCGTCCGTCTCCGTGTACGGAGGCCAGCCCGCGCTCAGTAGCCCCACGCTCAGCTGTCGCGCCTCCTCCCGCGAATGACCGAACATCTCGCAGAACTTCTCGTTGACGTCGAGGATGTCGCCCGTCACCAGATCGTGGACGAAAATGGCGTCGTTGGCCGCGTCGTAGATCGCCCGGTAGTTCGCCTCCGACGCCCTGAGCGCCTCCTCGGACCGCTTGCGTTCGGCCACCTCCTGTTGAAGCCGGCGGTTGACGGACCGAAGCTCCGCCGTTCGCTGTTCCACGCGCGCCTCCAGTTCCTCGTGCGCTCGCTGCAGCGCCTCCTCCGTCCGCACTCTGTCGGTGATGTCGTGCGCGATGTCGACGACGCCGATCAGCCTCCCTTCACCGTCCAGGACGGGTTCGCCCCGCTCGTCCCAGATCCTGCCGTCCGGCGAGCGTACGATGCCGCGTTCCGTCTTGCCGGTCTGCAAGGCCCTGACCACGGGACACCCTTCGCAGAGCCGGTCGGGATCGGCCCACAACTCGTGGCATGTCCGCCCGACCAGCGCCTCAGGCGACAGACCGACGGATTCGGCGGCGGCCACGTTGGCCCACTGCACCTCCAGGTTCTCGTTCAGGAACGCAATGTTGGTCTCGATCCCGTCGAGGATCGCCCGCGTCTGCGCATCGCCCCCCGTGCTCGGCTCATCGGCCCCCTCGTCGCTCACCTGTGCCCGCTCGAGCTCCGTTACGCGCGCACGAAGCCGCGACACTTCGTCGACGAGCTGGGCTTCGGTCTTGTCCGAACCGCTCATGGTCCCATCCCTGTGGGTTCCAGCGTCTCCTATCCTCTATTGTAACGCGGGGCCCGCATCATCGTGCAAGACCCGGCATCGAACCGCGAGCGATGAGTTCTGGCTGAGGGGCTTTGCGGCAGCGGGCCTGATCCAGTAGTGTTTCTGCAGCCCGAGCTCGGGGCGCTGGGCCGGCCGGCAAGAACGCCGGGAACGGTCCCCGTCCTTCACTGTGAATGGAGCATACGCATGGAGCCTGAACTGATTGCCGACTACGCGTGCGATTGCGGCGAGGGACCCCTGTGGCATCCCGACGAGAAACGCGTCTATTGGCTGGACATCACCACGGGCCGCATGTTCCGGTACGATCCCGCCGCGAACAAGCACGAGACGTGCTACGAAGGCGACATCGTCGGGGGGTTCACGATCCAGGAAGACGGGGCCCTGCTGCTGTTCATGGACAAGGGCGCGGTCAAGATCTGGCGAGACGGTGCGCTGACCCCCGTCATCGACGAAATCCCCGACGAGCGCGACTCACGCTTCAACGACGTCGGCGCCGACCCCGCGGGTCGCGTGTTCTGCGGGACGATGTCCACCGACGAGCGCCCGGGGCGCTTCTACCGGCTCGACACGGACGGCACGCTGACCAGGCTGCTGGACGAAGTCGGCTGTTCGAACGGCCTGGGATTCACACCCGACCGCAAGCAGATGTACTACACGGACTCGATCCCGCACGAGATCTACCTGTTCGACTACGATCGCGACACCGGCGCCATCACGAACCGGCGGGTCTTCGCCAAGATCCCCGAGGACATCGGCCTCCCCGACGGCATGACCGTCGACGCCGAGGGCTTCGTCTGGTCCGCCAACTGGGGCGGCGGCTGCGTCATTCGCTTCGCACCGGACGGCACGGAGGACCGCAGGATTTGCCTCCCGGCCAAGGCGGTTTCGTGCGTGACCTTCGGCGGCGAGGACTACACCGACATCTACGTGACCACCGCCCTGGGCGGGAACAAGCAGGAGAACGGTCCCGGGTCGGGCGCCCTGTACCGTCTCAACCTGGGCATCCAGGGCGTGCCGGAGTTCCGTTCCCGCATCGTCGCGCCCACGACGGGAGCTTGACAAAACAACGTCGGGCCGGTTACGAAACCCTCTCACGCGGCGGTCACCGATCGCCACGCGGCTCACGAAGATCCATACGAAGGGAGACAGTCATGGCTGGCAGATTCAGATTCACGTTCGGGCCCTGGAACATCCACGAAGGCGCCGACCCGTTCGGCCCGATGGTCCGCAAGTCCATCTCGTTTCGAAAGAAGCTCGGCATGTACAAGAAGCTCGGCTTCGACGGCGTGCAGTTCCACGACGACGACGCCGTGCCCGACTTAGACAAGCTGACCCCCGCGCAGATCATCCGACAGGCCAAGGCCGTCAAGCGGGCGCTGGACGGACACGGCCTGGTCGCAGAATTCGTCGCGCCGCGCCTCTGGGAGGATCCGCGGACCGTCGACGGCGCGTACACGTCAAACGACCCCAAGGTCCGCAGGTACGCACGCGACCGGAGCCGGCGGATGCTCGACATCGTCCACGCCCTGGAAACCCGGCTGGTCGTGCTCTGGTACGCGCGCGAGGGCACCTACCTGCGAGAAGCCAAAGACAGCAAGGTCGCCGTCGATCGCCTCGTCGACGGCCTGAACGACATGCTCGACTACGCCCCCGACGTCAAGATCGCCATCGAGCCCAAGCCCAACGAACCGATGGACCAGGCCTACATCCCCACCACCGGACACGCCATCGCGCTGGGGATGCTGACCAACGCCCCTGACCGGATTGGCGTGAACATCGAGAGCGCACACGTCGTCCTCGCCGGCCTGGACCCCTCCGACGAGATGGGGTTCGCCCTCGCGCACGGCAAACTCTGGAGCGTGCACCTCAACGACCAAAACGGCCTGAAGTTCGATGAGGACAAGTCGTTCGGCTCGGTGGACCTGCGTCGCGCGCTCAACCAGGTGCGGATCCTCGACCAGCACGACTACGGCAGGAACGGCGAGTTCGTCGGCCTGGACGTCAAGGCCCTGCGGACTCAGAAGGCCGCCGTCGCCACCAAGCACCTGAGCAACAGCCGGACCATCTTCCTACGACTGCTCAAGCTCTCACGCAGTCTCAACGCCAAGAAGATGGATGCGCTGATCAAGGCACGCGACTACGAAGAACTCGACCTCTACATCATGAAGGCCTTGATCGGATAGCGAACCCCGGCGCGAACGGGGCGATCCGCAACGTCATCGCGCAAGTATCTGTACGCCAACACGGTGACGAACCGCCCTACGGGCACGCTGGGCGCCCTTCGTGAACACCACGGGCATCCGCGCGCCTGGCGTCGTGGCCCGTCACGACTGGGCCTCTCCAGGACCCTCGTCAGCCTTGTGGCCGCTGACCAGGGCCATCAGTTCATTCACCATCCCGTAAACGCCCTGCGCCTGAACAGACATCTCCTGGGACGCGCCCGCCGATTCCTCGGCGCCAGCCGCATTCGCCTGGGTGACCTTGTCCATCTGAGACACGGCCGTGTTGATCTGATCCACGCCCACGGCCTGCTCCTTGGAGGCCTGCGCGATCTGAACCACCAGGTTCGCGACGTGGGTCGCCGACTCGCCGATCTTGGCGAAGCGTTCCGCTGTCGTCTGGTTGAGCTCCACGCCCCGGGAGACCCGGTCTGCAGTCTGCTCAATGAGCGATCCGGTCTCTCGGGCGGCGGTGGCGGCGCGCTGAGCCAGATTACGGACCTCATCGGCCACGACGGCAAAACCTTTGCCATGCTCGCCGGCGCGGGCGGCCTCCACCGCCGCGTTGAGTGCCAGCAGGTTCGTCTGGAACGCAATCTCCTCGATCACCTTGATGATCTTGCTGATCTGATCGCTGGCCTCGGAGATCTGCTCCATCGCCCCGGAGGTCTCCTGCATGGCCTGACCGGCTTCGCCGATGGCCTGGCTTGCCTCGGACATCGAATCGTTCGCCTGTTTGGCATTGTCCGCATTCTGACGAGCCATCGCTGCCGTCTCTTCCAAGGCGCTCGACGTCTCCTCGAGGCTGCTGGCCTGTTCCGATGACCCCTCAGCCAACTGCTGGCTGGTGGCGGAGACCTGGGAGGCCGCGTCGTTCATCTGCGAGGCCCCCTCTCGCAAGCCCGCGATGATCCGGTTGAGCGGGTTGGTGATTCCGCGTGTCACCACCATCGCTATGCACACGGCGGCCACGGCGAGCGCGAGCGCGATACCAACGCTCCAGATGACCACCGAGCGAATCGCTACGGAGTGGGCTTGCTGGATCCCTTCGAGTGTCTCCGCTGACTTGGCCTCCATCTGGCGAACGGGCGTGTAGAACTCGTCCTCATAGGCGCCGGCGCCGATCACCCAGTCCCACGGGGCGAAATACGCGATCTTCACGATCTTGTCCCGCGGAGCAGGATCGTTCGCGTTCTTCCAGGAGTAACGGGCATCGCCCAGCTCGCCCGGGTTCAGGCTCAGGGCCGTCTTGCAGATCTCCTGGATGAAGAATCGGCCATCGTTGTCCTTGGTCTCCCAGATGTCTTCGCCGTCGCGCTTCCCGCCGCTGGAGATCACGTAATGCCCGCGCGTGTCCCCTTTCGCGTTCAGCACGTAGACGTAGCCGGTGTCGCCCACCTTGATGGACACGATCGCATTGCGCAGACTCGTGGTGCTCTCTTCCTTCACGCCAGCATACAGCACGCCGACGATGTTGCTTGACGCGTCCTGGATCGGTTCGTACGCCGTGATGTACCAGGCGTTGACGACATACGCCCGCCCCTTGAAGGTCTCACCCTTCAGGACCGCGGCGATAACCGGGTTGGGCTCACCGCCCCCATTCACTGCAGGGATGTAGGTTCCGATCGCGCGGGTGTTATCGAGCTTCTCGACGTTCGTGCAGACGCGGAGCATGTCGCCGGCTTCGTTCATCCGCTGAAAGACCGTACACGTCCCGCCAACCAACGCTTTGACCCGATCCACCACGGGCGACTCCTGATCCATGTTTCGGTTCTGCCCGAGCCACGTCTTGCCGACCAACATCTTGGGCAACGTCACCTGCGACTTGGCCTTGGTAAACTGGTTGATCGCGTCCCACACGACCGTCTCTGTGGAAAAGGAAACGCCCCCCTCCTTCTCGAGGACAGACCTGGCAACGTTGAGATCGTAGCCCACCTTCGCTTCGAGTACCTCTTGCTGTGCCTGGCAGGTCGCGTAGACGGCCTTGGCCGTGTGTTCCAGGTCGGTCAGACCCGCTTCGACCAACGCGTGCCGGCCGTGTTCCACCACGTTTGTGAACCCGGATTCGGTCTTGCCGGCCGCCAGATCGAACCCCTGGGTCGCCTGCCACAGGGCAATCGTCGGAAGCAGAACGGCCGGGACGATGACCAGCACCAGTTTGGAGGTGAGCAGCTTCGTCTTCAATGTCATGGTCTCGATCTCCAATACGCACCCGCTCAGCGGGTACTAAACAGATGAGCTGCCCGCTCACCGCGGCGGAAACCGAGGGGCCACGGCTAGCAGGGCAAGACGCGCTAGTGGCACCTGTGGTATCCATCGACAGGGGTCGAAACTAGATTCAGAAAGTAAAACGGCAACTTACGAATTGAAGTGAAAACTCAAAACGCGCCAAGTCTTCTTGAGGATGATCCATGTCGCACTTGTGCCGGGCGGCAATCACACCGAAGCGCTCGTGAAGCAACAGAATTGGACCGGGGGGCCCTGACTGACCTGGCCGCCACCTGCGACCAACACGCTCAGGACGTCGTCCAGCAACGCCTATCCCCCTCGCCCTGGACTCCGTCTCCCGAGCACGTTAATAGGGATGTCTTGGGAATCCAACCTGAGTTCACGGTGTGTCGCCCGCGGGTCCATTTGCGGGAGCCCCGTGGACACGGCGTTGTGCCATCAGGCGTGTCGGGCAAACCCTGCCATCCCAGAAAGCAGCCCTCGGGCCAAGACGTCGAGACGCCGATCGCCGGAGAACGTTACATCACATCGAAAGGAACGGTCCGATGACAATCGATCGCTGCCTCCGCGGGATCGCGGGCTCCTTCATCCTTGTGAGTGTAGCATTGGCCCACAACCATTCCCCCTACTGGCTGCTCTTCACGGCCTTCGTTGGGGTCAATCTGCTGCAGTCCTGTTTCACGGACTGGTGTCCCATGATGTGGTTCTTGGCGCGGTTGGGGGTCCCGGCCCAGTGCCCATCCAAGCGACCCGAGGCATGACCGCACGGGGAGGCGGGCAGGAAGAACCGGCTATTTGCCCACCCATACGACGGCGCCGGGGGGAGTTCTTGAGGGATCCAGGTAATCCCGCATCTTGAGGTGCACGTACGGGCGCTTGCTGGCGTATTCGCTCTCTTCCGCGTGGGCCACCCACAGCTCGAGCGCCGTCGCGTCATAGACAACGTTGACCAGGTTGCCGTTCTTCGAGGCCACCTGCCTGGACAGGGCGATCATCTTGTCCGGATCGTACCGACCCCAGTTCGCCTTGAGGTGCTTGTAGGCGATCTCGTTCTCCATCGTGTTGTAGATGGCGTTCTTCAGGACCTTGGGAGCCAGCTCATCCGTCTTGTCATTGTCTCGCCAGATGGTCAGCGGGATGGGGTCCGGCGTGGTCACCTTGATCTTGACGGCGCGGACGTCCGGGCCCTTCCCATCCCCGAGATACCAGTAGTACCGCTTGATGCGTCTGGCTGACTGGATCATCCCCAAGGCCTGATCCAGGTCACGCGCACGATAGAGCAGATCGCGAAACAGCGTCGTGAAATGGACGCCGTCCAGGTTGAAGGGGAAATCCGACTTGGGGCTCTCGCCCTTCTCCCCGAGCACGACCCCCTCGGTATTCATCCCGGTGTGCGAACCGACGAAGCCGGCAAACGTCGGGTTCACGTGAGGGATCCCCTTGTCCGGCAAGTAGACCACGATCACAGGATAGTCCTGGAGCCCCGCGTTCGTCGAGAAATCCAAATTGCGGAGCTGCAGGAGGTGACCGCTCGCCGTCGCAGGACCCCACACCGCCACGCCGCTGCAGGCGAAATCCGACACGACCGGGATCATGTGCACCCGTCTGAGCACCTCGATAGGCACCCCCGACCCGTCGGCCATGCCCGCGAGCTCCTGCTTGAACCGATCGTTCGTGTGCGGCGCGACGGTTCCCCACGCGGCGTCCAACGCCGCGTTGCTGCATCGATCGGGGTCCTCTCGTTGCGCGACGGCCAGCCAACCCGTCATGCACGGTTTGACCTCATCTTTCATGAGCCGGCCAAAGGCCTGGCCCATCTTATACGGGGTCCCGCTCACGACGACGACGGAAATCTGATCAGGCCCCTCGCCGACAGACGTCCGGTACGACCTGGGGGGCGCGGCACAGGACGCTAACGTCAGGCACGACGCCACTGCCAGAAACGAGAACAGGTTTCGCATCGGATGATCCCCCTTGGCTCGCGCACAAGGCGAGCCGCGTCCAGAAAAAACCCCGGGCACACCTCGGTGCCCGGGGAGGAAGTAACCTCTCTGACCTTGGCGGCTAGAACTTGACCTGGAGTTGCACGCGGACCATGCTGATCTCGTCGTTCTGGCTCCAGTTGGCTGCCGACGAACTCGACGGGGCCTCCGCCATCCGCGTGAAATCCGCCTGAAGCGTAACGTTGTAGGTCGACCACGGGAAGTAATTCACACCGAACGCGTACTCCCAGACGTTGTCGCCGTCGTTGTCCCAGACCCCGCCAAGCCGGGCGACCGCCTCGACCTTCTTGGGAACGATGAAGTAGCCCGCCTGAACGTAACCGCCCTGCTGGTGATGGGCGCCGCTCCGAGCGGTCTGCAGTTCCCATGCGCTCAGCTCGTCGTCGCCGTCGATGGTCCGCAGGAAGTACTCAGCCGTGGCCGAGAACCCGCGATAGCGGAAGGCCGCGTCGGCGCCGAACTGGAAGTAGTCGGTGCCCGTCAGGTCCGCCACCGCATTGCCGCCGATCCCCCGTCCCCGGCGAATCTGGTCGGGAATGCTGTATGGTGCACGGGGATTCTGATCGCCATTGTCGTCGTTGAAGCCGAAGCTCATCCCCACCTCGAGCTGTGGGTCTTTCGAGTAGGCCAGGTCACCTTCAGTCATGATCGGTCCACCGAGCAAGTGACCCACCAATCGGGCAGCGTAGGCAAAGTTGGTGTCGAGCTCGAGCGGATCACTGCTGGGACTGTCGTTCTGATTCGCCACGCCGTTCGCAACACCCATGACGTAGGTCACCCGCTTGGCGAGCGTCCCGTGCACGGCGGCTGCGATCGACCGACCGATCGCAAAGAACTCATTGGCCACCGAGCGATCGACAAAATGCAGGGCCGACTTGCTCAGGAGCGCCTGCCGCCCGAATGGCAGCTTGACCAGACCCGCAGTGACCTGGATCTCTTCGGCGAACTTGTAGTTGATGTAAGCGTTGTAGGTGGCCCAGCTGTGATTCAAGTCCGTATCGCCGTAAGCCACGATCTTGTACGTCAGCCGGGGATCATGGATGTGCCCGCTGAAGATCAAGAACAGGTCCTCGATCTCGAACCCGTTGATGTCATCCTGCTTCTGTCGGCCCGGGATGCGCGGATTGTCCGTCTGGCGGTTCTGGCCAGTCCATCGGACGTGCATGTAACCATTGATCTTCAGGAAGAACGTCTCGTCGGCGCTCTTGATGTAGAAGCCCTTATTGTACCCCACTTGCTGAACGTCCGGGTACAAGCTCTCGCGGAAGCCAGCATCGGCCATCAGCTCTCGGACGACCTTGCGGACCTCCGCCACCCGAGCGGCCTCTGTCGAACTGCCCTCCACGACCTCCAGCCGGGCCTGAAGCGACTCGATCTTGGCCTGCTGAGCATCAAGCAGCGCCTCGAGCTGGTTGATCTTGTCGTCGGCAGTTTGGCTGTCCGCGTCTGCGTCGGCCTTGGCAACGGCAACGCTCGGCTCCGCCCACGCCGACACCGGCAGGAGGGCCATCGCACCCAACACCACCGCCCAGACAGCCACACTCCCTCGCAACCGCTTGGTCATCATGCCGTTCTCCCATATCGACAGCGGATCTCCGACCCGATTCACCCACGTCGACTGCGGCGACGCCCGTGTCACATCATCAGCCCATCCAGGTCCGGTCGCGACGCTATGACCCTTGCGCCCGGACCTTGCGCACGGAGCACCGGCTATCGCCGGGCCCGACCTCGGATGGCCTCTAGTCACAGACCTCAAGCGGTCCTCGATCGATGTGAACCGTACCTCTACCGCGCCTTGACCAGGATTCTAGCCCATGCGTCCAGGCGCTGCAACAGCGCGGCGAAACATTTTTCTGGCTGGAGTCCGCGCGACCATGCCTGGAGATTTCCTCCCCCCGAAGCCCCCGAACACCAAAGGAACCGCCCATACGGCCCGCGGGCAAGATGTGAGTATGGCCTGACCCAGATCGACACGTACCCGCCAGGCCCTCTGTGTGGGAAGGACAACGTAAACGGCGGGGTCCGGTGACGGAACCCGCCGTATGCTTTGGTTCAGTCAAGCCAATGAGGCCAGCCTACGCCGCCGCGATGCTCTCCTCCAGGGCCGCTCGTAACTTGCGAAGGGCCTTGTTCTGGATCTGCCGCACACGCTCCTTGGTCACGCCGATGATGGCCCCCACCTCTTCCAGCGTCTTGGGGGTCGGCTTCTCGTCGGCGCGTGCGTTCAGCGCGAAGCGCGAGTTGATGACCGTCCACTCGATGTCGCTCAGGTCCGCGAGGTTCCGGTTCAGCACACTGCGGAGCTCTGACATGCAGTCGCCCGCCTCGACCTCCCGCTTGACGTCCAGCAGGTCGCTCTTCTCGAGGCTCGGATCGTATTCCGTCGGGAACCGACACCGATACCGAGCCGTTCGCACCGCCACGCGGCTGAAGCTCTTGAGAATCGCCCGACAGGCGTAGGTGCTGAACTTGAACCCCCGTGAGCAGTCGAACTTGGCCACGCTCCGCAGGAGGGCCACGTTCCCTTCGCTGATCAGCTCATTGTAGTCAACGCCACCAAGCCGGGTGCGCTTCGCCATTGCCAGCACCAGCGGCAAGTTGGCTTGAACGATGTGGCTCCGAGCCGAAAGCGCCCGGCGCTGCCACAGCACGTATTCCCTCGCCCCAGCCAGCGTCAGACGCCGGCCGTGATAGCGCCGCAGCACCCGATTGACGCGATAGCGAGCGTAGTTGTACCGCTTGAAGGCAAGACGCTCCTCTTCGGTCGTCATCGTCGACATGGCCGACGCCCCGGCGGGGGCATCGCCAAGCATCTCCGCGACGCTCCGTCGTGACTGCCCCTCCTCCTGGGGCGGAAACAGGACCCGCTCGGTGCTGCGCTTCTTGTAGGAGGGCTCCGAAACGTACTCTGAGGGCTCTTCCAGCGTCTTGGCCAGAAATTCGCGATCCGACCGCGAAAGCCGCGCCAGCACGCTCGCGGTCGGAGCGAGAGCGCTTGGGAACATGTGCTTGCCGGTTTCTCGTTTGGCTGTCACAGTTGCCATCGTGTGGCCCCCTTAATGCCTCTACGCAGCTGTCGGATCCATTCGGTGCATTGGCAAGGTCCTGACCGCGATCAACGCTGCCCTGCGCGACACTGCAACGCACGCACCTGCTGACCGCTTCCGGCGGTGATGCCGCGATGCAACGCCCTGCCAACCCGTACACTCAGCGAGCCACTGCCTTGGGGAGAATCAGTGCGGGGGGAGCCATCTACTGCTGCTGTAAGTATACAACTGTGCTGACGATTTAGCAAGGGCTTACACAACACCTCTTCCTGCATTTTCGATGCCCGACGCAGCCTTGATGTTCCACCAAGCCCCACCTACATGCAGCAGGGGGCCCGGGCGACGCTGGGATACACCCCCTATACAACTATTCATACCGCAGCGCTTCAATAGGATCGAGCTTTGCAGCTGCCATAGCGGGGTACATTCCGAAAAATACACCTATAACTACGCTTAAGCCAAAACTAACGGCCATGGCCCAAGGTTGCAGGACCGTCGGCCACTCGAAAACAGCCGGGATCAGGCGGGACCCGCTCCACCCCACGAGCAGCCCCAGCAGCCCCCCGCCCATGGCGAGCACCAGGGTCTCCACGAGGAATTGGACAGCGATATGCCGCTGCTTGGCCCCGAGGGCCCGCCGGATGCCGATCTCTCGTGTCCGGTCGGTCACGGTCGCCAACATGATGTTCATGATCCCGATGCCGCCAACCAGCAGCGAAACGAAAGCGATCATGCCCATCAGGATCTGCCGGTCCCGTTTCTCCTCCTGGGCCATCCGCAGCTGTTCGAGAGGAACGTGCACCCGGTAGTCTTCCTTCTCCCCGTGGTTGTGCTCCATGACGCGGAGCACCATGTCGCTCACGCGCTTGACGTGCGAGATGTCGTCTACCTCGATGTAGGCGTCGCTGTAGGGCACCTCCTTGGCCTCGAACCTGCCCCGACCGGCCTTGACGGTGAATTTGCCGTAGAGCCTGTTGGCCGTCGTCAAAGGGATGTAGACGTCGAGGTTGACGTCCCGTCCGCCCACGCCCTTGGCCGGCATGCCCGCCGTCTCGACCCGCTGGAGCACCCCGACGATCCTGTACAGTTTCGTGTTCATGGGAACGATGACGTACAAGGACCGCCCGACGGGGTCGGTGGTCGGGAAGAGTCGCTCAGCGACCTCTTCGCCGATCACGCATACCTGGGCCTGATGCGCGTGTTCGTAGGACGTGATGAGCCGGCCGCTGGACGCCTCCAACTGGACCGTCTGAAAATAGCCGTCTTCCGCGCCGACCACCGTGCAGGCGGTCTTGCGGTCGGCGTAGACGACCTCGTATCCCACCTCTCGCAGCGCGATCACCCGCGAGATGTGGGGGACCGTCTCGCGGACCATGGCCAAGTCGGCTTCCAGGATCCCGTACTTGCGCATGCCCCGTTCGGACTGGCTGACCTGGCTGCCCTTGTCGGTCTCTTCGGAGGTCAGGATGATGTTCTTCGTGCCGAGTCGCTGGATGAGCTGCAGCATCTTCTCGCCGGCTGCCTCGGTGATCGACAGCATGCAGACCACCGCCGCCACACCGAACATCATCCCCAGCGCAGTCAGGAGGGACCGCAGCCGGTGCAGCCACAGGTTCCTCAGGCCGAGGCGAAACGTCTCGAGGGCAAGACCCGCAAACATGGCTGGTCGCCGCTTTCCGCCGCCCAGACGTCGGGGCAAGCCACGCCCCGAATGAATCGCGCCACCGATAACGTGGCCCGACCCTCCTCGGCTGGGCAATCCCAAAAGGCACAGCCGAGGGCGGCTGTGCGGCACGGCTCAATCCTTGCTACAGGCCGACTAGGTGTCGTCCGGTTTCGGCCTGTCGTCGTCCTCATCTGAAGCCCCGCCCTCCTGCGGAGAGGCGTCCTCGCCCGCATCATCGAGGACGATGGGTCCCGCATCGCCCGGTTCATCAGCCTGCGAACGCAGGAACTCGCTCAGGGCGGCGTCGGACTCCGATCCGTCCAGGTGATCCTGCTCGGCGGTGGTCGAGGCCGCTGGGAGGACATCGATGTCCGCACGAGCCTCTTCCGCCTCTTCCTCTCGCTCTTGGTAATCGTAGAATGCGCGGTAGTACTTGCGGAAGTACCCGCCACGGGTTGTCTCGACGGCGTTGAGGACGGCACCGATCAGCCGAGCGTTCACGAGCCCGAACTGTGTCTTCGCCCGCTGCACCATCCCCCGGCTCGACCTGGCCCGACACACCAGAATGACGCCATCCACCATGGCCCCCAGAACCGCTGCATCGCTGACCAGCAGGACGGGAGGCCCGTCGACGATCACCTGATCGTAGTCCTCAACGGCCTTGGCGAGCGCCTCACGGACATAGCTGCTGGCCAGCAGCTCCGCGGGATTGGGCGGACAGGGCCCAGCCACCAACACGTCGAGATTGGGCAGGTCGGTGTTGGCCGCAAAGTCCCCCAGTCGGCCCTGCCCGACCAGCAGGTTGCTCAGTCCCCGCTGATTCGGCAGCCCAAAGGCCTTGTGCAAACTCGGGCGCCGGAAGTTGGCATCGACCAGCAGGATCCGTCGACCCCCTTGGGCCAGCGTGACCCCAAGGTTGATGGCCACGCACGTCTTGCCATCGCTGGGCGACGCGCTGCTGACCAGGATGGTTCGCTGCTGCTCCAACGGCGCGCTGAAAAGCAGGTTGGCACGTATCTGCCGGAAACACTCGGCCACCAGCGAATGAGGCGTCAGGCGAGCAGCCGTTTCGATGTCTTCGACCGCTGCCTCCTCGTCGTCCAACACCGGCACCGTGCCCAACAGGGGCAGGCCGGCGTGCCGAATCACGTCCCGCGGGGTTCGCAGGCTGGTGTCCAGCAGGTTCAGCCCCAGCGCAAGGCCGATCGCCGCGACGAGGCTCACCCCCACGCCGAGCAGGATCCACATCGCCGTGCGGGGGCGGCTCGGCTCCAGCGGGGTGGATGCCCGGCGGTAGACATAGATACGAACCGGCTCTTTGGTGCGAGAGACCATCAGGTAATGTGCGTGCGCCTCATCGTACTTGTCGCGCTCCCGCTCGAGCTTGTCCCGATTGGCCACCATCAAATCGTAGCGTTGCCGCTTCCGATCAAGGTCCAACTGCATCTGCGTCGCTTCTTCGAGCGACTCTTTCAGGTCTGCCGTGGCGCGAAGTGCGGCGTGGTAGGCCTGGTTGTAGGACTCCGTCAGCGCCTTGCGCTCTTCCTCCAAACGGAGTTGGCGGAGGCTCGCAAGCTCGTCCTCGGCCACCGTCAGCTGCTTCTCGAGCTCCTGGATCTCCCTGTGCTTGGGCCCCAGTCGTATTGACAGCGTCTCCCGGCGCTCCATGAGATCGCGGACGTGACGGCTCAGGGCCGCAATCTTGGGGTCCGCCTCCACCCGCTGCGTCAGCTCCACCGAGGACTGCACCTCTTCGGGACTCATCCGCCCGTAAGCCTGCCACCGGGCCCTGAGGAGATCCAACTCCGATTCTCGCTGAACCGCCTCCTCTTGCAGGCTCCGCAATCGAACGGTCACCGTGGGCGCGTCCGTCAGCATGCCCGGGATATCCCCCTCCCGCTCCAGCCGGGCCAGGTCCTCGTTGATCTTCTCGAGGTCCGCCTCCCTGGTCTCCACCTCCCTCTTGAACGCACTGGCCTCCTCCGAATACATCGCCCGCGAGGCTTCGGTGACGATCTCCATGTACACTTCCACGATTCTGTTGACGATCTTGGGCGCGTCCTTCGGGTTCCGCGTGGCCATGCCGACCCGCAGCAGGCTCGTCCCCCGCACACCCGCACTGCTCAGGTTGTCGTGGAGATCCTTCAACGCCGCATCCACATCATCGTTGAACTGCTTGAACCAGTCGGTATCGGTCCGGATCACTTGGCCCGTCAGGGCCTTGCGCAACAGCTCCGTGTCGCGAATCAGATTGGCCTGGTCGGCGATGTTCCGCTCCACCGCATCGCGGCTGACTTCTCGAGCCCACGGATCGAAGGGGTTGGCGGGCGTGGGCGACTCGACCTTGATCAGGGCCTCCCCCGTCCACAGCGGGAAGTACCGCTTCGTGACCAGCGTGACGCCCACCGTGATCGCCGAACCAAGAAACCACACCAGTAGGATCAGGAAGATCCGCTGCACGAGAATGCGGAAGACATCCCCCGCAGACATCGTCCCGGCCGCTGCGGCCGCCGCGGGCGCTCTGGCGGAGACGACCCCGGCCTCTCTGGGTAGTCCCATCGGCTGCCTGACTTCTGTCGTCAATGTCGTCATGGCAGACTCCATCCTCGCCTGGTTACCACGATCGTCGTGACACCCAATCCCTGCCGCCGCAGCAATCCACGCAGCCATCAGGGCTGGATGCCCAACTCCTTCATCGCCGCCAACACTCTGTCCTTGGACGCCTGATCGTCCTGCTCATCGGCCTGTTCCAAGGCACTGCGAAGGACGCCCTCCGCCTCTGACCTCTGTCCCTCTTTGGCGTAGACTTTCGCAAGATGCAGATGCGTGTCCAACAGTCTCGGGTCCCGGTCGATGGTCTCCAGCAGGACGCCCATCGCGTCTTGCGACCGACCGGCCAGAAAGAGACACCATCCCAGCGTATCCAGCACATAGGGATCCCCGGGAGACAGCCGGAAGGCCCGATCGGCATACGACAACGCTTCTTGCGGACGTTTCAGGTCCTCGGCCAGCACGAAGGCCAGGTTGTTCAGCACCGTCAGCTCATCGCCCTTGTTGCGAAGCGCCTCCATGTAGACCTGCTCGGCCTTCTGCTTCTCTCCCTGGCCGTACAGCAGGATGCCCTGGCTCGCCAGGCAGATCGCCTTGCGGACCGGGTCCTTGGTAGCCGCCACCGCTTGGGTCACCAATGCCAGCGCGTCGCCCTCCTTCTTGTTGAACGCCAGCAGGCTCGAAAGCAGCATCGCAGGGATCTCGCTCTTTGCGCCCGCCTTGTCGTGCTCGGACCGGACCGCTTGGATAGCCTGCTCCAACCCGCCAAACGACTTGGCCAGCTGCTGGACCACCCGAGAGTAGCCCTTCCAGGATTGAGCGGCCCCCACCGCCCGGACGAACGCCGCTAACGCATCCGCCTTCTTGCCCGTCGCCGCCAGCGCCGCGGCGTAGTGTGCCAAGGCATCGCTTGTCTGATCTTCAGTCCCGAGCTTCGTCTTGACGATGTCGATGATTTCCTTGTGCCCCCCGGTCTTGCTCAAGCATCCCAGCAGCAGAATCAAGGGCTGTTCAGGTCCGTTTCCCGCCCTCTTGTACTCCAGCAGCTCACACGCCTTCTTCAGCGGAGCGATCGCGTCTGCGTGCCTGCCGCGCCCCACGAACTGCTTGCCGAGCATGTAAGGCCAAGTCACGTCATCCGAAAACAGGTTCATCTGCTGACGGATCAGCGCCTCTTGGTCTCCCCATCGCTTCAGGCCCCCGTAGACCCGCACCAGCGCCATCGCCGGGCCGCGGGCCTTCGGATTCTCCGACAGCACCGCGCGAAGCTCCCGGATGGCCTCCTCCGGCTGCCCTTTCAGCCTGTGCGCCTGCGCCAACGCGACGCGATACGTCAACCCGCGACCCCCTTTCGGAACGATGGCCTTCGCCGCCCGAAAGTCCTCAATCGCCAGACGCAGATGCTCATCGCGAGCAGTCCGGTTCGCCTGGGCCTGCTTGAAGTACTGCGACCCGCGTAGGAAGTAGCCCTCCGCCATCAGCGCCGCCCGCGTCGGGCCTTTGCCCTGACGGGTGATCTGGTCCAGATAGGCCGTGTACTCCTCGATGGCCATGTCCAACTTGCCTTGGGCCGCGTACAGCTTGCCCCTGAACTGCAGACCCCGGGGATCGTCCGGGAACTTCTTGACGTAGTCCGTGACCTCTTTCCCTGCGTCCACCGGAATCGGGCGGGTCCTCAACAGGACCCCGATCAGCCGCCGACGAATCTGGCCCTCGTAGCTCTTTTCGTTGACCACCTCCAGGGCCTTGCGGAGCCATTCCACCGCACCCCGCTCCCGACGCGTCTCGATGCAGAACGTCGCCGCTTCCACGAAGACCTGCGGCGGGGTATTCGGCAGCTGCGCCGCCACCGCATAGGCACGGTCCGCCGCCTGTTGGGCCTCCAACACGACGTTCTGAGCATACCGCTTGATGCCCCTCGTGTGCCGCCGGACGATGTTGGCGTTGTGCCGGGCCACCATCACCTGAGCACGCGTCTTCTCGTCACCCGTCACTTGTTTGACCAGATCGCGAAGCAGCTTGTCCGCCTTTACGTGCTGGTCGTTCCGCGTGTAGAGTCGCGCGGCATCCCACACCAGCGCCAGGTTCTTCGGCTCCGCCTTCAGTGAATCCTCAACGCACTTGTTGGCCTTGGCCTTGTCCTCCACGCGATCGTACAACAGGGCCAGGCGCATCAGATTGTAGATGTCCTTGGGATCCTTCTTTCGGGCTTCCTCCCGCCGCTTGATGGCACTGCGGGGATCGGCCTGCTCACGCTCGTTCTCCACCTGGAGCCGAAGCCATGGATCGCGCGGCAACCCCTCGGCATCCTTGCCCGCCAGCCGGATGGCCTCCTTCAGATGCCCCTCCGCGTCGGCGACGTTCCCATACGTCTTGCCCAGCCTGGCCAGCGCCTTGTGGGCGTTGCCGTTCGTGGGATCCAGCTCTACCGCCATCGCATAGGCATCGCGCGCGTCCACCGGGTTGCCCAACCCCTCCTCAGCCCCGCCCAGCCAGTAATGGGCCTGGGACGACTTGTTGTAGATGGCGATGCCCTCCCGCAGGTGCTTGGCCGCTTCGGTGAACAGGACCTTGGCCTTCTTGCGGTGTTCCTGCGACTTGGCGAGGTCCTTCGCCGCGAGCGTATCGGCCTCTTGCGTCTCAAGCCCGCCCTTGACCAGGGCGATCCGGCCCTGGACGAACCGGCCCTCGACGCCGTCAAGGTTGAGCTTGGCGGCCTCCTCCCAACAGCGCTCGGCCCGGTCCCAGTCCTTTTGCTGCAGGGCGATCCTGAGTTCGGCGTCCAGTAACGACGGCGATTCGGGCTTGATCTTCCTGGCCGCCTCCAGGTGGGGCAGGGCCTCCTCGACCTTGCCCCGGCGAATGTAGTACTGGTACAGCGACACCTCGCGGGCGAACTCGTCGTCCGTCTCCTTGATCAACGCCAACAGACGCTCATCGCGCTGCTCGTCGGTCAGCTTCTCATTCAGCAGCAGGGACATCTGCTCGAACATCGGATCATCAGGCTTCTTCGCCCGGGCCGCCGCCAGCAACTTCTTGGCATCATCCCGCTTGTCGATCGACACCAGGAATCCGACG
Organism: uncultured Planctomycetales bacterium; assembly: GCA_964390905.1. Lineage (GTDB taxonomy): Bacteria > Planctomycetota > Phycisphaerae > UBA1845 > JAFGLZ01 > JAFGLZ01. Next base: position 60,981 of record CAYMLO010000008.1, on the reverse strand, counting down.
GCCCGCGCAAGCAGACGCCTGTTGGCCGGGTCTTCCTTGAGAAGGGCCTTGTAGATCTCCGCCGCCTTATCGTTCTTCTTCTCGAGTTGGTAGACGAAGGCCTCTCGCAGCTTCGCCGCCGGGGTGTCCCCGCCGAGCTTGTCCTGGAGTTTCCTGACCTCCTCGGCCTTGCCCAGCATCGCGTACCCGCGCATCGCCAGCTTCCGGGCCTCGAGTATGTACTGATGGTCGTCGCCCAGTTCCTTGCCCGACGCCAGCACCCGCTTGACGTCGTCGATGGCCTCGCTCGGCTTGTTCATCGTCAGATACGCTTCCGCACGCATCAGCCGAGCGCGGAAGTCACCGTGTTGGCGTTCGAGAATCGTGTCGAGCAGCTTGACCGCTTCGCCGGGCGCCTTGAGGCGCTGCAGATACAGGCGGGACAGGAGCAGGAGAACTCGGGTCTTGTAAATCCCGCTGTTTCCTCCCCAGGCCAGGCGATTGTTGGCGGCTTCATACGCCTGCTGGGCCTCTCGGTACTGCCGCCGCGCCTCGCAGAGCTGTCCTTCGACCAAACGGATCCTCGGACCCGCCGCCCCCTTCTCCGCAACCGCCCGATCGTAGTACTTGCCTGCCTTCTCGACGTGCGCCTCGCGCTTCTCCGGCTCGGTGGCCGCCTGCGCCAAAGCGATCTCGCACGCCGTGCACAGCATCTGGAAGCGCTTCCGCTTGTTTAGGTTCCCCTTGTAACCGAGCAGATCCACGTCCTGCGACAACCCCGCCTCCAGAACCTTCAAGGCCTCCTCGGGCTTCCGCCCGGCTCGGTAGCGCGTGGCCAACTGGATGTAGGCGTCCAAGTGCTCCGGCACGGTCGCGATGACCCCCTTGTACGCCTCGACGATATTCTCCGGCTTGCCGGCCATCCGCCAATACTGTGCCCGGTGCATGCCCAGCTCGGGGGACTTGGGGTCCAGCTTCTCGGCCTGCCGAAGGTTCTCGTCGATCTGCTTCAGCTCGGCGGCCTCCTTGGCCGGGTCCAACTTCTTCTTTGCCAACCGCGCCAGGTTCTCCTCGGTGTAGAGGCGGCTCATCAAGAAGCCAGCGAACGACAGGTAGGCCTCAGCCGACTCCGGATCGGCCTTGATCATCCGGCGGAAGACGTCCTCGGCCCGCTTGCGATACTCGTCGGCCTCCTTGGGCTTCTTCTCCTTCAGACGGTTCTGGGACGTAATCTGATAGGCCGTGGCCATGCTCCTGGCAATCTCACGATCCGCGGGCGCCAACTCGTGGGCCTCCTCCATCTCGGCAAGCCCTTCGGTCATGTTCTCCGGTTGCTCATGGGCCAAGCCCGTCAGCGCAATGCCTCGTCCGAAGTGACCCAGCGGGTGATCCGGGCTCTGCCTGAGCAAGGCGTCGGCCACCCCGCGCAGCGCCGCGTTCTGCTGGGCTGTCCCATACATCGTGGCGAACTCCAGACGAAGTCGGATCCGCGCCTCGTGTGCGGCGATCCGGGAGGGATCCTCCGACACCGCCCGGTCCCAGATCCGCATCGCTCCCAGCGCGTCGCCGGAATCCTTGGCCGCTTCGCCCTGGGCCACCAGCCACGTCACGTCCCTCGTCCGGTTGAACGCCTGCCCGTACGCACGCATCGCGGCCTCATAGTTGCCCGCGCGGTAGGCCTCCACCGCGACCCGAACCAAAGGCGCCGCCACTTTCCCAGGATCACGGATCGTCATCAGCAGGAGGATGGCCGCCACCGTCGAGATCACCATCAGACCCACCACCAGTCCGACCACAAGGCTCTTGTTCAATCGTCGTTGTGCCATCGCTTCACCGCTCTTTCTAATGTGTCCTCTGTCCGACAACTGCCCCTCCCCCCGGGCTCAACTCCCCACCGGGGGACCCTCCGGCGGCCAGTCCGGCCAATGGTCTCGCACCAGGACTGGCAGCACCTTTCCCAACAGCCGCTCGGCGGCCCTTAGCACGGCGTCATCATGCGAGCCCCCCCCTGGCCGCTGGCTGAAGGACACCTCCACCTTGCTGAAATAACCGTACTGCTCGAACGGATTGCTCAACGCCAGTCGCACCGCAGTTCGTGAGCCGACGAATTCGCCGTTCACGCTGAAGAGGTAGATCACCGTGGGAACCAGCGCTCCGCCAATCGTGGAGTCCTTTCGGAACTTCAGGATCCTGACCGGGACCTCCCCGGTCGCCGGCTCGAGCCCGGGCACTTTGACCTTGGCGTCTCGGCTGCTCAACTGCTCGTAACCGCCTCCCAGGAAGCACTCCTCGGGAACGTGCGGCACTTGGTCGGGCTGCCCGGAGTAGTACGTCACGAACAACGTCGGCCAGTGCAACGGATCGTTGACGTTCCGGACGCTCATGTCCTCCAGACGCCAACGGACGTACTCCTCGGTCCCCAACGCTTCCACCTCCTCCTTGGGAATGGTGTCGCTCCCCACCAACCGATAAGGCAATATCTTCTTGGCGTCCATGCTCTCCAGCGGGGCCTTGAGATCCACCCGCTGCTTGCTGAACCTGAAGCCGTACGCCCTCAGCCACTCGACGCTCCCCAGCCCCACCCCCAGCGCGACCACGCACACGACGAACCGGGGGTCCCGCGCGAACGCCGTCTTCAGTGCGGCCTCGGGACTGACCCGTTTGCGGACGGTCGGGCGAACTGGCCCGCCGAACGCGTCCCCTCGCTCAGGTGGGTTAGACTGCGCCATCATGCCACGGCACCCGACGACCCTCTCGATGAGGAGCCGTCCTCGTCCTCGGTGACCTCAACGAACAGGTTGTTTAGGATATACGAAATGCCGAAGAATAGCCCGAACGCCACCAAGAGCATCATCAAGCCAAGAAGCGTGTGGGCCGAGCCGCTGGCGTATTCCTTGCCTACGAACACGTGAATCAGGCTCGTCGTCGTCACGCGAATGATGTTGCATAGCAGAGCGATCGGCAGGCAGAACGCCAGCATGACCACGCGATGCCACGTCGGACGCTCGCTCAGGAACGTGATCGCCGTCCCCAGCGCGAAGAACGCCATCATCAAGCGCATGCCCGCACACGCCCGTTCCACGTTGAGCCTGTAGATCTCCTCCCCGTAAGCGACGGCGATGACCACCCCCTCCGCGTAGGCCTGCGCGTCCGACACGAGTTCCAGCACCAACGCCGAAACCTGGCTGGCGATCTGCCTCATCGGCAGTGTCAGCTGAAACATCAGCTGCGGCGGTAGAGGAACTGCAAACAGCAGGAACAAAACGGGGAACCAGGCCACGCGGAGAACGCGCTTTCCTCCAACCAACACCACCGCGCCAAAGATACTCACCACGACCGACAGTGAGCGCGCGTAGGCGATCATCGGCCCGGTGACGCTCGCCAGGAATAGAAGCACCGCCAGCCCCAGAAACGCAAGACCCAGGTAGGATCCCTGCGGACGGCTCCCCACCAACCATCGCCTGCGGGTGTGGAGGAAATACAGACTGTAAACCGGAACCAGCAGTCCGTGAGACCAGTCGCCATCATGCGTCCAGACGTGAAACATGAAGGCGAGCTCGTCGCGGTAGATCAGACCAAGAAACGCCGCGATGATCCCAATCTTCCACCAGCCCACCGGCCCGATGAGGGCGGACCACCGCACGACACGCGTTCTCGGTCTGGCTTTGCCCGCCACCCGGGGCGCAACTGCAACCTCACGCTTCGGCGAATCCATCCTTCACCCACATTCGGCCACGGGCCGTCCCCACCGGGTCACGCCGGAACCGCCCGGGCGCTACAGACCCGAGAAGGCCGATATCAGCTGCGGAAACCGCGCGTTCTGCTCAGCCTCCCTCTGTGCTTCCGGATTCGGCTTGCCCCCATACTGATCGATGGACCCGAAGTTACGGTCATACACAAACCCGAATCCGTAGGCCAGCCGGAAGCCGTTGGCGATCGCGGCCAGGAACGGCGACAGGGGGTGCGTGCCCACGTTGATCACGTCGCCGGCCTTGACCCTGACATCCGGATCCTTCCCGGAAAAAACCCGATCCAGGTTGACCGGATACAACTGCTCCTGGTCCGGGCCGATCCGCCGGGCGATCTCGCACCGGCTCGGCCACGCGTAGGGATCCAGGCCGCCCGCCGCGGCAACGGCGGCCTTGAGCGTGATGCCCTCCATCGGAATCGAGTAGGCTCCCGGCCCGCGGATGTGGCCCATCACGTAGTAACGCTTCCCCGCTTCGGGGTTCGGCACGCTGATCACGTCCCCGGGACGGATCACGATGTTGTACCGCGCTTCTCCGGACTGCAGCGGCTTGACGGGGATCGAGATGATCCGCGTCTCTTCGGCGGTGTCTGCGACCTCCTCCCATTCGACGGTGGGGGCAGGCTCGGATGCTGGCCTGGACCCCGTCGTGGTCGGCTCTGCCTGCTGCTCGGGGGTCCCCCGAAGCTCCACCCACTCGTTATTCAACCAGATCCACTTGCCGAATTCCCTGTCGGAACCCTTCGGGGCAGCGACGCCACGCGATCCCGGTTCCGAAGCCGTTGGCGGGACCGACGTCGACGGCGTTTCTTCCCCTGGCGGCGGGGCGCTCGGTCCTCCGGGCACCAGGGCCCTGAGCAACGCCTGACGTTCTTCGGGCGTCACAGGGTCTTGGCCCGTCGCGGGGGCGGAAGCGGACCCGACTGGGGACGCTCCGGACGGGGTCGATTGCGTCCTCCCGCTCTTCCCACCAGCGACGTCGCTCAGCAACAGGTCGAAGTCTTTCCGCAGGTCGCTGGAAGCACGGGGCTTGGACGGCTCCGTTGCGGGCTCCGAGGAAGTCGGTTGCGCCGGTTCGGACAGCGGCGCAGCAGGCTCGGTAGCCGACTCCGTAGACGGAGCCGTCAGCGGAGTTTCCTCCCCCTGGCGCGGCCCCGGTCCCCGCCGGATCACGTACACTTTGTCGATCTCTTCGGGCATCGGGCCCGCATAGGTAATGGCTTCCAGCATCCGGAAATCGGCCTTGGGAATGGGCACCGACCCGGGGCGTGCCGAGTAGCCCACAATCGTGAACTCACGCTGCTTCTCGTCCCGCACAACGACGCTCACGATGGGGTCGATCAGGATGTCAGGATCCAGCTTCGATTTGAGTAGGTCTTCGACGTTCTGCTCGGTCATCCCGTTGACGTTGATCCTGCCGAGCTTGGGCAGGCGAATGAACCCCAGCTCGCTCACCTTGCGAACCTCGGTCGTAATCGTCCCCAGGCGAAGCAGTTCGTGGATGTTGATCTCGAGCGTGTCCCCCGGACCGATCTGGTACTCCTTCACGACCGCCACGGTGTCTTCTGGCAAGGGATCGCTTGCGTCGATGAGTTCGGTCTCTTCGTCCTGTAGCCCCAAGGTCGCCCGAATCTCGTTGGTCACGGGCTTGCTATTGAAGCGCCCGACTTCGCTAGGGTCGAAGAAGTCGTTCCACAGCGACCTCATGCAACCCGTCGAACTGACCAGCAGGACACCCGACGCAACCCACGCCAGCCCCTGGCGACGCTTTGTCAGATTGCCGCCTCGCAGATGTGTCATGTCTCCGACCCGCCCGCCCGGTTCGACCGGGCAACGATCTCCGACCTGGCGGTCCTCCTCGAGGCTTCCCGGTGCACCACGACTGCACCGGCCGCCGGACAAGGCCAGTTGACCGAAAACCCCTGGCTGAGGCCACGCCGCCCGCAGGACCCTCCGATCAATCGGCCGCACCAGCACCGAAGACCCAACCAGGCCTTCGTTTCCGGCCCGCCTTCCCGGGCAGGGATCGCCCCCAACCGCAGGACGACACAGCGCCCCGACGACACCGCGGCAGGCCTCCGCTGGCGCAGAGACAACCTCCAACTTCCGATAACTAGATCGGCTCGGCGCCGGCCTTTTCTTTCGACAAATCCATGAACGCAAGGTGCTTCGGAACCCCAGGAGGCCCATCCACGTGTGATTCAGGCAAAAAAACTATGATACTTCCTTACTCTGTGCCTCAACGAAGTGTTCGCCCCTCCAAGGTCGCTCACACCCCTGATGACGCGCGGGGACCTCCCCGCCTACACCCAACTTCTACGCACCAGATCCCCCTCGGTTCGCCCACAGCGGAAAGGCCCCCCGAGGCGGGCCACCCGGACGCGCCGGCCCCACGCCGAGGGTCATGGGCGCCCAGCGCTTGGGGACGGGGCCGGCTGCGTCGACGGCCAGTTGAGCTGATGCGGTAGGGCGTAGAGGATCTGTTTCTTGGCGATGGCCAGGTCGGCGCTGAGGATGGCCGTCCCCGGCGGCGGGCCCAATGGCCGCGTCGTTGGCGCCGACCGGAGCCAGGCGTGATACCGGAGCTGATAGGCCCGGTTGTTCAGCACCCAGGTCTCCCAGGGCACGACGGTCAACGGGGCCCGGGGGGAGGGGTTCTTCATGTGGTCGATCGCCTGCCGGACCGCCGCGATGAACTCGGCTTGACTCGCGTACTCGTACGATCGCAACGAGACGGGATTGAACCACACCGGCTCGACGAAGACGTCCGCCTCGAGCATGACCCGCACCGCCGCTTCACGCCAGTCGAGGTCCACCAGGTGGGCTGTGATGGTCGGTCGACCGGACAACGCCGGACTGATCAGGTAGCTTCGACCGACCCGCTTCATCAAATCGGACATCACCCCATGGAGCGCCTTGTCCTGATAGTCGAGCGTTATCCTGGGCGGCGGCCCGTCGAAATCGAAGAAGCACGGCGCAACCTTGACTTCGAGGTAGCGTCCCCCCTTCGACGGATCCATCCCCGACAGCGGTCGGGCCACGCCACTGCGCACGAACCCGTACAGGTCGCGCCGCCCCGCGAGCAGGCCACTCGCCTCCGCCTCCAAGGCCCGCCAATTCGCCTTGCGGTGCCATTCGACCGTCTTGGCAGTGAGCTGGACGATCCGCTCGTAGGGCACGCGCGCCCCACTGACCCATTCGTCGGGCCAGGGCTGACTGGTCTTGACGCGGTACGATGCTGCCCCGGTGCATCCGAGCAGGCCGGGCATCACCGCCACGCACGCAAGCATCGGCCACGCACGTCTTGACCGAAGCGCCATCTGCATCCACGTCTCCTCAACCGGCGCGAAACCGGACGGCTGCGACCCGTCATTCCGCCTGCGCCCTCAAACCGGTTGTCATCGCCAAAGGGCCAGTCAGGAGGGCAGGATAATACCATGCGTGGGGGGGGCCGGCCAGAACGTCACCCACGAGTTGACCTTGACCAGCTTGACCTGCGACGGCTTGGTATCCAGCATGCCCACGACCAACGGCAATCCCGCGTCGATGACGATGTGCCGCCGCTCGTCGTTGTCGATGACCTTTCCGTTGATGGGCGCGGTGGCGTCATCGCGCCGAATGGCGTGGCTGATCCGCTGGGCCTTGCTTCGCGGCACGACCTGAAACGTCATCTCGTTCCGCGTGCCCTGCTCCAACACGGCCGTGCTCGGGTTGATGACCACCTTCAGCTCGTCGTTGATGTGGATCTTCTTCTTGAAGACGACCTGTCCCGGGTCGAGCAGGGACAGATCGATATACGTCCCAGGCCGGCTCAGGTCGTACCCCTTCGCCGGAACGCGGATCGTGAAGAACGGTCCCACCAGCCCGGTCGCGTCGATGCCCACCAGCTTGCCGGTCACGGCATAGCGCTTGTCGGATAGCATCTTGGCCATGGTCTGCAAGCTCCTCAGCGCCCGCCCGTCTTGCCTTGCCGTCCCGATCGAGCCGAAACGCCCCCCGCCCACGGGCGCGTTTAGCAGAACCAGGACAGCGCTGTCAAGCGTCGAGCCGGACACACGTCCGGCGGTCCTGCGGGAAGGCAGGGCGCCCGCAAGCGCACGAGCGGTTGGCACGCCCGGAACGGAGATGATACAGTTCTCGTCCTGAGTCCCAGCGTCCGTGTTCAGGATAGCGAGGAGTTTCCTGCAATGGTCACCCAATCATGGCTCGGGCGGTGGATGGTCGTCGTGGGGGTCGCATCGGCGATCACGACGCGTCTGCAGGGCGGCGCCGAGGACGTCATTCCGCTGCCGCGACAGATCAAGCGGACGGACGGAGTGCTGGTGCTCAGCGCCGACCGACCGTTGCACGTCGTCCTGAGTGAAGGACGCCGCCCGGCTTGGACGATCGGCGTCAGCCAACTGGCAACCGATCTGAAAGCACTCGGCGTACCGGTGAAGCGCGGCCGGGCCGAGGGGGCGCCGGCGCTGAAGGTGGGGTGCCCAGGGACAGACCCGCCCCTCGCAAAGGGATGGCGCAAGTTCCTGATCACGCCCGACCCGAAGTGGGGGCCGGAGGGGTATCGGCTGCAGATCACGCCCAAATGCATCCTCATCGCCGGCAACGGACCGGCGGGCTGCTTCTATGGCCTGCAGACGCTCCGGCAAATGCTCGAGCCCGGGGCCGACGGCAAGGGCGCGCGGCTTGAGTGCGTGGACCTCTGCGACTGGCCCGCCATGAAGTGGCGGGGCACGATGTTCGGCCTGCAATCGCCCGACGAACACGCTCGCCTCGCCAGCTACAAGATGAACCTGCTCAACTGGGAGGTGAACCAGACACCGGACTACCGGACGATCCCCGAATTCGCCGGGGGAACGCCGATGCCGCACTACCGGGAGGTGGCAGCCTCGGCGCGGCGGCACTTCATCAACATGACGATGGAGACGCAGTCGTTCGGCCACGTGCGCTGGATGCTCGAGAAGTTCCCCAAGCTGCGGGCCATGCCGGACAACACGCACGTGTTGCGGCCGCTGCACGAGCCGACGTACGCGCTGATCGGCCGGATCCACGCCGAGCTCTGCCCGCTGTACGACACGCCCATCTACCACGCCGGCTGCGATGAGGCCTGGGGCATCGAGGAGTGGGCCGAAAAGCAAGGGCTCGACTGCGACGAGGTCATCGGCAAGCACATCCAACGCCTGGCCGACCTGCTCGCCAGGCACGGCAAGCGGACGATGATCTGGGGCGACTACCTGCTCAAGCACCGCCGCGCGATCAAATGGATGAGGCCGAAGGACTACCTCGTCTGCGACTGGCACTACGCGCCGAGGAAGGCATACCCCAGCGTCGACTTTTTCGTGAAGAACGGGTTCGAGACGCTGGTCTCGCCGGCGGTCGTGCCGGCCCGGCCGATCTTCCCCGACTACGCCCGGCAGATCCCCAACATTCGCGTGTTCATCCAGGACGGCGCCAAGCGAGGCGCGGTCGGCCTGCTGAACACCAACTGGCCCGTCAGCCCCATGCCGACCGAGTGTTACTGGTACGGCTGGGCCTGTGGGGCGGAGTACGCGTGGAACCCGACGGGCCGGTCGCAGGAGGCCTTCGACCGCGTCTTCTTCCGCAAGGTCTACGGGCTATCGGCCGAGCAGGGGCGCGACCTGTTCGCGAAGCTCGCGCGTTTGGGCGTCTATCATCAGCTTGAGCGCCGAGCTAACCAGGCTCCGGAGGGGATGCTCCGGGATCTGGTCCGGACCGGCTGGCAGGCCGTCGCGCCGAGGCTGCGGACGGCGCAGGCCTCGCAACTGCTTGCGGCGCAGGAGGCTCTGGACAAGGCCCGACACGCCGGCGGTCCGCGACACGCCGCGGCGCTGGGGCAGTTTCAGGCCATCCTGGATCGCCTCGAGCCGATCCCGGGATACTTGCAGGCGTGTCGGACGCTGGGCACGAAGATCGCCGACGCCACGGAACCGCCTGGCGGCGATCAGCCCGCGCCGGCGCGTGTCCGGCTGAACGACGTTCGCAGGCAGTGCCAGCAGTGGCTCGAGTTGCTTCGATCGGCGCCCGGCCTGAGTCGCGGCAAGGACGCGTCGGCGCTGGCTGCCAGGATCCTCAAGGCCATCGGCGCACCGGGACCGTCGACCGAGCGCCAGGTCAGGGCGACGCTAGACGTGCTCGGCCTGAAGCCCGAACCGATCGCCAAGACGGTCCGCATCCAGCCCGGCCCGCACTTCCGTTTCGAGTCGGAACCGAGCAAGACCAGGCCACCGCACGCACGACCGGAGGGATGGTGCCATTTCCCCCGGCGCGACGCCGCGGCGAGTTGGACGTTCGACATCCGCCACGCCGGGCGCTACCGCATCTTGGCGCTGCTGCGTCACAGCGCGGGCATCTGGCAGAATGACCAGTTCGTCAAGGGTGGGCGGAACGCCGCGTACGTCGGGCGGTACGGCTGGAAGCTCGACGGCGAATCCGTCAAGGAGCAATGGATCGGCCAAGAGGTCAACCCCGACGCCGACGAGGCCTTTCAATGGGCCGTCCTGGCTGACAAGGACCTGGACGCGGGCACGCACGTTCTCTATGCGTACGTGACCGGCATAAACCACGCAATCGTGGCAGAAATCGTCTTCACCCAGGACCCCAGCTTTGTCCCGGAGACGAAGCGAAACGACATCAGACTGAAGTAGCCCCCGATCCGATCGACGATCGTCGGATCAAGGAACAACCCAACACAGATGAGTGCCGAATCGATGAACGAGACATCCGACAAGCGACCCACTCGATGGGACCACGAGGTCGACGTGGTCGTGGTGGGCGGCGGTGGCGCGGGATTGGCGGCGGCGTTCTCGGCGGCCAGTGAAGGAGCGCGGGTCGTGCTGCTGGAGAAGATGTCGCAGCTCGGCGGAACGACGAGCATCGCCGTCGGGTCGTTCACGGCCGCCTGTACGTCCATGCAGAAGGCGGCGGGGATCGACGACGACCCCGAGTGGCACAACGAGGACATCGGCAAGTTCGCCCCGCACCTCGAACCCAAGAACAACCCGGCCCTCCGCGGCTTGTTCACGCGGCACGCGGCCGACACGCTGAGCTGGCTGATGGATCTGGGCCTGGAGTTCCACGGCCCCAGCCCCGAGCCGCCCAACCGCGTCCCGCGGATGCACAACGTCGTGCCCAACGCCAAGGCCTATATCGCCGTCATCCACCGCAAGCTGCTCGGGTTGGGCGTGAAGATCCTCCTGGACTGCCGAGCCGAGCGGCTGATCCGCGACGAGGGTGGATCCGTCATCGGCCTGGCGGCGCGAACGAAAACGGACCCGCTCAACATCCGGGCGAAGGGCGGGGTCATCCTGGCCGCGGGAGACTACGCGAACGGCCTGGACGTCAAGCGCCGCTACCTGCCCGACGAGGTCGCCAGCGTGGAGGGCATCAACCCCAACGCAACCGGCGATGGGCACCGCATCGGACAGGACGTGGGCGCCGAGCTGCTCAACATGGACGTGGTCTACGGACCCGAGATCCGGTTCATCGCCCCGCCCAAGGCGCCCTTCAGCCAGCTGCTGCCCGCCAACCCGCTGATGGCCAAGCTGCTCGGCAGGGCGATGGGCCTGCTGCCCAAGGCCATTCTCCAGCGGATGATCAAGCGCCTGCTGGTCACCTGGCAGCATCCCGAGGTCAGCCTGTTTGCGAAGGGCGCGATCCTCGTCAACGCCCGCGGCGAGCGGTTCACCGACGAGACTGACCAGCCGGAGCTGGCCATCCCGCGACAGCCGGACAAGATTGCCTACATCGTGCTGGACCAGACGCTGGCGGACGTCTTCTCGGCCTGGCCCAACTTCGTCTCGACCGCCCCCGACATCGCGTATGCGTACATCCAGGACTACAAGCGGTTCAGACCCGACGTCTACGCCGAGGCCGACACGATCGCCGAGCTGGCCTGTCGGATCGGCGTGGACCCGACGTCGATGGAAACGGCCATTCGGGACTACAACCAGGCCGCCAGCGGAGCGTCGAGTGATCCGGTCGGCCGGACGTCGTTCGGCCCGCCGCTGGCCACGCCGCCGTTCCGCGCCCTCGGGCCGGTCAAGAGCTGGATCGTCACCACCGAGGGTGGACTGCGAATCAACGAGAACATGGAGGTGCTCGACGCGCAGGGCCAGGTCATCCCAGGCGTGTACGCGGCCGGGTGCAACGGCATGGGCGGGATCGTCGCCTGGGGCCACGGGCTCCACATCGCCTGGGCCTTTACCAGCGGCCGACTCGCCGGCCGAAACGCCGCCGACCGGATCGCCAGCTAACCGAGCAATCCGCCCCGAGCCGGCCTGACCGCAAGGCTGCCGTCGGTTCATTCCATCCGCCCAGGATTCCGACTCGTCAATCCGTTCATATACATCCCTAAGAGCAAAGGGAATATGTTGGATGGGGTTGCCCGCCCTTGGCGCGTTGTCTAGTATTGAAGTACACGGAGCAGCAAGCGCACCCCAACCATCCCGGTGCACCGGGGACAGGTCCTGCCTCAGACGCCGCAACCCTTCGGGGAAACTGAAAGGACAGCACAATGAAGACACAGGCGGGCCTTGTTCTTGCGTCGTGTGTTCTGGCCGCACCGGCCCTGGCGGATTGGGATCCCGGCGACGGCCACAAGATGCATTTCCCGCAACTGCCAGACCCGAACGGATGGGATATCTCAGTGGGGGTCCCGGCCGACGACTGGCAGTGCTCAGAGAGCGGGTATGTTACCGACATCCATCTGTGGGTCTCGTGGCGCGGGGACGTTGAGCACTGGGACACCGACCTGTGGGTGGGGATCCACGAGAACGACACCACGGGTCCATACAGCAAGCCCGGGGACCCACTCTGGGACGGTGTCTTCTACGACAACGAGTACACGTGGCGTCAGTGGGGGACGGGGGATCAGGGCTGGTATAGCCCGTGGACCGAAGAGGTGATCCCCCACGACCACAGCAACATCTTCCAGATCAACATCGAGGGCATCCCTGACCCGTTTTACCAGGAGGAGGGCGAGACCTACTGGTTGCTACTCGGCACCGTGTATGGCACTTGGGACCTCGGCTGGAAGACCTCCCAGGACCATTTCGAGGACGGCGCGGTCTGGTACAACCCCCCGGACCTTGGGCGTAACCCAAACTACCCGGAAGGCTGGAACGAGCTACGAGATCCCCTAACCCAAGACGCCCTCGACTTGGCGTTCGTGATCACGCCTGAGCCCACAGCGCTTGGGCTCCTGCTGTTCGGCGGACTCGCCGTGCTGCGACGACGGCGGGCGTAGCCTCGGGCGCCCAACGAAACAGCGCAGAGGGTGGGCGACCGTGGTCCTGTGACCACCAGCCCCTCTCGCTGGACAGGGGTCTCGCCACACCTGCGCCGAATGACACGTATCTGAGAACGACCCCGGCGCCGATACGCCTCCCCGGGGAAAGCCGTCTTTCGGCGCGCAATCGACGGGACGGCCCTGGTATGATATGCCGATGAGTAGCTTATCGGCCGGCCGTCACGCAAAGGCGCCCTATCCCGTGTCGACGCCAACCACCAGTGTGAAAATCTGCGAGAACTGCGGCGGCAAGATCGGCCCGCGGGAGCAGACGTACGACTTCCACGGACATCGCGTCTGCCGGGAGTGCGACCAGCTGCTGGCAGACTGCCCCCCGCCCGCGACCGCCACCTGCTCGAACTGCGGCGCCTTGATCGGCAGACTCGAGGAGAAGTACCGGCATCACGGGAAGATCGTCTGTCGCGAATGCGACGAGGCGCTCGTCGCATCGCCCCCTCCCGAAGTCCATACCTGCCCGAACTGCGGCGAGCAGTTCGGCAATCCTGGACGGGCACCCAAGTCCGCCAAGCCGGCCGCGCCGCCAAAGCGCAACGAGCCGACAACAACGCCTCCGCAGCCCAGGTGGACGGTGGCGTCTGTCGCCAAGCGAGGGTTGCAGCCAGTTCGGGCGGTCGGGCGTGCCGTGCGGTACGTCGTCGCCGGCGGCGTGATCAGCACGCTGCTTGCGGTCGCCTTCGCGGCGCTTGCCATCGTGCTCGGCGTACTGACCGTCGACGTCGTGCTGAGCTACGACCCCGAGAAGCAAATCGAGGCCAGCGGCCGCTCCATCTTCATCGTCGCGTGCGACGCCGTCCTGCTGCTCCTCGTTGTGCTGTACTGGGCCAGGGAAAGACGGTGAGGGCACGGGCTACCGCCCGTATCGCCAACCGGTACAGAATCGCGCAGACACCGGCCGACGCGCGAGTCAACTCGAAGAGATCGGCCCCAGCTTGACCTTGAACTCCAGGGTCTGGTCGCCGCGTCGGGTCTTCACCACGACGGTGTCGTCGATCTTGTACTTGTCGAGGACCCGCAACAGCTCGTCGACGTTCCTGACCGGCTTGCCGTCGATGGCGACAATGAGGTCGCCGAGCACGGGCCTGCCCCCCCTGTCCGCGACGGTGGCGCGGAGGCCGGCCTTGGCGGCGGGGCTGTCCTTCAAGACGCGCCTGATCAGCACGCCCTCCAGCCCCATGATCCGTGTGATCCGGTCGGACAGCGGCTCGATGCCCAACCCGGGGCGGACGACGCGACCATGGCGAACCAGGTCGGGCACCACCCGGTTCACCGTGTCGACGGGGACGGCGAACCCGATGCCCGCGCTGGCCTTGGAGGGGCTGACGATGGCAGTGTTCACGCCGATCAGGCGTCCGGCGCTGTCCAGCAGCGGCCCGCCGCTGTTGCCCGGGTTGATAGCCGCGTCGGTCTGGATGACGTCCTCGATGGTCCGCCCCGAGGCCGACTTGATCTGTCGCCCCAGCGCGCTGACGATGCCGGTGGTGAGGGTCTGGTCGAACCCGAACGGGTTACCGATGGCGAACACTTGCTGGCCGACCTGAAGGTCGCTGGACGTTCCGACCGGGATCGGCTTGAGCTGGGAGGAAGGCGCATCGATGAAGAGCACGGCCAGATCGTTGCCGGGAGACGCACCGACGAACTTGGCGTCATAGCTCTTGCCATCGGCCAAAACGACCTTCACGGCGCTGGCGCCCTCGATGACATGTAGGTTGGTCACGACGTGGCCGCGGTCGTCCCAGATGAAGCCCGACCCGGCGCCTTCGACTTCCATGACGTTCAGCCTGAAGGGATCGCGCCGCAACTCGATCGGGCGGACGTACACCACCGAGGCCGACGCGTTTCGGAACAGCTCGATCGTGGTGTTTTCCGCCTCCGACAGACTGCCTCGGGCCGCGACCGGCCGCGGCTCGGCATCGGTGTCGTGCACCGATCCGCCGCCGCGGTACCACTGCCACACCAGGGCGCCCGCGACCAGGATGACCCCGATGCTGACCAGACGCACGAGCCTCGCCCACAGCGGCATGCCGCCGACCGGGCGCACGCCGAGCGGTCGTGCCTGCGGATAGGGCGACCCGGGCCTTTGGTCTTGCTGCCAGTTGTCCATCACCTGCTCCACACAGTGAATCTCGCACAGAAGATTCTATACAATGGGCGCCCGTCTGGCGAGGCAGCGCGGCGGGTCGTGGCACGTCGAACACGAGGATGACGGACAGATGAAATCGCCGCTTCGAATAGGCGTGGTCGGGTGCGGGCAGGTGAGCCGGGTCGGTCACGGGCCCGCCATTGCGGCGGACGCGCGTGCCGTCATCGCCGCCTGCTGTGATCCCGACGATGCGAACCGCCGGCGGTTCGCCAAGCGCTTCGGCGTGCCGCGGGCGTTCGGTCGGCTCGACGAAATGCTCGACGCCGACCCCCTCGACGCCGTCGTCATCGCCACGCCGCCCATGCTCCATGCTGAGATGGTCGAGGCGTGCGCCGAGCGCGTGCCGGCCATCCTGTGCGAGAAGCCGTTGGCCGCCACGCTCGAGGACTGCAACCGCATCATCGCAGCCCGCGATCGACATGGCATCCTGCTGCAGATCGGTCACAGCAAACGGTTCGAGACCGGGTTTGCCAAGATCCTGCAGTGGGTGCGCGATGGGCTGATCGGACCGGTGCATCAGGTCAGCATCGAATGGCACTACTACCTGCCCGATCTGCACGCCGGCTTCGTCGGCTGGTCGCTGGACCGGCTGCAGCGCTGGGGAATCGACCTCCGAAAGAAGTACGGGATGTGGCGGCTCGAGGATCCCGACAGCGGCGGCGGCGATCTGTTCGATCACGGGCCCCACTACTTCGACCTGCTGCGGTTCATCCTCGCCGACATCGAATCGGTCTGCTGCGAGACGCGCAAGCTCGTCGACAACCGCGCCCATGAGGACATGTCAGTCAGCCTCCTGACGCTGATGGACGGCACGGTGGTCCAGTTCGCCAAGAGCTGCCACGCGGTCGGCCGACCGTCCGGGCACGAGGTGGGCCACGTCTACGGCCAGACGGGCAAGATCTGGTTCGAGGCCATCCAGGAATACCAGCATAAGCCCATGCGACTGCGAATCTACCGCCGCAGGAACGTGTTCGCCGATGCCTGGACGCACGTCCGTCTGCCGCAGGGAAGGCGGCATACGTTGTACTTCCGTCAGATGCGGCACTTCATCGACCGGCTGACGGGGCAGGTGACGCTCTCGCCGCCCTGCGAAGCGCCCTGGGCCGCGACCGCCGAAGACGCCCGACTCGCACTGGCCTGGCTCCGGGCCGCCTACCACGCCGCCGAACGCCACGTCGTCGTCCGATGGGACGAACTGCCGTCGATGTTCCCGATCGAGGTGGATCGGGTCGCCTCAAGTGCAGGAACGGGCCTTGGGTAGGGCGGGTTCTACCCGCCGCCTTGCCCAGATGCCCATCGCGACAGGTGGAACCTGCCCTACGTCTGCCCACGGATGAGGTGGGGGTCATCCACACAGAAGGTTCAGTCATGCGGACGGGTCAGCGGGATCTTGGCGATCCGGATGTCGCTGGGGCGGACAAGCCAGTAAACCAGAACCACCAGCACGGCGCACACAAACGCCGCGATGACGATGGCCAGGCGTTCCAGTACCTTGCCCGCGCGTCCCTTCTTCATGGCCATCGCTCCACCGGTATGGGCGCCCCACTGCATCAGCGACCGAGGATCGCCGGCCTCGCCAGCCCGAACATGTCGTGATACGCCTCGACCACGGCCAGGTAGTTCTCCAGCGGCACGCTGGCGGTGATGGCGTTGCTCGCACACAGGATGTGTCCGCCGTCGCCTTGACCGGCCTCGAGGCATCGAACCGTGTCCTGCCGGATCTCGTCGGGCGTGCCGAAGCTGAGCAGGTTACCGCAGTCGAGGTCGCCGTAGAACGTCACGCGATCGCCGTACTTCGCTTTCAACCGGGCCAGGTCCATGCCGGCGAACCGGTCGATCTCGAGGTACCCGTCGACCTGGCAGCCGACGAGGAAATCGTCGATCACCGACCAGAGATCGCCGTCGCTGGCGTTGACGGCCCACGCGCCGGCCTCGTGAATCCGCCGCGCGCAGGCAC
Source organism: uncultured Planctomycetales bacterium (assembly GCA_964390905.1). Lineage (GTDB taxonomy): Bacteria > Planctomycetota > Phycisphaerae > UBA1845 > JAFGLZ01 > JAFGLZ01. Next base: position 43,832 of record CAYMLO010000008.1, on the reverse strand, counting down.
GGACCTCCGGCACGATGAACGCTCGGTACGCGTCCGGCGAGATCATCGGACGCTTGCCCGCGAAGTCGCCGCCCACCCCGATCTGATCGATCCCCAGCTCGATGTACCGGGCGATGCTCGCGATCGCCCGTCGCGTCGCCAACTCGAAATGCGCGTGGGCCACCTCGGGCGCCAGCAGCATCGTCTCCATCAAGTCGACGTCGGTCCAGATGCCGTGTACGTAGGCCGGCGCGAGGATCGGCAGGTCAACGTCCCGCCGGCGCATCTCTTCCTTGAGCAGCGCGTAAACGAGCAAGCTGTTATGCGGCGGCGGGCCGAGCGCTGCCTCGGCCTCGGCGTTCCGCGCAACCAGCCGCTCGACGGGATCGTCCGACGGGTCCGCCGGCGGCATGTGCGGGCCCGTCGCGTCTTCGCCGGGCAGCGGGTTGGGCCAGACGTACATCATGTCGTGACCCAAGAGGCGTGCGAGATCCAACCGATCGACCGCCATCTGCCGCACCGCGCCCTCCCAGCCCAGCGCATCGACGATCTTGGGCCAGTGCTGCTCATCAACGGCGTAGGCCCGACCCAGCAGCCGATCGGCCAGCGGCGAGAGCAGCACGTACTCGAACACCGGCGTCCGGTCGGGCGCCTGGTGCCTCAATGCCGCCTCAACTCGTTCGCGGGAGGTCATCGGCATCGGGGATTGGACTCCCTATTGCTTCTGCTTGATCCACGCCGGCGACAGACAGAAATGGCCGATCCATCGCCGCTTGTGCGTATAGGTCACGTGGAGCATGCCGTCGGCGTCCTCGATGATGGCCGGATAGGAAAACTCGCTGCGACGCTCGGCGATCAGATCCCGCTTGTACGGCCAGGTCGCGCCCTCGTCTTCGCTGAGCGCCAGCGTCAGCGGCGTCCGCTCGCGCATCGAGTTGTTGAACGCCAGCACCACCCGCCCGTCGCGGAGCTTGACCATGTCGACGGCCGCGTAGGGATTGGGGAACTTGGTCATCGTCGCCTTGCTCCACGTCCGCCCGCGGTCCTTCGACACCGTCCGGGCGATGTAGCTGTTGAATCCCGGCCGGAGGTACGCCAGCAGCGAACCGTCCTTCCGCTGGATCAGCGTAGGCTGCTCGTTCTGGACGCCCGCCACCGGTCCGGTGATGTGCCACGTCTTGCCGCAGTCCGACGTGATCCAGAACCGGCTGTGGCTGTCCTTGTTCTCCACGCCGAAGATGACCTCGCCGTTGTCCATGACGATCGGCTTGTTTCGCACGACCATGCCCAGCTCCTCGCGGAGCATGCGGATGGGCGACCACGTCCGTCCTTCGTCGGTCGAGGTCTTGCATCGGACGTCGCAAGTAACCCAGCGGACGCCCGGCCCGTGCGGGCCGTCCAGCTTGCCGTGCATCGTACCGTAGATGAGCCACAACACGCCGTCGGGCATCATGAACAAGATCGCGTTGCCCTCCGGTTTGTTGGGCGTCTTGGCGACGATCTCGGCGGGGGTCCACGTCTCGGCGCCCTTCGCCCGACGGGAGACGACGACAGCCACGTCGGGCCGGGCCTCGTCCTCGCCCGCGTACCAGCACGCCAGCAGGTCGCCGCTCGGCAGCGCCACGATGCTCGAGCAATGGCACTTGGGGAACCGCTTCGTCGGCGGATTGATCTGTTCGTGCAGCACCTTGTGGACACCGCCCGCGGCCGGCGCACCTTTCCGATCGGACGCCTTTGCCGGCGCCTGGCAACCTGCGCTGCCAGCACACAACGTGGTCAACACCACAACCATCCTTCGTCTCATGTCTCACCTACCTCGCACGCAATCCGGCTCGGTCAAGCATCGATTCCGCTCGCCCGCAACAGCGTCTGCTGAACGCCGAAGTCGTGCTCCTTGGAATAGCCGAACGTTGCTTCACCCCGGATACATCTGGCCAGGTCCGCCACGTCGCCCACGTACCGCGGCGCATCCTCGATGGGCACGGCCTGCCAACCTGCCTGGAATCCCCCAACCGGTTCGCGAAGGCACAACTGGATCGCCGGCGGCTCGTGCGGCTCGAGGATGATCGTGCCGCGCGTCCCGCAGACCTTGAACCGACGCCTTGCGAACGCTTCGGCCTCCATGGCCACCGTATCGATAACGGCCATCGCCCGGTCGTACTCGAACACCGCCAGCGTGTTGTCGTTCAGCGCGTCGGCCGCGTCCGCGTCGTGCCGTAGGAACGGGGTCACCTTCGACGGAACGCCCAGCAGCAGAACGATCATGTCCAGCAGGTGCCCCCCCAACTCGAGCATCATCCCGCCCGGATGAAACGCAAGCTCCTGCCTGGCCGTCGGGGAGATGTCGGTGCACATGCTCCCGTGGATGGCGTACACGTGGCCGAGCCAACCCCCGTCGACGGCACGCCGGATGAAATCGAACCCGGGGTTGTAGCGGAACATGTACCCCATCTGGACGATCAGATCTCGACGCGCCGCCTCGTCCAGCAGCGACCGAAACTCCGCCAGCGACGTGCCGGCCGGCTTGTCGAGGTGGATGTGCTTGCCCGCGTCGATGGCGGCCCGGCCCAGCGGCAACAACCGGGGCACGGTGCTCTCCACGGCCACCATCGACACCGTCTCGTCGCCCAGGAGCTCGTCCTGCGCCAGCCACTTCACCCCCGCCAGGCGCTCGTCGCTCTCCCATTGCGACCGGATCGCCGCGTCCGGTTCGCACACGCCGACGAACTCGTAGTCGTCCGACCCACGCAGCGCCTCGAGCTTGCCCAGCGTATGCCCATGACCGACTCCCAGCAGTCCGCATCGAATCGGGTCGCTCATGTGTCTCTCCTCGCCTATGCGCCTCCCCGTCGGTTCTTGCACTTCTACCGAGCACCGTCTAGCCCCGCCGCGTGCGGCGGGGGCCGGGCCGGGGACGGCCCGGCTCGGGGGGAACCGCCCGCGCCTTGTCGCGCAGTTTCTCCCGCAGCTCCTCGAGGTCCTCCGGCGGAACGACCGGCGGACGATTCAGGGATGCCGCCTTCTGGAGCGCCTCGCGGGCCTCAGCAACCCGCGCCGGGCGGCGCTCGATCAGGAACCGCGCGTACGTATACCATCGAACGGGGCTGCGGGGGGAAGCATCGCGCCACTTGACGTAAATGCGCTCCGCCTCGTCCAGCCGACCAGCATGGGCCAGCACCCTGGCAAGCCGCACGTTATACCGTGCCTCCGGTCGGATCTTCGCCGCCGTCTGTGCCGCCTCGGCCGCCTCCTCGTGCTTGTCCGCCTCGCATAGGGCGTACGCAAATCGGGTCCAGTAATCCGCGTTCTTCGGCGACCTCTCCACCAGTTTCCGGCCCAGGGCCACGGCACGGATTGGGTCCTGCTTGGCCAACACGCCCAACAGACTCACCTGGGCAAACGGTTGATCCGGCTCGATCTCCAGGGCCCGTTCGAGCTCGACCCGCGCCGCCTCGGGCCGCTTCATGGTCATCAGGAACTCACCGTAGACGGCATGGGCCTCGGCATGGTTGGGATCCAACTTCAGTGCTTCTTGGAAGCTTGCCTCCGCAAGATCCTTGGCTTTCCGGTCCGAGCGGTCGGCCATGTGCCTCACATACGCCGCCGCGGCCAGGAACAACCGGGCCCGTACGGACCGTGGCCGCCGCCGAACGAATTCCTCCGCCGTAGAGAGCTTCCTGTCGGTCTTGCGGTTCATGAAGGCTTCCACATGATCCATCACGGTCTCGAACACCCAGCGCGCGTCGCGCGGCTGCTGGGCTGCGGCAACCTCCGGAACGCTGTCCGCGGGCAGGCCCTTCTCGGCGAGCAACGACCGGATCGACCCGACCCCGCATCCCATCAGGTTGTACAGCAGCACGACATCGCCGTACCTGCAGTACGCCCGATTGCCGAAGACGCCGGCCGCCTTCCCGCTGCGCGACAGAATCATGGCCGACCCGCTCCAGCCCGGTCCGGCATACCTGGCCCCGCCCACCGTAATGCCATCATCTCCCCCCTTCGGGTCCAGCTCGAGGATGTCGAATTCCTCGCAGAACACGTTCCGCGACACCCGAAGGACGCCCTCATCCTTCCTCGTGGCTGGATAGCCCGCGATCAAGATGCGCCTCGCCTCGGACAGCTCCTGCGTCGTTGCCAAGGGCAGGGCAGGATGCGGCCCCCACGACGGACGGAGGATGGCCACGTCCGCTTCCTCGTCGGTGGCGACGATCTCGGCCTCGAAGACATCACCGCAGTACGGACTGATCAGGAGCGGGCGAACCAGCATCGCCCGCTCGGGATCTTCGCCGAAGTCGTCGACGCAATGGGCCGCCGTCGCGACCAGCGACCCGTCGCCAATCGCAAAGGCCACCCGGGCACCCTTGAACCGCCACCCCCACGGCGTCTTTCCGAGATACAGCAAGACCACGATCGCACGGGGGTCGAACAGCTTCGCCCGTTTGGTGGCGGGCACCAGCTGCTTCGTCTTTCTGTGCCGCATGAGGGCAGCAGCCCGGGCCGGGGTCTGGCCGGAGACGTTCCCGATCGAATCATCCGCGCCGTGCGCCCGAAGCATGGCCGCCATCTTGTCCTCGCCGGCCACCGTGGTGATGTAGAGGGGCGTCATGCCGTAGACGGCCCGCGCGTTGACGTCCGCACCGTGGGCCAAGAGGCGCTTCGCCGTCTCGAGATGCCCGCTCAGCACGGCCACGTGAATCGGCCGCTGCGGCAGCTTGTGAACGGACTTGACGTTGGCGTCCGCCCCGTGGGCCAGCAAGACTTCCGCTGATTTGGGCTGGCCCTGCTCCACGGCCCCGAACAAGGCGGTCCGGCGACACGCAATCCGGGCATTGACCTCCGCACCGGCGTCGATCAGCCGTTCGATGAGGTCCACGTGCCCCCTGTAGGCAGCCGCATACAACGGCGACAGCTTCTTGTCCGTCCGCGTCTCAACGTCGGCGCCGGACTCGAGCAGCAGCGCAACCATCCCGCCGCGCCCCCGCTCGACCATACGGTACAGCGGCGTCTGGCCGAGCGCATCTGGGGCATCGACGTCCGCGCCGCCGGCCAGCAACAGCCTGGCGACGCCCCCGTGCCCGCGGTCGACGGCGAGGTGGAGCGGCGTTTGCCCCTTCTTGTCCTTCGCGTTGGGGTCCGCGCCCTTGGTGAGGTACCGCCTGACCTTCTCGACATCCCCCCGCCGGGCCGCCTCATGCAGCGGCGCCTCACCCTCTCTTGCCGCCGCCCGGGCTTTGAGATTCCGCTGGAGACGATCAATCCACCCGGTCAGGGCATCCGCCGGCTTCGACGCGCCAGCGCTGCTTTCCGCCAACGCGCGCGCGGACGCGCAAAACAACACCACCGCAACGACAACGGTCAACAAGGGAATCCGCAAATGCGGCCTCATCGGCCCGCTTTCCTCAAGGACACCAGGTCGCCGACGCCCTGACCCCAGACTTCTGGCTCTCAGTTACTGTAGGCCCTGACCCGCCGTGTGTCGATGGGAGGTGCGAAGCCACCGGAGATCCGATCACCGTCGAACCACGGAAGAGGTCCTCACCGGAAACGAATGGCGTACAGATCCGCGTCCTTCATCACAAACCGCAGGCGGACGGGCTTGCCGGACAGCTTGCTCACGTCCGAGCCGCCCTTCCACGAGACCACGCGCTCGATCTGATCGCCGACGATCTCGATCGCGTCGGCGAGCGCATGGCCAGCGATGGGGCGGCCGGCCTCGTCCTGGATCTCGACCCGGATCCCGCCGGGGGCGGAGGTGGCGTAGTTGAGGACCAATTGCTTGCCCGAAAACGTCAGGAGGCGGGTCAGCATCTCCCCGCCGGCGTACGGCGCGTGCACCGAGGCGAACCCGTCGATCCGCAGCGTGTAGCGACGAAGATGGTGCGACGGCTGCCCGTTGTCGCGACGCACGTACATCGACATCTCCGTCGGTCCGGTCGGGACCACGCCCAGCGTCGGGTAGTTCGACCGACTGGTCCAGTTGCTCAGGCCGATCCCGGGCCGCACGAACGCCTCGAGAAACGTGCGGTCATAGCGCAAGCCGCCGCGGCTCGTCAGCAGGACGACCTCCGAGGTGTCGTTCTTGAGCCAGTGCTTGGGATCGATGCCGAGCTGCTTGACCTGGGCGTCGGTCAGGACCCGCCGTCCGGGCAAGAACCGGGCAGCCGTCGCGATGTAGAGGTGCGGCGCGCGGTAGTAGGGCCGCGTCTGGTTGGTGTACAGGTGCTCGCGGGGCGCGTCGCCGAACTTCATCGGGCGGGGGTAGGTCCAGCGCAGGAAATCCTTCGACGTGCATCGACTGATCCACCGCACCCCACCGATCCAGGTTCGCAGGTAGCACACGTAGCGCTTCTCATGCTCGGAGTAGAACGCGACGTTCTGCGAATCGAACGCGCCCCGGGTAATGACCGGCTTGTCCCGCAGCTTCTTCCACCGGATGCCATCGGCCGAGACGAATGCGATCAGGCCGCCGGGAGCCAGCCCCGCCAACGCCTTGTACCGTTCGGCGAGCGGCACCCCGGGCCGCGTGTCGATGAACGGACTGAAGTTGTGCGAGCACGGCTTCATGCCCGCCAGGATCACGTTGTTCTGCCGCGTGCCGCTCCGCTCGAAGAGGCCCAGCTCCGGCTTGGTCCAGTGGATCCCGTCGCGGCTCTCGGCGTAGCAGGTGCACTCGGCCTCCGTGCCGTCCTTCGTCCCCGTGCCCGGCAGACCGCGATAGTACAACCGGTACGTGTCGCCGTCCTTGATGACCGTGGTATAGCCGGCATGCCTGCCTTCCCAAGGCTGATCGAACTTCACCGAAATCTCGGCCGGCTGGGGCCGGTGCATCTCGAGACGCGTGCCCTTCAGCGCCTCGATCAGGTAGTCATCGACGAACAACTCCAGCCGCGAGCCGATGTGTCGAACGCGGCTCGGGCACGCTTGCAGCGGACGGATCGGCCGTCTCGTCGGGGGTCGCGCCAGAAGCACCCCGGCCCCCTTGCCAGCCAGCGTCTTGATCTCCTCCGCGGTCAGCGCGCGTTTCAGGACCAAGATCTCATCGGCGAACCCGCGGAACTGCTCATTGGCGCTGCCCCCGACGTCCTCCCCGAAACGCAGGTCGTTGGCCAACAGGACCGGACCGGGCACGAGCTCGCCGCCGCCGATTTCCTGGCCGTCGTAGTACAGCTTCACCTGCCCATTCGCGTACGTCATCGCGACATGATGGTACGCCCCGTCGGTCGCGAGCCCGTCGACCATGGACTCGACGGTCTCACCGTTCACCACCGCTCGCAGCCCGCCGATCATCTCGGCGCTCGGATCGAAATCGAAGACCAGCTCCGTCGTCAGCGCCGGCCCGCCGCCGCGGTAGCTCGTGAACAGCCGCGTGAAGCCCGTGTTCTTGTACTTCACCATGGCCGACAGCGTGAACGCCGGGCCCAACTGCGACGTGCCGCGGATCTGCAGCGTGTTCCATTTGGACGGCCCGCCCTTGCCCCTCAACTCGACGCACGCAGACCCGAACGCCGCGTTGGCCTTGTCGGTGTTGACGGACACCGCATGGTGAAACGTCGCGTTCTGCGCCCCGTCGAACAACCACGTGTCGGCGGCCGTCGCCCCCCGATCCCCCTCGAACGTGTACAAGATGCCATCGTCGTGGTGCAACGCCTCGACCGAATCGCCGGCCGCAAACGAGTAGAGCGACGCGTCCTTCAGCACAAACCGCAGCTGCAGCGGCGACGTTCCCTCCGGCAGCCCGTCCCGTCCCTTCCACGTCACGGTCCCATCGACGCTGTCACCTGCCAGTGGCCGGCAGTCCTCCCGAGCGTAGCCGGGCACGACCTTGCCGCCGCCATCCAGCACCTCGACCTTGACCCACCCGCCTGCCGTCTTGTAGTTCACGCGCAACGGACCGCGCGCCCCCGCAAGCTGCTTGATCGTGACCGTGCCCGGGCTCGCACCCGCGTCGAGCGAGGCGAACCCGTCCTTGCGGAGCGTCGCCAACCCGATGCCGGCCTTGCCCTGCGACGCGCCGTGCGTCTTGTCGAACCCGCCGTAGTACAGCTTGATCGTATCGCCCTCGACGAGGGGATGGCTGGTCGTAAACAGCATGCCGTCGTCCCAACTCCCGTCAGGACCCAGCGGGAGAATCGGCGGGCGGGGCGATTCCTGACGGACCCAGCTCAGACCGTCGTGGCTGCTGACGAGCTCAACGAAGATCGGCCCGTCGTTCTTGCCGTTGGTAATTGGGAAGACCCACAAGAAACCGATGTACATCGACTCGTACGCGAACCCGCACAGGCCGTAGAAGTCCGTCCGCTGCCCACCGCCCTTCACCCAGCGATCGTCATACGCGTCCGGGATCAGCACCATCGTCGTCTCGGGCCATGACTCGAACGTCGCCGTGTCGCTGTAGCCCACGCACCGACGACGCGCCCCCCGGACCGTCGTGAACTTCTTGGGATAACCCAAGTACCGCTTCGTGTGTGGATCCCAGACGAAGTTGCCCACGTCGCCGGGCGAATCGCGGAGCACGGGCTTTGTTCCGATGGGCGTCCAACGGACACCGTCGGGCGAGTACGCCCCCAGATACCCGGTGACGGTGTAGTGCGGCGGCGTGCGCCCGTACTCGAAGTTGATGAGCTTGTAGCGGCGCTGCGGGGCCGGTTCCCACGGCGTGTGGATGACCTGCGGGTTGTGGTCCTCGCGCGTTCGGCGCAGCAGGATGTTGTTCTGGGTCGATCCTTTGTAGTCCACGAAACCCAGGTTCGGCTTGTGCCACCGGATGCCGTCCTTGCTGGTGGCGTAGAGCATCCGATACTCACCGGCCCAGCTGTGATACCACATGCGGTATCCCGGCCCGTCTTCCGCCGGCAGCACCGTGCCGTACACATAGGCCGTCGAACCCTCCCACGGCCGATCGGCCTTCATGACCGGGTTGCCCGCGTGCTTCTTGAACGGATGGTACACCCGCTTGACACCGGTCCGCTCGGCGACGAGATGATCGTCCACGAACAGCTGCCAGGGCCCGCTCAGGTCGCCCAGCGACTTGGGCGCCGTCGCCGCACGCGCCGCAGGTCTCGGCACGGTCATCCCAGTCGCCGCGAAGATGACACATCCAAGCAGGATCGATCGCATCGTCCACGCCTCCATCAAGACGAGAACACGTCGAGCTGCCCGCAACGGGAACCGCCCCGCGCAGACAAGATGCGGGCAAGCGTATATGATTGTCGGCTTCCCAACAACAGGAGCCAATCGATGGGCCTTCATACTCCCTACGTGGTCGTAGTCACCGGCCTCCTATCGTTCACGGCTTTGGGCGGAATCGTCCAAGTCAAACGCGTCCCCTACTCGCGCCGCTGGAACGTCAAGCTCAGGTCGCTGAGGCCCCAGGGCATCTTGGCCAAGCTGGACCTGAGCGGGCCCGAGCTCGAGGCCGCGAAGACCGCAGCCGACCAGGGGAAACGAGCCAAGGCGCTCGAGGCCCTGCTGGCCCACTACCGCGAGAAGTACCCCCTCCCGCCCGCCAAGAACCCGGCGCCCAGCGGAGCGTTCGATGAGGCCGACAAGATCGTCAAGCACATCCTGCAGTGGGGACCTTACGAGGAGGCCGACTACGGCAAGGACATCAACTGGGAATGGGACCCGCGCGGCGACATCGAGTGGGTGGCCGCCGTCTACCGGTTCCATTGGGCGACCCCGCTGGCGGAGGCCTACGCGGCCACGCGCGACGACAAGTACGCCCGCGCGTTCGTCGAGATGACGTCGGACTGGACCGCCAAGCACCCCCTCGAGCAGCGGAACAAGACCCATCCCGTCTACAAGGGCTGGCGCGGCTTCGCCTGGCTGGACATCCAGACCGGCATTCGGGCGACGCGGATCTGCGCCGCCTTCAAGACGCTCGTCCACGCCAAGGCCTTCACGCCGGAGTTCCTCGGCATCCTGCTGGCCAGCCTGTACGACCATCAGGTCAAGACCGAACGGATCCCCATGGGCATCGTCCACAACAAGGCCGTCTTCGAACAGCGCGGGTTCGTCAACGTCGCCTACACGTTCCGGGAGTTCAAGGACTCGAGGCGTTGGATGAAGCTGGCCCTGGAACGCGTCACCGACAACCTGCTGGCCCAGACGACATCCGACGGCGTGCAGCGCGAGTGGTCGGGCGGCTACCACTTGGGCGTGCTCCGCGACGCCGAGGAGATCGCCCAACGCGTCGCTACCGTCGGCATCAAGGCACCGGCCGGATACCGCGATCGCGTTCACAAGATGTACGACTACGTCTTCTGGATGGCCACGCCCGATCTCGGACTCCCCATGTTCGGAGACTGCAGCCGATCGATCACGACGACCAAGCGGCGATCGCACTGGCCGCTCTACGCCAAGCTCGTGCACGCGACCGAGAGCACGGGCGATCCCAAGTACGCCGCCCGGGCCAGGCTCGACCGCAGTGCGCTGCCCGAGCAAACCAGCTACGCGTTCTCGCAGGCCGGCATGTACGTCATGCGGTCCGAGTGGGGCCCCGAACAGATCTACCTCGCGCTGCACTGCTCGCCGCCGGCCATCTCCGGACACGATCAGCCCGACAACGGAACGTTCGAGCTGTACGCCTACGGACGATGGCTGATGACCGACACGGGCTACTACACCTACGGGCACGATCCGAAGGCCCGGGCCTGGCACCGCCAGACTCAGGTCCACCAGACCCTCACGCTGGACGGCAAGAACGCCAAGGTGGCAGGCGAGCAGCTCCTGTGGAAGTCCTCGCCCGACTTCGTGGTGATGGTGGTCGAGAACGCGTCCTACCCCAAGCTCCGCCATCGTCGCAGCGTCTGGTTCGTCGAAAGGAAGTTCTTCGTCTTGCTGGACGAGGCGATCGGCCAGGCAAAGGGCAAACTCGACCTGCACTTTCAGATGGCCGCCGGCGACGTCCACGTCGACGCCGACCACAAGCGCGTGACCACCCAGTTCGACGATGCCAACGTCCTGGTCTGGTCGGCCCCCACGATCCCCGTAACGCTGAAGACCGAGGAAGGCTGGTTCGGCTGGTCCTACGGCAAGCGAAAACCGCGAACCGCGTTCGCGCTGCGACACGATCAGCCCGTGCCGGCGGCCTATCTCACCGTCCTGCTCCCCTATCGGGGCACGCAAGCCCCTGAGGTGTCAGCGTCGTTGCCGGAAGGCTACACCGTCGGTTCCCAAGAGGTGACGCTTCGGGTTCAGGCGTTGGGCCACGCCTGGCAGATCGGCAGGTCTCTGAAGCGAGGCAAGGCCTGGTGCAGGCCCGATTGATCCTCGCGCGCTGACAGACCCAAGCCGAGTATCCTGCGGAAAACCGAACCGGCGCCCTGGCTGCCGTTACCACTTCGGTCGGTCGACGAAGCGCTGGTCCTTGAGGTGCGGCAGGGACGCCCAGAGCTTCCTGGCGGCCTGCGTGGTCACTCGCGTGTTACGGAGCTGCAGCTTCCTGAGCTCCTTGAGGCCCGTCAGGTGCACCAGTCCCGCATCGGTGACCTGTGTATCGCCCATCTCCAGCTTGCTGAGCTTTGGGAGGTCTCTGACATGCGCCAAACCGGCGCCGGTGATCCGGCACCCGGTGAGGTCGAGGTGCTTCGCCTGCCGCGCACGAAGAGGGCATGCTCGCAACGATCCGAGCATGCCCTCGCGCGTCTCTGGCCGCAGACCGGCTGGCGTCAACGCGATGCTTGCGTCCCACCCCCGATCACCACCGCGGGTGCGGCCGCCAGTTGCGAGAATGCGTGCGAGCCTTGACCCGCCCGCCGCCGAACGTTCGGCCGCCGGCCGTCGCCCGGGACGACGTGCCGTGCCAGCGGGACCGCGTCAGGCCGCTGGCTTCGGCCGATCTGGCATGGCCGCCGCGAGCGACCGACCCGCCGAAGCTCTTCGACACACTGCCGTCCCGGCCGATGCTCATGTTGAACGTCCCAGCGACCGCCGGACCGAACCGGCCCGCCACCGCCCCGCTCACCGACAGGTCGATGCCGTCGCGATCGAACCCCACCGCCACCCCCTTGGCCAGGTTCACGCGTCCCGACTTCGTCTTGGTGCGGGCGTATCCTCGCCCGCCGTTCCCGTCGTAGTTCGCCGTGGCAGCGGACGAGCGATTGTCCGCCGACGCCCACGTGCTGGCCTCGCCGGCCCAGGCACTCGCGGCTCCTGCCGCACTGATCGTCAACCCGAATGCGTATGCGATGAACCGTTTCATGGTAGATCTCCTTGTTCTTTTCAGGTCTAGGTCGACCTGCCCGGGCGCCGGTCGGGCCGGCGCCCGGGGGATCGCTGCTCGCGTCATGGACGGATCTCAATGGCCGCTGCGTTGGAACGGCCACGGCCAAACCACGTGGACCGGCTGGTCGCCCGGACGTCCGCCGTGCTGTGACAGCCCGGACCGCTCAGGCTCAACCCAACGCCGTCGGAAGAGGACGACGCCCAGAAGCCTGCCTCGCTGTCCGTGTGCACGCGGCTCCTGGCCACGCCCCCGAACGTGCCAGACATGGCGTCGCTGACGCTTCTGGCCCGACCGCCGAAGTACCCACGACTGCGGGCACGGCTGTCGCTCTGGGCGAACCCCCACCGGCTCAGCGCCGTTGAGTACGAATGGCTGCGGGCCTCGCCCCCGAAGTATCCGCGGGCGCGGGAATCGCTGTTGCTGAGGGCCACCCCGCCGACGGTGGCGGCAATGCTCTCACTGGTGGAAATCGCCCGGCCGCCGTAGTACCCACGGGCATCCGCCCGAGAACGGCTGATGGCAAGACCCCGATCCGCCAAGGCGGTCGCGTCACTTCTGGCAAAGCCGTTGCGGTTGGCGATGGCCACCGAATCCGCCCTCGCCCGCCCGCCGTTGGTCGCGCCGGCATACGCATTGGCGTGGCCGTTGCCGATGCCAGTCGCCGTCGCCGTACTGGACCCGCCGTGGGTGGCTACGGAAGACGCCGAGGCCGAGGCCCCCAGAACCACCGCAGGTCCCCACATCAACACCGAGACAGCTGCGAGTTGAATCCGGAACATGTCAGATCTCCTTGTCCTGTGAACCCGCTACTGCTTCCTCCCGGCAGCGACCCGTTGCCGCCGCCCTGGGCACGTGTTCTGACAAGCTAGACACTATCCGCCCCCTGATAGTTAGCGCGATGAAAATATTTCTCAGAAATACATATCCGGACAGCTGATAGACTACGGCGCGCGTCTTTTTCGACGAGGTGGCGAAGTGCGGTGGGCGCCCCGCGGACCCCCAGGAGGAATCCCAAACTACAAAACGTTGTTTAACAACTATTTAGAGAAACGCCGCCGCACCGCACCGCCCTTGCCAGCCTCGGCCTGATCGGGTCAGAGCACGATCCGGCGCCCGGCTCACGCGCAGGAGGTGAGCCGACATCGCCACGACGAGCGGGGCCTTCCCCGTGGCATCCGGGAGCGCGGGAAGCACGCCCCCCATCAAATCGTGCGAAGCCTCAGCCCGCCTGCAGTTCGGCCAGCTTCTGGCGGACGGCCTTCGCATGGCCCGCGGCTTTCACCTTCGGCCAGTGATGGGCGATACGCCCGCTCGGGTCGATCAGTACGGTCGAGCGGATCACCCCCATCATCTTCTTGCCGTACATGCTCTTCTCGCCCCAGGCGCCGTATCGCTCCATCGCCTTGTGATCGGGATCGCTGAGCAGATCCAGCTTGAGCCGGTGCTTGGCGATGAACTTCTGATGGCGCTCGGGCGGATCCGGGCTGACCCCCATGACCGTCGCACCCAGCTTGTCGAACTGACCAAGGATCGAGGTGAACTCGCAGGCCTCTGTGGTGCATCCGGGCGTGTCGTCCTTGGGATAGAAATAGAGGACCACCCACTGGCCCTTCAGATCCCTGGCCGTCACCTTCTTGCCGTCCTGATTCACCAGCGTGAACGACGGCGCCACGTTGCCGACCTTGACGGACTGCTTGGACATGGTCGAATCCTCCAAGAACGGTTCTTTCTGCGTTTCCCGCAACGCTCAGGTTGGCAGCACCCAAGGCTTGCGGTGTTTCTTGGTGACCAGCGCGTCGTTTGCACCCGAGGCCGCCCCGGCCAACACGCGGGGACCCGCCGGCGCCGCGGGGACCGTCGCGCCCAGGAACATCCGCCTGGTTAACCTCGCATCCACCCCTCATCTCCACGCATGAACCGAGTTCCCCGGTTCGCCAGCAGACATGATACTCGCGCAGCCTGACGCAGAGAAGAACGTCCCGTCGGCTGGATCCGCATCCTGGCAGGGCGGCGCGTTGAGGAGAAGGACTTGCGATGAGACGTCGGAAAACGAAAACGGTGTAGCGGTTGAGCCCGCCACACCGCAGGTGCTCCGGTCAGAAGAGGTCTCGTCTCGACGCACGGTGGTCCGTGCGAAGCGACCAACCTACGCCCTCAAGACAGCGCAGATGCGCCGAGGAGCGGTTAGACGTCAAGCGCAGAGCTCGAATCTGCAGAACACGTAGACGCACGCGGACAGCGCGACGCGTCAACGCAGCGCCTGGCGATGGCGCCGCGCGGTCACAGCCTTCCGGACGAGCCTAGTCGCACCACGTGTCGGGCAGGAAAGCGCTGACCGGGCTGTCGGGGTCGCACAGGTTCTCCCGGAGGGTTGCCGGCAGAAGGTTCCAAAGATCCTCGCCGATGCCCTCTGCCCAATCCCCGCCGCCACCGAGAATGTCGGCGATCGTCGGCAGTCCGTGGTTGTCGATCAGGCTCCCGGGCGCAAAGAGAGGCGCGCACGGTCCGGCCAACAGGAACGCCCCTGACCCAATCACGACGAGCACCTTCAACACCCTCAACGACTTCATCACAGATCCTCCTTGCTGGGCCTGGCCCGACGCAGCCCAAGGATCCGGTCCTGACAGGCTGAGTCGAACAAGACACAACGTGTGCGTGCTTCATCCCTCCAGAGGACCCCAGCGAGAGGCAATCCGTTCCGATCTCGGCGCCCGGGGCCCCGGAAAGGAGGCACCTGTCATCCCGAACTTACGCAAACACACTGATGCGGCGGCGCATTGACACATACCACACCCGCATGGTTGCAGCAAGCCCGGTTTGCAATGTGGACGGGTCGACGAGAGGCGGGCGAAGGATCTCTGCCTCGAGACCGCATCGGCCCGCCGACGGGCTAATCACGCTGCGCTGGGGGAAGCTGCGTCCCGTTCAGCGCTTCGTGCGCGCCAGACAGACGGACCGCATAGACGGCGCCCGTCTGCCTGGACCGACTTTGCCGTGAAACATCGCCCCGCCTGGCTAGTTGTCGACGCCCTGCGGTGACCGCCGCGACCGCCCGCAACGACTAGACGGGCGGCGCGAAGCTCCACAGCGATACAGCACAGCGGACCCAACATGGTCCCGGCTTGTCCTGATATGCTATGGGCAGAGGTCGCAGGGGAGGAACCCTGACAACGTATCCAGCGCGTCTCCCACAATCGGCAACCCGCAAAGCGTATCCTGCAGGGTGTCGGGAACCGCATCCCAGATGTCACAGACGAAATCCAGGCCGAGCAGATCCCCGATGTTCGGAATCCCATGGTTGGGGATCAAGTTCACCCCACAGTAGCCGGTCGTGCCACAGCAGGTGTTCAGCACGAGGGCTCCTGAGCCGATCAGCACAAGCACTCTCAACAGTTTGACTGCTCTCATCACAGTTCCTCCGTACACGACTCGATCTTGTTTCGAGCCTGCGATCCGACTCGGCCCACGCCAACCGGACCGCAAAACCGCAGACCAGGAAGCCAACCGACAGGCCAACCTACCACCATCATCGGCTCATCGGACTCCCTTGCCCCAGCAATGCTTCGCGCCCTGTGGGCGCATCACACCACGACACAACACATTGCCGGAGGGCTGGTCCGCAACTCAGCCAGAGAGGTCCAGGCACAACGTCCCGAACCTTCTAGCTGAAGATGTCCTCGCGCAGCCAGTCGAGGACCATGTCCACCGCCCAGCTGTCAACGATACCCTTGGACACCACGCCGCTCCAGAAGTCGTCCAGGCCATCGCCCCATCCCCGCCAGCCCAAGTTCCCAATTCTGGGCACCCAAACAGGGGCGAGACAGCCGGTCAAGCTCACCAGCCCGGCCAACGACGCGAGCGCTACCCCTAGAACTTTGGTCACTTTCAACATCACCATCCTCCTACAGTCGGCACCATCTAAGGACCGGACAGCGCCGATGTCGCTGTTCCAATTCGCCAGCAAGCTGGCCACCTAATCAACAATGCTGAAGATTATCACATCCTCGAGGAAGTCGGCGACACACTGACCCAACGAGAAGGCCAAGCACCCGCCCACGACCAGGAGGTACCACTTTGACCGCAGTTTGTTCAACATCTTCGTCTCCTGAAACACCTTGTCTTGTCTCTCAGGCCTCAGGCCCCGCCTTCTCAGCGTCCTACTGAGCAGGCGCCAGTGACCACACTTGCCCGAGCTCCGGTCCCGGAACTCGCATCTCCGCCGTTAGTCAAAGATAACGCCGAAGATGACGTCCTGGATCAGGTCGCGGAAAGTGCTAATCTCGACGTTGTCGAGATTTGGCAAGTCTTTGGGCACAGGGATCGCGGCCAACAGGCGGCAGCCGCCCATGCACACCCCTAGTGCCAACATCAAACCGACCTTCAGTTTCGTCATTACTAGCCTCCTTCAAGCCATCAAGAGGAGATCCCGCCTCCGAACTCGGAGGCCTTCAACTATGCGCCGCGCGGCTCCGCGCGCCGCAACAACTTCCTGACCCTGACTTGTGATCCTGTCTGCTCAGCGCAACCCTCAGCTGCACGCCAAACCCTTGAGGATAAACGCCATCTGTCAAAGATTGGCCGCGCCTCCAACCTTTGACGGCAAAGTCTACTAGGTCTGGGGCTGAATGCAACCCCGTAGGCCAAAAAATTCTGCTATTTTTTGGCCGCTCTCGGGACGCATCAAACCGCGCTCCGTGATGAATCCCGTGATCAGTTCCACCGGCGTTACGTCGAAGGCTTGATTGTAACAAGCCACCCCTTCGGGCACCACCCGCTGGCCGACGGGGCAACCGACCTCCCCTTCGTCGCGGTGCTCGATCGGGATCTCCGCGCCGCTGGCGAGCGACACATCAAACGTCGAACTCGGCGCGGCCACGTAAAATGGAATCCCGTGCGCCTTGGCCAACGTCGCCACGCCATACGTCCCGATCTTGTTGGCCGCGTCGCCGTTACCGGCGATCCGATCTGCGCCAGTAATCACCAAGTCTAACTTGCCGGCCGCCATAATACAAGCCGCTGCGTTGTCACAAATCACGGTAACGTCGATGCCCGCCTGCTGCAGCTCCCAGGCCGTCAGCCGGGCGCCTTGCAGCAGCGGCCTGGTCTCGTCGGCGTAGACGCGAAACTTCCGGCCGCGTTCGTGCGCAACGTACATCGGCGCAAGAGCCGTGCCATACTCCGACGTTGCCAGCCCACCCGCATTGCAGTGGGTCAGCACGCCGGCTCCCTCCGTGATCAGATCTTGTCCCGCCTCGCCGATCGCGCGGCACATGGCGGCGTCTTCATCGCGAATCGCCTGCGCCTCTGCGAGCAAACGCTTTCGGATCTCGGCGACGGGTTCTTCTTGAAGCGATCCGGCCAGCGTCTTCATTCGGTCCAGCGCCCAGAACAGATTGACGGCCGTCGGACGGCTGCTGGCAATGTAGTCGCACGCGTCGTCGAGTTTCGAGAAGAGCGTCTCTGTGTCGGCCCCCACCTTCTGCGTCGCCAGCACGACGCCCATGGCCGCAGCCACACCCAGCGCCGGCGCCCCCCGAACCCGAAGCGACTTGATCGCCTCCCACAGTGTCGGCACGTCTCGGCACTCCAACATCCGCAGCTCGCCCGGCAGCAACGTCTGGTCAATCATGCGGACATGCCCGTCAACGCTTCCAACCCACTCGATCGTCTTGGGGACGGACATAAAGCTATCGACCTTCGAGCTGACCGCGCAAGGCTCGGTTGTTGTTATCGGCCTTGTCGGCCATTGACCTTTTGTAATCCTTCAGCTTTTGTGCGAGCTTCCCGTCCGACAGGGCAAGGACTTGGGCGGCCAGGATCGCAGCGTTCTTCGCACCGGGCGGCCCGATCGCCACCGTGGCCACCGGCACCCCGGGCGGCATCTGGGAGATGGCCAGCAGGGCGTCCACGCCCTGCAGGGCCCCGCTCGCCATGGGCACCCCGATGACGGGCAGGACCGTGTGAGCGGCCACGGCCCCGGGCAGGGCGGCCGACATCCCCGCCGCCGCGATGATCACGCCAATACCTTCCGAAGCTGCCCCACTCACGTACGCCGCCAACTGCGCCGGGGTCCGATGGGCGGACAGGACCTGCACGTCGACATCGATCCCGAAGGCCTCGAGCTGCTCCAAGCACCCCGTCATGCTGGGCCAATCGGATTTGCTGCCCATGATGATCGCGACGCGACGCCCCATTCGCCGTCTCCCCATGGCGTTGTCGAACGAGATGCGCGAATTGTAGGGCAATACCTCGCTGCCTGCCAGGGGATTCTGGCCGAATCATGGCGCGGGCGGACGCCAACTACTATCCTCGCGGACGCACGTAATGGGGTATACTTGCAGATGGCGTGAGCGTCACAGCCAAGAACGCAACGGCACTACCCACCGCGATGACTTCGGGACGGTGACGGAAACATGGGGCGACCCCAACTGACATTCCAGCATGCCTGTCTTTGGGCGGTGCCAACTGCGTGCTACGGGCTGCTGGCCGGAGCGGCCGAGGCCGCACGCACCCAAGGAGCACACTGGACCGACGTCGTGTCCGCCGCGATGTGGTCAGGAGGAATCATGCTGCCGTTCGGCGCCGCGATCGGCGCCGTGTCGGCGGTACCGGTCGCCATCGCCGCCGCGGTCAACGGGTCGTCCAGACCCGCCCGATGGGCCTGCCTGGCCCAATCGCTTCTGATCGTTCTTGTTGGCGGGTGGATCTACGTCAACCATCAAGTCATGCTCAAGACCAGCGAGGCCATGACCCCCGGCGCCCTGGCGTTTCTGATCAGCAACCCCAAAGAAGTGATGGACCAAGCGTGGCGCCTGGCGGGCTATCACCTGATTGCGTTCGGCATCGCCACGCTCGTCGCCCTCGTGGCGTTGGCGATGTGGTTGGTCCGGCTGAACGGACGCCTGCTGGTTTCCTCAAAACGATCCGGTCAACTCGCCCAAGGCGCACCCAACGACCCCTCCGGTGAAGGACGCAAGCGACCGGGCGGACTGGGGAGCGTCTTGATGCGTTGTCGCCCCACGCATCCGGTCGGCATCATCATGGCGATCCTGTTCACATTGCCGGCGATCCTGCTGGTCGCGCAATTCACGCGGCCACCCAACCCGTCGCTCCTCGCTGCCGCGCGGGCCTTCCCGCCGTTTCGCGCGATCCAGATGACGCGGTGGCTAACGGCTCCGGTCGCCCAGGTCGAGACGCCCCCTCCCAGAGGCGCCCCCGTCGTCGACCTGAAGGCGTTTGTCGATTCCTGCCAGGTCGACCGCAGCCGATTGCGGAACGTTCTGATCGTTCTGCTCGAATCCGTTCCCGCCAGGGCGCTGCACTGCTACGGCTACGCCCGAGACGCATCACCCCACATGGACAAGTTGGCGGCCGAGGGGGTCCAGTTCGACCGATGCTACGCCGCCGCGAGCTTCAGCAGCTACTCGCAGATCTCGGTCCTCACGTCGCTCTACATGCTCCGGGCCGAGACGAATGATCACTACCGGGACACCAGCTTCCACCACGTCTGCCTTCACGAGATGCTCGGTCAGCTCGGTTACGAGCGGACGGTCTTCAGCAGCGGCAACGAAGCATGGGACAACCTCGAGTCCTTCTACCCGCCCGAAACCTTCGACGTCTACTTCAGCCACAACCACAGCGACGTCCACAAAACCGACTGCAACCGCATGGACGACAAGCATGCGATGGGCGCGTTCGCCAAGTGGCTCGGGTCGCGTCGGACGAAGCGCCCGTTCTTTGGCTACATCAACCTACAGGGCACGCACTTCAACTACGAGGTCCCCGAGCCGTGGGCATCACGATATCTGCCCGTCCCGCCGCTCTACTCCAACGGCGACGGCGTCATCCACATCCCCGCCGACGTCCTGCCGAAACTGAAGAACCAGTACGACAACGCCCTGGCCTACGTGGACCACTGGGTGGGCTTCATCCGCAAGCAGCTCGAGCGGGCCGGCGAGCTCGACCGCAGCATCATCGTCGTGGTGGGGGACCATGGCGAAGGCTTCATGGAGCACGGCCTGGCGCGGCATGGCATGCATCTGTGGAACGAAATGATCCACGTCCCGCTGATCATCTTCGCCCCCGGCCTGCTGCAGCCGAAGCGGATCGACGAAGCGGTCTCACAGATCGACATCCTCCCGACCGTTACGTCGATGATGGGCCTGACGCCGCACCCGTCGTGGCAAGGCGTCAACGTCCTGGCCGACGACTACGATGACCGCGCCCGCCCGGTCTTCTCGGTCCTGCAGCTCACCCGGTATCAGGAGGCCGTCATCTGGGGCCACGCCAAGTACATCACCGACCTGAATCTGCGTCAGGAGTGGCTGTTCGACCTGGCCAGGGATCCGGGCGAGACGCGCAATCTGGTCGGCGTGCCGAAGCACACGCACCTGCTTAAGCAGCTTCGTCGCATGGTTGCGCAGTGGCACAGCTACCAGTTGGCCTACTACGCCGACAAGACCCGACGTCGGACCCACTACATCGGCATGCCCGCGTTCCCTGCCGCGGGCAAGTAGCGACTGCGCACGCGCTTTTCGAGCATACCTGGGAGTAACTCAGAAGGGAACGTCCCCGGCGCCCGCCGGGACGTAGGTCGCCATGTCGGCCGGGGGCGGCTCGGCTTGCCGCGAGAGGTTTCGGAACCGCGTCGAGCGGGCATCCCACGTCAGCTCGACCACGCCCGTCGGACCGTTTCGCTGCTTGGCGACGATGACCTCGGCCCGGTGGGTCGGCGTGTAGTCCTCTTTGCCCTGGTTGTAGTAGTCTTCCCGATGAAGCAGGAGGACCACGTCGGCGTCCTGCTCGATCGCACCCGACTCGCGAAGGTCGCTCATCCGAGGCCGATGCCCTTCACGCCCTTCGGGCTGACGGTTGAGCTGTGCGATCACGACCACGGGGATGTTCAGCTCCCGGGCGAGGGCCTTGAGGGCACAGCTCATCTCGGCCACTTCCTGCTGGCGGCTGTCGATCCGCTTGCTGGGGTGCATCAGCTGGAGATAGTCGACGAAGACGGCGGCCAACGTGTGCTTGAGGTGCAACCGACGGGTCTTGCTGCGTAGCTCCAAGGCGGACATGCCGGGCGTGTCGTCGATGAACAGCGGGGCGTGCTCGAGTTCCCCGCAGACGCCGAGCAGGTCATGGATGTCCGCCTCGCTCAGCCCGCCCTTGCGCAGTCTGCCAGAATCCATCCCCGCCCGACCGCACAGGATCCGCTGGGCCACCTGCTGAGCGCTCTGCTCCATGGAGAAGAAGGCGATCGGTTTCCGGTCGTCCACGGCGACGTTCTCGGCCATGTTCAGGCCCAGGGCGGTCTTGCCCATGGACGGCCTGGCGGCCAGGACGATCATCTCGCCCCGCTGCAACCCGCCGAGAATCTGGTCGAGCTCGTAGAACTGCGTCGGCAGGCCGCTCACGTAGTCGTCGTCGTGGACGGTGAGCTTGTCGAAGACCTCCTTGAGAATGTTCCGGAGGTCCTCCGCGTGCCCGGTGATCCGCTGCCCGGCGACGTCGAAGATCTTCTGCTCGGCCTGGTCGAGGATCTCGCGGGCGCCGTCCGCCTGGGCGTAGCCCATCTCGACGAGCTCGCCGCCGGCCCGGATCAGGTCGCGGAGCATCGATTTGTCCCGAACGACGCGGGCGTAGAACTCGGCATTGGCGGCCGACGGCACCGACTCGATCAACTGTACGAGGTACTCGACGCCGCCGATCTCCCCCAACAACCCTCGACGCTGGATCTCCTCCCGGAGGCTGACCGCGTCGATCGGCTGGCGGGCGTCGTACATCGACACGAGCACGTCATACAGCAACCGATGGTCGTTACGGTAGAATCGTTCCTTGCCTTCCGGGCCGATGAGTTGAAGCACTTCGGCGATGACGTCGCTGTCGACCATCATCGAGCCGAGCAGCGACATCTCCGCCTCGATGCTCTGGGGCGGGACGCGCTCCAGGTTATCAGGACCCGGGCTCGTCGGCGGGCTGGGACCCTCCATGGCCGGATTCCTCCTCCGCTTCGCCCACGGCCGGCGCCGGGGCGGCCTCCGGGGCAGTCTGGCCGTCCGAAGCGGCCTGCTCTTCTGCCGCTTCACTGGCCCGTTCGCGAACGACCCACACCTTGACTTCGGTCTTGAGATCCTCGGCAAAGACGATCGGCACCGTCACCGTGTCGAGCTGTCGGATGGGATGGTGCAGTTCGACCTGGCCGGCCTCCACGTCATGTCCCTCATCGCGGAGCGCCGCGGCGATCTCGCGCGGTCCGACCGACCCATACAAGTGGCCTTCCTCGTTGGCGGCCGCCGAGATGGTCACCTCGACGTCGGTCATGGACTCCACCCGGAGCTCCAGGGCGCGACGCTTCTCGAGCCTGGCTGTCTGGGCCTGTTTCTTCTCCTCTTCAATGGCCTTGAGGTTGGCCGGCGTCGGCTCGACCGCCAGATGGTGCGGCACCAGGTAGTTCCTCGCGTAGCCTTCCGACACCTCGACGACATCACCGACGTGTCCCAGCTTCGCCACGTCTCGACGGAGCAGCAACTTCTTCATCCTACATCACTCCCGTTCGTCGGGCCAGCCACCATGGCACTGCCGCCCGCTTTCACCCGTTCTCGAAGCGCCCGCCAACCGGGCCCCGCCCGAACGCCTCCCGGCGACGGGCCCGCTCCCGCGACAGCGACCTAGGACTGAAACGGCAGCAGCCCGATGAAGCGAGTCCGCTTGATGGCCCGTTGAGCCGACCGCTGGTGGAACGCACAGTTGCCGCTCCGCTTGCGAGAGAAGATCTTGCCCCGGTTGCTCAGGAGCTTCGTCAGGGCCTGGATATCCTTGTAGTCGATCTCGTCCACCTTATCACGGCAGAAACGGCAGCTGTCCTGGTCGCCCCACCGCTTTCCTCTGGACCCTTGTGCAGCCATGCATCCACTTCCTTGATCACGTGCGCCCGGCCGACCCACCACGCGTGGGACGACCGACCTGCCATCACTTTCATTCTACCCTAGCGCCCGCGGCGCCACGTCCGTCTCCGGCCCCGCTCGGGGTCAGAACGGTATATCGTCATCCGACGGCGGCGGGGGCCCCTCCTCGTGAGACGGACCCGACGAACCTTGCGCCGGAGCCGACGGCGCCGCCTGACGCGGCGCCTGCGCCCTCTGATCGCCGCCGTAGTCCTGTCCGCCCCCGGGTCGCCCCCCGACGAACTGGAACCTCTCCACCACGACGGACAGCTTGCTGCGCTTCTGACCCTCTTGCGTCTCCCACTGGCTGTATCTCAACCGACCCTCCAGCAGGACAGGGCGCCCCTTGCTCATGTATTGGTTGAATGTCTCCGCCTGACGCCCGAACACGTTACAGTCCACAAAGCATGTTTCCTCACGATCCTGCCCGTCCGGGGTGCGCCACTTGCGATTGGTCGCCAAACCGAACTCCGCCACGGGCGTGTTGTTGGGCGTGTACGACAGTTGCGGGTCACGGGTCAGGTTGCCCATCAGGATCACGCGATTGAAATTTGCCATGGCCATCTCCCTTCTCGGCGCGACGCATCTCAGTCAGCCGTTCCCCTGAACGGCGATCTCTCTGGCCCCCCAACCCGAGCCGGGCTGTCCCCAGCCCGGTCAACCGGGCCGAGGACGGCCCGGCTCGGTATCGGCCTTGCACTCCCCGTCTGCGGGGCGATGCATTAGGACTTCGACGCCTCCTGATCGTCCGGCTCGGCGGGCGCTTCGTCGGCCGGCGCCTCCGACGCGGCAGGTTCAGGCGAGGACGCCTTCTCCTCGGGTGCCGTAGACGCCTCAGCCGCGGGGCCTCTCTCCCCGCCGTCACCCTCCCCCTCAGCCGGTTCGGTCCCCTGCGCTGCTGCGCCAGGTTCCTCAGATCCGCCTTTGGGGGCCTCCGCAGGCGCTTCTGGGGGCGGGGGTTCAGCGGCCTTCGCCGCGGCGGCGGCCTTGGCCTCCTTCTCACGTTCCGCCGCCTCCTGCTGCTCGCGACGCATGGCGGCCGAATCCTCCGCCGTCTCTTTCCGGAACTCCTCCAGTTGCTCCTCGCTCAACGTGGATCGCAGCACCAGCAGCCGCAAGATCAACTCGGACAGCTGCGCGTCGCGTTCGATCCCGGTGATGCTCGACCCCGGCGCTTTGAAGTACGTCAGCACGAAGCAGGCGCGCTTGCGGTGCTGGATCTCGTAAGCCAAGCGCCGCTCATCCCACCGCTTCACACCGATCAACTCCGCGCCGGCTCGCTCCATGATCCGGCCGACTTCGCCTTCCACCGTTTCCCATTTCCCGGCGACGCCCGGATCGAACAGGAACATCCCTTCATACGCTTTCAGTTTCAATGCGACGTCTCCTCAGATTGCTCCTCGGTCGTCCCCGCCGAGCGACCCGACGGCTCGTCATCTTGCGAGGCAGCCGCCAGGCCGTTGAACCGGTTCATCGCGCTCTCCACGCCCTCGTGAATCCAAACCGCGACTGCATCGGCCGCCGTGGACACCCCTTCCGCCAACCGGGCCATCTCGTCCTCATCCGCGCGGCTCAGCACGTACGCGACGGTCTCGTCGCGACCTGCCGGACCGATGCCAATTCGTATCCGCGCCACCTCGTCGCTGCCCAACCGCCCCAAGATGTCCAACAGCCCCTTATGTCCACCGGCCGAGCCGCTCTGTCTCACACGCACGCGTCCCACCGGCAACGCCAAATCGTCCATCACCACCATCAGGTCGTCCAACGGCAGCTTATAGAACTGACGCGCCGCCAAGACCGATTCCCCGCTGCAGTTCATGAAGGTGGTCGGCTTGAGCAGCATCACGTCCTGACCGCCGAAACTCCCCCGGCCCACCAGGCCGCTGAACCTCTTCTGGCCCACCTCGACGCGCCAGCGCTCCGCCAACGCGTCCACCACCTGGTAGCCCAGGTTGTGACGCGTCTTGGCGTATCGGCGACCGGGATTGCCCAACCCGACGACCAACCTCATACGCGACGGGTCTCTCCTCAGTGGCCCGCAGACCACGCCTTCACGGTCGTAACCCAAACGGCACGCCAACGCCGTCCACGAACAGCCTAGCTCTCCTCGGACTGCTCTTCCTTCTTCTCGCGGCCGATGACCTCCGGCTCGGCGGTCTCTTCGGCCTCTTCGGGCTCGGGCGCCTCCTCGGCGACAGCCAGGGCCCGGATGATGACGACGGCCTCCGTCGCCTCAGACACCGCCTCGACCCCTTCGGGCAGCTTCAGGTCACCGACGTGGAGCGTCTCGCCCAGCTTCAACCCAGTCACGTTGGGCCGGATCGACTCGGGGATGTCCGTCACCTTGCAGCGGATCGGCAGGTCGACCATGACCTGATCGAGGGCGCCCCCTTCGCCCAGGCCGACCGGCGTGCCGCGCAGCTCGATCGGTACGCTCACCTCGACCACCTCGTGGATGTCCACCTGCGCCAGGTCCAAATGGACGGGCGTCGTCCCGAGGTAGTCGTACTGCACGTCCTTGATCAAGTACTGCAGCTCCTTGCCGTCGAGGCTGAGCTGCAACAAGTGACTCCCGTGTTGTAGCGCGACCTCCACCTCGTGCGCCGGCAGAGCGATCGCCTGGGGATCCGACGCGCGGCCATAGATAATGGCCGGCATCTGACCCGCCTCACGCAGCCGACGAGCGGCCTTCGTGCCCACCGTCTCTCGTCGGGCCGCGGAAATGATCTCGGTGTCCATGACGTCCGTCTCCTTCGAGGAGCCGGCTCACCCCACCACGGTGGCCGGCTGCAAACTCACTTCAGGAACAAGCTGCTGACCGACTCGTCTCGATGGATTCGTCGGATCGCCTCGCCCAACAGCTCGGAGACGCTCAGCACCTCGATGTGCTTGTCCCCGAACCCGGTCTTTCCGTCCAACGGGATCGTGTCGGTAACCACCAAGCTGTCGACGGGCGAGGAGGTCAGCCGCTCGATGGCCGGGCCGCACAGCACCGGATGCGTCGCCCCGACCGTCACGCGCTTGCACCCAAAGCTCTTGACCAACTTGGCGGCCTCGCAAATCGTCCCCGCCGTCGCGATCATGTCGTCGACCATGACCACGTGCTTGCCGCGCACGTCGCCGATGATGTTCTGGACCACCGCCTCGCTGCCGCTGATCCGCCGCTTGTCGATCACGGCGATGTCGCCCTCCAGATGCTGGGCGTAGATCCGCGCCCGCTTGACGTTGCCCACGTCCGGGCTGACCAGCACCACCTCCTCGCTGATGGTCTTGAGGAAGTGCGTCGAGAACACCGGCTCGGCCAGCAGATGATCCACGGGGATATCGAAGAACCCCTGAATCTGGGCCGCGTGCAGGTCAATCGTCAGGATCCGGTCCGCGCCCGCCTGCGTGATGAGATTCGCCACCAGCTTGGCGCTGATGGGCACGCGCCCTTCGTCCTTGCGATCCTGCCGTGCGTACCCGAAGTACGGCAGCACGGCCGTGATCCGCCGGGACGACGCGCGACGCAGACAGTCGATGAAGACAAGCAACTCAACCAGATTCCGGTTCACCGGCGCGCACGTGCTCTGGATGACGAACACGTCTCGACCGCGAACGTCGTCGTCGAGCTTGACGATCAGCTCGCCGTCCGGAAACTGATCGATACGCACCCGACCCAGGCTCACGCCCAGGTATCGGGCGATCCTCTGCGTCAGCCCTGGGTTGCTCGATCCGGCAAAGACCTTCAGGCCGTTCATCCTTCGACCTCACTGAACCCGCCGTCGTCACGGGCAGGCGGCACGCCGCCACACTCACGGACCTACCCGGCCTGGACTCGAACCAGGAATGCCAGGACCAAAACCTGGTGTGTTACCGTTTACACCACCGGGTAAACGTCGCTTGTCCTGGGACTTCAGGAGCGTCAACAACATGCTCGCGGTACAGCCGGGCTGCCCTCTGAGGCTTGAGCTGGTCGCCGCGAGCACCAACCCACTGCCCGACAACCACTTCCAGATACTCCCCGGCCGTGGTCTTGACGTCGGGCGGCCCCGCTTGGGACAGCGTCGATGGGCACACGCCCATCGATACAATGTGTACCTTAGTTCCCGCGTCGCAGGATGTCAAGCGTCGAACCGGCTGTGCCGAGATCGCGCCGGCTTGGGACTAAGGCGCTATCGTCGCGTGTGCATCATGACTTCCCCGACGCATCCGGGGGGGTCGTCGACGAAGGCGCGATGGATACAGTAGAGCCTGCCATCCTCGGCGCCGAGCAGGATGTCGGGCCAGCCGTCGCGGTTCAGGTCGACGGCCTCGGGACTGCTGGTATGGCCGGCCAGACGACGCTTGACCAGATCGCCATGCCCGACCAGGCGGATCTTGCCTCCAGCGTCGCCCTTGTTGGTCACGTTCTCGTACCAGCAGACGTTCCTCGTGTTCTTGAGCACGTCCA
Source organism: uncultured Planctomycetales bacterium (assembly GCA_964390905.1). Classification (GTDB taxonomy): domain Bacteria; phylum Planctomycetota; class Phycisphaerae; order UBA1845; family JAFGLZ01; genus JAFGLZ01. The sequence goes on along the minus strand of CAYMLO010000008.1, from coordinate 16,252 downwards.
GGTCCCCGTCACGGTCCCAATCAACCAAGCAAAGCTTGACCCGCCCACTTCCGCCACCCTCCCGCGTGCTCAGCCGCAAGGGTCGATCCTTGTCGTCGACGAAGACGCGCTTGGACGGAAGCAAGGGATGCCCTGACGCAGACGATCGATAGTAGACCGCCAGGTACCCCTCGTGATCGAGAGAGACCAGATCGAGCAAGCCATCGCCGTTCAGGTCAGCGGCCTGGGGCCGGGTCCGCCACTGTGTGACGAGCTCGTCCTTCGCCGCCGCCCCCCAGCCGGCCGAATCGAAACCGTCGTACCCCGGCCGCCACCAGTTCCACTTCGGGTAGGGCGGCTCCGACGGCCACTTCACGCGAAGCGGCTTGCCGTTCTCCAGCGGCGCGGTCGGGTCCTTCGCCACACGGCGCCACCACATCAACCTTCCGATGATGGAATTGGCGATCACGTCGAGCTTGCCGTCGCCGTCCCAGTCGACGATCGCCGGGACGGTATAGCCCCACTTCGTCTCGCAAGGGCCCTGGACGCTCCCGTTGTATCCCGCCTGGATCCGGATCACGCCGTCCTGCTCGGACAGATACCCCGCGCGACGAAACCGGGGCTGGCCGTCGGAGCCGTCGTTGACGAACAGCTCCAGATAGCCGGCCGTATTGCCAACCAGTACATCGGTATCGCCATCGCCGTCCCAATCCGCAGCGGAGGGCACGGCCAACCCGCCGCTCTTGAGCGGCAGGTCCACGGACGTCAGGTAGACAGGCTTGCTCAGCTGCGGCGTCCGGCCCTTGCCGGCCGTGTTGGCGACCAGGTCGACATACCCATCCTCCTCGCCGACGATCAGATCGACATCCCCATCCCCGTCGTAGTCGCACGTCGTCGGCATGATCATGCACAAGTCCATGCGAAGCGTGCGCCCGCCAACGGTCAGGAACCGTCCCGGCGCGAGCCGGGGGGCGCTGCGGGACCCGACGTTCTGGAAGTAGCTGATGCGATCCAGGAACTCGCCGATCAGCAGGTCGAGGTCGCCGTCTGAGTCCCAGTCGACGACGCACACGCCCGGTCGACCGAAGACGTCCACGGGCCAGTGGCCGGCCATCAGCCGATGGCCGACGCCGAACTTCGGCGCCGCGGCCGTACCGCCGTTGCGGAAGAAGCGAACCCAACCGTGCAGGGGCCCGCGCTTCCACTCGCCGCGCTCGTCGAAGCCCCGGTCCCAGCCATACTCCCGCCAGTCGCCGCACGAGACGAGCAAATCGGGCGTCCCGTCGGCGTCCCAATCGGCGGCCCGGTAGATGTAGGCTCGAACCGGGTGCACGTAGCGCTTGACCGGCATGGCAACGTAGCGCTCGAAGCCGTTTCGCCGAACGTCGTCGTAGTACCCGCCGCTGACCAGGACATCCGGATTGCCATCACCGTTCCAGTCGCAGACCGACAGACGTCGGTGCGGACCGTGCAATCGCCCGGCCAGCCTGAACGCCAGCCCCCCGCCCTTGCCAGGCAACCGTTCGAACAGATACGTGCCGGCCACTGGCACGTCTGCGCAGCTGTACAACAGGTCGAGCTTGCCATCGCGGTTGTAGTCGATCATGGCCGGACACGCCCACAAGCCCATGCCGAGCCGATCGACGACCCCCGATCGGCCGTAGGTCAGCGCATCGCAGGCGCCGACGAAAGCGGGCGGCGGGCCGACACCGGGCCGGCGCTCGCGGTCGAGGTACACGCGGAAGCGTCGCGCGCGATCGCTCGGCACTGGGCTCCGCCAGCAGATCCGCCAGCACCCCGGTTCGAAATCCAGCTTGTGGGCCACCGGTCGTTCCGCTTCACCTTCGGTCACGAAAGCCACCAGCACCGAGTCGTAGGCCAGGTCACGCGGCGCCAGACCCAGCTCCCGCGCCAGCATCGACGGGTCGACCTTGATGAGCACGGGCGCGTCGGCCCAACGCCGCTTCGTGGGCGGCACGGAGACATCGAGCCGGTAGCGGTGTGGGCGAGCCCAGGGCTCGGACTGGCGGTCACGTCGCTGGGCCAATCTGACGGGGGCAACCCCATGGGCCTCGAAGGACGACAGCGCCTTGTCGTAGACCCACAGCTCGTCGATGGCGCCACCAAACGCCTCGTTTTTGGGGGGGGCATTCTGGTTGCCGCCCACGAACAGCCAGGGGCCCGTCTTGGTTGGCAGCCGGGCCGATTGGCTCGACGCGAGCAGCCGGCCGTCCCCGTACAGCCAGACCTCATCCTGCCCCTCCCCAGGGCGCCGCCGCCAAGCGACGGCCACATGATGCCAGGCGTCTCGTCTCCAATCGCTGACGTGTCCGTCTACGTTCAGCCGCTTGGCGTGTCGCACCTCCAGTCGAAGGCGATTGCGTCCGTGCGGCCAGTAGGTCAGCCGCATCATGTGTGATCGCCACTTGTCGCCGCTGAACTGGAAGAGACAATGAATGCGATCGGTCTGCTGCCAATCCCAGTCGGCGCGGATCCGCATCGCAATCGTCCCCTCGTCCAGATGGAGTACGTTTGGGTCCACCTCCAGCCGCGTCGACGCGTCGATGATCAACGCCCGGCCGCTCGGCGAGGGTACGCACCGATGCTTCCCCCGGATGTGCAATCTTGTGTCGGTGCCCGACGTCGCCGGCTTCGGCGTCTCGTCGAACGTTTCGTGCAGGACCGGGTCACCGGCGGCCGGTGCGACCGATAACCCCCAGAGCATGATCGTCGTAGTGGGTGTCATGATGTTTACCTCCGCAATGCGCCCCAGAACCCCCAACATGATGACCGCCGCGGGGAAACGGCGCGATGCCCGTGACAAGGTTTAGCCGATTCACCGAGCTTCCGCCACATTTGGGCAGGTGGCCGATGGGTTGGGCGGGTTGGCCCATCCCGGGAGGGGGATAATATGGCACAAGAGGTTAATGAAATCATAATTTCGGCGCTTGGCGTCTTTCAACAGATGTCGGCCGCCAATGGCGGGATGTCCCAGGCCCTTGACATGTCGCGCCGAGGCTTCTATACTTGTACAATTCTTGGGATCGCTGAGGTCTTAGTGCACAAGGGTTTATGAAAACCGCGACCGCAGGATAGGGAATTGCACGTGGCGAAACGACCGACCAAGAAGGCGGGTGCAACCAAGGCCGCCCGCAAAGCCACGAAGAAGAAGACGGCCTCCCGGACTCGTCGTGCGACCTCGTCGGCAACGACGAGCAGGACCTCTCGCCGGGGCACGTCGGCCGGCAGGTCAACGACGCGCAGCAGGTCCACGGCGGCTGCGACCAAGAGAGCATCAAGTCGAACGGCCAAGAGCGCGAAGAAGGCGGGAGCAAAGAAGAAGGTGACCCGCAAGGCGCCGGCGGCCAGGGCGGCGAGTTCCGGCGGCAACAACGAACCCGCCGCGGCCAAGCCGCCCAAGTCTCCGCTCAACAAGAGGGAGCTGGAGTCGTTCAGGCAACTGCTGCTGGCCAAGCGGGCGACGCTCGTGGGCGACGTGACGAACATGACCGACGAGGCCCTGCGGAAGAGCCGGCAGGATTCGGCCGGCGACCTGTCGAACATGCCGATTCACATGGCCGATCTGGGCAGCGACAACTTCGAGCAAGAGTTCACGCTCGGCCTGATCGAGAACGAACACGCCATGCTTCGCGAGATTGATGAGGCGTTGCAGCGAATCGAAGACCGCACCTACGGCATTTGTCTGGGCACGGGCAAGCCCATCTCCAAGGCCCGGCTGAGGGCTAAGCCCTGGGCCAAGCATTGCATCGAGTATGCCCGACGTCTTGAACGTGGCTTCTGACCGGCCAGACCCACCTGCTCATGCCCGATCCGATCACACCGCCGCCGGTATCCTCCCCCGCAGACGCCGAGGGCGCGGCGTCCTTTGCCAGGGCGTTCAGCTTGCGGCATGGTCCCAGCCACGCCCGGATGTGGGTTGTTGCCGTCGTCGGCCTGACGGCCGATCTGTGGTCTAAGCATTGGGCTTTCGACAATCTCACCGGGCTCGAGATCGTCGTGCCGAGGCTCTTGCACCTCAACCGCTCGCTCAATCCCGGAGCGCTGTTCGGTTTGGGGCACGGCATGACACCGGTCTTCATCGTCGCCTCGATCCTGGCGCTGCTGTTCGTGATCTACCTGTTTGCCCACACGCCCCGCGATCGATGGAGCATGCACATCGCGCTGGGGATGATCCTGGCCGGCGCGTTGGGCAACCTCTACGACCGCGCCTTCGTCGAGGCCGACGCCGTCTGGCGCCCGTCGACGGTGGGATGGCGGAGTTGGCTGGGCGACGAGGTCTACCTGACCGGCAAGCTCGTCGACGAGGACGAGCGATTCTGGCATTTCGCCGAATGGCCCAAAGGCGACGGCACGCTTCGTCGCGTGCCCAAGCGCAAGGCCTGGCACGTCGAGCCCTCGCCCGTCGTCCGCGACTTCATTAAGATCGACACGTCGTGGCTGCCCCGCGGGTACCAGCTCTGGCGGTGGATCTTCAACGTGGCAGACGCGCTGCTCGTCGTCGGCGTCGGGCTGCTGTTGATCAACTTCTGGCTGGACCGGAAGCACCATCGTGCGGCCTCGTCCGCGACGACCCCGTCCGAACAGGAGGCGGCGTGATGTCGCAGAACCCCGCCCAAGCCGTGCTCTTCTGCGAAGGCGATCTGTTCACCAAACACTTGTCTGAGGGCGTGACGGTGGGGTTGGCTTGGGGCGAAAAGATCATGCTGTCCATGGTCCGTTTCGAGCCCGGCGGCGCCGTGCCGGAGCACGCCCATCCGCACGAACAGGCCGGCATCTGCCTGGAAGGCCAGTTCGAGCTCACCGTTGACGGTCAGACGCGTGTCGTGCAGCCCGGACAGATGTACCTGATCCCCGGCGGCGCGCCCCACGCCGCCCGCGCCCTGAACGGCGCGTGCAGGACCCTCGACATCTTCGCGCCCCCGCGCGAGGAGTACAAATCGTAGGACGAGCATTGGTCGGGGCTGGGCAAGAGGGTTCAGGGGTCAGGGGTTAGGGTCTGGGATTCGCTCGTCTGTTGCACGTCCCGCCCCAGATCCTGAACCCTAAACCCCGACCCCTGAACCCTATTCCCTACATCCCGAGATCCCTCACCCGCTTGGCGAGCTTCTTCATCCGAGCGCGGAGCAGGTTCAGCGCTTGCGTGTGCCCGCCAAGCTGCGTGTCCCCCATTCGCTCAGCGTTGATGGTCTGCTCGATCCGCGCCAGGATCTTGGGGATGCTGGCGAGCTGTCCGCGTTCCTGGTCGGTGAGGCTTCGGCTGCGTCGGGCCTGCTCGAGCTGTGCGACGAGGACCTCGCGGCGCTCGACCGGGACCTGCAGTCCCCGAACAAAGGCGCGCCACCAGAGCGGCGTATGGCGTTCCGTGCGCTGCCAAACGACCATGAAACGGCGTGAAGCGGTCTGAAACCCCTCCGCGGCCCGATCGTACTGACCCGCCTTGGCGGCCTGCTGGGCGAGACGGTAGTGGCTTTCGGCCAGGCCGATCAGCGTCGGGCCGTGCGACGGCTCGCCTTCAGACGAACGCGCTTTGTCCTGCTCGAAGCACTCCTGGAACAGCTTGAGGGCCGGCTCGTACTGTCCGGCCTCCAGGTACGCCTGCGCCAGTTGCACGCGGATGGCGAACAGCTCGTCTGGCTTGACGCGCTGACGGTTGACCCGCGCCCACCGGTAGAGCCATACGGCCAGCTCGACGGACTCGGCGGCCGCCTTCCGCGCCGCCTTGTCCTGGTCCCGCTGCCGCGCCCGCTCGACCTCCTGCCGCATCGAGGTGAGCAACGCGCCGAGTGTCGCGCCCGCGTTCTCGGGATCGCGCCTGACGTAGTCGGGGATAAGCTGCTTGGCCTGGTCGAGCCGGTCCAGCCCTTGCAGGGCGACGATCTTCAACCGCATGGACCGTCCGATCAGGTCGCGATACCGCCCGTAGCGGTCCTCGAAGCCGGCCAGCGTCTTCATCGTGGCCTGGTAGTCCTGCAGCGGCGGCTCGTTGGTCAGTCGAGCGATCGTCAGCAAGGCGTCGCCCGCGAACTGCTCGAGTTCGGCTTGTCGCTTCTTGTCGTCGATCTGGTCGACGGACTTGGCGATCAGGTTCGCACAGTCGGTCGCCTCGGCGAGAAGCTTCTCGGCTTGGCGGCGGACGGAAGCCTCGTCGGCCGGCTGACTGGCAACCGCCCGCTCGAACGATCTCCTCAGACAACCCATCCTGTAGTACCGGGCGTCGAGGTAGTGGGCGTGGTCGGGGCTGACCTTGGCGTAGGCCTCGGCCGCCGCGCGGTCGTCGCCCGCCAGCTCGATCGTGTTGGCCAGGAAGAACTGCCAGTAACGGGCCTCGTCGCTGTCGGCGAACCGCCCGGTCAGAGTCCGCAGGGCCTCGATGAAGACCTGGCGGATCTCCGGGCGATCGCTGTTGGCGGGGTCGCGATTCAGGTCCGCCGCGATCTGGACCGCGTGACTCGCGGCGTCGCGACTGCGGTTGAACGCCGGGAAGTCGCGAGCCAGGCGGTCGAACGTCTGCACCGCTCTGAGGAGCTTGCCGCTCTCGAAGCAGCACACCGCCAGGTTGAACAGGGCCTCAGGCCGCAGCCGCTCGGCCAGCTCGGACTTGTCGGCCAATAGAAGCTCAGCCGTCTGGATGGCCTTGGCCAGGCTGGCCGTCCGCTCGGCGTTGAGCTGCACGATCTGCTTGCGTCGGGCCGGATCGAGCTTGCCAGCGGCGGCCTTGCGTATCTGTTCGACCCGCCGCTGCGCCCGCGCCGCGTCGTTCAGCAAGCCGACCACGTAGACGTTCTTGTCGAACGGTCCGAGCTCGTCCTGCTTGGGGTCTTTGCCTAGCAACGGATAGATGGACGCGTAGATTCGGGCCTTGGCCTGGGGCCGACGGTTGGCCAGCGCGATCAGCGGCTGGCGCGACTGGGCCATCAGCCGGGTGTAGGTCTTGACGTTCTTCTTGGCCTTGGCGGCCTCGGCCTGCTTCCGATAGATCGACCCCTCGAGCAGGGCGGCGGCCAGTTCCGTCGACGGCGACGACGGCGCGTCCGCCATCTCCTGGGTCATGGCCTTGATGCTCGCCAACGCCTCGGCGTACTGGCCGGTGTCGCGCTGGACCTTGATCTGCTCCATCTTGCCCAGGAAGACCACCCACTGCAGGTCCCGCTTTTCGCCCGGGTCGGTCAGCTTGGCGGCCCGTTCGACGGCCTGCCGCAAGTACTTGACGGCCTGCTCGTCGGCGTTCTGGTCGCCCTTCAATCGGTAGGTCATGCCCAACAGCAGGAGGGACTGGCACTGAACGCCGGACTGGGCGTGGTCGGTCTCGATCCAGTCCTTCTTCTCGACCGTCAGGTAGGTGATGATCTCGTCCAGGACCGCCTGGCGGTCCTTGCCGGGCGGCGCGGCCAGCGCCCGGTAGAACTTCGCCCAGCTCGCGAAGTACCGCGCGTTGAGGTCCAGCTCCCGGCGGCGGTCGAGCTCGCCCGTGTTGTCCAGACGTCGCAGCTCCGACTCGCTGAGGTGCTGGGCGTCCCGGTCCCACCGCTCGATTACCTTGATCAGCGCGTCAAAGGTCTCGGTCGCCCGCGTGCTGATCGCCAGCAGCCGCGCGCGGTCCTCCTTCGACCCCCCGCGAAACAGGATGTTGTTGTAATACGGTTCGGCCTGCTTGTAGATCAGGTCCTTGCCGAGCGCCAGGCGCCATTCCATCGCACGGGGATCATTGGGGTGCTTCTCAACGGCCTCGGAGAGCAGGACGATGGCCTTGTCCAGAGCGGCCAGGCATTCGTCTTCGTCGCGGGACTTGTCGGCGTAGATGGCCAGCTGCTGCTGTCGCGCGTAGATCAGCTTGTCGACCGGACGGGTCGGCGGGCACTCCTCCAGAAACGCCTCCAGCAGATCCGTCATCCCCCGCCGCATCAGCTCGCCGCGGAACCGCTCCGCGTCCAGCAGCTCGTCTTCCGGCTGCATGGAACGCGGCGACGCTGCGCCGGACAGCAGCATCAGCACGCAGATCAGCAGGATCGAACGCCCATCCACCGGCATGACAACCGCCTCACTTCGTCCCGAAGGTGATGTTCTTGAATCTGGCCACCAGGGCCGCATTGAAGGCGTTCACCAAATGGTCCCACCTCACGTTCCCGTCGGCGACGACGATGACCTGACTCTCGGCGTTGAAGGCCGTGCTCTCCCGCAGGCCACGGAGCATCTCGGCCAGACCGGCGAAGTCGCTCGGCTGCTCGGAGCGCTGTTCGATGCGAATCATATAGTCCTCGTCCGCCGTCCCGTATTGCCTCAGAACGATACGGATCGGCGTGGCGGGCAGTTCGTCGCCGGTCGCGACGCCATGATGCTTCGGCAGTCGGCTGGGCAGCATCCCTTCGGGCTGATTGAAGTTCCCCGTGCACAGAAAGAAGATCAACAAGTTGAAGACGACGTCGATCATGGGCGTCATGTTGGGCTGCACAAGCCGCCGGGGCTCGACGTGCGCAGATCGCCGCCGGGCCGGGGGTTCCTCGAAACCGGCTGTCCGGGCCTGTTCGGCGCTCGGGCGTTTGCGCGTGCCGTCGGACACTAGGCCCCTTCCTCCGTTTCCGCTGGGGCGCGGCTTGTCGCCTCGGCGGCGAGGTTGACGTTCTCCAGCCCCGCCTTGGCGATGGCCTCCAGTACCGGTCGAACGTAGCTGTATCGCACGTCCCGGTCCGCTCGGACGATCACGTCCAGCCGCTCGCCCAACGCCTCGGCGCTCCGGCGGCTCTCTTCGGCGATGGTGCGGACCACCTCCATGTCCCGGGCCAACCGCGAACCCACCTTGTACCGGGCTACGCCCCCCTCACCGTCGTGGACGAGCGTGATGATCAGCTTGTTGGCGTACTTCAGCTCTCGCGCCTGGCTGTTGGTCGGCCGTGGGACGTGGATGGGATCGGTCTCGCTTTGTGTGATCTGCGAGACGATCATGAAGAAGATGATCAGCAGGAACGTCACGTCGATCATCGGCGTGAGGTTCACGTCGATCGGTTTCGGTTCATACCGACGAGCCACGGCGATCGCTCCGTCTTGCCTGCTGCGGATCGGGACTACCTCTTGGCCGCGGGTCTGAATACCTCGATCAGCTCCTCGGCGACCGAAGCGGTCTCATCGGCCAGGCTGTCGACCCGGCCGCGGAACCACGAGAACCCCGCCAGCGCCGGAATCGCCACCAGCAACCCCCAGAACGTCGTGCCCAGAGCGTACATGATCCCCGCCGCCAGCTGCGCCGCATCGGTCACCCCGCCCCGCTGGACAATGTCCACCAACGCCCAGAACGCCATGATCATGCCCGTCACCGTCCCGAACAGGCCGATCATCGGGGACAGATTCCCGATGATGTTCAGCAGCTCCATCCGGCGCATGATCTTGATGGTTTGCTCGGACGCCGCGTCGCTGATGGCCCGCTGCATGGCGGCGTAGCCGTGACTGGCCTCGTGCAGCCCGGAGTGAACCAACCGCCCGAGCATCGAGACGTCACTGGCTGCGAACTCCATCGCCTCGCGGTACTGCTTGCCCTGGAAGAACTGGGTGATCTGCTCACGCGTCTGGTCCGGCAGGAGGTTCTTCCGCCGGATCTGGATCGCGTAGTGGATGATCAGGGCCAGCGTGGCCACGGACAGGGGAATCTGAATGAACCACGTGATCGGCCCGGACTTCTTGACGAACACGTCGAAGACGTCCATGTCCCCTGCCGCGGGCGCGCCCGGCTGCTGGGCGAAGACCGTCCCGACCAGACACGCACAGAAGACCGCCACCAGGGCGAATCGCTCCAAGGGTCGTGTGAGCATGGTGCCTCCCTGTCTCGGTTCCGACCTCGTCGAGGCCGGCTCGGTCTACTTCGGCTTGACGTCGAGCCGCTCGAGGGCCTCGGCCGACTCGATCTACTTCGGCTTGACGTCGAGCCGCTCGAGGGCCTCGGCCGACTTTGCCTTCCACTCGGATCGGCCCCGTCCGATCGCATACTCCCTGCATTCGGCATAAAGGGCCGCCGCCTGGTCTCTCAGCCCGATCCTCTCGTGGCAACGGGCCGTTAAGTACAGGGCTTCGACAAGCGGCTGGCTCTCGGGAAAGAACGTGACCACGTGCATCGCCGCTAGGCCGGCATATACATACGCTCGCTTCGCCTCATCCTTCTTGTTCGCGTCCGCCAGCGCGTCGCCCTTGGCCAGCAGATACCGGGCCTTGAGCACCAGGAACTGAGGCATGGACGTCTTGAGCCGCTTGCCCGCCATGGCCGGCATAGCACGGTTGATCTCTTGGACCGCCTCGTCGTATCGGCCCGCCTTGAAGAGCCGATTCGCGTTTCCCAGGACCTCGACGACGTTGACCCTCTCGGTCGGCGCCGCTTCGTCGCCGGATCGATCGTCCGGGCGATCCGATTGGGCTGGGCGGGCACGTTGGGGCACCGCGCCCGGGGAGCCCGGACCGGCCCGCTTGACGGCTGCCTGCAGCCCTTCGATCGCCTGGCGGGCCTCTTCGGCCAGATTCTCGTCCGCCAGAGCGTCGGCCAACATGCGCAGTGCCTCTTCGTGGGCCTCAGGTCCCTTGTCGGTTAGGTTCTTGGGACGAAGCGTCAATCCGTGCGTCGGCCAGGCCGCCAGCGTCTCCACCCAGGCCTTGATCGCGTCGGCGAGGTGGCCCGCCGCGTCGTGGCAGGTCACCAGCTTGGCCGTGACGTATCGCTTCAGCCATGCGTGGCTCGTCCGGGCACGCACCAGTTCATAGGGAACGATCGCCTTGGCGCAGTCGCCCTCCTGGAACAGCGCTTCGGCCTCGTCCAGCTTGGGTTCGCCGTCAAGGTGGATCCGCACGACCTGCCCGATGGGCCTGGACAGGGGCGTCCCCCCCCGCGAAACAAAGAGCAGCTTCTCGGACCGGTCGCCGCGGATGCGGACCGACCCGCGCTTCGTCGGCGTCTGCCGCGATCCGCGGACCCAGACGTCATCGGCCAGCGCCGTTCGACTCACCGACGACGTCCACGTCATCGCCGCCATCGCCGCCCAGGGGCACAACGCCCGGAATCTCGTTGTGCGGTTCTGACTCACTGGTCCAGATCGTCCTCGCTGACGTGTTTGTACCGTCCGCCGTGCTCCTCGGCAATCTCGCGGAGCAGCTTCTCGCCGGGCTTGTAGATGAACGATAGGGTGTTGATTTTGACCTTCTTGGCGTGGTTGAGACGCCTCAGCTTGATCTTGACGTCCGGCGCGAAATCGCCGTCGGTCATGAAGTAGATCAGCTCCGGTTTGCATTTGAACGCCCGCTCGAGGCTCGGGACAGGGTCGGTCCGGCCGCCGGGCACGATCGCGTCGAGGAACTCGAACGCCGCGTCCTTGTTCTTCTGCGTAGCGTAGACGAGTTTGCGCTGCGGCATCTCCTCGGGCCTGCCGGATGCGAAGAAGACCACGTGGAACTGCTGTTTCGGCGCCAGAGCCCGGATGCTCCGCTTCAGTTCGTCGCGGAGGTAGTCGAACGTGTCGAGCAAGGACCCGGACCGGTCGATGACGTAGCAGACCTTGTAGGCGTTCCCGCCCGACCCGTAGAACGAAGCCTTGGGCCCGTCGCCCGCGCCCGCGCTCAACCCGTACGCCGACGCCTGACCGCCCCCGCCCGCCCCGATCCCGATGATCTTCAAGCCGCTCGACTTCTTGTCGGGGATCTCGGCCAGCATGTTCTTGGCCTGCTGTTTGCGGTACTCGTACTTCCGGGTCTTCTTGCGGACCTCGTCCTTCTTCAGGTCAAGCTGATCCTGGTCCGGGTCGATCATCGAGCGAGGGGTCTCGCTCAGCCGGGCGTCGGGGATGATGATCCGTTCGGCCTCCGTGTCCTCCACGATCGCGCGGGCCATGAACAGAAACAAGAGCACCAAGAACACCCCCGCGTGGAACACCACCGAGATGCCCCAGGGCAGGGCAACGGTCAGGGCCCCGACCGTCCGCTCGGACAGCTGTCCTTCTTCTGGGTCCTCGTCTTGTTCGGGGGCGGCCTGGCTCGACGCTGGGGGCGTCGTCGGCTTGCCAGATGGGGGCGGGGGCGTGTCGGCCCGCGGCGGCGCCTCTGAGTCGGGAACCGTCAGGGGAGCCTGGCAGGTGGGACAGCGCACCTCGGTTCCCGCCGGCTCATCCGCCAGCAAGGTCTTGCCGCACTTGTCGCACCGAAACTCCATCGGCATCAACGGTGACCTGCGAGGGCTAGAACCCCCGGCCCCAATCGGCCTTCCGCACGAACCCGCCCATACACCGGGCGCGATGCGCACTTGTCATTGTAACATCGATCCGCCGCGGCGGGGCATCGTTTCGTCGTCGCAGGCTTGTCCCCCATCACCCGACCGAGGATCAGATCCGCTCGAAGTAGCGCATCAGCTCCCAGTCCGTGACCTCCCGGTCGATGCTCTCCTGCTCCAGACGGGCCAGACGGAGGTAGTGCTCGACGACGGGGTCGCCAAAGGCCAATCTCGCCAACTCGCTTTGACCGAACGCCTCAATGGCCTCGGGGAGCGTCGCCGGCACGTGCGGCACGTCGTCGGCCCGGTATGCGTCGCCCGCGAACTCCGGCGGTGGATCGATCTTGCGGCCCAGGCCGTTCAGGCCGGCCGCGATCGCTGCCGCATACGTCAGATAGGGATTGATGTCCGCACCGGGGATCCGGCACTCGATCCGCAACGACTGGCCATGCCCGACGATGCGGAACCCGCACGTCCGGTTGTCGCGTCCCCAGGCGACCCCGGTCGGCGCGAACGAACCGGCCTGAAAACGCTTGTAGGCGTTCACCGTGGGGGCATAAAACAGCGTCAGCTCCTGCGCCGCCGAGATCATCCCGCCCAGAAAGTGCATGAACGCCTCGGTGGGTGTGTCGCCGGCGCTGAACAAGCTCTGCCCACTCTGGCGGTCACGGACGCTGACGTGCACATGGCAGCTCGATCCGGCCGCCTGGCGGTCGATCTTGGCCATGAACGTGATGGCCCGCTCCGCCTGGGCCGCCATTTCCCGGGCACCGTTCTTGTAGATCACGTGCCGGTCCGCCATCTCCAGGGCCTCGGCGTAGCGAAGGTTGATCTCGTGCTGACCGCGACCCCATTCCCCCTTGCTGAACTCGACCGGCACGCCGCCCGCGTCCATCTGGTTGCGGATGTGGCGGATCAGGGCCTCGTCCTTCGTCGGGTCCATGATGTGGTAGTCGATGATGTAGTCCGACCCCGGCGTCAGGTCTCGATAGCGTTTCTGACGGGCCGACCGATACGTCTCGTCGTACAGGTAGAACTCCAGCTCGCTGCCGGCCATCACCTGCATGCCCGCCTCCGCCGCACGCTCGATCTGACGGCGCAGGATCCGCCGCGGCGAGACCTCGACCGGTTCGCGCGTCTCCTCGTCCACCAGATCGCCCATCACCAGCGCCGTCTTCTCCAGCCACGGCACGCGGCGGAGCGTGGCCATGTCCGGAACGGCGCAGAAGTCACCATAGCCCTTCTCCCAACTCGTGTAGTCGAACCCGGGCAGGGGCTCCATCTCCATGTCGGCCGTCAGCAGGTAATTGCAGGCCGGCATGCCGTGCTCGTAGGTATGGTCGAGGAAGAACCGACCCGTCACCCGCTTGCCCATGAGCCGACCGAGGTGATCGGGGAACACGACCAGCACCGTGTCGATGTCGCCCTCTTCGACCAGCCGGTTGAGTGTGGCCAGGTCCAGCATGCCCTGCATGGTGATGCCTCCTCCCGTCGTCGACGCAGCCAATCACCGGGCGTCTCACCGTACCCGCGACGGAATGCCCTGACAACGGCCGATTCACGGACCCCAACCGACGAAGTCGCTCGAGCCGCGGGATTCATCCCGCGCGGTCCGGTTGCCGCGCGGGATGAATCCCGCGGCTCGCTCAGGACTCGACGCGGAACCCCCAGGTCGCCAGCGTCTGGCGCAACACCTCGGTGCCGCCGGCCAGCGCGACGTGCGTGTTGTAGAACTCACGTCGGACCGGGTACTCCTTGCGAAGCGCGTCGAACTGTCGGCCTCGATCCTCGGCCGGCAGGTCGATGATGTCGCGGAGCCGGGCGTCGTCGGCCTCGAGGTCGTAGACGCGACGAACGACTTCGCGGAGCACGTCCTGATCTCTCCGGCCCGAAACGTCGATCTCAATCCGCGGGACGGTCGGTGCGGGGAGGCACTCGGCCGGATCCCACGTCTCGTCGACCGCGAACGTGCGACAGACGGCGTCGAACAGCATCTTCGTGCCCGCCACCTTGCCGTCGAAGCTGTAGCCGGCAATGTGCGGCGTGCCGATGGCGACTCGCTTCAGCAGGTCCACGTCGATGTCGGGCTCGCGCTCCCAAACGTCCAGGCACGCGCCCTCGTGCCGACCCGCCCCGAGCGCGTCGCGCAGCGCCCCGTTGTCCACCGCCGCACCACGCGCGGAGTTGAACAGGATCGTCCCCGGACGCAGGCCCGCCAACCGGTCGCCGTCGAACAGGTGCATCGTTCGATCCGGCCCTTCGCGGATCAGCGGGACGTGGAGCGTGATCACGTCGCACTCGCCGCAGACCGCGTCGAGGTCCACGAACGTCTCGGCGCCCTCCGCCCGCGCCCGCGGCGGATCGTTCTGCAAGACCCGCATCCCCATCGCGCCGGCGTTGCGGACCACCAGCCGCCCGATGTTGCCCACGCCCACCACGCCGATCGTCCGGCCGGCCCAGTCGATCCCCAGCCGATCCCCAAGGATCAGCAGTTGCGCCATGACGTACTCGGCCACGCTGTTGGCGTTGCTCCCGGCAGCGCTGGCGAACGCAATCTCGCGCGAGGCGAGCACGTCGGTATCGACATGGTCCGTGCCGATGGTGGCCGTCCCGACGAATCGAACGCCGGACCCGCCCAACAGCGCATCGTCCACGCGCGTCACCGATCGGACCAGCAGCACGTCGGCGTCGGCGACGTCCTCACCCGTCATCGACCGCCCCGCGACCGTCCGAACCGACCCCAGCCGCCCGAACGCCTCCTGCACGTAAGGGATGTTCTCGTCCGCAACGATCCGCATAGACGCTCCGTGGTAGGGATTAGGGATCAGGGGTCAGGGTTTGGGGTCTCGGACTCGCTTCCCCGCCACACGTCCTGTCCCAGACCCTGAACCCTGAACCCCGAACCCTACTTCTCCCCCTGTTCAAGCAACCGATCCATCCGCAACTCCGACTGAATCATCGACCGCACCGTGTGATAGCTGATCTTCCACGCGTGGCCCAGGTAGTCCCACTGGACCGACCCGTCGCGATTGAGCAGGGCGTACCACTCGCCCACGTCGTGGTTGATGTTGTGGTCGAAGACGAAGTCGTACACCTTGCAGAACGCCCGCCAGTAGGCGTCGTCGCGGAACAGCACGCACGCATCCAACAGCCCGACCAGGGCCTCAGCCTGCTGCCAGAACTCCTTCTCGGTGTTCTCGCCCCGACCGTCGTGCGGGCCCTCGACGTAGATGCCGCCGTACTCCTCGTCGATGCCGTACGACACGCAATGATCCACCAGCTTGCGGATGACCCCGGTGTAGTTGCCCGCGTACTCGCCGAGGATCTTCCCCGCGTGGTTCAGCAGCCAACCGAACTCGACGTTGTGCCCGTAGTTGGTGTTGTTCAGCGGGCGGCCCTCGTCCTCTTCTGCATCACGGTCGCTGCCCCAGACGGCCTTGAAGATGATGGCCCGCAGCGGCTCAAGCGCCAGCGAGAACTGGCTGATGCCCGTGCCGTACGTCGGCTCGAGCATCTTGGTGATCAGCAGGTCGATCACCTCCAGCAACCGCCGCCGATGGACCCCGCTGCCCGTCAGCTCGTACAGCGTGGTCAACGCCTCCATCATGTGCATGTGCACGTCGAGGGACTTGCGATCGCCGCCGTAGGCGCCGGCCGGCTTGAGCGACCAGTCGCGAAGCAGCATCTCGTAGTACCCGCCGTACCGCGTGTCGATGACGTTGCGGCACAGCTCGTCGTAGGTCCGCAGCGCATACTCACGCCCCAGCTCGCTGCCCGTCGCCAACGCCAGCTCAGCCAGGCTGTACACGGCGAAATCGTGTCCGTAGATGATCTTGCTGTCGTCAATCACCGAGCCCTTTCGGTCGGTGATCCAGAACCATCCGCCGTACTCGGAATCCCAAAAATGATCGACCAGGAACCGCGCCCCGGCCTCGGCGATCTCGGCGCACCGCCCGTCGCCCAGCCCCGCCCGATGGGCCGACGCCATGGTGAAGATCATCCGCGTCTGGCAGACCAGCG
>CAYMLO010000007.1:0-106174 GCA_964390905.1 uncultured Planctomycetales bacterium | reverse complement strand
ACTACCTCGACGGAAGCTACATGGACTTCTTCAACCGCACCGACGACGACGCCAGCCCCATCCCGGTCATGATGTGGGAGGCGTATCGCGAGGGCATCGACGACGGCCGCTACATCACCACGCTGCAGCGATGGATCGAGCGCGCCCGCAAGGCGGGCCAGGCCGGACCGGCCGACCAGGCCGAGGCCGACCTGAAGTTCGTCTGGGATTCCATCGAGGTGCAGGAGAAGTACAAGTACGACGACCTGTGGGAGCCCGAGGCGTTCGACGTCTACCGATGGGTCATCGCCCGGCAGATCATCAATCTGCAGCGAGTCCTGACCCAGGGAGGTTAATACCGTCCTCGGTCGGAGAGTCCCGTCGGGTATCCCATCCCGTCAGAGGTAGGGGCCGCCAGTTTCCATTCGGATTCGTGTGGCCCACCTCTCAAGAAGCGGGTCACCCAATTCGTGCAGACCGTCCAAGCATTCCTGCAACCCGCTCAGCCAATGACGACGCTACATGCCCGGATACAGTGTCTCGTTGTACAGTGTAGGAGCTTCCAGCGGCCGGGCATTGGCGTAGATGCACGCGCCTCTCGAGCCGAACAGAATCACCTCTTGGCGGCTGTCGCCCCATACGTCGGCCGCCAGCGCGTAGTAGTCGGTGCAGAACCGCTTCTCATCGGGCAAGGGCGCGTAGTGCATCGGCAGCGTCTCCACGATGTCGCCCTGTCCGCCGTAAATCACCGCGGGCTGAGGAGGACGTTGCCCATACACCGACTGCCCGTAGACCAGCATGCCCTGCGGTCTGCCGGCGCCGAACCAGTTGACGGCCACGGTCCCGATCGCCCAGGCGCCCTTCTCCTGCTTTCGCTGCCAGATCATCTTGCCGTCGAGGCCGTACAGATAGAGGATGGCCCAGGCGTTCTTGTCACGCCGATGCGCGGGCACGGGCGTGCGATCGATGACGGCGAGTTGGAGCGGTGAATCAGACCGAAACCGACCGGCCACCACGTGCTGCACCTCGCCGAACTTGCCGTGCCAGTATTCGCTGCCATCGGGCGCCAGGCAGTACAGGCCGTGATTGCCGGACAACAGCCGCCACTTCCCATCAGCCGATCTGACGATGTAGACGGCGTCCTGGTGATGCCCCTTGGGGTCTTTGCTGAAAAGGACCTTCCCGTCGTGGTCGATCAGGGCGAAGCCGACGAACACCTCGTCTTTGCCGTCATCGTCCACGTCGCCGATGGCGGGGAAATGGCCCGTCGAGCCGGCCCAATGCCACAGGACCTTGCCCGCGTGCGAGACCCCCCACATGTTCCAGTATCGGTCCTTGACGACCAGGTCGGTTCGCCTCCCGCGCCCGGTGAGGTCGGCGAACAGAAAACAGTCGTCGGCGGGGGCCGGCAGGGGAAACGACGTTTCCTCTTTGCCCGACCGCCCGTCCAGAACGACCATCGTCGCGTTGCCCTCGTAGCGAGAGGCTCGCTCGCGGACGCTCTTGCCGTCATAGGGCGGCTCGGCGTAAACGGCCTGGCGAACGTACATGACCTCGTTCCGACCGTCGCTGTCCCAGTCATAAATCTGTACCGGCAGATCGCAGTAGATGCATCCGTTGTCGCGGGAGGGCTTCCCTGTCCGCCAAAGGACCTCGCCGAAGATCGTCGTCGCCGTCAGGCAGGTGATCTTGCGCGGCCCGCGGACGTTCTGAACGAATAGCAGATCCGGAGCGCCGTCCCCATTCAGATCGCCTATCCGGATCGTCTCGGCGCCGAAGTCCTTGACGTCGATCTTGCTCACCAGGTGCACGGTCGGCCGCCCGTCGCCCGCCGCCGTTTGGGTGTCCACCTGACCGCCGGCAACGACGGCGATGAGGATGACCCCTGCTCGATTGACCATGGGTTCGGCTCCTTCTCGATGTCAGCTGTCTCTTCTACAGCAGCGCCGCATCCTATTCCCACCCCGGGCTGCCCGCAACGGCGTTCGCATGGGAGAAGGTATCCGTCAAGCCGAAGACGTGATACGATCTCCGAGCGGGTCCTCAGATCAAGGTGACACTGGCCAGAAACCGACCAGGATGAGGCGAGACCGTGAACGGTAGAGAGAGAATCCTGACCGCGCTGGGCAGAGGACAGCCCGACCGGGTCCCCATCTGGGAACTCGCCTTCAACGAGGCCAGTATCATCTCGCTCGCGCGGAGCTTCGTGGCCGAAGACAAGCTCCCCGCCCCGAAGCTCTTCTTTGACATGGACGAAGACGAGCTCCTGAAGCTCATCGACGGATTCGTCGCCATGGTCCGGGGGTTGGACCTCGACGGCATCGATACCGTGAACGGTGCCCCCTTCGAGAGGATCGATCGCGACCACGTGCGCGACGCCAACGGCGTGGTGTTCCACTGCAGCGATTTCGGCGAGCCCTATCCGGTCGATGGCCCGATCAAGGATGCCGCTGACCTGGAACGCTTCGAGCTCCGTCGTCCGCAGGACGAGGACCTTCTCCAGTTGATGCTCGCACGCTCGAACTTCCCCGAAAGAGCGGTGTCGTACATGATGTCCGGACCGTTCTACATCAGCTGGTGCCTGCGCGGCTCCATGGAGAGCCTGCTCCTGGACTACCTCCTGAACCCAGGCCTCGCACGCGACCTGGCCCGTATGGCCACGGACTACTGCCTCGAAGCCGTGGAGAAGGTCGCCGAGCAAGGCGCTGATTTCATCATCCTCGAATGCGATCTGGCCTGTACCAAGAGCACCTTGATGGGCCGAGCCCAGTATGAGGAGTTCATCGGCCCGTATCACCGCCAGATCGTGGAACACGCGCACAAACACCGGATCAAGGCCGCGAAGCACAGCGACGGCGCGATCACGCCGTTCGTTCCTGCTTTCATCGAGGAGGGCTTCGACGCCCTCCATCCCGTCCAACCCCAATGCATGGACATCGGCGAGACCAAACGCGAGTTCGGAAGCCGCCTCTGTATCATGGGCAACATCGACTGCGCCGACCTGCTTGTGTCCGGTACCCCGGACGACGTGCGCGAAAGCGTGAGGCAGACCCTCGCCGCCGCGGCGCCGGGCGGCGGCTACATCGTCAGTTCATCCAACACCATTCATCCCGGCTGCAAACCCGAGAACTACGTCGCCATGGTCGAAGCCGCTCGCGAATACGGCCGCTACCCCGAACTGACGGACGTCTGACCTTCGCAGAACGCGAGCGCAAGACGGGAAGCCAAAGACAGAAACCGACCAGAGGGTCCCTTCTGATAGGAGACCGACAATGCTACGTGGAATGGGCGCAGTCACATTAGCAGCGCTGACCTTCTTGGGCTTACAAGGTTGGACCGTGGCGGATGCTGCCACGATCGTCCTCGATGGGAAGCCCGCCGGCGCCATCGTTACGGCGAAGAACCCGACGCCGGCGGCGCGCCTGGCGGCGCTGGAGCTACAACATCACATCGAGCAGATCACCGGTGCCCTGATTCCGATCAAAGGGCCCGACGACACGGCGAAAGGCGCGCGCATCTTGGTGGGCCCAAGCGCAGCCACGCGCAAGCTCGGGCTGAAGGGAAAGGACTTCAAGCCGCAGGAGTACCTCATCCGTATCAAGGACAACACGGTCGTCCTGATGGGCCGCGACTGGGAAGACAACGAGGCCAACCGAAAAGAGGCCGGCTGCGACACGCACTTACGCCCCCTCGCCTGGTGGCGGCAGAAGATCGACTACGACAAGGCCGTGGGCCGTAAGGACGCAGGAGGCAGAGCCATCGAGCTGCCCGGCGTGTTGGACGATCAGGGAACGTGCTACGCGACGTACGACTTCCTGGAGCGCTTCTGCGACGTGCGCTGGTATGGTCCGACCCCCCTGAACGTCGTGCTCCCGTCAACAAAGACGCTGTCGGTCCCGCCCGCAGAGATCCGCCGTTTGCCCTCGCTCAAGCACCGCCACGGCGCCGGCGGGGGTTGGCCGATCATCAAGGCTCAGTGGAACAGCCCCACCAATGAGCAGAGGTATCTCTACTACAGGCGGCTGCGGTTCGGCGGCGAGAAGTGGGCGGGCAACCATTCGTTCTCGAGCTTCCAGGCGCGGTTCCTCGAGAAGGATCCCGCCCATCCCGAGCTGTGGGAACGCAGCCGGCCGGAGTTCTTCGCCGTCGGCCAGACGGGCAAGGGCAGTTGGCGGCAGCTCTGCCTGACCAACCCGGACTTGGTCAAGCAGGTCGCCCAGGACGCCCGGGACTTCTTCGACGGCAAGGGAACAAAAGGCCTCCAGCCGGCCTGCGGCGAGTACTTCGCCATCGTCCCGGGAGACAACGCCAACTGGTGCAAGTGCAAGCGATGCCAGGCCGCCCTCGCCCCCGGACAGAAGCGCGCTAAGCCCGGCCACTTCGGCTCAGGAACGGCCAGCGACTACGTCTTCGCCTTCGTCAACGCCGTGGCGAAAGAGGTGGCCAAGACGCATCCGGACAAGTACATCGTCGCGCTGGCCTACCACATCTACTCTTACCCACCCACGTTCAAGCTCGAACCAAACGTCGCGGTGGCCCCGTGCGTACAGATATGCTACGGCTATCAGAAGACGGTCTTCGACAATGACGTGACCTTCTACCAGCAGTGGGTCGCCCAGAAGGGACGGCGGGTCCACCTGTGGAACTACTTCCACCACCCCATGGAGCCCGCCCTCATCCAGAAGTGGAAGTGCTTTCCCTGCTTCATGCCCGATGTCATCTCTCGCTGGGTGAAGCGTTACCACCGTGACGGGGTGCGGGGGGTCTTCCTGTGCGGCATCGGGCAACAACTGGACTACTACCTGTACATGCAGACCGCCTTCAATGCCGACACCGACTACAAGAAACTCCTGGACGAGTTCTTCTCGCGCTACTTCGGCGCGGCGAGCAAGCCGATGAAGGCGTTCTACGATCGCATTTCCGAAATCAACCGCAAGGAAGGCGTGGTGGGAACGACACCGGAGAGATCGTGGGGCCAGCTCGGCACGTCCGTACGCATGGAGGAGCTCGGCGCCCTGATGGACCAGGCCGTCAAGCTGGCCAGCACCGACCTGGAGAAACGCCGCGTAGCCACCTGGAAAGAGGGCGTCTGGGACTACATGCTTGAGGGCCGTGCACAGTACGTGCAGAAGGCCTCCCAAAAAGCAAGCAAATAGCGCGCGTCAAGGACGCTTCATAAGACTCCGCCAGGTCGCTGTCCCATTCATCTTCGATTCACTGGTATTGCCTTCCCTCCGGCTTGGTCGGCTCGATCTGGGGTCGCGGCCGGGCGTGCGCCTTCTCGAGGTACGCCTTCATCTTCGCTGCGACGTTCGGATGATCGGCGGCGACGTTACGGGATTCGCAGACGTCGTCCTCAAGATCGTAGAGCTCGAGCCTGGCGCCCGGTTTGGTCTCCCGGATGGCCTTCCATCGCCCCGCCCGGACGGCACGGCACTTGCCCCCTTCCCAATACATGTACTCGTGCGCTCGCTGCTTGCGGCCTGCCGCGACCTCGCCCAGCAGGGCCGGAACCACGGAGATGCCGTCGATCTCCTGGGGAGGCCGGGTCCCGCCGATCTCGGCGAGCGTGGGCATGACGTCGGCGAAGTACCACGGATGCTCGCTGACCGAACCCGCATGGACCTTACCGGGCCAGCGGACGATCATCGGGACGCGGATGCCGCCTTCGTAGAGCGACGCCTTCACGCCACGAAGCCCGCCGGACGCCTTGAAGAACGCAGGATCGCCCGGACCGTACGATGGGCCGTTGTCCGACGTGAAGAACACGATCGTGTTGTCGTCGACCCCCAGTTCCTTCAGCAGCGCAAGGATTCGACCGACGCTCCGGTCCATCCGCGTGATCATGGCGGCGATGGCCGCCTTCGGCGTGGGTTGCTTGCCGTAGTCGCTCGGATAGCCGGCCCGTCGGCCCCGCCCACGATACGGCGTCTCGGGAAACTTGCCCCGATACTCGCGGAGCGAGTCCTCCGGCACGAGCAGCTCGTAGTGCGGCACGGCGAACGGAATGTACGCGAAGAACGGTTCGCCCTTGTGTCGGCCGACAAAGTCGAGGGCCTTGGCGACGATCTCGTCGTGCGTATACCGACCGGACTTGCCGTCATTGCCCTCCAGCGCGTACTTGCGGTCGTTGTGCCAGAGGTACTCGGGATAGTAGAAATGCGCGTGGATCTGGTGCAGGTACCCGAAGAACTCGTCGAAGCCCTGCCGGGTCGGCACACCCGCCGTCCCGTACTCGCCGAGACCCCACTTGCCGAACAACCCCGTGACGTAGCCGGTCTGACGGAGCACCTCCGCCACGGTGACGTCCTCGGGCAAGAGCGGTATCCCCCCGCTGTTGCCTCGGACCGACGTGTGCCCGCCGTGCAACCCCGTCATCAACACGCTCCGGCTCGGCGCGCACACGGCCGCCCCGGCATAACACTGCGTGAACCGCATCCCCTGCGCCGCGAGTCGATCGATGTTGGGCGTGCGGATCAGCTTCTGCCCGTAACACCCCAGGTGGCCGTATCCCAGGTCGTCGGCCATGATGAAGACGATGTTCGGACGCCTGCCTGCCTCCCCCCCCGCGATCGGGGACCCCGTGCACGCGAAGACCAAGGCAGACAGCGCCGCGGTCACGGTGGAAAGACGACTTCGGAAGGAAATGAGTGCACCGCCCTTCACAGCGGTCTGCGTTCGCATGATTCGGCCTCCACAAACGCCCCTCCACGCCCCCGGCGCATTCTACTGTCGCCTGGCCCTCGAGGGGAGAACGCCTGGGATGGCTTGCACGGCAGCAGCTTGTCGGTTACACACGGCGGCACGCCGGGGATAACGTGGGAACAGGCCTGCGATCCTCGCTGGTCTCCTGTCCTGCGGTTACAGTAGACTCTGATCTGGGTTTCGAATCGAGCGCCGGAGGGTCCTTTGATGAGAGAGTTCGTGCTTCTGTCCGCAATGCTCTGCTGTCTTGTCGCGCCCGCATCAGGTCTCACGGTCCTGTTCGACTTCGAGACCGATGACGATGTGCGACGGTGGTCGGTCCGTACCGCCAAACAGGACACGCTGGAAGGGTCGACGCGTTTCGCGACCTCGGGAAAGCGGTCGGCCGTTTTCCGGTCGCCCAGGTGGCGAACGGGCATGCAGGAATGGCCTGCGCTCGAGGCCAAGCCGCCCGTGCAGAACTGGTCCGGGGCACAGGCGCTGCTCATCGATCTGGCGAATCCCACCGATGCGCCTCTCACTCTCAAGGTCTTCATCACAGATGCCAAGACGCCCCCCAGGCGCGGGATGTCGAAGGTCTTCTCGCTTGCACCGAGATCAAACCATCGGGCGCTGATCGCGCTTGCCGAATTCCCGAAGCACGTCGATCGAAAGCGCATCGCCTTGCTTCACTTCTTTACGACGCGTCCGGGAGACGACTACGTCATCCACATAGACAACATCGCCCTGTTGGCCAAGGGAGAGTCGCCGCCGCCGTATCCCGATACGTATGTCAAAGACCTCGTGGCGCTCCTGATGGCGCCGGATCGGATCGCCAAGGCCAAGGCCGATCTGGATCGTGCCGCCAAGCGCATCGAGCAACTCATCCCAACCACATCCGTCGTGGGGGCCCGGCTCGCCAAGCAGGTGGGCGCAGAGCGGGCGGCGCTGGAGAAGGCCGATCTGGCCTGCCGAGCGGGCCGGCTGTCCCTGGAAGAGGCCAAGGAGATTCAGAAGCAGATCGACCGCAAGACGGGTGCGCGTCTGGAGTCCGTGGCCCAACTGGCGAGACGATGGATGCGGCAGGGCAATGGGCCGGGCCCCATCGTGGGATTCGCCACGTCGATGGAGAAGATCCTGCCAAGAGGCAACGTCAGCGGCGTGAGGATCCGAAGATCGCTGTCGTTGTCGCTGGCCCGAAACGAGACGGAAGCCTTCCAGGTCGTGGTGATTCCGCTACGGGACGCGATGAGAGGCGTCCAGGTCGAGGTCGACGAACTCGTTTCCGATACCGGCGCCCGCCTGCCGTCCAAGTCCGTGGATGTGCGCGTGGTCGGCTACGTCAAGACCTCCCGTCCGTGCTACCGAGTGGAGCACATAGGATGGTGGCCGGACCCGCTGTTGGACTTCATCAAGGCCGTGGACATCGCGTTGGGCGATACGCAGGCCTTCTGGGTCCGCTTCCGCGCGCCGAAGGAGGCGCCTGCCGGCGACTATCGGGGCAAGATCCGGGTCCGGTCGGCCGACCGAATGCTGTTCGAGTGTTCCCTCAATGTCCACGTCTACGGCTTCACCATGCCCGACCGTTCGCCCCTGCCGACGGCAATCAGCGTCTACATACCCTACGTCCAACGCTTCGCCGGAGATCGGTGGGACGCCCTGCGGCCCGTTTGGGCGGACTACCTTGCCGACTACTACATCGACTACGACCACCTGTATCGCCCCGGTCCGCCTGACTGGGACATCCTCAAGCGTCTGCACAAGCAAGGACGGCTCGTCGCGTTCAATCTCCGCGCGCTCAGCCACCACGGGTTTCCGCCGGAGCTGTCTGGCAAGCCCTTCGAGGAGGCCCTCAACAAGCTCACCAGGGAGGTCGGAGCGATCTACCGCCGCGCGGAGCGCGAGGGCATCGCCGACAAGGCCTACTTCTACGGGTTCGACGAGCGCGGGTCGAAGTACTTCCCCGTCCTTCAACGGATCTGTGCCGGCATAAAGAAGGCGCTGCCAGACCTGAAGCTAATGACCACCACGTACGATCACTCCTTCGGTGTCGGCTCCGTGGTGAAGGACATGGATGCCTGGGTGCCCCTGACGCCCCGTTACGACCCGCTCAGGGCCGCAAAGGCGCGCAGGCAAGGCAAGGAGGTCTGGTGGTACATCTGCTGCGGTCCGGCGCATCCCTATGTGAACTGGTTCGTGGAGTACCCGGCCATCGAAGCGCGGCTGCTGATGGGGATGATGACGGCCAAGTATCGACCGGACGGCTTCCTTTACTACGCGATCACGCGTTGGCCGAACAACGACAAGCCGATCGAGACCGGGCCGTTCACGACATGGAATCCGGCGAGCTTCCGTACGTACAACGGAGACGGGTCGTTGTTGTGCCCCGGCCCCGGTGGCCGACCCCTGGCGACCATCCGTCTGGAGAACTTCCGGGACGGACTGGAAGACTACGCGTACGTGCGGATCCTCGAAGCCACGGTCGCGGCGCGCCGTGCACAGCCGGGCAAGGCCGACGCAGATTGGGTCCGACAAGCCAATGCCCTGCTCGCCGTTCCCGAGACGCTGGTCAAGAATCTCAGAGACTTCAGTCAGGATCCGGCCGCGCTCTATGACTACCGGGACAGGATCGCCCGGGCAATCGTCAGCGCCGGCGTCCCCCCGGCCGACCCCTGGCAACAGTGAACCGGCCAGCGACCACGAGATGCGTCCCCATCGTGGGTGGGATTGAGCAGCCATGCCAGCTGAATCCATCACCGCAATGCTGGATAGGGCCCTCGAAGGTCGCTACGCCGTAGGCTACTTCGAGAGCTGGAACTTAGAGTCCCTCCAAGGCGTCATCGACGCTGCTGAAGAGACACGCTCACCGGTCCTCGTCGGGTTCAACGGTCAGTTTCTGAGTCGTCCCGGTCGGCTCACCGCCGAACGCATCTCGTGGTATGCCGCCCTCGCAAGGGCGGCCGCCGAGTCAGCGTCGGTCCCCTGCGGACTCATCTTCAATGAGTGCGCTCAGGACGATTGGGTCAGAGCCGCCGTGACTTCGCGGTTTGGCCAGGTCATGCTCGACGATCCGGACGCAGACCCCGAGGATTACATCCGAAGGGTCGCCGAACTGACTGACTTTGCGCATCAGCACGGCGTCGCGGTCGAGGCCGAGGTCGGCGAGCTTCCGTGTGGATCATCCAAAAGCCCAGACCACGCCAGCGGGTCCCTGACCGACCCCGAAGCCGCGGCACGCTTCGTCAAGCAGACTGGCATCGACATCCTGGCCGTCAGCGTCGGCAACGTGCACGAGCTGCTCCAAGGCGAGCAAGCACTCGACCTCGGTCTCCTCGCCGCCATCCGCCAGCGCGTTGACCTACCCCTCGACCTGCACGGCGGGTCGGGCATCCCGCCCGCCGACCTGCAAGCCGCCATCTCCCTGGGCGTCGCGAAGGTGTGCTACGGCACATACGTCAAGCAGCGTTATCTCACCGCCGTCCGCACTGCGCTGGGCAACGATGAGCCCAATCCCCACCATCTGCTCGGCCACGGCGGGCCGGAGGACGTAATGGTCGCGGGACGTCTCGCCGTGCGAGACGCCGTCCTCGAGCGCATAGAAAGCCTGGGCTGCTGCGGACGGGCGTAGACCAGGCAAGGGAATAGGGGCTAGGGGTTGGGGGTTAGGGGGCAGGAGTCAGGGGCTCGGGGTCCAATCGCTTTGCACCATTCTGAGGTCATCGCTCGACGGGTGCCACATCCGTCTCGTCGAGGGCAACGCTGCCCCGGAGATCGGATCGGCGCTTGTGGTTGGACCCAGCCAACCCAACCCCATAGAATGGAATTCAGTTGTAGTCAGGGGAATATCAGCGACTGAAACGACAACCTGAAGGACCTCACCGTACCGAACGAGAAGGGGTTGCGGTGTGAACGCCCTGGACACCCGTCGCGGAGTGATCGGCCGTTTCGCACAGAGATCCCAACAGGTCCTCCTACCCCACTTGCTCCGCAACACCACGCTGGCGTTCTTGATCGCTTCGATTCCTCTCGCGTGGCTGACCTATCGGTTTGACTGGACCGTTGACGATGCCTTCATCTCCTTTCGGTACGCCAAGCACCTTGCGCAGGGGCATGGGCTGCGCTACAACATCGGCGAGGAGCCCCCGGTCGAGGGCTACAGCAATCCCTTGTGGGTTCTGTCGCTTGCGTTCTTCGAGAAGCTCGGCTGGGGGTCGGTTGTCCCAGCCCGCCTTCTCTCGGTGGCGTGCGCCGCGGTCTTGATGTGGCGGTTGTCGCGCTTCATCGGAACCAGGATGGCCGTGCCGACGGGTCCGTTGTTCCTGTCTGTCCTGTTCTTCGCGACGCTTCCCCCCGTTGCAGTATGGTCGACCTCGGGGCTTGCCACGATGCCGTATGCGATGCTGGTCTTCCTCGCATATGAGTACCTGCTGGGGGACGCCAACGCCCCACGTTCAATCGCTGGAGGCGCCACCTTGGCGCTTCTCGTCCTCCTGCGGGTCGACGGCATGTTCTGGGTCGCCGGTATGCTGCTCCTTGCGGGACTCACCGCCGTTCGAAGGCGCGAGGGTCGTCAGATCAGGTCGATCCTGATCGCCGCCGGGATAGCAGGCAGCGTTCTGGTTGGGTTGACCGCGTTTAGAATGGCATACTTCGGTTGGGCGTTGCCCAACACCGCCTACGCGAAACTCGCCTTGAGCAGCCTGTCTCTGGCGAGGGGCACTCGTTACCTGCTTGGCCTTCTACTAGTCTTCCCACACCTGGTCCCGATCGTCTGCCTGGGAGCCGTTTTTGCCTGGCGCATCCGCAAAACGCACCCCGTCGGTCTCCAGGCAGCCGCAATCGCTCTGGCCACCTTCGGGTACGCCGTGGTCGTTGGAGGGGATTGGATGCCTATGGGGCGCTACCTCATTCCCGGCCTGCCCTTCATCACCATTCTCTACGCGACCGCCATGCGACGCGCTCGACCCGTCGTGCTCGCCGCATGTGGCATGGCCGCTATCACACTGTCCCTGCTTCCGGCCTACAACGTCCACATCGCGCCTCGCGCCCTGCGTGACAAACTGGACAGGCACAAGGCCGCGACGGTTGCTCCCCGCCTGCGCGAGAAGATGATTGCCCGCGACGCCATCAAGGCGTCCGTGAACAGCGAATACGGATTCTGGTTGTTCGCACGGGATCACGTAAGGACGCTAGCAGAGCTCGGCCGTGCCCTAAAGGAGCACACGCGGGCCGGCGAGAGCATCGTCACGGACATGATCGGCGCGATCGGATACTACTCCGACCTGTTCATGTACGACACGACCGGCCTGGTCAACGCCGAGGTGGGTCATCGGAAGGTGCCTCCCCGCGGCCTTCTTCCCGGACACGACAAGCTCGTTCTGCCCACCTTCTTCCTGAAGTACCGTCCCACATACATGGGCTGTGCGATCCTCCACCTGGATCCCGGACACAACTTGGAGCCAGGTCAACGCCACCGCTTCGAATGGGATCGTCCCTTCAAGCTCAGGAAGGGCAGACGCATACGGCTGCAGTACCGCCCGGTAGGCTACGTCCTGCCCGAGCTCGACGACATCGGTCGCACCAAGCTCCTCCTCCTGTTCATGCGAAGAGACCTCGTCTACGAGTAGCCGACGTCTCGGGTCCCAACCCCGATCTCGCCGACCCCCCGAGGTTCGTCTGCCCACGGCGTGCCCAATCCAGCCGTCCATCTTGCTGCACCGCCCCGCACGCAAGCGAAACCAACGGGCATCCTTTCCTCGGCGTCGTATCCAACCGACCGATGGACGACCTGGGCCCCGTGCGTCGCCGTTGGGAGCTTCTTGGGGTAGATCCGTCTCGTCGAGGGCGATTCAGCCTCGCAGATCCGATCGCCCATCGTTGATGGACCCATCCGACGCAACTGCCTAGAATGGAATCTGGCAGCAGCCAGGGGAATGTCAGCGCCTGGAATGGAGATATGAAGACTCTAGACCAGATCACGCTGAGCAACCAAGACCGCCGGGCAGTCGAGGCGGCGTCCGAGATCCTTCACAGGCAGTTCCCCGTCGAACGTGTGATCTTGTTCGGCTCGAAGGCGCGGGGCGACGACGATCCCGAGTCGGACATCGATTTGCTGGTATTGACCACCCGCCCGGTCAGCGCCGCAGACAAGGAGCGGATGACCGATGCGCTCTTCGACCTACAGATCGACAGGGGTGTGGTGATCAGCAAGCTCGTCGTCCCGCTGGATGACTGGGAGCACGGTCTGTACCAGGCCTTGCCGATCCATTGGCAGATCGAACGAGAGGGAGTTGCGGCGTGAACGTCCCGGAAGCACGTCGCGAGGTGATCGCCAGAAAGCAGACTACGGCGGGGTAGGCGTGCTCGATCCGACGACGGTAAGGGCCAGAATCGATCGCGCCCGGCGCTTCGTCGACGAGATGCGTCGGCTGTTGGGCGGGCCCTGATCGCAGCCAGGGGGGCATCCTCATGCGCCTTCCCATGATGTCGAGAAGGACAGCCACAAGCATTGTCGTCGGCTCTGCTGTGGGTGCAATCACTTTCGTGGCAGAGTCCGTCTTGGTCGCAATGCTTCCTCCGTTGGGTGGTGTGTCCACATGGTTTCCGTTTGCGGTCCTGCTACTCATTACCTTGGGCATGGGCATCGCATGTGGGCTCGTAGTGCATGTGTTTACTCGACTCCCAAGGCTATGTGTCTTCGTGAGTGCAGTATGTTCCCGTATCCTCATGGACGTCTCCATAGCAGTGTGGTTGAGGATCAACGCGCCAGCGGGCCTTCCTGGTTCGTGGCTCGCCATGAGCGCCGCTATCACGCTGGCAAATGTTGTGGCGTTCTCAGCTGGGGCGGCGGTGGGCTTCATCGTATTGAGGGACTACGCATTGCGGGCGAGCGAGCCTTGAGAATAGCTTCTCCTGTTTCGAGGTGCGGACAAGGAGACGCGACACCTCCGTCTTCATGATCGAATCCCGCAAGCGTTCACGCTCTCATCCAGGCTGCGGCAGGATATGGGGGACGTTCCACCAAGCGAGCTGCGGTCATAAGGAGAACGATCGTGTTGAAGCATTGGAAGCTTGTCGTGATGTTGCTCGCGGCCACGCTGTTCGCCTGAGCCGGGCCCTGTGACAGTGGTCTACTGTCATCGTTCCTGCAGTCGCGAGTAAATGGGGGTTGGGGATTGGGGGTTAGGGTCTGGGGGGGTGCGCGCATCCGGGGGGCGTGACGGCGACCGTTACCGGGGGGGTGCGTGGGGGGCCAGACCGGGGCCGGCCGGGCACTGGGCTTGATCTCTCGCCAGTTCCGCGTCTTGCTGACGTAGTCCGTCAGTTGGAGGCCTCCTTCAGCCACCTGCCCGGATGGCCTGAGCGTCAGGGCCCGCAAGCTGTTGGGCAACACGCCGGGGACGACCCGGACGAATCCCGAGATCGGCCCGACCCGGCGCATGCCCGCCTGGGCAGCGGCCGACCAATCCCACTTCGGAGCCGGCCAGCCGGCTGCCAGGAGGACCAGGACCTGATCGGTCCCCTCGCCCACCAAACCGGCCCGGGTGTCACCCGGGGCTGCGGCGGCGAACGTCGCGGCGATGGCGGCCAGTTCCGTCTGGGCGTGCTCGGACGGCCTGAGCAACCCCGCCAGGACGCCCCGAGGCGCGACCCGCCCCATCGCCCGCTGCACGCCCTCCACCGACCAAATCACCGCATTGGCCGGATGTCCGCCCGGCATCGACACGATGACGATCAGATCGTGTCGGGTCCGCACCGATCGAAGCTGCCGCAGGACGGGCTCGGCTGAGAGATCCGAGCCGGCGGACGGGTTCGACGACCGGTGCACAGCCCCGTACAGCTTCGGGCCGATCGGATCGAAGCCGGTCATCTCAACCTCCCCCCCCTGCCGCAGCCCGGGCGCGTTGGGCGCCACGTCCCCCGGAGAAATCAGCCAGCACCGGTTGATCCGGCCGCGAAGCTGCCTGACGGCGTGGAGGCCCCGTTGCATGGCCCGGGATCGCGCGCGTCCGCTCCCCAGGGATTCCGCCCGCGGGCAGTACGCCAGTGCGATGTCCTCTCCGTCCTTGACCAGCAAGGCGGTAAGCCACGCCCCTTCCTGAACCGCCACGACGTCGCGCCCCCAACGGAGCCATACCCGGCTGACCTTCGGCAGTCCGACCATGAGCCCCAGCAGGGCGGCGAAGACAATCAACAACCGCCGCACGCGGTGCCTCGTCGGACCGCCCACATCGAAAATGACCAGCAACCCCCCGGCGGCAAGGGCAAGGAGTCCGGCGCCCGCCAGGGCCACCAACGTTCCCGCCACCGGCACGATCCAGCACGTGGCAGCCAGTCCGGCCAGGGCGCCACCGGCCAGCGCGGCCGTCAGCACCTGCGCGGAGGCGACGGCGGGACTGCCCGACTGGGCGATCAGGGCACGCTTCAGATAAGGGAAGGCGGCACCCGCGCCGCCTCCTCCAACGGCGAGGGCCGACAGGACGATGACAGTGCTCCATCGGCCGCCAGCGTGGCCAGACTCATCCGTTGCCAAGCCAGCAGTCGCGCACCCCGCAATCGCCACGCCCATCGCGACGCCGGCCAGGACCATGACCGGGCCACACACGCCGGCCGGATGGTCACTCCGGCTGGCGGTCAGGCCGGCCGCCAGGACGCCGACCCCCGCGAACAGCAGGAACCAGGCGGGCAGCAGGAATTCCGCGAGGGGCCCGATGCTCAACCCGGTGGTCACGACCCGCGGCCAGAGAGCAAGAGCCGTCCCAACCAGCCCGCCCCACGCCGTCAGCGTTGCCAGCAGGGCGTAGCCCGCCTCCGGAGCATGTTCAGGGACTTGGACCTCGGGGTAGGCCTCGTCCGCTTCCGGCCTCTGGTGTCTTCCGGCGCGGACGACGGCCAGCGCGGCCGCCACGAACAGGGGAAGCGTCCCGATCAGCGCCGTCCGCCCGGGGGAGGACTGGAGGATCGTCCACGAGCTGAGCGCCAGGCCCGACGCCGCACCAACCAGGACGCATCCTGCCACCCCGCCGCCGGCCCGGCTGGGGGGTTCATAGGTGGCGGCCAGGCCGTACAGACACGCGGCCGTCAACCCCAGGATCAACCACGGAACGAACACCCCGGCCACCACCGCAAGCCCGTCTACGGCCAGCAGCTCCGCGGAACTCAGGAAGAACCGTTGCGTCAGCCAAAGACAGGCCGCCTCGATCGGACGGGCCGCCCACAGCAGGATCAGGGCGATCGTCCCGGTGCCAAGGCAGCCAACGGCCAACACCACCCACAGCAACCCCTGTTGAGCCGGCGTGGCCGTGTGGCTGAGGAGCTCCCACCGCAAACCGACCCCGGCGACATCCCCGTCCCGCCGAAGCGATCGCAGCCGCCGGGCAATCGCACGCTGGGGCAGCCAAGGGCCCAGCCCAGCCGCCAACAACGCCACCGCCACCACCAACACCGACGATCGAGGGAGGGGGTCGAGGACGGCGTGATACACCCCGACGATCCCGACCAGATGCAGACTGCCCGACATCCCCAGGCACAGCGCGACGAATCGAATCCACAGCCCCGGATGGCCCTCCCCCCGGTCGATCGTGTCTGCCAGGTCGGTCATCGCGCTCAACGGACGGCGCCGATCAGGGCTCGGACCCCGCCCGGTGCCCGCCCGGCACCAGGCTGGTTGTGGCCGGATCGAATACGCGCCGTCCGCCACCCGCAAGTTGAACCACCAACCCCGCCGTGGGGTCCACGTCCACGGTGACGCCCACGTAGTCGTGACCGGCCTGTCTGAGATGGATATGCTGACCGAGGGGTTCAGCCCGGTCAAGCCAGGCCTGTCTGAGCGCCTGGGGGTCTGCGCGGTCGGCCAGCCATTGGTCCAACTCGACCAGGAGCCGTCGGGCAACCGTCAGCCGAGAGATAACGTCACGTGACTCGGCCTCCAGACTGGTGGCCAAACCCCGCAGTGCTTCGTCGAAGTGCGCCGCGTGCTGAAGGCAGTTCACGCCGACGCCGACGACGTAGGCCCGGCCCCCCGCCAGACTGCGAGATTCGATGAGGATGCCCGCGACCTTGCGGTCCCGGACATAGACGTCGTTGGGCCAACGGATGGTGGTCTCGATGTCCGTCGCCGCCGCCGTCACCGCGTCACACGTGGCCACCCCTGCTGCCAGAGTGAGGGTCCCTGGGTCGACGCCGGGCGGATCGGGTTGATCCGATTCGAACAGCAGGATGCTACAGAGAACGGACGCCCCGCGGGGAGACACCCATGTCCGTCCCAAGCGCCCTCGGGCAGCGGTCTGATGATGAGCGAACACCGCCACGCCGTCGCAGTCCGGCTCCCCGGCAAGCGCGAAGGCCGCGTCGTTGGTGCTGTTGGTTTCGTCCAATACAATAACGCGACGGCCGATCCGACGCGTGCCGAGGTCGCCCTCGATCTGCTCCGGCCCGAAGCCATCGTGCGATAAGCGCACAAGCAACTCCGACGGCCTCGACTGGGAGAAGGTTTGGAGGCCGACGTCCCCCGCACCCGATCACCGGGGAATCATTGGCAATAGCGCCCGCGGGTCGCACCCCACGACGGTCCGACGCCTGTTGCCAGCCGCGGCCGGGCGAATCCGTTGTTGGACATCCCGACGTCTAGAGCTAGTCGCGCCAGAGGTTGGGGCAGAGATCCAGGACCACGACCGTCCCGGTCGTCAACTGGAGCACGAACTTCACCAGCTTGGATTTGAATGCCTTCATCATCTTCCTCCGAAGATCGGAACCCGGCCTCCGTGTCAGGCCATTCCTGCACGGCTGTCCCGCCAGCCGTTGGCGAAGTAGCGTAACGAAAGGGGGTACCCTATGCAACCCCTGTCGTGATGAAGGTGAAACCAGGCAGAAGAAGTAGGTCGTTGAAGGTGGGTGACAGGTCTCGCCATGTCCCGCCGTTGAAAAGGTCAACGAGGACCGGACAAATCCTGCCCTCATCGAGGATGGTATCCAGGTCATCGGCTCGAGCGATCGCGCCCAAGCCCAACACGATCAGCACGCCTTTTGCCGCTGCAGCTCGAAGGAATCTCACACAAGCTCCTCCCGGCGACGATGGATGATCCTGATCGAGCCCACAGCCGACGGTCAACGACGTACTGCATCGGGGGTGCGTGCCTGACGACAGACCCTGAGCCCGACCTCCTCTCTTATCGACCGCCGTCTGAAGATCGCGCCAGTCAAACGCACCCCCAGGAACGCCAGCTACGACGGCCTTCCACCCCCGCGAGACAGCAGCGCTCGGCACGCCAACGCACGGCGCGTCTTTTGCTCTCCCCAAGCCACCGGACCGCTTTGCCTTCGGCCAACGACGTGCATATGATCTAGTAGAGGCAAGAACTTCGCACCGCGTCGTGAAAAGGGGGTGGGTCGGCAGACCTGTGGAGAACCGACGTGGGGCCCCATACTGCTCATACCAATCGTTCCATCGGCCTCACAGAACGGTAAAAAACCTCGACGGGCGATCGTCGCTCGTAGACGGCATCTGGGTCTTGGCTGGCGTTCGGACGGAGGTGCGCCATGAGCAAGGCACTCATCGTCCAGTGCGGACACTGCGGCGCCCGCTACCGGATTGACGAGCGAAAGAGAGGGCAGCGGGGCAAGTGTAGGAGATGCCACCATGTCTTCTGGCTCACCCCGAAAGTGAGCCTGGACGACACGGTCTTGGACTGGCTCCAGGAAGACGATGAGCCCGTGGCGTCGGAAAAGGGGGAGTCGCCGAACGCAGCGTGATTCGCTCGAGCGCGGTCCGATTCACGACGCCTGCCCGAAGCACGGCAATCCACGCCCAAATGTACGGTTGCATTGCCGCGAGCGCTCGTTTATCATTCGGGTTGATTCTGCGAGGGTGTGCGGTTGTCGCGGATGTGGCGCAAGAGATGGGTTTGCGAGGACACGGCCCCGCTCGGGCGCGCTTCTGTTCTAGCGTGATGAACGAAATCAACCCAGCCAAGGCATCGCCGTCAGTGGTGGATCGCGCCGCACGCACGGATCCCGAACCTACGGAACGTGCGGCCAGCAAGATCCTGGTCATCGGTCTGGACGGTGCGACGTTCGACGTCTTCAATCCGCTGATGAAGGCGGGACGAATGCCGCACCTCAAAGCGGTGGTCGAAAAGGGAACGTCCGGCATTCTCGAATCCACCAAGCCGCCCATCACACCGGCGGCGTGGACGACCTTCATGACCGGGAAGCGGCCGGGGCGACATGGCATCATCGACTTCGAGAAGTACGACGTCCGGACGAACTCGCTGAGGTTCAACCACACCCAGGCCATCCTCGAAAAGACCATCTGGGAAATCCTCTCGGAGAAGGGCGTCCGAGTCGGTTCGATCAATCTGCCAATGACCTACCCCCCACACGAGGTCAACGGCTTCATGATCTCAGGGTTCGAGACGCCCAACACGCAGGCTGACTTCACCTACCCGGCCAACCTGAAGGAAGAGATCCTCCGAAAATGGCCTGACTACACCTACCAGACCAACTGGCAGCGGCGACTCGTGGG
Source organism: uncultured Planctomycetales bacterium (assembly GCA_964390905.1). GTDB lineage: Bacteria > Planctomycetota > Phycisphaerae > UBA1845 > JAFGLZ01 > JAFGLZ01. Next base: position 86,988 of record CAYMLO010000007.1, on the reverse strand, counting down.
GCGCAGACAGGTCTTCGCCAAAAACATGGCCCACATCGAAAAGAGCTTCGAGCAAGGCTGTGAGCTGGCCGAGTACTGCACCGAACGGTACGGGTGGGACATAATGATGGTGCTGTTCAAGTTGGTCGACAACCTGCAGCACAAGGCTTGGCGACACCTGCCCCCGCACGGTTCAGGTCATGATCCGGCCCGAACGCAGATGGTCGTCGAGTGCTTCGAACGGCTAGACGACACGATCGGACGGCTCGTCCGCCTGGCCGAGCAGCAGGGCGCGACCGTCCTGATCATGTCCGACCACGGGCACGGCAGCCTCGATGGCAAGGCCCAACCCAACCTGATTCTCAAACGGTGGGGACACCTGGTGTTGCGAGACCCACTGAGGCGAGCGTGTACCCGCGCCAACTACCTGTGGTATCGGGCGACCAAGCAGAAAAACAGCCGCTTCGCAGAGCCCAACATGCCCATCGAACGCGATCTGGCCGTCGACTGGTCGCGGACGCGGGCCTGCGTGATGCACGCCGGCATCTACGGGTTCCTCTACATCACCCGCAAGGATCGCTGGCCCGGGGGTATCGTCGATCCAGCCGACTACGAACCGCTTCGAGAGGAGCTGGCCGAGCGATTCCGACGGCTCGAGTGCAACCATCCCAAGCTCGGCAAGTGTCCGATCTTCCCCGCCGTCCACAAGCCTGAGGAGTTGTACGGGTGCAGCCGCGAGCAGAATGAATGGCTCCCCGACCTGTTGCTCGCGCCGGCCGAAGGCCTCGCGGTGGTCCGGAAGATCCGCGGATTCAGCCCCGTCCGATGGACCAGCGACCGGCGGATGGAGGGCACCCACCGGATCGAGGGGGTTCTCGCCGCGTACGGCCCTCACGTCCAAGCCGGGGCTCGCGTCGACGCGCACATCGCCGACATCGCGCCCACCCTGCTGGCCAGCATGGGGCTTCCCGTGCCCATCGATATGGAGGGCCGGGCCCTGACCGAGCTGTTCGATGTCCCGGTCAAGGTCGAGTTCGAGCCCCCCCAGAAACGCGAGCGGGTCGAGCCCGAGAAGGAAGTCTACACCGCCGAGGAGATGGAGACCCTCACCGAACGCCTCAGCGATCTGGGCTACCTGGAGTGATCCGCAGAACCGCGCCCACCCGACGTGTGTGGGCAACGATGAAGCCCTCCCTCTGCAACACCGACCGCATCAACGGCTTCCAGCAACGCAGCCGGCTCCCTCACTTCTCCTCAGATTTGACTTCGTCGGGCTCTGGGGTACCATGAGGCAGCGGAGGAAGCCCGAGTTCGTGTCCAAACAGCAACCCCGAAGGCACGACATGAGCGAAGACCGAGAGCGTGCCAGATTTGCCCCCGACGAACTTGCCATCGTCCTGAGCCACTACGACCTTGGCACCATCGCCGCCATCGAGCCTTTCAAAAGAGGCAGCCGCAAGAGCCCCAAGGTCCACATCAAGTCCAGCCGGGGCGAGTTCGTGCTCAAACGCCGCGCCCCGGGCAGAGACGATCCCGTCAAGGTCGCTTTCTCACACCTCCTCCAGAACCACCTGGCCCGGAAGGAGTTCCCGCTGCCGCACCTCATCGCGACACGCCGACACAAGAACTCGATGGTCCGCTACCAGGACTGGATCTACGAGCTGTTCGTCTTCGTCCCCGGAGAGCCGTACAGCCAGTCCATCATCGAGACAGAAAGCGCCGGCGAGACCCTCGGCCTGTGTCACCAATGCCTGACCGACTATGAACCCGACTACACCCCGCCGCTGGGCGGCTACCACGACAGCGACGCCGTTCGGCAGGCCCTCAACCACGTCCCCACACGTCTCCAGGGACACGACAGCGTCACCGGCCGCGAGGCCGAACTCCTGGCCACCACCCAGCAGGTCTTCGAGGCCTACGAGGCAGCCGCCGACGCACTCAGGGACGCTGGCATCGCGGATTGGCCTGAGCAAGTCGTTCACGGCGACTGGCACCCCGGCAACATGCTCTACCGCGACCAACAGGTGGTCGCCGTCATCGACTACGACTCCGCTCGCGTCCTGCCCTGGATCACCGACCTGGCCAACGGCATCCTCCAGTTCTCCATCGTCGCCGGCGACGCGAACCCCGACCTCTGGCCCGACCACTTCGACGACGAACGCGCGGTCGCCTTCTTCCGCGGCTTCCTCAAGAACCACAAGGTCGACCCCGATTACCTCAAGGTCATCCCGCTGCTCATGCAGGAGGCCATCATCGCCGAGTCCGCCCTCCCCATCGCCACCATAGGTTCCTTCGGACGGATTCAGGGATTCACCTTTCTCCGCATGGTCAAGCGCAAGATCCAGTGGCTCTGCGACCACCACGACGAATGGATCGACAACTTCCGCCACGTCCTCGAAGAACAGACCCCGGCCGAGGAGTAGCCGCCGCTCAGCCAAGCACCTATCTGGACCCCGCCGGGGGGGGGCGCAGCCCTCCCTGCCGAGACCATCTGGGCCCCGGGATTCTGATACGTACCTGATGGCGAGGCGGACCCCAGCCGACGTGGACACCCCTCGCGGCCAACCGAGGCCGGAGTGATACGCCCGCCCTTTTGCACTGAGGACCATGCGAGTCTGCTCAAGGTCACGCGGCCCCGGGAAGCGTCGGTTGACAAATGATCGCCAACTGGGCAGATTCTCAGTATTCATTGTATTTCAACATACATCGACTGTGTTTGGAGGCTAGAGATGCCCCGTACACCGCATGGTTCGCCGAGAGGCCCCCAGAGGCAGTCCCTTCCGATCTACCCGAAGGGCTTCATCGCTGCCGCCGGCGTCCAAAGGGAGCAGAATAGGGTCTTCGTTGCGATGCCGTTCACAGATTCGCACTCGGACGAACTCTGGCAGGCAATCCAAGGGGTCTGCCGAATCTACGGACTGGATGCCAGGCGAGCTGATTCCTCCGTAATGCCAGACCCAATCGTCCAGGACATATTGCAGGAGCTTGAGAGCGCAGAGATCATCATCGCTGATCTGACGAACCTGAACGCGAACGTCCTTTACGAATTGGGCATCGCTCACACGAGGTGCGATTCCGTCATCCTGGTTGCATGCAAAGGCCAGTCGCTTCCGTTCGACCTGGCCGCCATCCGCTGCACCTTCTTCGATTTCAGTTCGCCAAGTAGCAAGGCCGATTTCGTAGACCGACTGAGCAAGGCCCTCAGTGACCTCAGAACTGTCACCCCTACCATACTCGACTCCCAACTTGAGCGAACGCGCGTGATCGTCAGTGATCTCCGAAACTTGGCTGCTCTACTTGACAAGGACTTGTCGAACGAGACGATCTGGTTCAGCGGCGGTCTCTCCGCGTTCGCCATCAGCGATGAGGAGGACTTCCCAGAGGACGAAGAGGGGTGCCGCAGTGCGCTGCTTGAGGAGAAGAGCGCCCTGCTTGATCTCGCCCGCAGGGGCTGCCCCGTTCGCTGCATCATCTCTCCTCCCGCGTTGAAGGCTATGCCCGAACGTCCCCCCCACGTACGCAAACGGGTCATCACGCTGCTTCGGTTCCTCGAGTCCACCAACGAACCGGCGCTAGAGTCCATCGAGTGGGTCGTCTCGCCGTTCAGGCAGAAGAACCTGTACATCATAGGACGCATCTCATACATAGAGGGATACAAGCAGCAGTTCCTGAGGGGGTTTCCGGTCTCCCTGAGACAAACGAGCCCTGAGGCCATCGCCGCAAACATCTCCCTGTGCAAAGCTCTGTTTGAACGCCTGCAAGTCGACACGCTCAAGCATTACCCCAGTGACGAAGGTCTGTCGCGGCGAGATGCGCTGCGCCAGGCGACCATCGCCTGCCTCAGGAGATTGCTGCCTTTTCTGGATCCTCCCGAAGGCGGTTGTACAGCGTAGCGACCTACCCAGGAGTCGCGGCAACCGAGCTTTCGCGCACGAATCTGGCTTTCCCGTTCGCGGCTACACATCCTGTGACCTGGAGGACCTGCGCACAGGGCCCGGCCTACGCGTAGAACCACCCCACCGGTAGGATCCGTGTGGGCGTCCGCTGCTGGTAGATGACCTTCGGCTTGCCAGCTTTTTCCTTGCCGATCGCGGCGCGGGCAACCAGGTAGCTGATGAATACCTCGTCGCCGACAACCGAGACGTGGGGATAGTGGAAATTGGCATAGTCGTCCGGCACGGCTCCGACCTCGTCTGCCCCCCATACCGGCGCGAAATCTGGATCGGGCGCCACGTGCGTCACACCGCCCAGGCACTCGATGGCCTCGAGGTTCTTGAAGCAGCCCCACGTCTTGCCCTCGTCCTTGGAGACCGCGCAGGACAGTCGGCTGCGGCGGAGCCCCTTGCGGATCTCAGCCCGAGACAACTGGTTCCAGACCACCAGGAGGTGACCGGTCTTGGGCAGCCGGCAGATGCGGGCCGGCGAGTAAGACGCCATCAGCGACATGGGCTCGGCGCCGGGCCACCAGGAGTAGCCGCCGTCTTCGCTGAACGCCTGATACAGGCGGCCCGTGACCGCACGGGCCACCAACATAATCCGACCGTCCTTGAGCTCCACGCCCGAAGGCTCCGTGATGGCGTCCGTCCACCTCCGGTCCCGCCACCCCATGATCCAGCCGTCGCATGCCTTCCACGTTCGGCCGTGGTCGTCGCAGAAGTAGCAGCGGCAGACCTCGGACAGCGGGAAATGACCCTCCGTCTCGGTCTGGAATCGAACGCCCTTGTACGTGCCCCACGAAGCCCCACGCTTGTCGAACCGGCTGCCGAGGAACTGGCTGTAGGTGAGCAGGATCAGTCGCCCGCTGCCCAACGCAAACATCGTCCCGTTGAGCCCCATGGTCAGACCGGGCAGCGTGATCTGAATCGGCTTCGACCACGTCTTGCCCTCGTCGCTCGACCAGCGGAAGAACCAGTTGTTCGCGTCGTTGCCCAGCGCCGTGGCCATCGTCCACTTGTCGGCGTAGTACGTGCCCAGTTGCCCGTTCGACAGGCGCAGCAGGCCCAACCCGCCGCCCGGCGTGAACGTCTTGCTCTTGGTCCAGGTCCGTCCGCCGTCGGTCGACTGATGGCCCTTCTCGGTAACCAAGCTGCCGTCACCGAGTCGGACGATGTTGGCGGGGTAGACGCCCCCGATGGTCAGCCCGTCCTGATCGGATCGACCAATCGTCTCGGCAGCAGATTCGGCGCCGCCATGATTCCCCGCTGCCACCGCGCCCGCGGCGGCAACCGTCCTCAAGAAATCCCTACGGTGCATCGCACGCACTCCGTGGCTGATTGCCCAAACGGACCTCCTTCGAAGTCTAGCCAATCAGACGCCGTCCGTCATTCGAACGCTGGCAGGGGCATCCGGGGGCTGGTAACCTGTCGCCGATCGGGTCCGGGCATGCGTTCGGCGCGCATCGGTGAGCAGTCGGGAGCGCACCGTCGGGATGCGCCAGCGATCGCCATCGTTTGGCGGGGCCGCGTGCGACCTCCCCGAGCCGGGCCGTCCCCGGCCCGGCCCCCCGCCGCACGCGGCGGGGCTAACCCAGGCAAGGCGAACGCCTGCGATACCCGATCCCAGGAGACCCCCTCATGAAGATCGACCGCATGGAAATCCACCTCGTCCGCCTGCCCCTCATCAAGCCGTGGCGGACGGCCTACGGCGAGGACGCCCACATCGAATCCGTCCTGATCAAGGCCCACAGCGGCGACGTGTCCGCTTGGGCCGAGACCACCCCGCTCGCCGAGCCCACCTACTGCAACGAGTGGGCCAGCGGCGTAGCTTGGACTATCGAGCACGTCCTCGCCCCACGCGTCGTCGGTCGCGACTGGAACACGCCCGAACAGCTCAACGAGCTACTGGGCATCTACCGCGGCAACAGCTTCGCCAAGGCCGGCTGCGACCTCTGCTGGTGGGCGCTCCAGGCCAAGATCGAACGCGTCCCGCTGCGCAAGCTCCTCGACGGACGGCGTGACGAGATCCAGTCCGGACACGACTTCGGCGTCGAGGACACCGTCGACATCCTCTTAGAAGAGATCGACCAGGCCGTTCGCGCCGGGTACCCCCGGATCAAGCTCAAGATCAAGCCTGGCTGGGATCTGGAGATCATGCGAACCGTCCGAAGCCATTGGCCCGACTTCACCTTCCACGTGGACTGCAACAGCGGCTACACGCTCGACGACCTGGACCTGTTCAAACAGCTCGACAAGCTGAATCTGGCCATGTTCGAACAGCCCCTCGGCCACGAGGACCTCGCCGACCACGCCGAACTCCAGCGTCAGGTCGGCACGCCGGTCTGTCTGGACGAGAGCGTCCGCAACCTCTGGTCGGCCCGGCAGGCCATCAAACTGGGAAGCTGCAAGATCATCAACATCAAACCCGGCCGGGTCGGCGGCCTGACGACCGCCAAGGCCATCCACGACCTCGCCGCCGAAAACGGCATTCCCTGCTGGGTGGGCGGCATGCTCGAGTCGGCCGTCGGCGTCGGTGTCCTCATCGAGCTGGCCACGCTCGGCAACTTCACCTACCCCAACGACGTCATCGCGTCACGGCGACTCTACAAGCAGGACGTGACCGACCCGCAGGTGACCGAGTCCCGCGTGGGATGGATCTCAGCTTCGAAGGGACCCTACACCGACTACATCCCAAACGAAGAACGAATCGCCGACCAGACGATCCGCAAGGCCGTCGTCGGCAGCTGACCGCAAAGCCGGCAATGCCGAAGAGACATCGGCCAGGCTTCACGCGATGATGGTCCACCACGTACAGGCTATCCGGGGGGGGTCCGCCCACACGGGGCGCGAAGCGCTTCGAGCGCTCCAGCCAGATCCTGTGGGTCGGGTGGGTCCGAGGAATAACGCGAAGCGCGTGCTGAACGACCTCAGCGGCGCGCTGCGAACGCCGCGCGGTCACGAAGACCGCATAAGCCATCTCCAGCACGGTCGCGTCGTTCGGTGCGTCGGCCAGCGATGCTTCGATGGACCTCATCGCGCGGGGAACATCTCGCGACGGCGGATCGACCCGCGCCAGCGCGTACGCCAGATTCGCCGCACACACCGGATGCGACGGCTTGATGCGGATCGCCTCCTCGAGCCACTTCAGCGCCTCGGCGGGCCGCTTCGTTCGCACGTAGACCTGCCCCAGCAGGAACGCCGGCTCGAACCGGAACTGACCCGTGCTCAGTTCGTAACCCCGATGCAGATGCTGCAGACCCAGCTCCACTTGCCCGTCGAGCGCATACTCCTGGCCGATCAGCGTGTGGTCGAACCAGACCGTATCGTCGATGTCCAACGCCGCACGGAAGTACTTGATCGCCGTCTTGTGATCGCCGCGGTAGACGTAGCGCCGGGCCGCGAACGACTGACATCGCGCGCTGCCGGGATTGACGCGAACCCCATCTGCGTAGAGCGTCTCGTCGTTCAAAAACACCCGCGCGTTCCGCACGATCGTCTTGGCCGAGTAACCCACCAACCCACCGACAACGACCACCAGGCCCGCCACCCGCGCGATCCGACCATGCCCACCCATCCCGCCACACCGATCCCACAACGCCGCCAGCGCCAGCGCAACGACCCAGCACCACGCCGCCGACGGCAGGTACAGTACCCGCTCCGCGAACAATGTCCCGATCAGCACCACGCTGTTCGAAACCACCGAGTACGCAACGACGAAGAACGCCACACACCACGCCAAACGCCGACTCCGCCGCCAGCTGACCACGGCCACGATCACCATCAGCACCGCCCACCCCAATCCGAACCACACGCGCTGATCCGCCAGACCCGTCGCGACCGGGATGGCGTTGTACGAGTAGTCGTAGCAGAGCGGATGCGGCCAGACCAGCAGGTTGAGGTACTTGCCCAACAGCACCAACGGCGTCACGACCCGACCGACCAGACCCGCCTCGTCCAGCGGATTGTCGATCCCTCCCAGCGTCCCGGTCGGCCGCGTCAGCAGCCCCAGCACCTGGTAGCGAACCAGCAGAGACAGCGCCACAACAGCCAGAATCGGAAGATATCGCCTGACCAGACGGTCGAGCAGAAACGACGACCAGGCCTGGGCCTGACCCCCGCCTCCAACCCGCCACCGCCGCCACAGATCAACCAACACGGCTGCACCGACAAACGTCACGGCGTTTTCCTTCGTCAGCAACGCCAGCCCGAAAAGGACCAGCACCCCGCAGAACCGCAGCGAGAATCGCGACGGACACGCCAGCGGCTCGCGCAGGAGCTGCCAGATCCCCAGCAGATACAGAAACGCACATAGCAGGTCCGCCCGACCGATGACGATCACCACCACCTCGCCATGGATCGGGTGCACGGCAAACAGCACGCCCGCCGCCGTCGCCACCCCCCGCCGCCCAGACAGCTGCAGCCCGATCGCATAGACCAGCAGCGACACCCCCGCGTGCAACGCCAGATTGAACACCCGATAGCCGGCCGGTCGGTAGTCTTCCGGCAGCGGGTCAGTGATCACATGGTTGGCCAGGTACGTCAGCAGCGGAATCGGCCGATAGATCGGATCGTCGCTGCGGCGGTACCAGTAACCACGCGTGAAGATCTCACGCCAATGCGCCGGATCACGCGTGCGGACGTCGTTCAGAATGATCTGCCCGTCGTCGTACAGGAACCCGTTGTTGAGACTGTTGGCGTACACCCCAATGGCTGCAACCGCGACCAGAACGACAGGCCCCCACCGCTGGAGGGCATGTTCTCGAGGCCCGCCGGCGCTTGGGCCGACGAGGTCCGCCGATCCAATGCTCGCCTTCTGTCGTTTCCTTCGCGCCATCCGGGCCTACTGTCCTCCTCCCGGGCCTACGTCGAAGTCCTTCACCGTCACTGTCTCGAACGCCGCACGGTCCCCTGGCCCCACGTCAATCAGCCACATGTCCTCACCGGGCTTGGGCAGCTTGGCCAGCGGCCTGGCCAGCGCGACCCGCCCCGTCTCGGCCGACCGAACCGGCGTGTACGTCGAGAACGCACCGTCCGTCACGTAGCTCCCGGCATAGATCGGACCGAGAATCAGCGCCGTCCGCGTCAGAATCTCATCGCCCTCCACCTTGTCCACACAGAACCGACCGATCAGCAGATCGTCCCCGAGGCTCAGACTGGCGCTGCCCTTCCTGCGATGCGCATCGAACCGGACCACCGGATGCCAGGCCCGACGCTGACCGTGCATGAAACAAACCGACCTGCCCGCGAGCTTCACCGGCGGATCTTCATCCCCATCGAACCTGACGCTGACACGCCGTCCCCCTTGTCCCCCCGCGGGCGAAACGCTCGTGACCTGCCCGGCGATTGGGCAAGCGGAGATGCGGTGTCCGTCGATCTCCACCTCGCTCCCACCCACCACGATGGCCCGCCACGCCCGACCGGCATCGTCATACCGAACCAGCGTCATCGCCGCGTCTGTTCGGATGCCCTTGCCAACCGTCACGGTCCGACCCGTGTCAGGCTGTTGGATGATGACGTCCCGCCATTCCCCCCAACGGACCTCCACGCCCACGGCAGGCGCGGGCACGCCCAGTTGACGGACGGACCTGATCGCCGGCTCGGCCCCAAACGGCTCGATCACGCTGACGAACGTGCTGTCCAGGTCCCTGCCCTCGCGACGAACCAGAACGTACTTGAGCAACCGCTTGTGCTTGACCGGCGAGACCTGCGCATCGGCCAACAGCAGCTCCTGCTCCGGCTGAAGCAGCGCGTGGATCCGCAACCGGGCCCCCTTCGCCTTGGACCGCTGCCACTGCCCGCAGAACGCCCCGCCCGTCCGCCGCCGAACGTTCACGAAATGACTGTACCCGCTGCCCACATAGCCGTAGTACGTCCCCTTGTATCCCGGCTTGCTCCGCACCGGGTCGTCGTAGAGCGCCCCAACCGGGACATCCGCTCCCGCCAACGTTCCCTTGGCGGGCTCAGAAAACGCCCCGCTGACAATCTCAAACGAGCCCGGCGGACCGTGCAGACTGTAGACGTGATGCTCGCCGCCCCGCACGCGGAAGACATCCACCAGATAGCCCGTGTCCCGCCCCGTCTCCACCTGCATCAGGCAACGACGATACATCTTCAGGTTCGCGTACGTCGTCGGCGCGTCAATGTCCACCGCCCGCAGTCCCTCGACGTCGACGAAATGGTGCACCACCCCCGGATCGTTCCCCTGCTGCCGCGTCTTGTTCACCGTCACCGTGTTGTGGTTGATCGTGTTCTTGCTCCAGCTGTAAATGCCCGGCACGTAGCCGTTCATGAAGTCCGGGTACCCCAGATCGGGCATCATCGGACAGCCGTTGGCATACAGGTCGAAATGCAGCCGGTCGAAATGCCCATGCCCCCCCTTCATCCCGTAGTACAACGACACCCCCATCGTATTCGCGGCGTTGCGGAGCAGCGCCAGACCGTACCCGTCCATCAGGCGCGATCGAACACGCGCCTCCGCCGACGCCCCCGTCGCCCCCCCAACCTCAACGGGCGGACGGAACAGGCTGTCAAACGTCTTGAAGCTGTCCGCACCCGCCGCCTTGAGACGCGCCAGCCACCGCGCGTAACGCGGATCCTTGTAAGCCTGATACGCCGCCTGGTAAACCGCCGCGTTCCGGGGCGTCAGCCCACCCCAGACGTTGCCCGCGTCCCCCAACGACGGCGTGAACTTATCGATGCAGATCATGTCCAGCGGCGCGTCGGCCATGCTGCGGAGCTTCGGCAGCTCGAACAAGTCGATGCCCGCCTTCCCCAACGCCGTCGCCGTCGTGTACAGGTTCTTCGTCCACCCAAAGCAATACCCTGGCGACGTCTCTTCGGGCATGCCGTCCCGATAGACCGTGTTGTACAGCGCGTAGTTCAAGCCCAGCTGCCGGTGTGATCCGGTGTTCTTCGTCAGAATCCCCCCCAGCCATCCGCGCGTCGGACCCGTCTGTCGAACCACCACCCCCGTCGCCAGCGCCCGCTGGTGCATGCCGAAGTTGCCCCGGATCTTCCCCGCGAAAATCGCATCGATGCCGTCCTCCAGCAGGTTCGACTCGATCAGGCTGCGGACCTCCTCGCCCGACCCGTAGCCATACAGCGCAGCCAAGGCCTTGTCGTCGTCAATCGTCTCCCAGATCGCGTCATACGCCCGCGCCAGGTTCGTGAACACCCCCGTCTCCCAGATCAGGTTCAGGATCTTACCGTGGTATCGCCCCCCGCTGATCTGCGAGTAGCGCGACTGCTGGCAGTAGTCCAGCGCCGGATACGTCTGCGCGATCTTCACCAGGATCACGCCCGCCTTGTGCGCGTAGCGACGATCGCCCGTCAGCAAATACGCCCGGGCCAGACTGTCCAACCCGTTCAGGACCAACCGTCGCCACTCCCCCCAGTGGCAGGCGTAACCGACCAGCCAGTATCGCTCGCCGTTCGGCCCGACCCATCCCCAACCGTCGTCGGCATACGGCCCTGTCAGCAACGACCGATCGCGCATCCCCCCGCGGAAGTACGCATAGAAGTCGTTGCTGGGATACCATTCCCCGCCCACCGGACACTGGATCTTGAACGGTCGGTTCGGATCCGTGATCCACGGGTACGTCCCGCCCTTCTCGAAGACCTTCTTGCCGTGCACAGGACAGCCCGCTGTCCCCACGTTGAACGCCCGAGGCACCTCCGCCGTCGGAATCCGCTGCTTGAGCGCCTCGTCCGACCACGTCAGCATCCCGTCCGCCGCCGTGACGCACGCGTCCCACAGCTCTTTCGCGCCCGGGTACTGCGCGACATTCCGCCGGGCCTGAGCGATCTCGGCGTCCGTCCACAGCGCCCGCGACCGCTTCAACGACCACTGCCGCGATCGCACCACCGACCCAAATGATACACGCCGCGTTGTCGGTTTCTTCTCGATCTCTCCTCCAGCGACCGGCCCCTGCCCGCCGGCGCCCAGCCAGGCGCACAGCATCGCCACCCCCCAGACCCGCACGTGCACAAGGCCATCCGCCGGTCCCCCTCCCACCCCCAGTGATCGCTCCGCAGCCATAGACGTGCTCCTGCCCCCCAAACATGACCGATCCGCATTGTCATTCCTATCTCGGCGCCAGGCAAGGCAGGCCACATCGACCCGTGCGCGCAGCCAGCGACACATGCTACAATCCCACGGACAGCCGCATGGAGCACGCTCGTGTCCGATCAAGTCGTCGTTGGCTTCATCTCACTCGGCTGCGCCAAGAACCTCGTCGACAGCGAGGTCATGCTCGCCCGACTCGCCGAGGCCGGATGCGCCGTCACCGGCGATCTCGCACAGGCCGACGTCATCGTCGTCAACACGTGCGGCTTCCTCGCCGCCGCACGCGACGAGGCCCTCGACGCCATCGACGAAGCCGCCGGGCACAGACAGACGGGCCGCTGCCGTCGCCTCGTGGTGGTCGGATGTCTGGTCCAACGCGACCGCCATCGTCTCAAACAGGAGATACCCGCCATCGACGTCCTCCTCGGTGTCAACCAGCGCGACGACATCGTCCAGGCCGTCCTCACCCCACATCCGCCCGAGCGACAGCCGATAAGCGACCACACGCCCTGCACCATGCCCTCCGACACCGCCCGACTACGCCTGACACCCCGTAACTACGCCTACCTCCGGATCGCCGAAGGCTGCAATCAACAGTGTACGTTCTGCACCATCCCCCTCATCCGAGGCCCCACGCGATCCAAGCCCCTCGACGTCGTCCTCGATGAAGCCCGCGAACTCGTCGCCGACGGTGCGATGGAACTGAACGTCATCGCCCAGGACACCACCGCCTACGGCCGCGACCTCGACAACGCCCCGGGGCTGCCCGATCTGCTCCGACGACTCAACGACCTCGAAGGCGTCGCATGGATCCGCCTCATGTACGCCTATCCTCGTCACTTCGACCACGCCATCATCGACGCACTGGCCGAATGCGAACGAATCGTCGACTACGTCGACCTGCCCCTCCAGCACATCAATGATCGCATCCTGCGACGAATGGGCCGGCGCGTCGCCCGGTCCGACATCGAAGCCCTGCTCGACAGACTTCGCACACGAATCCCCCACATCGCCATCCGGACCACGCTGATGGTCGGCTTCCCCGGCGAGACCGACGCCGAATTCGACGAGCTACACGATTTCGTCCGGAAGGCCCGATTCGACGCCCTCGGCGTGTTCGTCTACTCACACGAACCCGAGACGCCCGCCGCCAGACTGACCGACCACCTACCCGAGCACGTCAAACAGCAACGGCGCGACGCCATCATGCAGACCCAGCAGGCCATCGCCTTCGCCAACGCCGACGCCATGGTTGGTCGGCGCCTGACGCTCCTGGCTGAGCGAACCGAGCCCGACGGACGCCTCATCGCCCGTCATCCCGGACAGGCTCCCGAGGTCGACGGCGTCGTCGTCGTCAACCGAACGCCCCCAGGCTCCGGACCCCTCCTCGAAGCCCAGTGCATCGCACACGAGGGTTACGATTTGATTGCCGAACCCACTGGCGGTATTCTCCCTTCAGGGACCTAACGCCCGTTCGACGTCTTCGTCTCGACGGAGCCGCAATTCATGCGCATCAACCTGCCCAACCAGATCACCATAGGCCGGCTCCTCCTGACCGCTATCCTCCTTGTCCTCCTGGCCCAGCTCGACCACGATCCGAGGGGATCCGACGTCTGGATCGCACAGATCTGCTTCTGGCTCTACCTCATCGCCGCTAGCACCGACGTCGTCGACGGCTACCTCGCTCGAAGGCAGAAACAGGTCACCAGCTTCGGACGCATCTTCGACCCCTTCGCAGACAAGATCCTCATCTGCGGCGCATTCTGCATGCTTACCGGCGCAAGCTTCTACGATCCCGATGCCCAACGCTACGTCACCGACGTCCGCCCGTGGATGGTCGTCCTCATCATCGGACGAGAACTGCTTGTCACCAGCCTCCGTGGATTCAGCGAGGGACAGGGCGCCCAGTTCTCCGCCACCATCTACGGCAAGGTCAAGATGCTGACCCAGTCCATCGCCGTCGGCGTCGTGCTGGCCGGACTGGCCGGAATCGACGAGTGGGTCAGCGTCACGCTCCACAGATGGCTGCAGCCGATTTCCGTTTGGGCAGCCGTCATCATCACCGCCCTGTCCATCGTCGGATACGTCCATCAGGCGCGGAGCTTCCTGACCCAAACCAGCGCCCCGACCGATCAATCGCAGCCCCCTTCGGCCCCCGGGGACTAGGAGCCCACCACCCACGTGCGACGCCTCATCGTGACATTCCTCGGCACCGGCTACCTTCCCCTCGCACCGGGCACATGGGGATCCGCCGCGGCCGCAGCCTGCTTCCTCGCCCTGTACGCCACCGCGCCGAACCCAATCTGCTGGAACGCAACGACGGTCGCCTTGATCCTTGCCGCGTCCATCGCCGCCATTGCCTGTGGGCCGTGGGCCATCGACCATTTCGGTAAGACCGACCCCGGGCGCTTCGTCTTGGACGAGGTCGCGGGCCAGTGGCTGGCCATGCTCGCCCTGCCCCTCACCGACCTTCGAACGGCCGTCGTGGCGCTCGCCGTTCAGTTCCTCGTCTTCCGAGCATTCGACATCGTCAAACCCCCGCCGGCCAGCTGGCTCGAACGCCTGCCCCACGGCTGGGGCATCTTGGCCGACGACCTCGCTGCCGGCCTCTACGCCAACATCATCGGTCAGGTCTTCTTCCGGCTCATCTGGCCTGATCTGGCCCCGAAGGTCTTCACATGAACTGCTGGCAGGCACTCGTGCTCAAGATCGCACTCGGCGCAGCCGGTAGGCTAGCAAGGTAGGATCATCAAGGCATGTCTTCCGTCCTGGTGCCCACGACGCTGGTATGGACAGGCGGCCCCGTCGCGTCAGCTTCAGCCGCCAGGCTCACGGTGTTGTCTTCTTCCACCCCCCCAGGCGAGATCGACCGGACCCCCCACCACACGCGCGTCCCGTCGTCGAAGGCCTCGCTCGTCCACGCGAACACCGGCGGGCCAACCTCGAACGCCACCGACCCGACCGCCGAGCCGTAGTCAACCTGCCCCGGAGATCCCACGTCGTTGTAGATGACGAAGCTGCCCGGCGAGACCTCCTGGTTCGTCGGATCGTACCCCCATTCCAGGCGGAATCGCCCTCCCGACAACCGTTCTACCTCCAACCCCAAGGGGGGATTGGACCGCGGCCCGACCAGCACCCCATCACCGTCGAACTCGGCACGCCGCAGCTGATGCGTCGTCGTCTCCGACACCCCCCCACCCCCAACGGCCCTCAGCAGGTACCAGTAGACCGTCGACGCATCGTGCCCGATGTACGGGAAGCTCGAGATCTCCCGTGCCCCCGCGCCCGCGGCGCCGACGATCCGCCCCGGGTCAACCGGGAACGGATCACCCGTCCACCGATACAGGTTATACCCGCCTCGACATCTCGCCCAGAAGACCCCGAGCGTCAGCGTCAAAGCGTCCGCATGACCGTCCGCCGTCAACCCCAGCGCCAGCGAACGCCAATACGCAAACCACTTCTCAACGACCTCACCATCCATCTCACCCTCACCCACTGCGACCCACGTTGATCCGACAAACCGATCACAGAAGCGCGTGATCCAGCATCATACACCCCTGCGAATCCGAAGCCCGGAACCCCGAACCCGGACCCCTTCGCACCAGTACAGGAACGCACCCTCCTGCCCCGAACGGCGCCGCCCTCCGCACAGATCTCGCTGCACGCATCTCAACCATCATCCAGCGTCAACACCCCACCGTCCTCCTCAGGCGTCAACGTCGCCAACACCGTAGAACCGTCCGTGTCGTAGACGCGGATCACCCCCGTGGCGATCGTCTGATCGCGCTTGCCCGCCACAGACCGCCGTATCAGGTTGATCGCCTCGGCCAGGCTGTCCGACGCCGACTTGTGATCGTTGACGGCCTCGCTCAACACCGCGTCAGCGATCGATCCGCCGGCCGAGGCCGCGCTCTGCGTCGGCAGGTAGAATGCCTCATCCGTCTGTGCACACCCAGACGAAGTCGCCTTCAGAACCACCACGTCCGCGTCCGTCTCGCTCCCCGTGAGGTCTACCTTGTACCACCCGCTGGCAATCTCGTTGGCGGAGTTCGTCGTATCGCCAAACGCACCCCCATCCTTGCTGATCTCGGTCGTGGGCGTCTTCCCGGTCTCGGGCGTGGCAAAATCGTAGTCGTCCACCATCTTGAAGACCCACGTCCATGCGTTGGCCTTTCGGAGCTCACCCATCACACTGCCCTCCGCATCGTCGCCAGCTTGCTGCCCGGAACGACGTTTATGGTCGGCCGGCTGTTGCGCGTCACCCGACCCCCCCACGGCCCCAACGCCGCCTCAACCGGCCAGTGCAACGGCGGATCCCTGACGTAGTCCGGCGCGTTTGTGATCGAATCGATGTGACTCCCGCGCCCCGTCGTGTCCCGAAGCCCGATATCACCCACCCCGGCGACGCCGCCCTCGCCTTCGAGCGTTACGTGCCAGACCGGATCAAGGTGATTCGCGCGAAGCCGCCCTGCCGCAACAGCCGCAATCTCGTCGTCCTCGAGCCGCCGACCGAAAATCGCTGCATCCGCCAGCCTGCCGTCCATCCCGTACTGCGCCGGGTACAACGCAGAAGCGGCAAAGACCGGCCCGCCGTCCAAACTGGGGGTCCCAGTCGGTACGTAGATCGGGATCGTCTCGTCAGAACCGTCCACGAAAACGTGACATCGCCCCGAGTCCAGTGCGTCCGACCACGCGCCACAGACATGGTGCCAGCTTCCCGTCGACGGTGATGACCCCAGCGACACCGACGATGTGCCCGTGTAGGCCACGCTCAGCATCAGATACGGAAAAGACCCCGTGTAATACAGGCCCAACAGCTTCTGGCTGACCAGCGTGCTGTAGTTGATCCCGAGGATCCCCCCGTGTCCCGCCGTGGTGTCGAAGTTCACCCAGGCCATCATCGTCACGGCACCCAGGTCGTGGACGTCCACGTGAGGCGACGTCACGCCCAGCGTCGTGTTGTCCGCGTCAACCGCCATCATCCCACCGTGTATTCGAACGAGACCGCCACCACGCACGCGTCGCCCGTCCCCGTATCAGACCCATGGTCCGCATCCCGCCCGACCCCGATGATGACGTAGTCGCCCCCCGACGTGTTGCCCATGTACCCCTCGAGGCCTATGCTGATCTGGTAGAGACGACCCTTCGTCGCCGGATTGGCATGGTCGAGCAATGCGGTTCCCGCCACCCATCCCTCGCCGTCGTTGCTGATGTCCAGCGATGTCATCTCGTCCGAGTGACCCACGGGCTCCCCGTTCTCGCCGCGCGGGCTCACGGACAGAACCGCCGCCTGGAAGCGCACCGCCTTCTCGTCGTCCGCCTGGTCCACGTCCATGTAGAACTGCACGTGCAGCTTCGGATGACCGCTCTCCTGCGAAGACCGGTAGTTCCCCGGAATGCGAAACTGCCAGAAGAGGTGCTCGTCCGTGCTGTCATCGAACTTCGCCACGAACTGCGCCAGCTGCGGGTCCGTCGTATCCGTCGTGACCTCGCGAACAACCTGCGCAATGGCCGATCCCGCCGAGTCATCCGTCAGCGTCGCCCCACGCACCGACAGCATCACCTCTGTCCTGGCCACCGTCTGTCCCTCCCGACACCAACCCCCGTTCTCACGAACCGAGCGGCCCCGTCGGCCTACGCGAACGTGATCGCCTCTGAGGCATACACCCGTCCGTCCAGTTCGGCCATGAGGTAAAACGTCGGCGTCCCCGTATCCTCAACACTGAACACCACCTGCCCGCTCCCGTTGCTGATCACCAAGAGATGCTTGTCCGTCGTCAGTTCCTTCACGACGGTCCCGGTCGTGGCCACGAAATCCGTGTTCGGAGCGGTCCCCGCCTCACCGCCATACTGGCTGCTGCCCACCCAGCCACGAATCAACACGCGCTCCGACAGGTCGTTGCCCGACGTGTCTTGCGCCTGCACCGTGACCGGAATCGCATCCCCCGACTCGGATCCGACCGAGATGTCCAGGCTCAGAATTCGATCCCGCAAGTCCGCGGACAGATCCTCCCCATCGATGCCGTCGGTAAACTCCGGCACCGCCTGCGCCGTCCAGACGCGACGGTCCTCGATGGTCAACACCCCTCCGCTCGCCGTCACCTTCGCCAGTGGCAGGAACGTCGTGATGTCCGACGGAAACGTGTCCTGGACCTGCAGCGCGTTCGACGAGTCAAGATAGACGTACTTCGTCGACTCATCCGCGATGGCCTGGCTCGTCGCCCCCCCGAAATGCTTCCGCACCCCGCCCAGCGTGTAGTCGATCGGGTAGACCCCGACGTCCAAACTCCCCTCATCCACGACTTGCCCTTGGCGCCAAGGCGCCAGCATCGCGTTTTGCCGCCGCTCGCGACGCTGATACCGCACCTGATAGCTCGGCTCGCTGCTCGGACTCGTGCCCTTCGCGATATAGGGCAGCCCCGTCGGTTCGTCCGTCGTGCCGTCCAACGCCTCGACCGAACTGTCGCTCGGCCAGGCCTCGTTCGGATACGTGTCCGTCATCGTTCCAGCTCCACCCGCCGCCTAGTTCACGAGATCCGGCGACGGCGAGAAAGTGAACCGGATCTGGTCCGTCTGCTCGTCGTATCCCGCCTTGGCGAAGTCCGACGCCGCTCGCGGACTACTGTTGATCACGCAGGAAACCATCGCCGGCGTTGAGGTCGAACGGTTGCCCCCCGCGTCATCCACGCAGACCGCGATCATGTAGTGACCCAGACAATACAACGGCGTGACGAACCGCAGAATCGCCTCGGGCTCGAGATGTCCGTGCCCCAGGTGCCGACCCACGAGGTGCCCGTCTTGCGTAACGTGGTCCAGATGCCCCCAACACAAATGGCCTTCGTTCAGATGGCCCGCATGCCGACGCGCCCCAGGCCAAAACGGAACGTCACCGTCCAGGGGCACGGCCTCATAGTCGACCGCGCCGTACCCGTCGTTGCCGTAGATGCTGTAGCGATCCCCCGCGATGTACGTCCTCAGCCTCGGAATGCGGATCGCGATGGCCTGCATCACGGCGCCTCCTCGACGGTGTAGGTCTGCTGGAAGACCACCACACGATCGTCCGCCGCGACTGCCTCCTCGCTCGAGAATGCCAGACGACACCCACACAGCAGCGTTGTCCCATCCAGCGCCCCCCGCAGCAGGTCCAAAAGCTGATGCGCGCCGGTTACGCCATCCCCACCGGTCCGCGCCTCCCCCCCACCACGAAGGCTCTCGCAGACTACGAAGAGCGAGACGCAAGCCGGCTCACCCGACGATCCGCGCTTCCGACCCAAGTAGCGAACCAACGCCGCCGGCTTGAGCCGACCACCCACATGCTCCACCACGCGCGACGTCCCAGGACCTGCCAACCCGTCGATCGTCTTGAAGGCCCCCGCCGTGCCGAGGCGCAGCATGCTCACCCGCTGCACGAGGGCGATCTCGATGTCCATCAGTGCCGTCATGCCAAGCGTCCGCCCAACATCCGCACGCCCCGACGTCAATCACAGCGACTCGAGCGTCTCTTCGGTGAAAACGCGCTTCTGACCGCCCACCTCAGCGTGCGGCCCCCGAACGGCGTTGTCCGGAAGCGCCGAGTCCGCGGGCAGCACCACCGTGCCTGCCGCCACTTGCCTGAGCCAGTCAATCGCCGCGTCGTGTTTCGTTAGGATCTCCGCGGGGACCGGCGGCCTGCGGCAATGAAGCCGGAACGCAACGATGTCCAACGTGATGCTCGCCAGCACCCCGGCAAGCTCCGTGTGCGTCGCCACGTCAATCGGCACCGCGTGTCGCCGCGCCAGGTAGCTGTCGACCTCTCCCTCGGCTCCCAGCCGGGCCTCGTCCACCTTGTCCGTATCCGCCGACCCCGTTCCCTCGTCGTCCGTCAACTGCACGTAGGTCCGGGTCCCCAGGCGGTTCTCGATGTCCGCGTTCGTGACGTACGCCATGATCCGATCCCTAAACGACCGCCCAACGGAAACCGCGGACGACACGACGCCCTCGCCGCGCCGTCCGCCGTGGCACCGGTCATGCGGACCGCGACTACGCAAAATCCGTCCGGACCGCGTACTGCCAGTAGCCGTAGCTCATCGCGTACCGCGCCCGAACGCCGTAGAGGAACTTCTCGCGCTTGAACGCCTCTTCGCTGTTCTCCACCAGCGATCCGAACTCCACCGGCTCGCGGTCCTGGAAGATGAACGGACGAATCACCCCGTCCGTCTTCAGCAGATACCACTTGCTCGCGTCCGTCAGCCAGGGAAACGGGATCACGCGCGCCGCGCCTTCCAGAACGTTGGTCGTGCTGCTCACGATCGACGCGTTGATGGCCTCCAGCGCCGTGAAGTACATCGTCGGCGGGACCACGCACACCAACCCCGTCGCGGCGATCATCATCGGGTCGCCCTGGTCGTCCTTGTACGCCAGCATCGTCGCGATCGCCGCCTTCAGAGCCCCCTTGTACTCCTCGACGGTCGGGTTGTCCGCGTCCGCCGCATCGTACGTCAGCTTGTTGTCCTGGCTGCCCGAATCGCCCGAGCTGTGGGCGTCGTTGAAGAACGAGACCCCGTCGTAGCTGTCGTACCCGCTCGTCTCTCCGTTCGCCAACAGCTGCGAGAGGAGGTAGTCCTTGTGCGTCGCCGCCCGCTGGGCCAACTCCGAGACCCGGACCCGGATCTGACCCGTCTGGTCATCCGCGATCTCATCCCGGTCCACCTCGATCGTGGCCTCGTACTTGGCGTTCTCAATCGAATAGCTCTCGCTCCGGAGACCCTTGGCCAGACGGCCCGTCCCCCACGCCCGCATCTTCGGCACCGTACCCAACCACCGATACGTCTCGGAGTCCCCCGTCGACACGATCCGCGTCGATAAGTCACCGAAGTACGTCGGCGTGCCCTCGAAACGATTGAAGAACTCGCTTCGAAGGCCCTTCGTCAGCAATCCCGTGTTGATCACGGCCATGGTCTTGTGCTCCTTGACGCCTCCCGCAACCACGGTCAGGGCGCCTTGTCCACTGTTCTTGCGCCGTCACACGTTCACGCAGGGCCCCGCTATGGAGCCACCGCGTTGAACGGATTCAGCCGAAGGATGATCTTGCCCGACTCGGGAACGTCCATGCACACGCCCACCAGGCTGTTGCCCGACGACGTGAACGTCAGCGTGTCGTCCGCCGACGCGTACACCGCGTCCCCGATGTTCGTCAACGCCGCCCCGCTCAACGCGTGCAGGAAATCGCCCTGCGTGTAGACACGAACGCTGATATCCCCCGCCGCCCCCGAGGCGTTGTCCGCCTCCTCGTACGCGATGCCCACGCAGGGGTCCGCCGCGTTCAGGGCCTGCGCGTACCCGCCGCTCAGGCCCACGAACCCGCCCTTGTAGATCGTGGCGCTGGCCGCCACCTTGAAGCTCCGCAGCTCCTGATCGACGTAACGATCCACCTCGCGATTTGCCGATAGTGCCATCTGTGTGTCTCCCCGTTACTGCCCTCACCAGGGACTTCGTGTCACGCAACCCCCGCCTCGCGAACGGAATCCGCCACGTAGGCCTCCTCACTCGTCAGCGACTGCAGCAGGTCGCTCGACCGGTACTCTCGCTTCGCACCCGCCGCGGCCGTGACCCGTCGACCCTCGCCCGTCGCATCCGCTTCCGGCGGCGCTACCTGGCCGTGCGGAACCACCACCGGCGCCTCGGCCAGCCAACTCTGGAACGTCTCGGGATCACGCAGAATCAGATCCACCGCCCAGGCCTTCTGCGCCGATGTCAGCTTCCCCGCCTTCATCGCCACCGCCACGACCTCTTCGGCCTCACGCCGGGACAGCGCTTCCTGCAACGTCTCGATCCGCTCCGCGGCCGCCACCAGGACCGCCTCTTCGTCCGCCGTGGGGTCCATCTCGAGCCGACTTCGCAAGACTTCCCATGCCGACTGCATCGATTCTTCCTCCCTGGCCGTCTGAGCGGCCTCTCTCGTCTCGACCCGATTCACGATCGGCTGCATCCGCGCGATCGCCGGCTTGTTCGTCAGCGCCGCCGAATGCAGCGCCACCAGACGCCGGTCCCGCTTGCCCACAACGACCACCGGCGACAAGTAGCGATACTGACGCGACGCCAGCTGAGTCACCGCCGGTTCGGTCCATTCCACGTCGGCCACCAGCCCTTCGCCGTCCACCGCCTCGAGCCGCTTGATCCATCCCGCCGCCGGCGCCTGGCCCGTGGGCGACGCGTACCGCCCGCCCAGCGTCTGGTGCTCATAGTCGATCGGCAGATCGTTGCCCTGCGTCTCGAAGGCGGCCACCGCCCGGCTCGCGGACGCGGCGTCTACGATGAACCGTCCGCTGACGCTCTCCACCTCGCCCCACGGCGCCACGACGACACGCCGCCCCACCTCCTTCGGCAGTTCGTTCGGCTGCACGTTGACCAGGCAGGTCGCCTCCGGCGTCGCTCCGTCTTCGTCTCGCTCGCACGCCACGTCGCATCACTCCTTGCCTCCCGGGCCAGCCACAAACGCCCGGTCGTCTCTACATGGGGGTCCGTGTGCAAACAGGACCTCAGCAAACCTGATCAGCCCACCAACCGACCGGACCAGGCCTCCGCGAACCGAGACGCAATCACGCGACGGTTCGCAGACAACTCCGCTGAGCCAATCGCCGCCCCAAACGAAACGGCTGGCCGACCGCTGCGTTGAGCGATCCGACCAGCCGATCCGCCTCCCAGCCACACCCCCCTGGCCGGCTTGCCTGTCCTCAAGCTCCTCGGCCCGTCAGCACGGGCTCGTCCTCCCCGGCCTCCGGGATCCCCAGCGTGTCATGAGCCCATCGCGCTGGAACTCGCGCACCAAGCTCGTTGACGGCCGTCGAGATCACCTCCGCCACCTGCGCCGGGTCGGGATCCACGTCCAGCTTCCGGCGGAAGTATGGCACGGGCGCCGACGGGCCCAACCCCACGCGCGTCACCGGCCCCAACAGATCACGACGAATCGTCCGGCCCTCGTTGCGGATGTCATCCTCTTGAATGTCAATCCGGACCCGCTCATGCACCACCGCAGCCGCGTGCGTCCCCGTCATCTGTGCCGTGTCCGTCGTCAGCGTCTGCCCGAGCCATGCCTTGCTCAGCTCACGGTTGAAGAAGTGGCAGATCCCCTCGTACGGGGGGCCGCCCAGCACGCCCTGACTGACCTCCTTGATCTCGAGCTCCACCGCCTTGCTGAAGATCCCGAACGCCGCCGTTCCCAGATCCCGGAGCATCTCCAGCATCTCCCGCTTCTCCTCCGGCGACGCCGACGCCTCATATCGAGCGATCCGGATCGGCATCCCGAAGATCTCCGCGAAGATCAGCCAGTCCTTCATCGCGAAGTGCTTCGCCAGATACGCCAGCGCGCTCACGCGCAGCAGACCGCCTCGCAAGGGATGCCCCGAGACCGATTGAGGCGTGTGAACGATGAACTTGTTCGACGGCGGCAAGATCCCCTCGAACGGCGCGTCACGCGTCAGGATCCGAATCCGATCCAGCTCGTCCATCGTGATCCGACCGAAATCCACCGGCACCACGTCCGCGACAACGTGCTCCCCACCCACCACGTCCCAGACAAGCTCCGCCACCGAAACGTTCCGCCCGATCGCGAGGGCAAGGTGCCGCAACGCCTCCTCCAACCCGTCGATCTCCGTCAACCGCTCGCAGCAGTAGTCCGCTGCCTCGTCCGCCGCAACCCGGTCGACGCCTCGATGGATCTCCGCCGCCGAGATCACCTCCCATTCCAGCCCGGTCAGGCCCAGCCGACGCGTCTGCGCTACACTGAAAAGATGCGCGTCCTTCTCCTCCATCTGCTCATACAGCTGCAGCGCCATCTCGATGTCACCTTCGTCCGCCGCGCGAAGGATCTGCGTCAGGCGCAACGGCGTCAGCCCGTCCGCCGGGTACTCGCGCCACGTGTCTTCCTTGCGAGGCCAGATCAGACGCCCCGGACGAGGCGCCCCCGCTCCCGACCCACCACGAATCGCATGGACCAGACGACGAAACCAACCTCTCTCGTTGCCCTTCATCACCACACTCCCGTTCGCGCGAACGTCAATCGACCTTCCGACAGATACGCCACCGGACCAGACGCGCACCTCGCCGCGCGGACCGCCAACGCCGCCGACCAGAATCTGTCCGCATGACCCGCCACGTTCCGATCCGCCTCGAAACGAACCTGTCCGCTCCTCCCGATCGAACGCCGGACCGCGTGCCAGTCGTTGCGGATGTCCGGGTCGGACGGAATCCGAATCCGGCCGGACTCCACCAGCACACGAAGCCGCCCCGCCAAATCCGTCTTCGTCGGTGCCGTGAACGTCACCGCCTCCACACGATCCTCCCCGAACGCCGCCACCGCCGTCTCCGCCAGCTGCATCCCCAACCCCGTCGAATCCATGCAGCACCGCCGAACGGCCGGCACCGAGAGGACCTCCCGCAATCGCGCCTCCTGCTCTGAAAACGGCGCGTTTGACAACTCCACCAGCCCCCGCGTCACCAGGGCGTCATCGTCGCGTCGAAGGACCCAGATCACCGTCAGATCTCGTTTCCGGCCAACGTCGACCCCGACCGCCAGCTCCCCGCCTTCCTTACGAAGCGCAGCTAAGTCCAGCGCTCGCGGCAACGACGCGTCCTCGCACCGGGCAATCTGTTCGTACGTCAAGAACGCCGTTACCTCGTCGAGGAACTCGCAGCCGAACTCCTGTCGGAACAGCTCCTCGTCCCTCATCGCCAACCGGAGCGCCTCGACGTCCACGTCAAGCCCCTCGCGGACGGCGTCGAAGATCGTCACCGTCGACCGGACGAACCGGTTGTTCTGGCCCAACTCATAGAAAAGGTTCTTCATCCCCTTCGGCGTGCTCGCGACGTCCAGCTCGCCGTCCCCACGCAGGATCGTCGGGAAGATCGCGGCCCAAATGGCCCGATCGTCCCGGTGCATCGCGAACTCGTCCAAAAACACGTCCCCGCAGAACCCCCGAACCGTCTGCGGATTGGCCGGCAGACCGATGACACGCACCCCGTTCGGTAGCGATGCCTCCAACTGCCGGACGCTCGTGTCCCGCCACATCTGACGCGACCAACCCGTCGCGAGACGAAGCGCCCGACAGTGCAAACTCACCTTCTCCATCAATTCCCGGCTCTGCCGCTCGCTCGCGGACAGCAGCAACTGCGACCGTCCCCGAAGCAGCCCGCGAACGACACGCCGAAGCGAGAAGGCGAAGCTCTTGCCAACCTGTCGCGACCAGTTGGCCCATACGAAACGCGCCCGCGAAGCCACTATTGACCGCTGATACGGCAACAGACCTACCGCCGGCATCCCCTCAGCCAACGTCTCATCGATCTTGGACGGCCTCTCCAAACACATGGGGCCCACTGCCCTCCGCGCGCAGCTCCACGCGCTTTCGGTCCTTCACACATAACGTGGCGGGCGCCCGCCCCCAGCCGCCCCCCACTCGAACATCCATGGTCTTGAACTCCCCACCGCGAGAAGATAGAAAAGCCGCATGCTCGATGTGGCAGGGTCACTTCGCGCTGTATCCGCTTGCCTCGCACTTGGGCTCCCGCTTGCTGCGCAGCAGGCCACCCAGCCCGCTGAGCAACCGCTGATCCGATCTCCAGCCAAGTGGCTCGTTGACCTGGCGCGCGATCACGGCCATGGCCTGCAAGGCCGGCCAGCCCCCCACGATATCCAGATCGTCCTGACGTTGATGCGGGCCGCTGCCCGCCTCGAACCCAACGCCCCCGAGCCCCGTCGATGGCAGTCTGACATCCTCGAAGATGTCGGTGAGCCCGAGACCGCACTTGCCGAGCTCCAGCACTACGTCCAGCGAGACCCCACCGACATCGCCGCCAGGTTGCGATGGATCGGTCTAACCGTCAGATCCCTCCAGACCATCGAGGACCGCCAGCGCTTCATCCAGAAGCAGCTCTCTGAAGCGGGAGGTCTGCCCCTTATCGCCGGCGACGCCCATCGCCGCCTCGCCGAGATCGCACTGACCCAAAGCAATCGCCCCGAAGCTCGAAAGCACATCCAGACCGCGCTGGAGCTTGCCCCCTGCAACGTTGCGGCAAGCCAGCTCGCCTACCAGATCCTGACCACACCGGACGATCGGGAGGACCGGGTCCGCGTAGCCCTCCGGCTGATCGCCGCCAATCCCATGCAGATCAATCTCGTCTGGCAGCTCGCCAACCTGCTGGACGGCCTCTCGCTGCACTCACAGGCGCAGTTCTGGTTTACCTACGCCCTCAACGTCCACCGGGCCGCCAATCCCGGCAAGGACCCGCCCGCCGAACGCTTCTTCGACCTGGCCCAAAGCCGCGCCGCCGCGGGCGACCTGGAGGCCGCACTCAAGGACTGCGCCCAAGCCATTCGCCTCGAGCCCGGGCACGTCCCCGCCCGACTCCTCATGGTCCACGTCCTGCGGAAGCTCCGCCGGGGAGAGCTCGCCCTTGCACAGATTCGGGCCATCGGCGAACACTACCGCGGCCTCACCGACCGCGTCGTCAAGACACGCGACGTCGACCTCGCCACCGAGATGGCCTGGTTCTACGCCCTCTACGACCCACAACCCGACCAGGCCATGCGCCTCGCCAAGATCGCCATGGACCACCCGAATCCCTCAAAGGACGCCCGACGCGCCTACGGCTTCGCGGCCATCGCCAAGAACGACCTCCCCGAAGCCGAACGCGTTCTGAAGGACCTGGCCGCCACTGACCAGATGGCCGCCGTCGGGCTGGCCCGCGTCTACCTCGCCACCAAACGCGCTCACCGCGCGGCCCCCGTCCTCCTCCAAGCCGCCAAATTGCGTAGCTCCGGCGTCGCTTACGACGAGATCGCACAGATGCTCCAGGCCAACGGCCTGACCGTCCCGCCCGTCCCTGACTATCCCAGCATCCGCAAGCTCCTTGCCGATTTCGACCGAACACCGCTCGAGTACTACAAGAAGCCTGACAAGTTCCTGAAGCTCTCCCTGCGCTTTGTGCAACCTCATCTCGTCCCAGCGGAGCCCTGGTACGTCCTGTTCCAGCTGACCAACGTCGGGCCCTTCAGCATCACCCTCGGCCACCAGATGATGCTGTCGCCGCAAGTGCTCGTCTCGGTCACGACCTCTGGCGACCGCGCTCGACAGTTCGCCCGTTACCTCATCGTCGACCTCGAACGGACGCCCGTCCTGAGCCCGGGCCAGTCCGTTCGCCTGATTCAGACCATCGACATCGGCCCGTTGCGGGAAGCGATGAGGACCACCCCCCAGGCCGCCCAAGAGGTCGTCATCGGCGGAATCCTCGACCCCGTGCGGTCCGCGAAGGGCGAGTGGACCCATCGTCTCGGCGGCCTGGCTGCACCCACATCCAGGACGATGAGACGCGCCGCCGACGCCTCGCAGAGCGCCATCGCCAACCTGAAGCTCGTCATGAACTCCGGCCCGCCAGGCCAGGCCATCCGCGCAGGCGCCGTCCTGGCGTCCCTCCTCGCCGAGTCCCAGGCCAAACGAGACCGACGGCTCGGATACGACGTCACGTCCATCGATGAGCCATCAGTAGCCGACGCGCTGATCAACGCCGCCATGCGACGGGACCGTCACCCTGTCATTCGCGCGCGCCTCATCGAGTCTTGCCGCTACGTCAAGCTCACCAACCCGATGATCAGGAAACTCTCCGGCGGGTTATCTGACGAAGACTGGCTTGCAAGGATGATGACCGTCTGGCTCCTTGCCGAAAAGCAAGGCCCCGTGTTCCAAACCGTGGCGAGGCGAACGGCCAGAAGTGACCCCGACCCCCTCGTGCGCGACCTGGCCGCCGCCTACCTGGCCAAGTGGCAACGCCGGCCAGCACAATCACAACCGAAGTAATCCAGACCGCCCCCGAGCGCGGCAGCCGGAACAACACCCGTCCGTCCTCAGGCGTGCTGCGGATCGGCGTTGTCCTCCGAATCGGCCGACGGGGTCTCGCCCTCGTGCGATACGCCCTGTGCCCCAGCCGACGGATCCGCGTCTGGGGACGTATCGCTCGCCTCGTCCTCGGGGGCCTGCGCCGAGCCGGAATCGATTTCGTCGCCCTGCTGGTTGGCGGTGGCTTCGGCCTCCGGCTCGTCGGGCTCCTCCTCCTTGTCCCGAGCAATCCGGGCCACCGCTGCCACACGGTCCCCCTCGTCCACCCGGATCATCCGGACCCCCTGCGTCGCGCGACCGATCTCACGGACCGCCGACAAATCCGTCCGAAGCATGATGCCGTTGGCCGTGATGATCATCAGCTCGTCATCGTCCTCGGCCGCTTTGAGCGCCACCACACGACCGTTCCGATCGGTCACACGAACGTTGATGATCCCCTTCCCGCCCCGTCGCGTGATGCGGTACGCGTCGATGTCCGTCCGCTTGCCGTACCCCTTCTCGCACACCGTCAGCAACGACACCTCCGGGCGGAGCACCACCATGTCCACCACCCGATCGTCCCCGGACAGCGTCATCCCCTTGACGCCGCGCGCCGACCGACCCATCGCTCGAACGTCCTCTTCCGGGAACCGGATCGCCAAACCATTCCGCGCGCCCAGCAGCACGTGATCGTCCCCATCGGTCAACGCCGCCCCGATGAGCTGATCGTCCGGGTCGAGCTTCAGCGCGATGATCCCGCTCGGCCGCGGACGGCTAAACGCCTGAAGGGGCGTCTTCTTGACGATGCCCTTGCTCGTCGCAAAAAAGACGAATCGCTCCTCGAACTGGCGAACCGGAAGCACCGCACGCTGCTCCTCGTTCGACTGCATCCGGATCAGGTTGGCGATCGACCGCCCGCGGCTCGTCCGCGACATCGACGGAACGTCATAGACCTTCAGCCAGTACACCCGGCCGCGGTTCGTGAAGATCAGCAGGTAGTCGTGCGTGCTCGCCGTAAACAGGTCGCGAACGAAGTCCCCTTCCTTGCTCTCCGCGCCGATCACGCCCCTCCCCCCACGGCCCTGCTTGCGGTAGGCGTCGATCGCCGTTCGCTTCACGTACCCCTCGTTCGTGACCGAGACGATCACCTGCTCCTCGGCAATCAGCTCCTCCATTCGGAATTCGCCGATCGCCGGGCCGATCTCCGTGCGACGCGCGTCGGCGTACTTCTCCTTCAGCTCGAACATGTCCTCCCGGATGATGTCCAACACCAGCGACTCGTCCCGAAGAATGGCCTCGTACCCCTCGATCTCCTCGGCGAGCTTCGCGTACTCCCGGGCAAGCTTCTCGATCTCCAGGCCCGTCAGACGCTGCAACTGCATCGACAGGATCGCGTCCGCCTGCGGGCCCGTCAGGAACTGATCCTCCGAACCGGCTCGCGCAACAAACGCCTCGGGAAGCAGCGAACGCAACGTCGCCGCCTCCGTCAGCCGCAACGCCTTGGCCATCAGCCGCGTCTTGGCCGTCGGCGGATCCGGCGAACCCCGGATGATCTGGATGATCTCGTCAATGTCCCCCACCGCCAGAATCAGGCCTTCCAGGACGTGTGCCCGCTCGCTGGCACGCTGTAGCAGGCATCGCGTCCGACGACGGATCACGTCCTTGCGATGCCCGATGAATTCCTCGAGAAGCTGCTTGAGCGTCAACGTCCTCGGCTGACGATGCACCAATGCCAGGTTCATCGCCGTGAAGTTCGTCTGCAGCGACGTATGCTGATACAACTGGTTCTTCACCACCTCCGGGTTGGCGTCCTTCTTCAGCTCGATCTCGATCCGGCAGGGGTGCTTCCGACCTGACGCGTCGTTGATGTGCGCGACGTCCGGGATGTTGCCCGATTTGACCGCCTCAGCCATCCGCTCCAGGATCGTGATCTTGAGGATCTGGTAGGGGATCTCGTCCACCACGATCATCTCACGCCCGCCGCGCATCTCCTCGATGTGCATCTTGGCCCGAAGCTGCAGCGTCCCGCGACCCGTCTTGTACAGGTCCCGGATTCCCCCACGCCCGCAGATCGTCGCGCCCGTCGGGAAGTCCGGGCCCGGAAGCACCGTCATCAGCTCGTCGACGCTGGCGTTCGGGTTCTCGACGAGCATGACCACCGCGTCGCACACCTCGCCCAGGTTGTGCGGCGGCAGGTTGGTGGCCATCCCCACCGCGATCCCCGTCGAACCGTTTACCAGCAGGTTCGGGAACTTGCTCGGCAGGACCACCGGCTCGGTCGTCCGATCGTCGAAGTTCGGTTGGAAGTCGACCGTGTCCAACTCCAGGTCCGCCAACATCTCCGCCGAAGGCGGGGCCATCCGCGCCTCCGTGTACCGCATCGCCGCCGGTGGATCTCCGTCCAGCGAACCGAAATTCCCCTGCGGCGTCACCAGCGTGTGACGCATCGACCAGCTCTGGCCCATCCGAACCAGCGTCGGGTAGATCACCACCTCCCCATGCGGGTGGTAGTTCCCCATGCACTCCCCCACGATGTTCGCGCACTTGCGAAACGCCGCCCGAGGGCCCACGTTCAGGTCGTTCATGGCAACCAGGATCCGACGCTGAGACGGCTTGAGACCGTCCCGAACGTCCGGCAACGCCCGGGCCATGATCACGCTCATCGCGTAGGTCAGGTACGAGTCCCGCATCTCGCTGGTGATGGGCAGATTCTCGATCCGTTCTTCCGTGTCGCTCATGCGCACCGTCCTGGCAGGCAAAGCACTTAAGTCACTGAAAATTCAGGGGGTTATTGTAACCAACGGGCCGCAGAACGCAACCCAAATCCAGCCCGATCGCACGCACGGTACCGCCGCAATCGCTTCATCCTCGACCAGGCAAAGCCCCCCGCCGCCGCAGCCTGAACCACGCCTCCCGATTGCCTGCCCGACCCGGCAAGGGGCTGTCCATCTGCCCGACCAGCTCCACGCCGAACGCACGCACGCCCTCCGCCACCGTCGCCACGACCGTCGGCACCTTCTCTGGCGGCAAGACCCCACCACGAAGCCATTCAGGCGGGGCCTCGTAGTGCGGCTTCACCAGTGACAGGATCTCCCCGCCAGGCCCCAGCAGCTTGACGGCTGCAGGCAGGATGTGGCGCTGCCGCGTCCAACCCACGTCGATCGTCACCAGATCCACCGGTTCGTCCAGCGTGACGTGCATCGCGTTGGTCCGCTCCATCACCACGACACGATCGTCTTTGCGGAGCTGGTAGTCCAGCACGCCATACCCCGTGTCCACGGCATACACTTTCGCCGCCCCGCGCGCGACAAGACATTGGACAAATCCGCCGACGTTGCTCCCCAGATCTGCGCAGATCCTCCCGGCCGGTTCGATGCCGAGACCTTCCAGTGCCGCAGCCAACTTGACCCCCCCACGCGAAACGTGCCGCCCCGGCTCCAAACCCGTCACTCGCCCGGCCTCCGATCTCCACGACCCGACGCGTCGCCCCCGCGCAAGCACAACGGGCGGCGCTACAACCACCGCCCGTTCTGGATTCCACTGCCCCGTCCTTGATCAAGCCACTTCCGAGCGGACCGCATCGCCCTATACGATGCTCGCGGCCCCACCCGGACGGCTCGAACCGTCACGCCTTGGCCGCGCTGAGCCGATTCAAGCGTCGCTGCAGCCGCGACTTGATCCGGGCTGCTGCGTTCTTGTGGATCGTCCCCTTGGCGGCCACCTGATCTGCCAGCTTGTGGACCTTCCTCAGTTCCGTCTCCGCCTGCTCGGCGTCACCAGACGCGACCGCTTCCCGGAAGTGACGCCGCTGACGCTTCAGCCGGCTCTTGCGAACCCGGTTGCGAAACCGACGCTTCTCGTTCTGACGAATCCGCTTCTTGCTCGACAACGAATGTGCCACGTCATACTCCCCAACACGCAACTTGCCACTGCCCTACTCGCGGAGTTGCTCAATCCGCTTGCGGACGTCCATGTAGTTGTAGTCCCACTGGATGATCTGATTATAGCTCTCCAGGGCCTCGCCGGTCTTCCCCGCCCCCTCATACGAACGACCCAGCCAGTAGGTCACCTCTTTGCTGAGGTCGTCCCCGAGGCTCTCCAGACCCGCCTGCAGTTGCTTGAGCACGTCGACGGCCGGGCCGAAGTGCTTGTTCTGGAAGAAGCACCGACCGATGTACAGATTGCACGCCGCACGGTTCTTCGGATCGATCCGGGCCATCTGGAACTCGGGGAGGGCTTCCTCATACTGTCCTGCCCCAAACAGACACTCGGCATACCGGAAGCGGATCCGGTGGTCCGTCGGGTAGTTGGCGACCCGTTCCTTGAAACACCCCAGCTCGAACTGCCTCGCCTTGTCCGCCAGCTTCTGCGCCTTGGCCTTCAGCGACGCGTCTTCCGGATCCGATCGCAGCCTCTCCCGAAGCACCCGCGCCTGGCGCCGGTAGTGACTCATGCGGACGTCGTCCGCCCGCATCTTAAACTGGTAGTTCCTCGTTCTCTCGTAGTTCTCGGTCAGCAGTTTGACCGCCTCGACGTCGTCCGCCTCGGTCTCGCGCTTCAGCAACTGGTCCACGAGCACCGTCAGTTTGCTCGCAACGTCCGGGTTGGCCTCGTAATCCTTGCGGGCCCTGTCGATCAACTGGCTGAGCCGATCGCCTGCCTGGACCAGACGGTCCCGATCGTGCAGCTCGGCCTGCTTCTCGCGATCCTGCATCGAGTCGTGAAACGACGTGCCGTCCTGATTGTACTTGCCCCGCGAGATCGTCAGCTTCCCGGACAGGTCCGTCATCCGGTTGAAGTACTCGGCGCTGTCCGGCTTCATGTTCCGCGCGATGCCCAGGGCCTTGAGCGCCTTCTCGTATGCGTTGACGGCCCCCACCGGATCACCCGATCTCTCCAGCTTGTCCCCCAGCTCCTCGAAGACCCCGCTGACCTTGCTCAGACGGGCCGCCCCCACCTTCTTCTCCGACAGCAGCGCATCGAAGTAAATGTCGCCGATCCACTTGGCCGCGGGAAGCACGTCGGCCTTGCTCGCGTTGACGAACATCTGCTCCATATGGTTCTGGTTGAACGGATCCATCGCCAGCAGGAACTCGGCGTTCAGCATGTTCTGCAGGGGGTTCTTGCCCGTCGTCTTGCGCTTGAGAGACTGCCGCAACCCGGCTGGCTTGCCTTTGGCCTGCCGCCGGGCCATGCCGATCGCGCGGAGTGGCATATGCCCCTCCTTCAACGCGTCGGGCCACAGCTCCAACCCCCCGATGTAGCACTCAATCGCGTAGTCGTAATTCCGGGTCTCACCCACCACGCGGGCCTGGTTGAACCACTTGCGCGCCTTCTCCTTATCTACCTCCGAGACCGTTTGAGGCCCTTCGGCAGGCACGTCGCTGCTGACTTGATCTGTCTGACCCGCCATACGCACCTACGATTCCATACCGACAGCGTGCCGGCAAAACGTTACCGGACTCATCCGAATTAGGTCCCCCAGCACCACCGATGGCGGGCCCACAACTTCCTCCCCTCCCTAAGGTAGCGAATACGACGCCCGAGTCAAGTCCCAGCGAATCCGCACCCCATCGTTGCCTGCAGGGCGAGGGATACCTATGATGGTCACCACCCCGGTGTTACGGTCGACGGCGTGCCAGGTGGCCCCGGGCCGATTGTCGGAGTTCGACGGAACCATGTCGCGCCAAGGACACACCCAGGAATCGGGTCGGCTTCGCTGCAAGGGCATCGTCATCGCCTGTGCCCTCGTCGCGTGCTGTGCGCGCGTCCCCGCGATGGCCCTCACCGATGAACAGGTCGATGCCATCATCGAACGCGCCAAGAAGTCCCTGCTGAAGCGCCAGCAGACCCGGTGGGCCATCCGCATCTACAAGCGGGAACGCAAGAAGGTCCTCAAGAAAGTCGCCGTCGACGGCAGGATGGTGGAGCGAGAGGAGTTGGAGAAGTGGGAAGAGGTCCCCTCGAGCACTCACTTCGGCGAACTCCTCGAGAGGCTGCCCGACGGCGGGATCGCCTTCCGGACCACGGAAGGCGAGGTCATCCAGAGGCCCAAGCATCTGGTCGCCTACTGCGAGCCGCCCGGGCATTTCCATCCCGAGCAGCCTAGCACCAAGCGGGGCGGGTCGACGTGCGTGGCAACGCTGGCCCTGCTCGAGGCGGGCATGACCCACCACAACGACCAGATCCGAGCCGCCCTGCAGTTCCTGGAAGGCTACCCACTGGCAATGACCTACTCCCGGGCCCTGCGGGCCAATATCTACGCGCACCTCGTGACCCGCATTCGGGAGCGCCGCGTGAGGAATCACTTCCGAGGCCTGTTGAGCGAGGACATCCGCTGGCTCGAGCGGGCGATGTCCGAGGATGGCTGGTACCACTACGGGGCCAAGACCTCCCGTGGGAAGGGCGATCACAGCTGCACGCAGTTCGGCGTGCTGGGGATGTGGGCGGGCGCCAACGCCGGCATCGAGTTCCCCGTAGGCTATTGGCGGGTGGTCGGCCAGCACTGGCTCGAGAAACAGGGCCGGAACGGCGGGTGGGGCTACGTCGGCCGGCCGCCGGACGTGGTGCCCAAACGCAGGCCCGGCGACGCACCGAACAAGACCCGCGCCACCATCACCATGACGACGGCGGGCGTCAACACGTTGTACGTCGTCCTCGACAAGCTCCACACCCGCGCCGAACCGTCATACAAGTGGCTCAAGGGCATCAAGCCCGATCCCCGGGTCCGCCAGGCCGTCGCCGAGACCTTCCATGCGATCGATGGCGGCCTGAAGTGGATGGCCGATCACAAGGCCGCCACGGGCAAGAGCGGCTGGTACGGATATCAGAAATTCGGCCTGGAGCGCTTGGGCGTCGCCAGCGGGCTGAAGTACATCGGCAACGTGGACTGGTACGCCGCCAACGCCAACCAGATCGCCAAGCACAAGTGGGCAAGCGGCCCGGTCACCGACGGTTTCCTGCTGCTGTTTCTAGTCTACGGACGGGCGCCGATCGTCTACAACAAGCTCCAGTGGGGCAAGCCCGACCAGTGGAACTACTACTACCGTGACCTGCACTACCTCTGCCGATTCCTCAACGAGGAGTTCGAGAACATCCACAAGTGGCAGATCGTGACGCTGGACTCGCCCCTGCACGACCTGCTCGACGCGCCGGTCCTCTACATCAGCGGCAGCGGGCAGTTCAAACCGTCCGAGCAGCATCTCAAGCGGCTTCGCGACTACTGCGAATCAGGCGGCACGATCGTCGCCCACCCCAATCGGGTCGACCGCGAGTTTTCCGCATCGTTCAAGAAAACCCTCGTGGACCTGTTCAAGGACAAGGGATACGAATTCGAGACGCTCAAGAAGGACCATCCCGTCTTCTCGACGCACTTCGGCAAGACCAAGCGGACGCGCTTCCGAAGGAAGGTCCCCCTGGAGGGAATGAACGACAGCGGCCGGACGTTCGTCTTCGTCTTCGGGGGCGATGTGGCCGGTGCCTTGCACCAGAACCGCTCGATCACGTATGCGGACGCGTTCAAGATCATGGCCAACGTCCGCTTCTACGGCGGGCCCGCGTACGCCATGCTCCCCGGTAGGTTGCGGGCCAAAGGGCTGACGGGCAGGCCCGTCGAGCCCCAGGGCACCCTCAAGATCGGTCGGGTACAACACAAAGGCGATTGGGACACGAACCCGACGGCCTGGAAGCGCATGGGCCGCCACCTGAAGCACTACAACGGCGTCGCCATCGAGGAGGTCAAGAACGTCAAGCTCGATGACGCCGGTGGACTCGAGGCGTTCGACCTGCTGCACATCACGGGCCACGGCAAACTCGAGCTGGGCGTGTCGGAGCAGAAGGTGCTCAAGGCCTACATCGACAAGGGCGGCTTGGTCTTGATAGACGCCTGCGGCGGAGATAAGGACTTCGCCAAGACCGCCGGACAGCTCGTCGACCGGCTCTATCCGGACCAGAGCGAGCTGCTGGGGGTGTCCCATCCCATCGTCCAGGGCGGGCCCGGGGGTACGAAGGCGCTGAGGAAGCTTCACCCGACGCGATGGAGCACGTCACGGATGCGAGGCCGCGGCGCACCGCCCTTCTCGGCCGTCCAGCAAGACGACCGGGTCGTATTGCTGTTCGCGCCGTTCGATCTGACGGCCTCGATGGACGGGCACTTCATCCACGAAATGCACGGCTACCGCCGCGAATCGGCCCTGCGGATCATGACCAACTTGCTGATGTGGCGGTTCGAGCAACAAGGATCGAAGGGCTAGCGCCGTTTCCACTCGGTGCGTCGCACGTGCCGTCCGAACGTAAAGCGAACCTGACACGGTGGAGGAGACGGAGATGGACGGGCCGAACATCCGCGCTGTGCTTCTGATCCTGCTGGGCGCATCGTTCTGTCTGGCGCAGATGGGACATGCGGCCTCAGCCGGTGCGTTGTGGCCGACTGACTGCCTGACCAAGGTGATGCGGTCGGCCACGCCCCCGAAGGACGGGCCTTCGGCGCTGCAACTGGCTGGTGCGCGTCGCGAGATCGTCAGTGGGCAGGCCGTGTTCCGGGTGGGCAAGGACCTCGCCGGGGCGGAACTCGCGGTGACCGACCTGTGCCATCGTCCCTCCGGCGCGACGATCCCGGCCGCGGCGGTCAAACCGCAATGGGTCCGCTACATCGACGTCAAGCGAAACACGGGAGGTATCCCCCCCGACGAGCTGGTGGCCAAAGCGCCCGCGAGCATCCCCGACCCCTACTGGGAAGACACCGCCATCCCGATCAAGGCCAACCAGGCCCAGCCGATCTGGGTCGAGATCCGGATCCCCCCAAAGGCCAAGCCCGGTGACTACGCCGGCAAGCTGATGGTCCGCGGCGGGACCCGACCCGTCGAGCTGCCCATCCGCCTGCATGTCTGGGACTTCGAGGTCCCCAACGAACGGCATCTGTCGGTAGTCAACTGGTGGCGGTTCCCGGGCATCGGGTTCGACAAACAGGTCAAGCCCTACACCGACGCGTACTGGGACCTGCTCGGTGAGTTCTG
Source organism: uncultured Planctomycetales bacterium (assembly GCA_964390905.1). Classification (GTDB taxonomy): domain Bacteria; phylum Planctomycetota; class Phycisphaerae; order UBA1845; family JAFGLZ01; genus JAFGLZ01. Next base: position 50,150 of record CAYMLO010000007.1, on the reverse strand, counting down.
CGCGTTCCTCGCCGGTCACCGTCAGACAGACGTCAACACATCGATCGGCCTGATCCAGGAGAAGGGCACGGCCAAGGAGGGATTCACGCACGACGCCTCTCGACTGGAACGCTACGCCGAGACGGCCTTCAAGGCGGGCATCCGACAGATCCAGCTCCACTCGGTGGGCCGGCGGACCGCGAGCCTGACCGACCCGGTCAGCCGCATCCGGCCGGTCGAGGCCAACTTCCGTCGGCTCGCGGCGCTCGAGAAACTCATCAAACGGCGCGGCTGGAAGAACCGGTTCGCCGTCAGCATCAGCGACGAACCCTTCATCCATCACGAGGAGTCCTACGCTGCCTTGGTCGACCGCGTCCACAAGACCGCGCCGAGCGTCCGATGCATCGAGGCCGTCGAGGCCGAGTACCTCGGCAAGCTCGACATCTACGTGCCCAAGCTCAGCCACCTGAACCTGTGGTACCCCCGGTTCGACCAGGTCCGTCGCGACGGCGCCGAGCTGTGGTACTACACCTGCTGCCACCCGGTGGGACGATACCCGAATCGGTTCCTCGACCAATCCCTCGTCAAGGCCCGCGTCCTGCACTGGATCAACTACCTGTACGACATGGACGGCTTCCTCCACTGGGGCCTGAACCACTTCGCGGGCGACAAGCCCTACACCCAAGAAGGCATCAGCAAGGGCCTGCCGCTGGGCGACCGAGCGATCGCCTATCCCGGCAAGAAGGGCCTGATCGGATCGCTCCGCTTCAGCGCCCAGCGCGACGGACTGCAGGACTTCGAGTACCTGTGGGTCCTCCGGGATCGACTTGCCAAGATCAAGAAGCGTATCGGCGCGGAGGCGTTCTGGCTCGACCCGCGCCAACGGTCGTTGGAGCTCTGCCGCCGCGTCGTCTGGTCGTTCCACGACTACACGCGCGATCCGAAGGTGATGCTCGACACGCGCCGCGCGATCGCCGAGGAGATCGAATCGCTCCAGAGCGACCCGCTGCTGATCGTGCAGACCTCGCCGCCCGAAGGGACGGTGGTTCCGGCAGGCCCGCGCAACGTCGGTGTCCGCGGCCTGGTGCCGCCCGGCGCGAAGGTCACCCTCAACGGCAAGCCGATCAAGAACGTCCGGCCCAGCGGGTACTTCCTCCAGGCCCACTTCATGCCCGACCGCCAGCCCACCCTCACGATCACAGTCGAGCACAAGGGCAAGAAGCGAACGGCCAAGCGGACGTTCAAGCTGACGGACTGAAGGCAGGCGCACCGTGACACGCCGACCTCCCAGGATCTCGATCGTCTGGCTAGGGCTGCCGATCGCCCTGGCAGCGCGTCTTCTGCTGGCGGGCGACGCGGACGGATGGCGGACCGGAGCTCGCGGCGCCCCGTGGAACGTCGCCGTCGACGGCCACCCCGATTTCCGAGCCGGGGTCGTTCGGCAGGCGATCGTTGTCTCGCTGCCGGGAAACACCCGGGCCGAACCGCCCGCCCGTGCGTGGGCGCGGCGAGCGCTGTCCCGGCCGCCCACCGGCACAAAGACGCTATCGTTCCGCGTGTCCGACGGCTTCGTCGGCCCGACGGCGGGTCACATCTTCGCTGAGGTCTACGTCAACGGACGCGTGGTCTGGTCGGCCGACGTCGCGGGCGGCGAACGGGCGCCCAGGTCCGTCCAGGTAGTGTTCGACGACGACGACCGCAGCGAACAGGGCTTGACGATCGAGGCCGGCGTGTGCATTCGGAAGCTGGTGACCAACTTCCCGATCCGCGTCGTCTATACGGATCTCGTGCTGTCGGGCGAGCACGGCGAGCGAATGGCACTAACCAAACCCGTGCGAGTGGCACAGCCAGAGCCGCTGCCGCCCGACCTGCCCCTGCCGACCGCAGCGCCCACGCGCGGCTGGCCGGCGCTGGCGCGGATCGTTCAACCCTGGGGGTATTCGCAAGCCATCGCCGTCAAGGACCACGCCATCTGGGCTGCCAGGCTCAGCCAAGAATTCGGCTTCAACACGATCATCATGCTCCCCCCGAACGCCCACAACGCCATCACGGCTGATCGATCCGACGAGAACGCATCCATGCGGATCACCGACCAGGCGTTCGCCGACGCCCTCGAGGCTTACCGCGCCCACGGCTTCCGCATCATCCTGTACACCAGCATCATGCATTGTGGCCACGATACAACCTGGGAGTCCGGCCAGTTGGCCAGGGATCATCCTGATTGGCGACAAGTCGATGCTGATGGCACCCCTGTCGTTGTGTACGGCCAGCCCTGGCTGTGCCCCTCGACGCCCGCGCTCGACGACACGATCGACTACACTCGAAGGCTGATCCAACGATGGAAGCCCGACGCCGTCATGCTGGACAACAACGAGTTCCTCCACACCACCGCGGGCAAACCGACCTGCCACTGTGCGTCCTGCCAGCAGCGATTCGGAGCCTACATCGCCGCGCGGTTCGGAGCAGAGCGCGCGCGACGCCTCCTCGGCGTCGCCGACCCCAAGACCGTGCGCATCCCGACCCACGAGGGCAATCTGTTCCGCGTCTGGATCCACTGGCGGAACCGCGTTTGGGCCGAAGCGACCGGCAAGTTCCGCGCGGCGCTACGCCGGGAACGCCCCGGCCTTGTCCTGCTGGCCAACACGCAATACCTCTACCCAAGCTGGCTGCTGGCCACGAACCTGCAGTACGCCCAAGAGGACGCCGTCCTATCCGAGTCGGTCGGGCTGGACGCGGCCGAGATGTCGGCCAAGATGCTCCTCGGCCAGGCGTTGGCTCGCGGTCGGCCGCTGTGGAACTACCTGGGAACCTTCAGCCGAAAGGACTACCGGCAGCTCCGCCCGCCCGAGACGATCGCGTCGATCTCCGCCGCCTCGCTGGCCAACGGCGCCAGGCCGTGGATCGTCTTCTACGGTTTTGAGCGGCCTTCCCCGTCGTTAGACACGCTCGGGCGGCATATGCGGCTGGCCAGGCGATGGATTGAGGGGTCACGCGGGGTACGTCGCTGGGCAAACGTCGTCTTGCTGTTCTCGCTCCGCCAACGGGACTACCTGAATCGCACCCTCCTCCCGCCGCACCTGCAGGTCCTGCGGCAGGCGCAGATCCAGGTCGAGCCGCTTCGCGACATCGACCTGCCCGCATTCGACCTGACCCGGTGCGAGATCGTCATCGCCGATGGCATTGCCTGTCTGGCCGACGACGAGGGCCAAGCCCTCGCCAGGTGGGTCCGCCAAGGCGGGACGCTGCTGGCCACACCCGATACCGCCTGGTACGACCCGATCGGCCGGCTTCGTCCCAAATCGCTGCTGACGGATCACCTCGGCGCAACGCCCCCGGCGGCCAAACCCGTCGGCGAGGGCCGGATCGTCTGGTTCGAATCCGGCGAGGCGCTGGTCCGAGCCCTCGCCGGCCGGGCGGCGCCCGCCTTGCGTCTCGAGCGCAGCTCATCCCCCGATGAATGGGAGTTCATCGCCTACCGACAAGAAAACCCGGCCCGCCTGTGGGTCCATGCCGCCAACCACGGCAGCGCATCAAGCGTGAAGCTCCCGTTCACCGTCCGGCTCGATCCCGGCATGCAGACAGAGACCGTCAAGTGGTGGACCCCCCGCGGCGACCTGGATGCCCCCACCAAACAAGACGGCTGCAACTTGCACACCCAACTGCCCAGTGGCTGCCCCTACGCGATTCTGAACGTGACCCTGAAGAACTGACGCCGTCTCCCGTCTGGCCAGCGCGTCCGCGTCCTCACCTCGCCGGATCCTTGCCGCGAACGGCATACAGTCGCGGACGACGTTGGGCGTTGATGACGGCCCGCAAGTCGCCCTTCGCGACCGGTCGCAGCTTCCGCTTGTAGGGATCGGGATACGGACCGGTCTTGCGGACTTCCTCGGGCCATTCGTAGTACTTCGGCCGGTTGTCCAGCTGCACCGTCGCGATCACGGGCGGGTTGTCCGCGCCGAACTGAGACCGGGCGATGGCCATCCCCCACGGGTCCATGATGTACGTGCGATGGTCCCGCTGCCCCGTCCGGCTGGCCGCACGAACCAGGAAGTACCCATTGTCGACACAACGATGCGCCTCGCGAAGTCGCGTGTGCTCCGTGAAGGGCCCGGCGTCCTGCGTGTGGTGCAGCATGAGGTCCACCTGGTGCAGCCCGGCGATGCGGTCGATCTCGTGCGCGTAGACGTCCGCACAGATCTTCGTGCAGATCCGCCCGAAGTCCAGATCGAAGACGCCGACCTGCTCCCCGGCCTGGTAGTACTTGGACTCCTTGGAGGTCGTCTGGTTGATCTTCGTGTATCGCCCGATCTCGCGGCCCTGCCGGTCATAGAGGATGGCCTCATTGAAACCGCGCTCCAGCTCGCCGGCGATGACGACATACATCTTGTTGCGCTTGGCCGCCTCGGCGACACGCGACAGGGACGCGCGATTGCGATTCTGGAACTCGACCACCTCCGCGTCCGAGCGATACCAGACGTACTCCCACAGACACGCGATGTCACAGCCCGACTGTCCGCACGCATCCAGCTTGGCGATCAGCCGGTCGATGTTGCCTTCGTACTCGATCGCGGCAGCGCGGATGATCCGCTTCATGCCCGGTTCGCGCGATCGGGGCGGAGGTAGCTTCTCGGCCGTGATCAACGAGAACTTGCCCGCCGTCGGATACCCCCCGTCATGCGGCGTGCCGCCCAAACGCAATGCGGGGATGGCCGCCATCGCCACGCCACCCCCGTGCCCGGAATCGGCAAGCGTGTGGCCGTCGCGGTCGAACACCTGGGCCCGCCCCAGCGGCCAGGTCCCCGTCCACGAAAACCGATCCTTGTACCCGCCGTAGCCCTCCTTGCCCGCGTACCGCGCGACCGCGTAGTAGCATCCGTTCTGAACCGCCCTGCCGCGAACCGCAAGCGTGATCAAGTGCTCATCGCGAACCGGAAACGGAGACGTCGACCAGACGATCAGCGACGCCCCCCGCCGACGGAGCACCACGTCGATCTCCGGGAAGTAGTGGTCCGTGCCGATCTTCAACCCAATCGCCCCGACGTCCGTCGCGAACACGGGCAGGTCGTCGCCCAGCTCGATGCCGCGCTCGTACGGCAACCGGTGCGACTTGCGGTACTTGCCGATCAACTCGCCCCTTCGGTCACACAGGAACGACGTCACGTACGTCTTGTCACCGTTGCGCTCGCGGAGGTTGCCCACGACGTACATGCGATGTTGCACCGCCTTCTTGGCGATCGCGTTGGACGCCGGACCGGGGATGGGCTCAGCGGGTTGCTGGACGCATTCCTCGGGCAGACAGGCGACGTCGGCCTGCAGAAGGCCTGCCTCGTCCAGCGCGCTCAGCACACGGTCGAGCGTACGATGGCCCTGATCCCAAACCAGCGAAATCGGTGCGATCCGCACGCGCCGGGTCCGTCGGGCGAACGCCACATCCTGCGACGCCTTGGCTGCACCGGCCGGACCCGCCAGCGCAATATCATCGACCAGCACGTCCGCCTTCGTCCCGGCCCGATCGTGCACCGCGACGATGATCTGACTCACCCAGCCGCGCTCCGCGCTCTGCTTGCCACCCTCGCACCATTTCTTGAGCTCTCTGTAGGCCGCGGGCAGCGTCACCGCCTGCCACGCCGCCGACGCCTTCACCGTCGGGCCGTGGTAGATGAACCCAAACGGCCAGATGCCGATCTTGATCGACACTGGCACGTTCGTCTTGACGCGAAATGAGATCGTCTCGAGCTTCGGGATCAGCGGCACGCGCTCGGCCAGCGTGTAGGTCCAGTACGACAGCTTGTGTTTGACCCGGGCGGGATACGTCAGTCTCAAGTGGGCGGCCGCGGACCCCGCCACGCCCACCTTGGCCTCGACCTTGTTGAGCGCGACCTCGGACGGCTTGTCCCCCCACGTATGCTTCAACGGCTCGACCTTGCCGATCGCCTCGAATCGCTCACGGAAGATGTCCTCTGCAACGACCGGACACGCCGCCACCGCCACGATCAGGACCCAACACGCACGCATCAATACCCCTCATAGCACTTCGTCAGCGCCGAGCCGGACGCCCCCGCTCGCCGGGCTGCTTGGCGGCGTCCGCATCGGACGGCGTGTACGCCCCATCGTTGGTCAGACACAGCACGTCCAACAGGGGGCTGACGTTCGGCGCGGCCTCACGCACCATCACGTGGATCTTCACCGGGCCCCTGTCGAGCTTGAACGTCACGTCCGAATCCCACAGCCACTTGCCCCAGACGAAGCTGTTGCCGAACCGCTGCACCGTCCCCGGCCTGTCTGCGACCGCGGCGAAGAACGAGTTGCTGTTCGTATCCCGGTACTTCATCCGCCCCCACAGCTGCCATAGGCCCCTGTACGGGATGTCGAAGGCGTACTCGACATAGCTGCCCTGCTTCGCTTCGCCCGGGACACGTCCCGTCGGCACAACGCAGTTGCCCATCGCCTCGGGATCCTTCGTCCCAGCGGCGCTGGCCAGCCCAATCTTGCCCGCGGATCGTGCGAACGTCTCCGCCTGCCGATAGATCACGACCGGCACACCTGCCGACGACGTCGAACGGCGGAGCACGTCCTCGACGCCGGCCACGTCCGCCCCGACGATGGCCAGGTACATCCGCTCGCCCACCGAGACTGTGATCTTGCCGTCCGTACCCCGCGTCGCAACGCGCTTGCCGAACGGACGCATCGCGACCACGCGGTTCGAGGGCACCGGCACCGTCAGGTCCACGTCGTCATGTGCGGCCCACAACAGCACGTACGTCCGATCCGTCTGGCCCAGCCGGCGAAACGTATAGGCGCGGATGGATCGGCCGTCCGCAACGGAGGCCACCTCCTTGATCGCCACCAGCTCGTACTGCCCCGCCGCGTTGACAAACAAGTGGTGCTCCTGGTCCAGATTCTTGAGCTGTTCGCGCTGTGCGTCCGTGAGCTTCTGTTCGACCCGGGCGTCCTCCCAGATCTTGATCACGTCGAAGCAGCTCTCCGTGCGGGGGTTCGTCTCGAGCTGGCGGAGATTCACGGTCATCGAGAACGGACAGTCCCAGGCCGCCCCGCGGCTCAGGATGTACTCCAGCGTGTCGGGCGTGATGTGGCTCTGGTGGCTCCGCCCGAACCCGTGCAGCCAGCCGAATTCGATTCGTGTGAAGTCCAGCGCCCGGCGCGGCGCAGTCCGGCACGGCGCCTTGCGACAGAAGGCCTTCATCTCCGACGGCCGCACGGAATCGTACGCGTTGCTCCGACTCATCATGTGCCAACTGAAGTGCGTGTTGGCGGCCGCCTCGCAGATGATCGGCGCCGGCTCGAGCCGCTTGTAGACCCGGTAGGCGGCGTTCGCGCAGTGGTACCAGTGGGGCGAGTGCACGTCCTCCGCGCCGTCGAAGTAGACCATGTCGTACGGCCCCGTCTGCCGGACGATGTCGGCGATCCGGCGCGCGGTCTCGTCCTGAATGTCCGTGTCCTGATCGAAACGGACGAAGATGGGCCACGTGTCGACGTCCAACAGCGAGATCTCCGCACCCGCGACGTGGCTGGCGGCCGTGGTCTTCAGCCCGCCGCGCTTGCAGCCCAGGAACCGATACGGCGGGTCGGTCGTGTACTTCTCGTAGACGATGAGCTCCTTGCCGGCCTTGAGAATCCGCCGTTCGTCGTCGAGCGTACAGCCCTTGGGATTCTCGTTGACCCGGATCTCGCCGACCTTAGCGTCGATGGCCGACGCGAGCGTGAACCGCCGCACCTTGTGCAGGCGGTCGTCGGGCACGGGCGTCACGTAAGGATCGGACTTGTGGGCCTTGTTGTAGTGGACGTGCAGCCCGACGGCCAGCCCCGCCTTGCGAACCGCGTCGGCCACCTGCTTCAGGTCCGCCATCCCGTTCGGGTACCGCGAGTTCCACCGGAAGTGCCCCGCGCCCTTCGTGAAGGCTGTGTAGGAGAACAGGATCATCCGAAAACCCCCCCGCTTCGCCCAGCGGATGTACTGATCGATGTCCTTCGTCGTCGGGCTCGGCCACAGGTACGAATAGCGCTGAACCGGCGAACGGCGATGCTCGGCGCCCCGGGGCATGTCGAAATCGCGCTCGACGACGGCCATCCGATCCAGAAAGCCCTTCTTGGGATCGGGGCACCCGAACAGCACCGCCGTCGTCCCCGCCAGCGCGACGCCCTTGTGGGCCGTCGCCGCCATCCCCACGTACTCCCTGCCCTTCTTCGGCGGCGACAGGGAGGCGTTGGTCTTGACGTTCCCGCCGCACAGGCAGACCCCGAACGCGTCGTCATAGGCGACGTCGATCCACGGTCCGAGATAGGGCAGCGGTTGGACCCGGAGCTGAAGCAGATGCACCGCGTCGACGGATTGGCCCTCGACCGACGCCAGCGTCAACGCGAGGTAATCGTCCGTGCGAGTGACCTTGAACGTCGCCGCCGTCTCCGCCTTGTCGAACCGCACCGTCAACGCGTCCCCCACCAACGCCGCCGACGACGCGGGATGCGTCTTCTTGCCGCGAACGACCGAGAACGCCGCCCCCGGCGCTTGGGTCCACGCGTACTCTCTCGACAGCGCCTTGGCGACCAGACTGCGACACGTCCCATCCTCGCCAATCGTCAGCCGCAGGTCGCGAGTCTCCAAGACCACGTCCGCCCGGATAGAGCCGACCGGCAACGACAACAGCACCACACCAGCGCACAGAGCGCACGCTTTCCAGATCGCCATGGTCATCTCCCTCCCAGCCCCGCGGCGTTCAACCGCCTTCGCACGACGCAAGGAGCCGGCCTTGTGGTCAAGCCACACTACCACCGCTCGTCGAAGTACTTGTCCTTCGGGCTGAACAGCCAGATCGGTCGCCACACGCCGCCGATGGTCTCGTCGGCGTCGGCCGCGACGGCCAGCGTGTTAACCTCGCCCAGCCGAACCTTCCCGGTCACCTCGAACCGGAACGGCGTGCACCAGGACTCCGTCTCCGCCTCCTCGATGCGGGTATGGACCTTCTGGCCGTTCAGGTAGATCACCCCCCGCTCATCCAACGAACCGACGTAGAGGAACAGCCGTTTGTCCTTGCACTTGTCCGCCGGAGGCGCCTTGAACGTGCACCGCCCCCACGCCTTGCCCGTGTAGGGCTTGCCCGCGAGCTTGTACCACTGCCAGTCGGCGCGGAGCTTGTGCCACTTACTGTCGTCGAACCCAGGCTTGGCCCAGTCGGCCGGCGCGTCGCCCGACTCGTCCTTGAACCACACCCGCCATGACTTGGGCAGCTCCACCCAAACCTCATTCCGCTTGCGAAATGCCTCGCTCCTCGGCAGGTAGTGCTCGGCGTGGAAGGTACGCTTCTCCAGCCATCGCACTGGCTGGGTCTTGAGCATGTACTCCTCGTTGGTCTTGTAGAGCTCGTCGAGGACCTTCTGAACCTGCTCGACGCTGTACATGATGCTGTAGTAGCTCCCGCCCCGGGTAGCCCGGTCGACCTTCAGGTACCCCTCGAGATAGCGCAGGCCCATGTCGACCATCTGCACACGCTTGCGGAACACGCCCCCTCCCGAGCTGGCCAGCGCGTCGTTCATGGCCCGTCGCATCGTGGCGACCAGGTTTGGCCGGTAGATCCTCGCCATCTCCCGGCTGGTCCACCCAGCGTGGACGCCCTTCTGACGGTAACAGGCGCCCAGCGCGTCGTAGTAGCGACGCATCGGCTCGACCGCGGGACCGAAGAAATCGCGGAGGTAGCTGTCCATCAGTCCGTTCGGGTCCCGCGTGACGTCCCACTGAAGCTGCGCGCTGATCCACAGGTTCGGCGACGTGATGGCCCACGCGTCGTGACATTCCCAGCTAAACCCCTTCACGCCCATCTTGTGGTACATCGGGATCTCCGTGACGTGGGCGGTGTACAACGGACTGGGCAGCTCCAGGTGCCCGACGGGCGGGTCGTAGTCGTAGATGTAGACGTTTTTACTCAGGGCGCACCATCGGGCCAGCGTCTCGCGCATCTTCTGCCGCGACGCGCACCACGGGTCGGCGATCGAGTGCAGCGTACAGAACTGCTGCGCCGTCAGCACGGGCGCCAGGTTCGGATGGACCTTCTCACGTTTCGGGGCGGCCGTGTGGCTCACGTAGGCGTAGAAACCCAGCTTCGCGTCGGGGTAGCGTTTGACCACGCGGGCGGCGACGGCGTTCCAGAACACCATCAACCGGTCGGTCACACACGGCTTCTTGGGATTGAACGGATCGGGCTTGCCGATGTCCAGCGCCCGGCACTTGTCGCACTCGCAGAAGTCGTCGCCGTCGTTCGGGCTCAGCGACATCGTGTGCGGGCCTTTGGGATTCTTGTCGAACGCCGCGATGATCGTTTCGGCCGCGATCCGGATCACGTCCGGGTTCGACGTGCACAGCTGCCTGGGCAGTCGCTTGCCGCCGATCAGCGAGTAATACTCGCGGTGCGCCACGAAATACTTCCTGGGCGGCAACAGCCCGTTGAAGTTGTGGCTGGCGTGGATGTACGGGTCGCTTCCCTGGCAGTTGCGCCGCGCCCATCCGCCGAAACGCTGGGCGCACGCCGCCGAATTCGCCCCCCACGCGTACCAGATGCTCCGCATGCCAAACGACGGCGCATGCCGGTACGTGAAGGGCTTGACGATCAGCGTCGGCCGCTTCGAGACGCACTCGCCCATCGGCCCGGGCATGAACCACCGACACCCGATCCGATCCAGCCAGGCGTAGACGGCGTGGCTCACGCCGGCGCTCCCCCCGCCAAGCAGGTACAGACAGTCGCCGCGCTGGGTCAGCAGGATCTCCTCGTTGGCAAGGACGGGCAGGTCCTTGCATCCGCCCGCGACGGCTTCGTCGCGAGTCCCCACGAAGATCGAACCGGCCTGCGGAGGGCCGGCGGCGACCGGGAGCTTCGCCCTCGTCACACGTTTCAGGACCCGCTGCAGGTCGTCCACGACGGTCTTGTGACCGTCGGGCTTGAGCGTGCGGATCCCCGCATGTCCCTCGCCCTGGTCGGCAATCTCCAACGCACCCACCGGAGCCACCATCCCCATAGACAAGACCACAAACCAGCTCGCCAAGCGCATGACCGCAGCCTCCTGTTCTGTCGAGCGGAACGAACTACGTGGCCCGTAATGAGACCGATCGCCATCCCGAATCGGTCAATACGGTTTTAGGGCGCAGAGTATATCAGGCTTGCTCGATCAGGACCACGTGGACCACGCCCGGCGCGTGCATACCGGTGACCAGCGTCAGCTCGATGTCGGCCGTCTTGCTCGGACCCGAAATCAGCGTCTGGCAGGCGCGGAGTGGACGGACCTCGTAGCGGCGCGCCCAGTCCAACAGGTCCGCGACGATGCGATCGGTCGGCAGCAAGACGACGTGCGCCGGCGGCGCCAACCCCACCAGACGACGTCGGGACGCCCCGCTGCTCAGGACCATCGTCCCGGTCTCTGCAATCCCGAGCTGCGCGCCCGTGATACCGACATCGGCCTCGAAGCTTGGACCCAGACCGGCCCCCTCGCGAACGACCGTCAGCTCGCACGCGACGGCGGACAGGTGCTGTTCCAAGCTTGCCAGATCCACCAGGCCCTCGTCCGTAGCCACCCCACGCGTCGCCCCGAGATCGCCGACGATAGACGCCACCGCCGCAACCGCCTCGTCCGGCCCGGCGGCCTCGTGCACGGTCACCTTCAGCTCGGCCGACCGGCGCTTGAACATCCCGAGCAAATCACCGCCGATCGGCTGCAGCCGCGCCCGATTGGGATCGGGTCGCGGACGGTCACGGGGCACGGCCCGCAGCGCGTCGCGAACCCGCGCGATGAACGCCTCCTGCGTGCACGCGATCTGGTCAGCGGGTGCCGCAGGTTCCACCCCGCGTCGCCACGGATCGGCGGACACGGGTTCGCTGTGCGGACTGCGCTCATCACCGCCGTGTGAACCCGCAGCAGAGGAACGGTCCATCGAGGTCGGCAGGTCCTGCCCGCCGGCACCCGACGGCGGGGCTGGCGCATGCTTCAGCGTCTCGCGCCAGATCTGGTGGAACGGTCTTTCAGCCGGCAGCGGCAGGTCCCGCACGTCCGTCCACGGACTGCCTGCCGGCGGCGTCCGCTCGACCCAGCCCCCCTGCGATTCCAGCCCCAGACCCACCCGCGCCAACCGACCCGCCCAATGGTACAGTCGCGGATGCGTCATGATCGTGGCCCAGGCGCCAAAACCCAGCCGCTGCGACAACGGAATCTTGCCCAGCCGACGCAGGTCGTCCCGCATCAGGACAAGCATCTCCGACAGCTCGATCCGCACCGGACACGCATCTCGGCAGGAAGTGCACAAGGCGCAAGCCTGCGGCAGGTCGGCCCGGTTGACCAGCCCCTCGAGCAGCGGCGTCAGCAGCTTGCCGATCGGCCCGGGATAGATACTGTTGTAGGCGTGCCCGCCCAGCTTGCGATAGACGGGGCAGGCGTTCAGGCAGGCCCCGCACCGAATACACCTCAGCAGTTGGCGATACTTGCTCGCCAACACGCGCGACCGACCGTTGTCCACGATGACGAGATGGAACGCCTCCGGACCATCCTCGTCGCCCGGCTGGCGCGGACCCGTCGTCAGGTTCGTGTACACGCTCATCCGCTGTCCGGTCGCGCTGCGACCCAGCACCTTCAGCATGACCGCCAGATCGGCCATGCTCTCGATGACCTTCTCCATGCCCATGACCGTCACGAGCACACGCGGCCGCGACGCGACGAACCGGCCGTTCCCCTCGTTGGTCACCACGACGATCGTGCCCGTCTGCGCCACGCCGAAGTTCGCGCCCGTGATGCCCATGTCCGCCTGGCGGAACTTCTCGCGCAGAATCCCCCGGGCCGAACCCGCCAACGTCGTCGCGTCCTCGGTGTATGGAATGCCCAGCTTCTCGTTGAACAGCTCGGCGATCTGCCCCGCCGTCTTGTGACACGCCGGCCCGAGGATGTGCGACGGCGGCTCGTTGGCCAATTGCAGGATGTACTCGCCCAGGTCCGTCTCCACGACCTCCAGGCCCCGCGCCTCGAGGTAGGGGTTCAGCCGGATCTCCTCGCACATCATGCTCTTGGTCTTGATGGCCAGCTTACAGCCGGTCTGCTGGGCGATGTCGGCGACGATCCGGCAGGCCTGTCCGCCGTCCAGCGCCCAGTGGACGTGCCCGCCGTGCTCGCGAATCTTGTCGGCGAGTTGGACGAGACGCTCGTCCAGCCGATCGAGCGCGAAATCGCGGCATTCGCCGGCCAGCGCCCGGACCGCCCAGGGATCCCCCAGCTCTCCGATGATGGCCTTGCGGTCGTCGTCCTGCCGGCGGGTGGCCCGATCGAGCGCGCGGGCCAGGACCTCGTCATGTACCGCCCGAACCGTGTCTCGCTTGAATCGCTCGTCCAACGCGGCTCTCCAGTGCTCGCCGGCTCACAACGCAGCCGTCTGCCGGCTTGATTCCCCCACTGTACCGATGCGAGGGAGAGATGCAACGACCGCGGGTCCGCAGCATCGTCAGTCGAGAAGCGCCGCCAACATCGCCAGCGCCATCACAGACACCAGCCAGGTGCCGCCCGCAACCACCAGCGTCAGTAACATGACCAGAAGCGGGTGGGCCCGCGGCCACCGCCAGCGGACCACCTCCGCCAGCGTGAACGCCCACAGCACCACGCATCCCGCCCAGCAGGCCAGGCTGCACACCACCACCAGCTCGAACAGCCGCTCCCAGTTGACGATCGCCAGCAACAACGCCGCGACCGGAGCGAGCCACATCAAGAACCAGTGCGCAACCGCGTACTCAAGAATCGCCCGCCACGGCGCCAGGTGACGACGCTGATCCGCGTGACGGTACAACAGTGCATAGACGAGTCCCACCGCCACGGTCACCGGCAGGACGGGAACGACGATCAACAGCGGGAGAAAGATCACCAGCTCTTCATCGCCCCTCGTCTCCATGTCCAGCCATCCAACTCCCGAGATCACCGCCGCATTCACCGTCAGAAGCCCCAGGCAGATCGCGTAGAAGCTCGTCGACCGGGACCGTGCAGGCTGAGCCGCGAACGCCAGGGCGAACTCCCTGGGATGAACGCAGCTGATCCGCAGCGTCCGCCAGAATCGCTCCCGCAGCGAGAATTCCTCGGGGCGCTCCCACGGCATCAGGGCATCAGCCGAGACGCGCGCGGTCTGCAGCAACAGCTCCCGGTGGAAGAAGCCGCCGCATTCGCTGCACCGTCCGGTGAGGTTACCGGTCAGGTTGTACCCGCAGATCGGGCAGAAGATCCCCTCGTCCCCCAGCGGCTCGGACGACGGAGCCTCCGGCACAAGAATCACCGCGTCGTCCTGTCCATTGGCGGTCGGTGTGTCTTCGGGTGGCACGGTTCAGCCCTGAGCGTTCATCGCGACGTCGAGAAGCTCGGCGGCGTGCATCAGGCGGATCGGGCTGCCACGACGATGCAACAGCCCGCCGATGTTCAGCGTGCAGCCGCCATCGTTGCAGACCAGCACCTCCGCGCCGGTTCGCTCGACGCAATCGGCCTTGTCGTTGACGAGGGCCTCGCTGATGTGGCTGTACTTGACCGAGAACGTCCCCCCGAAACCGCAGCACTGGTCGAGCTTCTCGAGCGGCCGGTAGTCCAACCCGTCGATCCGGGCCAGCAGCCGCGGGACCTCATCGGTCATCCCCAGCCCGCGCAGATGGCAGCTGTAGTGATACGTCGCCGACGCACGATAGCGGAGTCGCCAAGGCCCCCAATCCACCTTCAGAACCTTCTCGAGGAACTCGACGAATTCGAACAGCTTCGCCCCCAGCGCCCGCGCCCGCGCCAAGTCCTTCTCGTCGTCGGCAAACAGCATGGGATAGTGCTGCCGCACCATCGCGCAGCAGGACCCCGACGGTGTCACGACGGTCTCGCTGTCCTCGAACACGTCGAGCGTGTGGACGGCCACCTCGCGGGCTTCGTCGAGCAACCCGCTGTTGAACGCCGGTTGACCGCAACAGGTCTGGTCGGCTGGGAGGTCCACCTCGAGCCCCAGTCGACGAAGGACGTTCACGACGGATACCGCCACCTGCGGGAAGAACGTGTCGGTCAGGCAGGTGGTCAACAGGTCGACCTTCACGGCGTGGTCTCTATTCGTCGCCAACAACGCCGGACCGAAGCAGCCCCCACGGGTCGCGGCCATGGCAGTCGGTCAGCGAACGATGGGCAACGAGAACATCCGGAACAGCACGTAGAGGATGATGGTCAGACTGACGACCAGCGCGCCAAGCAGAAACCCCATCCACGACTCTCGTTGCCGGGCGTTGCGCTTGTGCCCCAGGCTCGAGATCCCCAAGCCGAACCCGACCACCGCCAGGAATCCTGATAGGCCGGTCAATCCCAGGATGGCCGGAGAACGAAGCGTCTGGGGGTTGTAGGCGATCGTCCTCTCGGCCGGGTTGAAGTTCTCCAGCGTGATCGCAGCCAACAGCAGCACAGATACCAACGAGGCGATCGAGGAAAACAGTCCCAACCGGGCTTGCAGTTGTGCGTCGCGGAAATTCAGTTTCGATTTCGCCACGGCCCGTTTCTCCCATGCTCAGCCTACCCGTTCGCGGACAATGCGGCAATCCGGTGCGTCAGCGGCCGCGTCATCGGATACAGATCGCGGTAGATTGCCGACCGGTCATTATACACGCTGGAGCGACTGGCGTCCGGCTCAAATGTCCGGCCCGTTCGGGCGAACCGTTTCGCCGCGTCGCTGACCGAATCGATCAGGCCCGCCGACCGCGCGCCCAGCAGCGCCACGCCCAGGGCGGCCGATTCCGTCGTCTCCAGCACCACCACCGGCCGACCCAGGACGTCGGCCTTGAGCTGCATCCACAGGGCACTTTTGGCGGCGCCGCCGATGGCCTTGTACCGCTCGATCTCGATCCCCGCCTCCGCCAACAGCGCCTGGTTCAACGCAATATCGTACTCAATGCCCTCGAGCAGCGCCTTGACGATCTCCTCCCGCCGCGTCGTCAGCCGCAGGCCCAACACCGCCCCCAACGCCTGCGTATCCAGCCACGGCGTCCCAGTCGTCGTGAAGTAGGGCAGCACAAACAGGTCCGTCGGCTCGGTCGGGAGACCATCGAGAATCACGTCATAAGGATCGACCCCCCGCTCGCGGGCCTCGTCGACCTGTTGGCCGCCGAACGTGTCACGGTACCACTTCAGCAGGCTGCCCCCCGTGAAGTTCCACGCCAGCGAGACGTGCCGATCCTCGCCGTACGTCGGGTACCAGCATAGGTTGTGCTTGCACATCACCTCCGGATCCGGACGCGCCGTCACGAGCACCCCAATGCACACCACCGTCCCCGTCGCGTACATCGACTCGCCCGGCTCGACCGCCGCGCCGAGGATGCCCGCCGGCTGATCGTGCAGGCCAGCCGCGATCACGCAGCCGACCGGCAGGCCGAACCGTTCGTGACCGGACTGGCTGACCGTCCCGATCGCCGTCCCCGGCGCCACCGGTCGGGCGAACATCTCCGCCGACATCCCCGTCAGGCCCATCAGCCGATCGGACCACTTCAGTTCGTTCGTGTCCAGCAGCAGCGTCCGCGCCGCCGCGGAGTGGTCCACCGCCGCCTCTCCCCCCAGCGAAACCGCCACCAACTCCTGGAACCCCAGCCAACGCGCTGCCCGGCCGAAGACGTCGGGCTCGTGCTCCCGCCGATGCATCAGCTTGAAGACCGTATGGAAGCTATTGATCGGATGGCCCGTCAGGCAAAACACCTCGGCGTTGTCGATCTGCCCGCGAAGCCACTCGCACTCGGCCGCGCCGCGGGCGTCGAAGCCGATGACGGCGTTTGCCAGCGGGCGGTTGTCCGCGTCGACCGGCGTGATCGCCTCGCCCAACACGCTGCACGCCACCGACCGGATCGGATCGGTCGCCGTCGCCGACGCGACCTCCCGGCAGACCGCCGCCACCCCCTCGAGCACCTCGTTCGGATCGAGCTCGAGATGCCCCGCCTGCGGCGAGGTCATGTCATACTCGCGATACGCCGTCGCAACCGCCCGCCCGTCCAGATCGAACGCCACCCCCTTCGCCCCGGTCGTCCCAATATCCAACCCCAGAATCGACATCACCCTCACCTATCTGAGACCCCCCGCCTCCACCCGCCCGTCCGCGCCCGCCTGTCACCGATCGACCCCGCCGACCGACGAGCCGGGGCCACATCATAGCCGCGCGGTGGGCAGGCTGCCAGCTGGAACGGTCGCGCCTGAGCATTAACGCTTGACGTTATTAGCGCCAAGCGTTACTATTGGAACGGTGATACGCAGCTTCGCTGATTCCGACACTGAGCGGGTCTTCGCCAGAAAGCGACCTCGTCGACTGCCGCCGACGCTCCAGCGGATAGCCCATAGGAAGCTTGTGGTTCTTCACGCCGCCGAGACCGTCCAGGATTTGAGGCTTCCCCCGGGAAACCGCCTAGAGAAGCTGGTTGGGGACAGGCGAGGACAGTACAGCATCCGAATCAACGACCGGTGGCGCATCTGCTTCACCTGGCGAGACGGTGACGCGTATGAAGTCGAGGTCGTTGACTACCACGGCTAGGAGGTAGAAATGGCCGCCAAGAAGCTTGCACCCGTCCATCCCGGAGAGATCCTTCTGGAGGAGTTCTTGTTGCCCATGGGCATCAGCCAGTACCGTCTGGCCAAGGACATCAGCGTCTCTCCAAGGCGCATCAATGAAATCGTTCATGGTACCCGTGCGGTGACTGCGGACACCGCTCTGCGGCTGTCCAGATACTTCGGCACCTCCGAGCGCTTCTGGCTCAACCTGCAGGCCCACTACGACCTCGAAGTCGAGAAAGACCGCCTGGGAGACCGGCTCAAGCGGGAAGTTGCGACCATGGCGCCGACTCGCTGAGCGCGCGAGACAGGAATGCACCCAGCGGCCTGCGATGCGTTTGAACGAAGAGGTAGCATGTGCCTTCTGCTCCTCCGCACCGATCAATGCCCAGGAACTGACCCGGGCGCGGTATAGTCCGGTAGATTCAGACAGGCAACGTGAATCCCTGGAGGTCGTAGCATGAAGGGCGATGCGGCGCGCCTCGCTGATTTCCTGCGACGCGACCGTCAGGGCCCAAACGAATGATTGTGGAGAGTCGCCCGGGCGATCAGCGAAGTGCTGCCCGGAGGTGACAAGAACAGGCAATTCCACCAGCGCTCGCTCAGCTAGTGCAACCCCTGGATCACGTGATGAAGCATGCAGACCCATGCTGACAGGATGAGAGAGTAGTCCAATGACGACTCCTGAGTGGGCAGACGACAAACTCTCGGCGGATCTCCCAGTACTCCGGGCGCGAGGCGAAGGGCAAGAGCTTGAGTATATGGAGCTCTTCCCGAACAAAGCTCTCGACCTGGCAAAGGAGATAGCCGCATTCGCCACGTCCAATCAAGGGACGATTCTGATCGGAGTCTCGGACGACGGCGACCTCATCGGTTTGCCGGAAGCAACGACGCCGGAAGGACGAGACTCTCTCTCGTGCCGAATTGGGGGGATCTGCGATGGAACGGTAAGACCATCCATCACGCCAGCCGCGCGGTTCGCGATTGAGGGTGATCAGATCGTACTTGTCCTTGTCGTGCCCAAGGGAAGCCAGCCAGTTTACTACAGCCGGAACATTCCCTATCTCCGCCACATGACAGAATCACGTTCTGCCGAACCCCATGAGGTCGTCGAGCTAGTCCAAGCGTGGTTGCCGATGGCAGACCTTGGGGGCAACCAGGCAGATCCCTACACCGAGCTTCTGTCCCGGCTTGCCCCACTGCTAATCGACGTGATCATCTATGCCGAACAGGCTGAGGAGCGCAGCATCAACCCGTGGTTGGACATGTGGCGTGCGCAGTATGGGCAGGTCGCAGTGGAGCTGCGTTCGCTTGCGGCTGAAGACGTAGCTGTGAGCAAGCAGCTCACCAGCGACCTAAGCGATCTTGCCAACGCGCTCGACCGAGTCGCTAACTTCCGTCTGTATCTCGGAGGGGGATCGGAGTTGTCTGGGTTGGTCAATCAGGCGCTGCAGATGGCTCGCCAGCTCAAAGAGCAGCGAATCGACACCTTGCCGGTGTCCGATACTTCGCTTGCGAGCGCACGAGACATCCTCATCTCAAGCTTGCGGAGGCTCGACGATCTTGTTCAGCGCATGGACGGGATGGTCAATCAAGGAAAGGTCGAGGACGTACAAGCAGAGGCTTCACAGATCGGTGAAACGGTTCTTCGAATCGGTCACTACGGAGTAGATGCTCTATCCCAGGGCCTTGGCGAGCGTCTCCGTGCAGTCGGTCGTGACTTGCACCTGATTGAGACGATGCGTCTCTACATGGATGGAGGTCGGTCGCTACAAGCAGTTACCGATGCCGTGCAGCGCGGTGCACAGCGGCTGACCGATGTCACTGAAACACTGCGGCAGCGTGACGGGTGACGCGCACGTTGATCTGCTGAAGTGATTTCGCTGCCAAGCTGGGGAGATGGCTATGCCGACGACGTCGAAGTTACGGACTACCACTAAGCGACGCCGAGGCGGCGCGTTGGTGCGCCGTCTCCTGCCCACCCACCAGCCGCCGACCCACCCGGGGGAGATGCTGCTCGAGGAGTTCCTCAAGCCGTTGGAAGTCACGCAGTCCGCCTTCGCCCGGCAGCTCGGCGTGTCCTTCCCTCGCTTGAATGAGGTCATCAACGGCAAGCGGAGCGTGACCCCGGACACCGCGCTGCGCCTCGCGCAGGTAACGGGCATGAGCGCAGACTTCTGGCTTGGACCGCAGCAGGACTGGGATCTCTGGTATGCCCTCCGATCCAAAGAAGCCGCCCAGATCGCTCAGCTCGAGCCACTCAAGCCTGCCAAGAACAAGGCGCGCTGACAACTCGATGCGTTCGAGTGGAAATCCGCCTATTCTCTATTCCTCTCGGTCGGTCGGGAGACTATCCGCAAGGTGCTCAACCGGCTCAAGTCCGAGCGAAAGGTCAAATGCATCAGGCGAGGGCCTGACGCGGAATGGACCGAGTTGGGATGATGCAGTCCTGTACCACATAATGCGGTATTGAAGGCGGCTTCGATACCACATTGCCCCGCGTCCTACCACATTGGGGAGCGGGATGTGGGAGGGCGGACATACTGGCCCATCGGCGCGACTTTGCAACCAACCCAGCCGGCAACTCTAGGACACGGGGCGCGCAATAAGATCGTGCGTCAAGAGATGTCTTGCATGACTGACGAAATCACCGACGAGACTCACCGCCACTGTGAGGAACGCGCCGCCGCGGTCGTCTCCTTGCTGGTGCCTTCAACCAGGACCTCGACCAGTGCGAACTCAGGGGCTCACGCAACCGACGCCGGACCTCATCGGGCTGAACCGAACCGAAGCATCAAGTTTGTCGTTGACCACCAACTCACGGACCGGCACCCCGTCGCTCCATCGCCCCATGAACCTCTGCTCGGGCGTATCGCCCAGTGCGTACTCACGATGGGTCCCATAGAAGGCCGCATCCGTCAGTGCGTCCAGCAGCTTCCAGAACCCGTAGTAGTCGAGTGCGTCGGGAGCGTACTGGATCTCGACCCGAGACGCCCTTGGCCCGAAGCCACCCAGTAGTCCCGCACGAGCCCCGTCGACAAAGCTCAGCGGCGCAAAATGGTTGGCCACCAGGGACGGGACCCCGTGATCGTCCGACCTGATGATCACAAAATCCTTGTCCGCAGCAGCGATCTGCGTCGTCTCGCGGTAGATCCGCCTTGCACCTGTATCGCCTACCAGGCGGTCCGTGTCACCCGCAACGGTCAGCAGCAACGTACCAGCCGGGATCTGACCGAGGTCCTCGACAAGCGCACCCGTCGCACCGACCACGTCGGTTGTATATCCGGGTTCCACGGACATGATGGCCTTGGCCGGCGGGAGCCCCGTGCTGCTTGCCGTGGCAGCCATGTTCGGGCCGAGCATGGCCCCCAGCGAATGTCCCACAATGGCGAACCTATCGAGGTCCGGTCTGGGCCCCGTATCCGCCTGAAGCGCCTCGATCGCTGCCTTGACCGCCGCAACCGCGTTCGGCAGGAAGTCCGTGGCCGGCGTCCGGATATCCTCCTGGTATCGCGGGAAGATGACGATGTTGCCCCGGCGAACGATGTGGTCGATCCACGCCCGGTACGCTCCCGGATCCGTGCCGTTCCATCCGTGGAGGAATACGACCACGGCAGCAGCGTTGGGACTCGGAGCTGCCGGGGTGTACAACCAGTATTCCTGAGCCCCCTGGCCATGGAGAGATTCTGCTACACCCCCATGCGGGTACTCCTTCCCTCCCGGTCCCGACTCCGGTTGACCGGGTGGGGTGGGCGCTGCAGGCCGCTCCAGATTGCCGCAGTGAGACACGGAACCCAGCAGAAAGATCAACACACAAAAGCAGGCGCTCTTGGCCATCACATGTCTCCTCTTGTTCCTCGAGCCCACCTGTTTAACGCATCATCGGACGGGTTCCTTCGGTGGACGTCGCGGTTTCCTCTGCCCGTTTGGGCCGTGCCCCGATAACTGCTGGCTGCATGTAGGAGATGGCTGGGGAAGGTGTCAGGATGAAGCTTCTAGACGCAGACTTCCGCTGTTTTCTTTCAAGGTATTGATGCCAAACAGCTTATGGCATCCAATGCCGAGGGGAGCACCTTAACGCCAGCTCGTTGCGGCTAAGCAACCTGTGGCCCAGGCCACCGCGAGAAAGGCAGAAGCCGATCCGAAGCATCTAGTCCGCGCGAACACGTCTGACGGAAGACGCCACTATGCGTAACTCGCATCCGCCGGCGGACCGTGCTTGGCCTCGCGTTCGGCGCCGACCCGGGCCTCGTAGCCGCTGGCGCGGAAGGCTGCGATCGCGTCCGGCTCGATGCCCATCTGCTCGCGGACGTACCCGATCAGCGGACGCGTGTCCGCGAAGAACGCACCGCGGACGATCTCTTCGGCCTTCACCACGTCCTGCCGCGCACGGGCGTCGGCCAGGGCGTTCTGGTCCACCAGCAGCGCCTTGGCGAACAGCTCGTGCGCGATGCTGACCGTCTGGATCATCGCCTCGACCTTGCCCTTCAGGTTGTGCGACTGGTCGACCATGTAGGCGATGTCCAGCGGCCGGCCACGCTCGCACTCGGCCGTCACGATCTCCAGGAAGATCCGATACGCCTGGTACGGATCGATGCTGGCCAGCGTCAGGTCGTCGTCGGCGTACCGGCGATCGTTGAAGTGGAACCCGCCCAGCATCTCCTCGTCGATCAGCCAGGCGACGATCTGCTCGATGTTCTGGGCCTGATAGTGATGGCCCGTGTCGACGAGCACCCTCGCCCGCTCACCCGCCGCCTTGGCGTAGATGTAGGCCATCCCCCAATCCGCGATGTCGGTGTGATAGAACCCCGGCTCGAACGGCTTGTACTCGACCAGAAGAACCTGATCCGGCGCCAGCTTCTCGTGCGTCGTCCGCAGCCCGTCGGTCATCCACCGCTTGCGCTGGGCGATGTTGCACTGTCCCGGGTAGTTGCTGCCGTCCCCAAACCACAGCGAGAGATACTGGCTGCCCGTCTGCTTGCCCAACTCGACGCAATCGAGGATGTGCCCGAGCGCGCGCTGACGGACCGACGCGTCCTCGTTGCACAGGCTGCCGTACTTGTAGCACTGCTCCTGGAAGACGTTGGGGTTGATGGCGCCGATCTTGACGCCCAGCCGCTCAGCCACGTCCAGCACGCCCTGATCGAAGCCGTCCGGGAAATCCCACAAGACGTGGACGGCCACCGTCGGACAGATCCCCGTCATCTTGTGGACACAGGCGGCGTCCTGGAGCTTCTCTTCCAGCGTCCGCGCCGCCGCCGGCTGATGGAACTTGCCGAACCGCGTCCCCGTATCGCCATACCCCCAACTCGGCGTCTCGATCGTCAGCGATCTCAGCTGGTCGATGACGGCATCCGGGTCCCCGCCCGCCTTGGCGGCAACGTCGAGGAGTCGCTGAGCATCTTCTGCATGATTGGCCATGACTCGAACTCCTTCGGGTCAGCTCAAAACCCAAGATCGAACCCATAGGCTACTGCCCAATCGGGACCACGACAACAGCAAGCCACCCGCAGACCCAGCGCCGGGCTGGCCGGTCGGCGGACGAGTCGCTACACTCACAGAAGGCCCCACGGCGGCGGAACCCGCGATGAGCAAGACCTGGGAAGCGACGCATATCGCACTGGTGATCGTGGCTTGCCTGGGCGCCATTGTCCTGGCTCGCCGCGAGCACGACACCAACACGCCCGAGGCGTACGTCCCCTACTTGAGAGGCGTCTTGGCCTGCGACCCGGACGTGAAGATCCACTGGCTCACCCTCGCCGCAGACGCAGATCCCAACTTCGCGCAGGTCTACAGATACCGAAGCCTGGGATACATCGAGAAGAACGAGCACGACCGTGCCATTCAAGACTGTACCCGGGCGATCCAACTGAAGCCCGATTACCCGGAGGCCTACAACGTGCGGGCGATCACCCACTATCTGAAACGAGACTACGACAGGGCGTGGGCGGACGCGCGGATGACCAAGAAGCTGGGCGGTGAGATCCTACCCGAGGGCTTCCTCACCCAGCTCCGCCAGGCGTCCGGGCGATCGGAGTAGGAGGACCTCCGTCCCACAACGTCACCGAGGCTCGAGCGTTTCCCTTCTGAGCCGACACTTCCCTACACGGCCTGTTGTTCCTCTTCGACACGAGAACGCCTGCGCCGACTGGCCAGGCGGCCGATGAGATACTGTAAGGACAACCCCAGTCCCATGGCCTGCACCACGGCACTAGCGATGAAGGGCGACAGATAGTAGCTGCTGACATCAGCCGGCATCAGCAAGAGAACGGGCAAGTTGAGCGCCAGCATCCAGATCCATACGGCAATGATCTGCCGCCAACGCAAGACGTCCTCGGCGATTCGGGCTCGGCGTTGTGCCAGGAGCAGCCACAGCAGGCCCCAGATGAAGAGCCACCCGTCCAACCACGGCATTCTCAGCCGCTTGCTCACGCCCCATGCCGCGAACGTGCCCATGTCATGCCAGACGCGGGCCGTGAACGTCTCCACGCGGTCGGCGTGGCCGTGAACCAGATGCTCGGTGAGGTGGGTCCGTTGCGTCTCGGCCACGCGCTTCCGCCACTGCAGCATCCGGTACGTACCGCCCAACGGACTCCGCCACGTCGTCGGTGACTGGGCCAGGAACACCAGACACCCAACCCCGATCGCCACCGCCGTCGTCTTCGCCGGAAGTCGCCATCGCCCCTTGCGTCGCTTCGCACTTGGCGTCCGCTTGGCCTGGAGGACATGCACCAATCCGATCCCGACGACGGCAAAGAACGCCGCCACCCCCGTCAGCTTGCTGATCGTGCCCAGCCCGGCCGCCAGCCCCAGGAGGACCGCCCGCCGCCACGCCTGTCGGGCCTTTCGGTGGGTCAGCGCCTCGACAAACAACAGCGACACGAACCACGTCACGAGCAGCCAGAAGCTCACCAGCCCCTCCGACATCGCCCGGTGCGTCATCCGCATGAAGTGCGGATTGATCCCCACCAAGACGCCGACGGCCAGCCCCCCGACGGGCCCCGTCAATCGCCAGACGACCCCCATGGCCACCGCGCACGCGAGCACGCCGAAGACCGTGCTGACCGCCCTGCACCGCCAGAGCAAGACGTCGTCGGGAACATAGCCCTCCTGCCGGTTCCGCTCGTACGTCTTCCCGTAGTCATAGACCTTGTTGATCGTCGACCTGCCATAGCCGCTGAGCGTGCCCACGATCCCGAACGCGTAGGACGGCAGCATGGGCTGGTCAATGGCGTGCGTGGACCAGAAGGGATCGTCGAAGTTCCCTTCGATCAGCAGGTACCATCCCGCCGACCTGCCGACCCATCCACCCTCATCCCCCCAGAAGGGCGTGCGATTGATCGTCGCCAGGTGATAGACGCCGATGGCAAAGAGAACCAGCCCCCCCGCTGCGAACTGGGCGTACTGCTTGAGGGCAACGCTCGAGCGTGGCATCTGCGAATCATAGCCCCGCCGGAACGGAGCCACAACCTCGCCTCCTCCAGCCCTGGGCTATCGGCCTAGCCGTCTACACCCCTGGCAGGACGTACGGCTTACGGTACTCGCGCGTCAGGTACGCGTTCGCCTCGGCGTCGCTGACGAAAGTCTCGGTCTTGCCGTCGAAGACCAGCCGGCGGTGCAGCCGCGTCGCGATGTTGCCCAGGTGACACATGGTGGCGGTCTTGTGGCCGTCCTCGATGTCAGCGTTCGGGCGCTGGCGGGTCTTGACGCAATCGATGAAGTTCTCGACGTGGTCCTTGAGGTAGGTCTTGCCCGGCTTCTTGAAGCCCTTCTTGTCCTTGCCCTCCGGCCGGACCTCCCAGCCGCCCCGATGGACGATCAGGGCGGCCTGATCGCCGTAGACCGCCGCGTTCGTCGCGCCGTCCTGCCCGTGCGTCGACCACTGCCGAAGCTCCCAGACCAGGCTCATATTCGGGTAGTCAAAAAGGACGATCTGCGTGTCGGGGGTCTCGCGGTTGTCCCGCTCGCCCAGGACGAACACCCCGCCCGTCGCCGAGACCGCCGTCGGATAGTCCAGGTTCAATGCCCACATCACGATGTCGAGATGATGGGCGGCCCAGTTGCCCATCTCGCCCGTCCCGTAGTCCCAGAAGAAATGCCAGTTGTAGTGGAACCGGTTCGGATTGAAGGGCCGCTTCGGGGCCGGGCCCAGCCACAGGTCGTAGTCGACGCTCTTGGGAGGATCGCAGTCGTCCGGCCGGCCGATCTTGCCGCGCTGGAAGATCACGCCCGCCTTGGCCAAGCCGATCTTGCCGAGTTTGCCGCTGCGGATGTACTCGACGGCGTCCTTGTAGTGCTGGGCGCTCCGCTGATGACTGCCGACCTGGACCACGCGCCCGTGCTTACGGGCCGCGTCGACCATGGCGCGGCCTTCCTTGACGTTGTGCGAGGCCGGCTTCTCGACGTAGACGTCCTTGCCCGCCTGACAAGCGAGCACCGTCGCGATGGCGTGCCAGTGGTCGGGCGTGGCGACGATGACGGCGTCGACGTCCTTGGCGTCCAGCACGGTGCGAAAATCGCGAACGCGCTTCGGCGGCTTGCCCTGGACCTTCTTGATCTGTTCGGTGCACTCCGGCCTGATCGCGTCGTCGGGGTCGGCCAGCCAGCCCACCTGGGCCCGCCGGGCGGCCAGGAACCGCATCATGTCGTTGTGGCCCTGATTGCGCAGACCGATCACGCCAATCGTAATCCGCTCGGCCGGTGAGACGGTGGACCGACGGGGCTTGGACCCGACCTGTGCAGCAGCCGCGGCCGCTGAACCGACCGCACCGGCACCTGCCGCGGCGCCGACGGCCTGCTGGATGAAACGCCGTCGCGTAGAGTGACTCATCGTTGACGAACTCCTTCAGGATCTCGGGGCCACAAACCCCGTAGCCGTTTGCCGTCCCAAGATAGAGGAACGCACGTCGGTTTGCGAGGGCGCGCCTTCGCAACATGCGCGATCTGGGGAAGCCGTACACCCATACCGCGTTTGATGCGCCCTGCCCTGCCTGCTACGATCGCCGCCGAATAGACGGAGACGGATGGCCGCACTCGGAGCACATGGGACCTGGCTGATGAGATCCGCCGGCGTCGACAGAGCAGCGATCTGCCTCATCATGATGTCGGCCGCCACGGCGTGGGCCGGGCAGGATGCCGGGCCGGCTCGCCGTTGGGTCCGATTGGATCGCCTGGTCGGCCATCAGCTCGCGGACCGCGTCGTACGGTTGACCTGCGCAACCCAGAACGGCAAGGCCGAATGCGTCCTGTCGCTGGGGTTCCCGCAACGACAAGTCGTCAGGGCTCACGCTTCCAGCCAGGGGGACTTCGCAGGAACCGGGGCGTTTCGGCACGAGATCGACGCCGTCGGCGGTCCCGAACAAGACCTCCGCCTCCAACCCCGTGCCGGACAAGACCCCGCGGTGCGTGTCGTCGTCCATCGCAGGCCGTTCGGGTTGACCGTCATCGGTCCCAGCGGCGACGTGCTCTGGCGGGCCACGGAGATCGCCCTGGATGCCCAAGCCGGGACGGGTACGCCGCCGGAGGGCTGGCGCGTCCGCTTCAGTGCGGCCGAGGGCGAAGCGTTCTATGGATTCGGCGAGCGCTTCAACGCCGTCAACCAGCGCGGACACTCCGTCCAGATCTGGGGGGCCGACGCGGGAATGGGCAGTTTCCTGGGCATCCGCGCGACGGCCTACAAGAACACGCCGTTCTTCCTCAGCTCGCAGAGGTACGCCCTCTTCTGGGATTCGTCATACCGGCTGGACTGCGACATGGGCAAGTCGCGTCCAGACGAGTGTGTCATCGTCTGCGACGGTCCGATCTTCGACGTCTACGTCTTCGGCCATCCGGACCCCAAGTCGTCGCTCGGGTTCCTGAGCGAGCTGACCGGCAAGCCATTGCTCCCGCCCAGATGGGCCTTCGCACCGTGGATGGGTCGGGAGGCCGGCGCATGGCGAAACACCGGTCACGTCAAGGGCGACGCCATCGGCGAGATGCTCTACGTCGTCCAGCGCTTCAAGGAGCTCGACATCCCACACGGCGCCCTGTACGCCGAAGGGCCCTCGGCGGCCAATCGCAGGCTCTACGAGGAACTGAAGGACACGGACATCCGCGTCTTGGGATGGCACATGCCCGCGCCTGATGTCAGCGCGATCGCCCAGGCGGGCGGGGGCCAGCGCAAGGACTACGAGCACGTCCTGGTCCACAGGCGCGACGGCTCGCTCTTTCTCGTGCCAAAGGGCAGCTTCCTGCAGGGCCGGCCCTACTTCGATTTCACGCATCCCGAAACGATCAAGTACGTCCGTCTGGAGTTCCGCGATCGCCTGAAGCTGGGCCTGGCCGGCACGATGGTCGACGACGGCGACGACGTCCCCGTCGACGCCGTGTTCCACAACGGTCAGACCGGTCGACGGATGCACAACCGGTATCACGTCCACTACCATCGCACGTTCAACCAGGTCTTCCGCGAGGTCCGCGGGGACGACTTCATCCTGTTCGCCCGCGCGGCCGGGCCGGGGAGCCAGCAATTCGTCTGCTTCTTCGCCGGTGACCACCCCGAGAGCTTCGACGGTCTGGAATCCGTCATCCACGGCGGGTTGAGCTTCGCAGCCAGCGGGTTTCCGTTCTGGGGCAGCGACGTCGGCGGATTGTTGCCCCGGCCTTTCGAGCCGCTGACCGAGCCGGTCTACAAGCGCTGGGTGGCGTTGGCGGCGTTCAGCCCACTCATGCGCTGCCACGGCTGCTCGCCTCGCGAACCGTGGCGGTTCACGCAGCGGGCGGTCAAGGTCTACAAGTACTACGCGTGGCTCCGCATGAACCTGTTGCCAACCATCTACTCGCTGGCCGTCGAGGCCCACCGAACCGGCGTGCCGCTGATGCGGCTGGGCTATCTCGAGTTCCCCGATGATCCAAACGCCCTGAGCGTCGAGCGCGCCTACGGCTTCGGGCCGGACCTGTGGTTCACGCCCGTCACCAGCGCGGACGCGACGACCCGTGTCTATCTGCCCGGCACGGGCGTGTGGACCGATCTGCGAACGGGACAGACGTTCCAGGCAGGACGCTGGGTACAACGGCCCGCGGACTACGGCGCCGAACCGCTCTTCCTGCGTCAAGGCGCGATCCTGCTGGCGACGTTGGAGGCTCGCGGGCTGTGCTGGGGACGGTCCATGACGCATGGCAAACGGCGCTGCGTCGTGGCGACGACCACCGCCGATCGGCCATCCAGGCGCACCGTCTACCTCACGCCCGACCGGAGTGTCGAGCTGACCGCGACCCGGAACGGGAAGGTCTGGGCGTTGGCGGCTAACGGCAGGTGGCCCGAGGTCGGCGGATTCGTCGTCTACGGGCCCAGACCCAACCGCGTCGAATGGGCCGGCCGCGTCATCGCGGCGATCGGTAAGCCCGACAGCAAAGACGTGAAACGCCCGACGGAGTGTTGGTGGTACGACACCTCGCAAACCGCCGCGAAGGTGCTCGCAAAACCAAGCCCAACCGGCGAGCTTCGTGTCACGTTCTAACGACCTTCTCGTTGGGACGATTCCGCCCGCTGGCTCGGCGCTACGAGAGCCAGGTCTACCGTCCGTTCCATGCCGCTGGCGACGTCACGCACCGTGACCCGCCACGTGCCCGGTTGCGCGTTGTACCCGAGGAAGACCTTCTCGGCGAGTCGCCCGTCCCCCGCCACGACGTTGCGCGTCAGCTCGTCCCGTCTCCGCCCGGTCGGGTCGACGAGGCTTACGTGGAAAACGTGCGTGGTCGGACGGGCACCGTCATCCCCCGGGACGATCTCTGCGGTCACAGAGACAGCGGCCCCGCGCTGTCTCGCCGACACCTTCACGTCGCGCACCTCGTAGGGCAACAGGGCAAACAGCTCCGCTCGATTGGCGTAGATCACGTCCTCGATCTTGTCGGTCAGCCCCCGGTACATCCCCCGCCGCACGTCGTAGACGTGGGCCTTGCGATCGAAGGTCATCCAGACCATCTTCGGCCGAAGGTCGGCCAGGTAGACGGCATCGTCAGGACGCAGCTTGGGATTGCGGAGGACACCGACGTAGCCCGCCTTTCCCAAACGGTACCGATGGAATTCCGTTGCCTGGATTCGATGCGGCGCGGGCTCGCCCCGCGCGGCGACGTCGCAACGGATGGTCGGCCTGAGCCCGGCCTTGTCCGACAGAATCTTGGCGACGGCATCGCGAAATGGCATCTCGGCGGCCAGCGTCCGCCAGATCTGATAGTCCCGAGACAGCACGTTCAGCAGCAACGCGCCCCCCTTCCCATACGTGTGCCATGTCAGCACCGGCACGCCGTCCCTCGACTTCGCTTGGGCCTCGGCGCCCGTGAGCTTCAGCCCGGCGTCCGCCGCCACGCGTCCGAGCGGCTGTCCCTCGGCGGTGACGATCTCCCGCAACGCAATCCCGGGGCCAGGCAGCCCCGGATCGAACGCGACACCCAAGACGTCAGCCAACACGCCGGAATGCTTGACCCGGCAATGCCCATCGAAGATGCCCGTCAGCGCATCCGCGATCAGAATGCCCCCGCCGCGGACAAACCGTCGAATCGCCGCCGCCTCCCCAGCCGTCACGCGAAGCTGCAGAGGCAAGATCAAGACGCGATACTTGCCCTCAGAGAAGCGCCCGTCTCCCAGATGAGCCGACGGCACGACGTCAAACGAGAACCCCATGTCCCGAACGAGAGTGCTCATGCCCTCCCAGCACTGCATGTAGATGAACTGGTCAGCGCCCGTCGTTTGGCCCTTCCATTCGGCAGCCTTGGCCAATCCCTTCCCGAACACGACCGACGCATGAAGGCTGGCTGGCGAATAGGCCATCGCCACGCCGTCGTTCTCGCGCGCAGCGTTGAACAGCAGCTTGGCGATCCCTCCCTTCAGCTCCGCGAAGTTCGCAAGGATCCTCTCGAACACCGGCATCGGCCCGAGGTCCGCGCCACAAAGACGCTCGCTGTACCAGGCCGTGCCCTGCCCGCCGTAGTACATCGCGTGTAAATTCACGCCGCGGAAGATGCTCCACCACGGCATCCAGTCCGGATCGTAGGAGGGCTTGTACGTGTAGAGCCCGTACCCGCCGTACCACGTCCCGTGCAAGGCGTCCCGACGGGCGGCGCATCGGAAGATGTCGTGCACCCATGGATTGGGGTACTGGAAGACCAGGTCCTTTCCCTCGGCGAGCTGCCAGAAGTCGAAACCCGACCCCGGCCAGGTCCAACCGACGACGGCCGAGCCCATGTTCGAGGGCGTGCCCGGGGCGACCTCCCGGATGGCCCGACCCATGTCCCGCCAGAAGCCCGCCACCTTCGCGTCGTTGCAGAGCTGGTGGTCGAGCCAGTGGCACAGCGGGGCGAACTGATCCTTGGCCACTGCGGCGAGCGCATCGGCCTGCCGGATCGGTTCGACTTGCTCGAAACCGCGGTACGCGCTGCCCCATGCCCGATTGAGCGCGTCGACGTCGCCGTACTGCTTCTCGGCCCACGCCGCGAGGAACGCCCGGCAACTGGGCCGCCAACAGGCGTCGCTGCCCGAGCCCAAGTACCTCACGTCATCGCCAAGATAAAACAGCAGCGGAGAAAACGCCCCGTTGTCTGCTGCCGCCTTCTGAATGCTCTTGATCGTCGAAGATCGGTAGCCCGGTGAGGTCAGACATGGACTGCCCAAGCCCTCCTTGTCCGGGGTCACGCCCCTCAGTCTGAATGCATAGACGACCGGATGCGCGTTGACCATCGCGACGGACCGAACGACCGGTTCCCCGGCGGCCAGGATGCCCTTCGCGCCGAGCCGGGCGAACTGCTTCAGGAGAACGCGTCGGCGGGGGGCGAATCCCGCGCCGCCCTCCCACACCATCCAGGTCAGATCGTCTCGCGGCGGACCCGGCCGGGCCACGTAGAACGCCCGACGGTCCTCGGCGACGAGGTCGCCATCTCGTCCCAGGAGCTTCACGTTCGCGTAGTTGTAGACGTGGAGCGACTCGGCGAAGTCGCCCTCGAAGACGACCTCCTTGCTCGCGGCGCGGACGTCCTCGAACACGGACCGACCATAGTTGTCGATTACCTCGAAGCACAGCTTTGAGCCCTTCGGCGGATCCGATGAGAGGGCCACTTCGGCACGGACCTTCTGTCCGGGGCGCTTCTTCTCGCTGTCCAGCTCGATGGATGAGATCCCGACCGAAGCACGCACGACGATTGACCCGAACGACCAGTCCGCGACGCGCTGGCCCGACAACAGACGAACGCCCACGAAGTAGCGACCGGCCGACAGCGGCGGGATCGTGAGGTCGGATCCGCAATGCCGGCGTCGACCATCGGCATCCCACACGTCGACCGCCAAGGCGTCCTCGCCGGGACGGCAAGGCTTCAGTCGAAGGGGCATGGACGCCCGATCAACGGGGCCCTCTGGCCAGCGCACGTCCGCGCCGCTCTTCGCGAAGACCCGCCGGGCCGCCCACAGCGAAGCGCGCCCAAGCAGGGAACACCACGCCTCCTGCTCCATACTGACCTGATCCAGAAGCTCAAGACGGTTGGGATCGGGCGGCGCGTCGTCGCGCGGATAGCCCGACAGATCCGCAACGCGCCCGCCCTTGTCTCGTGACCACAATCGCAGGAGCTTCCCCGCTGCCTGGTCTGCACTGCCGAACTGCTTGTGCAGCAATCGGAGCCCCGCAATCGGGACGGCCGATCCGATCATCTCCCGCTGGGCCTGGTCGGCGGGTGCGTACCCAGTCAGGTCCATCCCCTTCGTCGGACCCACGTACCCCACGCCACGAGAGAGAAGCGCCGCGAGGCGCGCCTTGGCCTCGGCGCCCAGCGCCTCGGGGGTGATGTCGCTGACCACGACGTCGATCGGCTCGTTCATCGCCTGAAGCAGGCGGGCGACGACATCGGCGTGATCCTGGGCGATCATCCCCTCGGTCATGCCGCTGCGGGGCGCCCCGAGCCGGTCCGGACCGTGTCCGTAGACGGTCTTGACGCAAAGATCGAATCGCTGTGCCAGCTCGACGGGCCAGCGCCCTTGCGACTTGTGGGCAATCGCAAGCACGCGGACCGCACCCCCGCGCAGCGGTTTCGCCCAAACGACGTGCGGCGTGACCACGTCGCCGACGGCCGTGATCCGACGCACCTCGTCATCGGGAAACAGGTACGTCGTGGCCGCACCGTGTCCCTCAGGCTTGAACAGTCGACTTGGCACACGCCGCATCTCAGGCGAAGACGACCAGAGCAAGTTCCCGACGACAAGCGCGATGACGGTCGCAGTATGGATCATCTGAACGATTCCTTGGCCCATTAAGTTCTGACGGCGCTAGCGAAGGTCTCGCGTCTCCGCCAGCTTCCAGGTGTCCCCGCCGTCCGTAGACGTTAGCAGCGCACGCCGCCTCCCGAAGTGGTCGGTCCGGTAGAACCAGTGCGTGGACCAGTAGTCGTACGACAGAAACAGGCGCCCTCTCCTGTCGATCGTGAGGCGGTGGTAGAAGATGCTGTACTCGGACAGCGCCGAGACGATCAGGAGCCTGGGCGACTCCCACGGCTGTCCGGGGCGCTTCCGCTGATAGGCAAGCGTCGCGAAGACCGCCCCGCTGGGGAAGTACTCGCGGTCGCGTCTCCACAGTCGAAAGACCACGTGAAGCGTGCCGTCGGAACCGCACACCATCCCGATGTAGGTCTGGAGCAATCCGTCCCCAACGGGCTCGGCCCGGCTCCAACCCGAATGGGCGTCGTTGGGTTTGGCCGAACGGGCATAGTGGAAGACGCTCCCGTGCGTTCCCGTCAGGACGTGGAGCGTTCCCTTGCCGTCCATGGTGATACAAGGGCGGTTGTGAACGTCGTTCGGCGGCGCCCCGTACCCCACCAAGACGGGCTTGCCGAGCACCCCGGTCTTGCGATCGTAGGTCGTCACGTACGTGGGTACGCCGGGGACGCGGACCTTCGGGTCCGTCGCCTCCGCCCAAACGACATGCACCTTCGAGCCGCGCGAGACCACGGCGGAGGGCACCCCCGAATGGCCGCCCACGCCCAGGCTCTGCCTGGAGATGAGAATGGGCTTCCCGATCGACAGCCGTCCGTTCTCCTTCTTGGGCACGAACAGCTCCAGGTCGCTGATGTGTCGCCACCGCAGCTTCTTGTCGGAGGCCGTCCGAATGGAGCGCAAGACCGGCGGCGGTCCGTCCGGCACGTTGTGCCCGGAGAACTGCTCGATATCCACCCCGCCCTGCTTCCCCAACCCGTAGGCCGCAAACGTGCGTCCCCCGTCCTTCGAGTGCAGCAGTGCGGCCCGGCGCCCGAACGCGGCCAGAAGGTACACGTCGTTGTCGCGGTCGAACGCGATCTTCGTGTTGGATATGCGGGACTCGGAGGGAGCCCCGTCGAGCCCTGGCGTCCGCGACTGCACGGCAGTCTGCAAATCGCAGGCCACCCACCGCCCGTCACGCAGCGCTTCGAAACCGTCTCGGGTCCTGGTGAAGGGCCGGTTCTCGAGGTCGAAGTACATCTCCCAATCCAGCGGACAGCCGGGCAGGTAGCCGAAACGCTCGTTCTCATGATGATAGGGCTTGAGCACCAAGGGCATGGCCAGCGGCCGCGTCGCCGGCGCCTCCCCCGCTTTCACCGTCAACGTCGAGTAGGTCGAGAAGTCGGGGTCTTCGGCCGGCGTGGCTCGTAGATGACAAACCCGGGTCTGCCCCTCAGCCGGAAGGGAATACCGAATTGTCACCTCGGCCGTCTCCTTCGACTTGACCACAACCTCCTGGGCAGACAACCGGGCCGGCCACGCGCCATCAGGAAACTCCATGCCCAACAGAATCGTCTTCGGCTGGCCTGAGTTGTTGTGCACTCGAAACGCGATCTCCCCGTGGTCCCCAGCCCGCCCGTACACCGTCCTGCTGTACGGCGTCAGAAGCCATCGGTAAGGTCGAAAGGGAAACCAGGAGCCCGCCTCCGGCGTCCAGTACCCCAGGTCGGGGTAGAGATCCGCTCGGTCCCAACGGGTCACTCCGTCGATCTGGAGGGTCGCCTGTTGCTTGGCCAGATGCAGCCGCCAGGGCACTGCTTCCCGATGGACATCCGCGGCGAACGTGTGCGACGCCCGGCCATCACTGCCGACCTGCAGCCGTTCGATGAGCGCGCCCTTTGCGTCGTAGACCGGCAACGCCTTCACGTCGCCCGGCAGACCCGTGACCTCCACGCCGAACGCCCCCCTGCGCGGTGCGAAACACACGTTCCCGGGCTTGCCGGGGTTTAGCAAGACGATCGGCTCGGTGTGCCGTTCATCCCGGTGCCCACGCGACGTTTCGATCAGGTACCGCGGGCAGTTCGTCCGGAACCCCCAGATGATGTCATTGCCGTACCGGTCGTTCGATACCGTGACGTTCAGCGCGTATACGCCCTTCCGTGCGACCTGGGTCGACAGACGCGCCCGCCGCGCCGGCCCTACCCCGCTGCCCGTCGGCCGCCCGTCATCGGGCAGCGTGACGTCTTGCAGCACGCGGCGATCCGGTCCTACCAGAATGGCCCGCAGATCCGTCCGCCGCCCTCGCCGGTTCCGGTCGCGTTTCTCCACGTCCACCACGAGCTTGCCCGGCGAGGCCAGGAAGTACACGCCACCGACACCGCCGATGGCCAGATTGATCTCGCCCCCGTCCTTTCCCACGTCCTGCGAAGGTGCTGCGGCTTCCGCACCTCCACCCAAACAGACAGCCAGGACGAACACACAGGAAATGTGCCCTCGGTACATGGTCATGATCTCCACAGGCCGATCGCAGGCGCGTCGCTTCGTCACCTCGCCTGAATCATAGGGACACAGCCCGGGCGCTCAACCCTCGCCCGTCTGAAGGCGACGCGTCTCCCACGGAATTTACTTGTTCCCAACAGGGACGGCGTCCAACACCAGAACCTCGAAGGGAGCCAATTGGAAGTGATGGCGCTGACCAGCTTCCAGCGTGAGGTCCGGTTTCGGACTGTCCCCCTTCCACGGGCTTCGAAGCAGATACCGGCGAGGCGCGCCCGGAGGCAGCTCGAATCCCCTTTGCAGGCTGAGCTCCAGCGTTTGTGCCGCATCGGATGGGTTGCGCAATCCGAGGATCCCCTTGCGCCGAGACCAGGATGCGTATCCGTACACCTGCCCCTTGGACGGATCACCCCCGACCCAGTGGGTGTCGACCAGGACGTCGGCGTTCCGCCGACACCAATTCGCCGCTTCGGCCAGGGCATCCCACAGCTCGGGCGTCATCAACGCCGGCGTGACGAACAGGTCCTGCTGTTGCGTTCCCGAGACGAACATCATGCGGATTTCGTCAATCACGTCCTTCGGATCGACGGTCATCTTGGCGTAGTCGCGACCCAGTTGGCCGAGACACAGCCCCTGGGACTTCAGCGAGTTGAGCGGAAACAGCGGCGCGCCAAGAACGGCCCGCTGATAGGCGATCGCGTCGCGATACGTCAGCCACCGCTGCCGCATCGAGCCCGGCCCCGCGTGCGACGCATCTCTCCCGCCGCGCCAGACCGCGTCGCTGTGCCACAGCCAGAACGGCGACGGCCACGTACCAGCGGTGACGTTGAGAAAGACCTCCGGACAGAAGCCGCGCAAGTCCCCGAGCAATCGATACAGCGCTTGGATGTCCGGACCGTACTCGTTGCCTACCCCCGTGGGCGAGGTCCCCGCCCCGACGCCGTCGAACTTGAAGAACCTGACGCCGTGATCCCGCATCATCTCGACACACACGTCGCGGAATCGGTCGTAGTACTTCGGACCCGCAAGCGAGAAACCCCGGGGATTCGTCTCGAAGCCCTGCGTGGCGCCGTATTCCAGTCGTTCCTTCTTCGCTTGACTGTACCCACCCCACGGCGACAGCCACGCGCCCAACGCCGATCCGTACCTGGAGGCCACCGATACCAGGGGCTTGAAGCCACGCGGGAATCCCTCGTGAAACCCCCACAGCGTCTTGTTGTCATCCCACCCGTCGTCGAAGACGAACGCGTCGAGCTTCGTGGCCCGCTGCTTGAACAGGCAACGTCCGAAAGCCTCGATCCGTTCGAGGCACTGCGCCTCGCTCATCTTGCGATCCTTCCAGGCGATGTCGTACCAGGAGTTGTAGTGCAAGAAGGGCTTGTAGGGGCGCGGGCGTTCACGCTCGACGTAGTAGAGGAAGGCACGCCGTAGCTGATCGCGCGGAACCGCGCCGGTCACGGATGTGCCCATCCAGGACGCTCCCGGTTTCAGCACGCCGTACACGGGGACGGCGCACGACACCCGGCCTTGCGCCGCACGGTTGCGGGCCATCGGGTCCTCGCAGGCGAAGAACAGCGTGCCATCGACGACGGGCGAGCCGTCAACGACGCCCATCGCGCGGGCGCGGGGCGCGTCGAACTGCAGAAACGACACTTCGCTCAGCGCAAGCGGCGTCTTGGTGGAATGCACGGCAAGCTGCTGTCGGACGTAGTTCGATCCATCTCGCAGAATCGCCCGCCATTCGACCCGGATGCGACCGTCGCTCGAGACGAGCGGGACGACGACCTCCCAGCCGCCGAAACACAGCGATCGCTGCACGGCGCCGGGCGCACGTTTCAGCTTGCTTCGCGCTACCTTCCCCGCCGGCCGAAACTCGCTGGCCTTCACCGATCGCCCGTCGGCAAGCTTGAGGCTGAAGAGCTCTGGACCCCATGCGCGCACTGCGTCATTCGTCATCCGATTCACGACGCCGTCCCATTGCAGCCTGTTGGAGGTGACTCGCCACGTCGCCGAGATGGCGGCGTTTTCCAGAACGAGGTGCCCGTCGCCCAACCGCGCCTCAGCCCGGCCTGGGCGCGGCCCGGGGAACTCGAGCGCACGCGCCGGCGCAGCCTGCGCCGCAAACGAGCCGAGGGCTAGCAAGATGTTCATGGAACGGACCAGGCAGATCCGACCGTGATGCATGGCGTTTCCCCTTCGATGACCCGGTCGACTGGCCGAACGCCAAGGCCCGGCAGCGCCGCTGCCTTCAACCCATGTGCGGGTACCGCCAGTCCGTCGGCGGCAGGAACGTCTCCTTGATCGTACGCGGGGAGACCCATCGCTCCAAGTTCAGCCAGCTGCCCGCTTTGTCGTTCGTGCCCGACGCCCGCGCCCCGCCGAACGGCTGCTGACCGACGACCGCACCGGTCGGCTTGTCGTTGACGTAGAAGTTGCCGGCCGCATGACGCAGCGCGCTCATCGCCTTGACGATCGCGCCCCGATCCAACGCGAACACCGATCCGGTCAGGGCGTACGGCGAGGTCTGATCGACCAGGTTCAGCGCATCTTCGTACTCGCGTTCCGGATACACGTAGACCGTCAAGACCGGCCCGAAGATCTCCTCCGACATCAGCTTGCTCTTGGGGTCCTTGCTCAACACCACGGTCGGCTCGATGAAGTGCCCGGTCGAGTCGTCGCACTCGCCACCGGTGAGGATCTCCATGTCGGCGGCAGTCTTGGCGAATTCGATGTAGCCCTTGATGGTCCCGAACGCGTTCTTGTCGATGACGGCGCCCATGAAGTTCTTGAGGTCGGCGACGTCACCCATCTTGATGTCGGCGATCTCCCCGAGCAGCCGATCCTTGACGGTCGGCCAGATCGCGTCAGGGACGTACAGCCGAGAGGCCGCCGAGCACTTCTGGCCCTGATACTCGTACGCCCCGCGGACCACGGCCGCCACCAGGGCGTCCACGTCGCAACTGGCGTGGGCGATGATGAAGTCCTTCCCGCCGGTCTCCCCGACGATGCGCGGGTAGGAGTAGTACTTGCGGATGTCCGACCCGACCGCCAGCCAGATCGTCGAGAAGACGTACGTGCTGCCGGTGAAGTGAATGCCGCCGAGGTCCAGATGATTCAGCGCCGGCGGGCCGACGACGGGCCCGGGGCCCGGCACCATGTTGATGACACCCGGGGGCATGCCGGCCTCCTCGAGTATCTTCATGATGTAGTAAGCCGGCAGGACCGCCGCCGACGCCGGTTTCCACACGACCGTGTTTCCCATCAGCGCCGGCGCCGTGGGCAGGTTCCCGGCGATGGAGGCGAAGTTGAACGGCGTGAGGGCCAGGACGAAACCTTCCAGGGGGCGATGCTCCATATAGTTCTGCACGCCGGGGGTCGAGACGGGCTGATCGCCATAGACGATCTGCATGAAGTGGGGGTTGAACCGCCAGAAGTCGATCAGCTCGCAGGCGGCGTCGATCTCCGCCTGATGCGGCGTCTTGCTGGTGTTGAGCATGGTGGCGGCGTTGAGCGTCTGGCGGTACTTGCCAGCCAACAGGTCGGCAGCTTTGAGCAGCACGATCGCCCGGGCGTCCCAGGGCATCTCGGACCAGGTCTCCTTCGCCTCGTTGGCCGCGTCAATGGCCTGGTGAACGTAGGCCTCGCTGCCGCAGTGATACCGCCCAAGAACGTGCTGGTGGTCATGCGGGCAGACCATGTTGGCCAGGTCGCCGCTGCGGACTTCTTGGCCGCCGATGATCATCGGCACCTCGACCTGCTGGCCGAGCATCTCCTCGAGCTTGGCGGTCAGCTCGGCTCGCTCCGGGCTGCCCGGCGCGTAACCCAGAACGGGCTCGTTGACGGGCTGGGGGATCTGAAACAGGCCGTTGAACATGGGATGGATCTCCTTACAGACGTGGTTCCGCACAGACGTGGTCTCGCGAGCACGAGACCCGAGAAGGTTCGCAAATCAGACGCCTGCGGTCAACCTCGGTCGGAAGCGAACACCGCACGGCGGACGCGAAGACCTGACGCCATGCGACAAATTCAAGCGAGCCTATGCCCGGCAACCTCTGCTTTATGGCATCGCACATCTTCGGTGCAGGAACATCCGCCCAGTTCGTCGGATCAGTCTCCGACCACATCCTGGCTTCGCGAGCTCCGCTAGCTCCTGGAAATCTCAGAAACAGCAGAAGTGTCCGCGCGCAGTCGCCCAGCTGCGAATAGGAGAGTAGGTGTGACAGTTTTTCGGCCCTGGATGGCGTCTCGGACAAGATCGACCTTCGAAGTGCTGCTTGAAACCCCTTGATACTGTGATACAATGCACCTGGACGCCGCGCCGGGAGAGACAATCGGACTCTCGCATTCGACAAGGAAGCTCCGAACACACGTGATACGGGGACGGCCCAACCACGACCACATCAATGCGTCGACGGTAGGGGGCAGGGTTCATTGTGCCCTCATAGCCCCCGGGAGTTTTTCCCTGGGCTGTGTCATCTAATAAACACTCGCCGACGGGGTATCACGGCAATCGTTCAGATGCGAGCCGAACAGGAGGCGCGCTCGTGACGCGTACGATCTCGATCGTACTGGCCGACGATCATGCGCTCGTCCGCGGCATGCTCACGAATCGGCTCTCGGCGGAACCGGATCTGAGGGTCGTGGCCAGCGTCGGCAACGCCGAAGAAGCCGTGGCGGAGGTCCTGAGACTCAGGCCCGACATCGTGCTGATGGATGTCGACATGCCCGGCATGCTCTGTTTCGAAGCCGCCCGAACGATACGGAAGCAGTCTCCCAACTCTCGCGTACTCTTCCTCGGCAGCTCCTGCCGCGATCAGGACATCGAACAAACGCTCGACGTTCAGGCATGGGGGTACGTCACCAAAACCGAGTCGGAGGAGGCCCTGGTCGAGGGGATCCGCAAGGTCTCCTCGGGCGTAGCCTACTTCTCCCCGGAGGCGAAGGCCCGAATCGTGGCGGACGCGAGCGGAACGCATCTGGTCGGCGGCAGCAGGTCTCGCCTCTCTACGCTCTCCGAGCGCGAGACGGTCGTCCTTCGATACATCGCTCGAGGCCTGTCCCAGAAAGAGATCGCCAGGTTGATGCACATCAGCCCCCACACGGTGAATCGCCACTGCAACAACCTGATGGCCAAACTCGACATCCATGACCGCGTCGAGCTCACCCGGTTCGCCATCCGGGAGGGACTCGCGGAAGCTTGAGGTCCCTCAGCCACTTGCAGACCCCGCTGGACCCACGCGCTCGGAGGACACCGGAGTACCGTGATGACTGGAGGCGACCATTGTTTCATGGTGTCGCGCGCCTCCAATGAGGAGAATGACTAATCTACACCATGCACAAATCCGTGCTCCAATTCCGATGTTTGGGCCAGAAGCCCAGCGTCGCTGCGTAAGGTCAGGCGCGGCTGGCTGGAAGGAAGTGGCCTATCTCCTGCTGTGGGGAGGAAGGACTACCGTAGCCTCATGGTCTCCGGGAGCTGTACGGTGAGCTGGGTCAGCCACAAGTACGCGCCATCGGAGCATCACGGGGATCGCCTGAAGGCGATCCCACCAGGAGAGACGCCGTCGACGCGCACCATCTCGATCGTACTGGCCGATGACCACGCGCTCGTCCGCGGAATGCTCACGAATCGGCTCTCGGCGGAACCGGATCTGAGGGTCGTGGCCAGCGTCGGCAACGCCGAGGAAGCGGTGGCTGAGGCCCTGAGACTCAGGCCCGACATCGTGCTGATGGACATCGACATGCCCGGCATGCTTTGCTTCGAGGCCGCCCGAACGATACGCAAGCAGTCTCCCAACTCTCGCGTGCTCTTCCTCGGCAGCTCCTGCCGCGACCAAGACATCGAACAGACGCTTGACGTTCAGGCATGGGGGTACATCACGACGACCGAGTCGGAGGAAGCCCTTGTCGAAGCGATCCGCAAGGTGTCCTCGGGCGTCGCTTACTTCTCCCCGGAGGTGGAGGCCCGGATCGTGGCGGACGCGAGCGGAACGCGCCTGGTCGGCAACAGCAGGTCTCGCCTCTCGACGCTCTCCGAGCGCGAGACAGTCGTCTTGCGGTACATTGCTCGCGGCCTGTCTCAGAAAGAGATCGCCAAGGTGATGCACATCAGCCCCAACACGGTGAACCGCCACTGCAACAACCTGATGGCCAAGCTCGACATCCATGACCGCGTCGAGCTAACGCGGTTCGCCATCCGCGAGGGGCTCGCGGAGGCTTGAGGCCCCCTAAGCTACTTGTCGACCTCGTTGGACCCACACCCTCGGAGGACACCGGAGTGCCGTGCTGACTGAAGGTAATCATAATTCCATACTGTTTTATGTTTATGGTGATGTAAATTACCAGTCTATACCATGTACGATTCGCTTCTCCGCTTCCGATGTTTCCACCAGATGCCAAGTCTCGCTATGCGAAGTCAAGCACAGCCGGCAGGAAGAAGATGACCTACTTGGTATGGACATGAAGGATTTCCGCGGCCGCTCTGGTATCCGGGGGCATTGAACTGATCTTCACCATCACAAAAGTGGTCCCGGAAGTACAAGACCCCAGGAGGTCCACAGACCAGATTCCGGCGGTCGGCCTCGGTCAGGAGCAAGAACAACGTGGTGCTGGAGAACGGTCAGAAGAGCTTCAGTGCTGCGACACGCGCGTACGGCAACGCATGGGTGAACTGTTGCAGAATCGACAATACGCTTCAAGCGGCGCATTGCCTCTGGGCGAATGCTACTTGGCGCCAGTCGTTCGGGGAATCGCATCGTTGGGGCAAACCATGTCTGCCGGTAAGCAAAACTGGACAGTCACCTCCTTGCCGACTGCCAGTCTGCGCCACTCAATCCCCGAAACGACTATCCTTCGTTTCGTGGGGAAGGGATCTGGCGAGCCACGGAGACGTCCGAAGCCCGCCTTCGGTGCTCATGTCGACCGCGCGTCCTATTCGCAGCTCCGCTTCCTCCTCAAGCCAATCGGGCACCAGGACAGGCGGGTCCAGCCCCGCGAGCGCACCAGTCGTCCACGACGGTGCTTTGCTCCCTATCGTCCAGTGGCGTTGAGTGCGGCAGGTTGTCCTGGAATGCGCAGCACATGTCGGCGGACGCGAAGGGTCCGAGCGCGCCCATCGCAGGGCCAATGCCGCCGGTGAGGTGGGCGATGAACCCGCTTATTGAAACCCAACAACACCCCCAGGGGCGGCGCAGATCCCCGGACGCGCGCGTCGCCGCACTCAAACGAGAGAAGCCGGAGTCGGCGCCCACGGACAGCGAGGCCAAGCTTGACGGGATCCTCCATGCCTCAACTGATCACGTATTCATGATCGATGGAGACCGGGAGATCGCCTGGGCGAACGATGCGGCCGTGAGTTCGTTCGGCCAGGACCTCGTCGGAAGGAAATGCCACGAGGTATGTCATCGTCGAGGCAGACCGTGCAACCATTGCGCGGCAACGCTAGTGTTCCAGGACGGCCAGACTCGGCATCACGAGCACCAGATACCGACAGGGGCAGGCGACGGAAGGGAGCGCTGGTTCTGGTGCACCGCGAGTGTGGCGGGTCGCCATCCACAGGGACGGCCCAAGACGGTCATCATCGTGTCACGTGACATCACCGAACGCAAGCGGGCGGAGGAACTCCTCGAGACGGAAAGGCGGAGACTCTTCAGAACGCTCGATATGGTACCGGGCTTGGTCTGCTTGCAGGCTCGTGACTATTCCATTCGTTTCGCGAATGCGAGATTCCTGGCGGAGTTTGGCGATCCGAGCGGACGCCCCTGCTATGAAGTGATCCATGGCCGAAGCGAGCCATGTGAAGAATGTCCCACGTTCCGCGTTTTCGAGACCAATGCCCCTGAGACCTGGGAATGGACGACCCCGGACAACCATGCTTTCATGGTCTATGCCGAAGCATTCCCGGGCATCGGTGGGGATGAACCGATGGTTTTGGAGATGGCCGTCGACATCACCCGGTGTAAGCGGGCAGAGGCGGAGCGGGAACGGCTGATGTCGGCGATCGAGCAGGCCGGCGAGATTGTCGTCATCACCGGCCCTGACGGAACCATTCAGTACGTCAATCCCGCCTTCGAAACGGTGACCGGCTATACGCGGGCCGAAGCCGTCGGCCAGAACCCCCGCATACTCAAGAGCGGCAAGCAGAATGATGCCTTTTATCGCGACCTATGGGAGACCATCACATCAGGGAAGACCTGGCAGCGACGCATGGTCAACAAGAGAAAGGACGGGACCTTCTACAGCGAGGAGGCGACCATTTCGCCCGTGCACGACAACGCCGGCGCGATCGTCAACTACGTAGCGGTCAAACGCGATATCACCGAAGAGTTGAAGCTGGAGGAGCACCTGCGCCAAGCCCAGAAGATGGAGGCGGTCGGACAACTGGCCGCCGGTGTGGCCCACGACTTCAACAACCTCCTGATGATCATCATGGGCACTGCGGACCTCGCCAGGGGCATGCTCCAGAGCGACAACGGTGTCGGGACTTTGCTCGACGTCATTGCCGAGGCGGGGCAACACGCCAAAGAAGTGACGCGCTCCCTGCTGACCTTCAGCCGGAGACTCCCGACAGACAAGCTGCCGGTCAATCCGTGCAAGCTGGTCGACGAAAGCGCTCGGCTGCTGCGCCGTCTGCTTCCCAGGAGTATAGAACTCCAGGTCGACACACGATGTACTCCGGTGCCCAGGATCAATGCCGACGAGATGCAAATCAAGCAGGCGGTCATGAACTTGGCCATCAACGCCCGGGACGCCATGCCGGACGGCGGCACGTTGCGGATTGCCGTTTCGAGAGCAGGCGCGTCCGACATCAGGAGGCGCCGGGCATCCGCCGATTCGGATGGCTGCTTTGTGTTGTTGGCTGTTTCGGATACAGGGAAAGGGATGACCCCCGAGGTCCAGTCTCGCATCTTCGAGCCCTTCTTTACCACCAAGGCACGCGAGCAGGGCACGGGGCTGGGGTTGGCGACCGTTCACGGCATCGTGGTCGATCATGGCGGTTGGATTGACGTTCAATCGGAGGTCGGCGTGGGAACGACCTTCACGGTGATCCTGCCCTGTTTGGCGCCGGCCGCGACTGCCGAGGTCTCCTGTCAGCGAGCAATCATGCCCCGAGGCGCAGGGGAGCTGGTGCTGCTGGCCGAGGACGACTCCCATGTTCGGGGCGTTGTCGCGCGCATGTTGCACACGCTTGGCTACGAGTGCATCCGGGCGGACAGCGGATCGGCGCTTCTCGAGGACCTGGAACGGCACGGCGAGCAAGTCCGACTGCTCATCATTGACGTGGACCTGG
This sequence comes from uncultured Planctomycetales bacterium, assembly GCA_964390905.1. Taxonomy (GTDB): domain Bacteria; phylum Planctomycetota; class Phycisphaerae; order UBA1845; family JAFGLZ01; genus JAFGLZ01. The sequence goes on along the minus strand of CAYMLO010000007.1, from coordinate 5,610 downwards.
CGGGTCGGAACGGGCTCGACTGCCTCCTGGAGATTCGGGAAGGAGGCGGCAAGACACCCGCGATCGTCGTCACCGGAAACGTCATGCTGGATCGCGATCAGTTCGACGAGGCAACGGCCCTGCTCCGCAAGCCCTTCGACATGCGGAGACTGGCTAGGACTATATCCGATGTGATCGGCACGGCCGCACATGAAGAGGAACAACCATGACGGAACCCATTTCAGTTCTGGTCGTCGACGACCATGCGATGGTCCGCGGGACGCTTGGCCGATACCTGAACGCCGAGCCCGACATGAGGGTAGTGGCCAGCGTCTCCAACGCCGACCGAGCCGTCGTCGAGGCCACCCGACTCAAGCCGGACATCATCCTGATGGACATCGACATGCCCGGGAGGTTCTGCTTTGAGGCCGTCCAGACGATCCGGTCGATGTCTCGTGATACCCGCGTGATCTTCCTGAGCGCCTTCTTTCATGATCGGTACATCCAACAGGCCTTGGGGGTTCAGGCCTGGGGCTATGTTACCAAAGGGGAATCGGAGCAAGCCCTTATCGAGGCGATCCGTGCCGTTTCATCGGGCGAAGCATACTTCTCACCTGAGGTCCAGGCCCGAATCGTCGTCGATACGTCTGGAGCGAGGCTGCGGCAAGGCACACAGACCACCCGCACCAACACCCTCACGGATCGAGAGATGCAAGTTCTGCAGCATGTCGCCCGGGGGATGTTGAGAAAGGTCGTGGCGAAGACCTTGGGCATCAGCGCCCACACCGTGGATCGCCACCTCACGGCCCTGATGGACAAGCTCGACATCCACGATCGCGTCGAATTGACCCGATTCGCAATCCGCGAGGGGCTCGCCGATGCATGACGTCCTACGCGGCGCGGGCATGACGTGGCCCTAATCCCGTCCTATCGTCGCAACCAACAACCATCGACCCGTTGAGCCGTTAACCGATGCCCGATCATGAGCGAGCGCGGGATGTTATCGGTCCTCAGCGCCCTTGAATCCTCCGCGTATGCCGAGACGTGCTGCAATCCCTCGTCAAACGTCCCATAATGCCTGCGTGCTAGACCCGTGGGTACGTTCTCGGCGCTCAGCCAATAGCATGGATGGTTCACGCCATGTCCCTCCCCTGTCCGACCTCCGATAACTACCGCATCCGTTGATGAATGCACGGATACCGGAGTCGCACATGCAGACTCAAAAACCAAACGATCGCGAATCACTGGCCCGAGCGTTGCATGGATTCGCTGGCACGCTTCGGGACAACAGTGACGCAACAATGGTGTGCACGGATGAATACGCAAGGAAGCTCCTTTTCTGTGGCGAACGATAGATTCAAGAGCAGTTTCCTGCCTGCCGTCTTGGCTCTGTTGGCGGCGCCGGCGGTAGTCGCCCGGGCAGACAGGAGTCCTTACGAGTGGGCTCTTATACAACTCGACTATGCCCGGCAGCAGAAAGCCCAGGAGTTGCGCGCCTTCTGCGATCGGGTCCACGCGCTCGCTCAGAAGATGGCACAGGACGCACTTGTGCTCAGCTGTTTCGACATCAACCGCAAGTACTCAGAGGCGCTTGAGAAAGGAGCTATCCCGGAAGCCCTTTCAACCAGTGTTGCCCAGCTTAGGGAAGGGTTCAGGAGCTACTACATCGACAACTACCTGGCCTTCTACGACATACTCTTTGTTGACCTACAGGGGAACGTCTTCTACACAATTCGAAAGGAGTCCGACCTCAACCAAAACGTTCTGCGCGATCACGTGCGAACGGGCGCCCTGTCTGACTGTCTAAAGACCAAACCCACTAGAGAGGCCTTCCTTGACTTCTGCAACTACGGCCCGTCGTCGGAGCCCGCCGCCTTCTTCGTGGAACCTGTATACAAAGAGAACGACCTAAACGGTTGGATTGTCCTTCAGTGTGCCGTCAACAAGCTCAACACGCTCTTTGCCTGGACGGATTCCCTGGGCAAGACGGGCGAGACCTTCCTGGTCAACCGGGAAGGGTTCATGCCGACGGAGTCCAATTTCGAAGGATCTTCGACGATCCTGGCCAAACGCCTCGACGATCGAAACATCCAAGCCAAGTTCTCGGAAGGACGGGGCCACCGCACCGTCACGGACTACCGGGGATATACGGCGCTGACCTCGTTCGAGGTGGTCGAATTCCTTGGGACGAGTTGGCTTGTCGTGGCGAAAATGGACAAACACGAAATCATCACGCGCTACTACGCTCAGCACCGGCGATACTTCGGTGATAGACTTCTGGATTATCTGAGGGACGCGCCCTTGCCGAAACTGCGAGATGATCCCCCGACCAAGGCGAAGAAGGTCCTGCGAGTGGATATGGATGAGTTCGTCAAGGCCGATCACGGCGAGCGTCTTAGAACGTTCGGCATTTCGACATGCACCGGATTCCTGGCGGCCTACCAAGGCAGGTTCGCCTATCTCGCTCACATCAGTCCGAAGGACAAGATATACGGCTCCGATGACACCAATCTTCTGGGGAAAATGCTCAAGAAGATCAAGACGTTTGATGTGTACCCGTGCGACACGCACCGCATCGTCTTTGTTGTCGTGGCAACGCATCTCGACAGTCTGCTGGCGATTGTCGACAAACTCGTTGAAGAGGGCTTCCTGCTGTCACAGATTCGTATGATGTACAATCCTCGTGCCCACTCCGGGGGAATCAGCTATGACCCGCTGCAGAATGACCTGCGCGTCGATTGGCGCCTCCCAAAGACTCCCGACGTAAGGCGCGTTCATCGAATGGTGGATGCCACTAGTCTGGAAGAGATTATCCAGCACGTCATGGCCTCGGAGGGAAGGGGAACCATGCCAGGCGTGAGCGCTGATGCCGCAGACGCAACGCAGGAATAGGCGATGACCACCCGCCAGCACCCATGAGGGACGAAAGCGAGCCTCGTCTGCCCGACTGTGTAGAAGAGATCTTCCTTTAACTCGCCGACTTCCGGGGAGCGTCTGGAGCCGGCCTTTGCTTTTCACAGAGCACACTGGCCTACGATAGGCCCACAGCATGCGCAGTGAGATGCTGGCCGCGGCGTAATTCATGACAGACGCGTTCAACATGGACCTCCTTCTCCCCATCGCCGCGCCGATGAACATAGACGCATGCTGCGTAGCTGAATAGCTGATCGCGGACGAGGTCAACACATTATCGGTCCGCAGCCCCCATGGCTCTCTCGTCCATGTCTCGTGGACGTTCTCAGCCGTCACAGAGTCCGATATTCTCTGGCTTCCCCGATTCCAAGGGTAATCCCGAAGGACGGCCAGGAAAAATGGATGCTTCAAGCCATACGTCATCCTTGCGTCGCTCCCGATTGCTATAGCGTCAATCGATGGTTGCCCCATCAGGAGGCACGTGAAATCGCTAAGGAGATGCTCACGATGGAAGCTCAGGCCACAAGGGTCATTGAAAAGGCATCGCAAACAGCCGAACTGGGGGGCAAGTACTTGACCTTCAATCTGGCCGACGAACAGTACGGGCTGGAGATTCTCAAGGTCAGGGAGATTGTCAAAGTCATGGACATTACCGGCGTTCCGCAGATGCCTGATTATGTCAAGGGCGTGGTCAACTTGCGCGGCAAGGTGATCCCCGTGGTCGATCTGCGGCTCAAGTTCGGTTTGCCGGGAACGGACTACACCGATGAGACGTGCATCATCGTCGTCAACGTCGGGACCGAGACGGGCATCGTCGTCGACACGGTCGAGGAGGTCGCCGACATCAAAGACGAGCAGATCGAACCCCCGCCGGAATTCGGGAGTCAGATCGACACGCGGTTCATCCTCGGGCTAGGCAAGGTCGGTGAGCGGGTCAAAATCCTTCTGGACATTGACCGCATTCTGAGCGACACGGAAATGACACAGGTCGCAGCATTGGCTGGGAAATGACCGCGTTGCTTCTCTTTTCGAGAACAGGACTCAGGCGGCGGATCGTCGGGGCCAGATTTCAGAATCCATAGGACCACATCACGAAGGAGATGACGCATTGTTTAGGAACATGAGAATCGGGACCAAGATCGTGACGGGTTTCACCTCATTGCTCGCTATCGCTATCGCGTTGGGCGGGCTAGCGGTGTGGAACATGTGGGGCGCGCGGGTGGAGTCCAACAAACTTGCAGAGGAATACGTTCCTGAAGTGACGGTCTCGGCTCTTCTGCGAGGGGCCGCAAATCGCGTCATGTATGAGATGCGCGGCTATGGTTTCACCGAGGAAGACCAATACTACCAAGAGGCCAAGAAGGAGTTGGGACATCTGGACGCGGCGCTGAAGGCGTGTCGGGATCTCGACGAAAAGGCCGTTCACCTCGAGAAGCTTGGCGGACAGATCAAGGTCGCGCAGGGGGCCGTGGAGGGATACAAGGACCTGGTCCAGCAGACCGCGGCTACCACAGCGAAGTTGAATCAAGCGCGAAAGGCCCTGGACGAGAATGCGGCGACCTACATGAAGAACGCCGCGGACTTTCTGTCGAGCCAGAACGAGGCAATGAAGAAGGATCTGAGCGAACGACTGGAGAAGATCCAACTTGTGGACGGCATCGTTGCCACCGGCACCAAGACCCGCGTACTGAACTTCAAGTCTCAGGCGCTGAACGAACCCAAACTCATGGAAGAAGCAATCGTCACTCTAGAGGGCCTGGCCAAGTTCACTGACAAACTAAGACCCTTGACCAGACAGGCGACCAACATTGAGCAAATCAAGCAGATCCTGACGGCAGCCGAATCATACAAGAAGAACATGAGCGCCTTCTTGACCGAGACCAAGAAAGGCACCTCGGCCGACAAGACGGTCCTGGGGAAGTGTCGCGACCAGATGGACGCTTCGGCCGCCAAGTATGTCAAGAACTGCAACGACTTCATGGCCAGCCAGTACGTAGCGTTGCGAAAAGACATCACGGAGCGTCACACGAAGATCACCCTGGCCAACGACGTGATCGATATCGGCAACGCCACCCGCCTGGCCGCCTTCAAGGCCCAGGCGCTGCGCTCACCAGAAACAATGGAACAGGGCCTAAAGAGGCTCGACGCCCTGAAAGAGAAGTATGAGGGCCTACGCAAGATCACGCGCCTGAATAGCGACCTCCAGGCCATCGCCGCGACGGAGGGTGCCGGAAAGGCCTACGGCGAGAGAATGCAGGAGTTTCTGAGAGAATGGCGTACGTTGCAGGAGCTGGGCAGCAAGCGCGGCGCGGCTGGCGGCACGATGATCGACGCCGCCAAGACGATGGCCGATGCCGCCTTGGCTGCCACGGATACCATCGCCCACGAATCGTCTTCTTCGCTGTCAACGGCTTCCACGGTGATGCTCATCGGTTTGGCCGTTGCCATCGTGCTGGGAATTGCGCTGGCGATTGTGATCACCCGGGGCATCACCGGGCCGCTCAACCGTATCATCGCTGGGCTGAACGAAGGCGCCGAGCAGGTCAACGACGCGGCGACCCAGGTCTCGACGGCCAGCCAGGGGTTGGCTGAAGGCGCGTCCGAGCAGGCCAGCAGCCTGGAAGAGAGCTCCAGCGCCCTGGAGGAAATGGCCGCGATGGCCCGGCAGAACGCCGACAACGCCCAACAGGCCAACACCTTCATGTCCGACGCCAACCA
>CAYMLO010000006.1:0-112613 GCA_964390905.1 uncultured Planctomycetales bacterium | reverse complement strand
CGCCGTCAGCATTGCCGCCGAGATGATCCGCCACCGTCATCATCCCCCCGACTGAGTGGCCCATGTGGGCTCCAGAAGGATCTGGATCTCCTGGATAACGGGCGCAGGCTCTTTGGGACGGATGATGCGACCCTTGTCAGAGACATGGACCGTCGTGCTGTCGTAGACCGGCGCGGTCCCGTCGCCCAACCGCAGCGAGCCCTGGCGGGCCCCGAAAGCCAGGTGGCGCATCGGGCAGGTCCCGGGGGCCGGAGGTTCGGCCTCCCCCTTGGCGGGACGCTTTGCCTTCGCCTTCTCGGGCGATGCAGGCAGCTCCGGCTTCGGTCCCTTGCCATCCATCACCGGGAGCGGCCCGATCGCGTCGATGAGCTTCTGGAGGTCGATGGCGAAGTGGCTGGTCGGTGCCTCTTGCTCCTTCTGGCCTCTGGGCTTCGGCTTGATTCCCTTCCGCTTTCCCAGTTCCGCGAGCCGCTTTCTCAGCTCGGCCGACTGCTTGTCATCCCCCGACGCTTTGCCGGCCTGACCCTCGTCCTGCTTCGCCGTCGGCGCCTTGCCCGTGCCCACGACGTTTTCGCCCAACTTGACCTCGATGGCTCTGTCCTTCTTGACGACAATCTCGAGTAGACCAGGCTCCACGCCCACCACCTGCCGGTGCCACGCCAGCCCCACCATCGTGGCGGCGCGCTCCTTGTCCTTCGGATCGCTCTTCGGATCGAACTGCAGCGTGTAGCTCGGGACGAGCACGTCGCAGAGGATCACACCGTGGTACTTGCCGGCGATTCTGGCGCCGCGCTGTCTGTCGTAGCCGGTCAGCTTTCCCTTGAGCACCTCCGCCCCCTTGGCGGCGTCGGCGGCGGTGCGCTCACCTTCTGCGAAGCCCAGAATGGCGCTGATGCCCTTGCGGGCGGCGTCGGCCGACTGGGGATTGGCGCTCAACCAGAGGCGCGCCAACACCTCCCAATCGAGTCGCCGCTTGAAAGCCAGGCCCAGACGCCACTTGTCGGCATCGGTCGCGTCGCCGATCAGCTTGCCCAGCACGCCGGCCACGCTGGCGTGGAGGGCCGGCTCGTTGTGATCGCGGACGACGCCCATCGCCAGGCGAAGCGGCGCAAAACGGGAAGGCTGACCCGGCACCAAAGAAGGCGGAGACCGGCTCGACTTGTCGCGCACCGCGTCGATCATCTCGACGCACTTGCTCGCATCGGCGGACTTGAGGTGCGCCAGGACCAGCTCAGACCGACCTGCCCGCAGCAAGGCCGCCGCGATGTCGCAATGGCCCGCGGAGACCTTGGGGTCCTTCAACCCGCCCACCAGGAACGTCTCGATCACCCCCACAGGCTCGGCCGGGGTTTCCGCCCCGGGGGCCTGAGCAGGCTGCTTCGACTTTGCCTTCGGCGGCCTCCTCTTCTTGCCCGCCGCGGGCTTCTCCTCAGTAGGCGCGTCCTGCCCGGCATCGCTCGGTTGCGTCAAACTCGGCAGGCGATTGGGCATCCACCGCTCGGCGATCAGCCCGTAAATGGCGGCTCGGGCGTTCTCCGAGACAAGCTCGTCGGTCATGTCGGCCAACCACTGCTCCATCACGGGGGCCTCCATGACGTCGTCGAGCACGCAGCGCCGAAGCATGTTGATCGACTCGGCCTGCTCATCGGGGGCGTCCCGGAGCGCCGGCACGACGGCCATCAACGGCTCGTCGACAGCAGTGGCGCGTAGGGGATGGCCAGCCTTGGCCATGGTCTCGGCAACCTTCGTCAAGCCCGACAGCAGCGCCGCGTTGGCATCATCCCCTTCGTTGGCCAACAGGCCCGATATGACCACACGCACCGTTTGGTGCTTCACAGGGGTGTCGGGCGCTTCGGCCAGCGCGTCGACCACCTTGAGGCCCACGGCGCCGTTCGGCCGACCCAGAAGCCTGACGGCCTGTCGGGTGCCGTCCTTCAGCGCCAACGCGACGGCCCTCATGGACGTCTCCTCGTCCTCCACGCACGTCAACGCCCCCAGCAGATGCCAAGCGCCCTCCGGAGCCGCCGACTCGAGCAAGCCCACCGGCTCATAAGGTTCGATCTCCTTGGCCTTCTGGTCCCGGGCTTTTGGGCGTTTCTGGCCTGTGCTGCGGGGCGGGCGGTTGCCGGCAGGACGGCGACCGGGGTAGCTGCGCTTGGCGTCAGACGTCGACGCGCCCTCAGACGATGCCGGCTCCTTGGCGGCGCCCTCGAGCTCGGCCGCGATCAGCTCCAGCAAGGCCTTAGCCGCCTCGGCATGCTCTGCGTCCGCCATCAGGTCCTCGATTTCCTCCGAGAGGCCCTCCGCGGCGGCCCACAAGATCTCCTCCCAAGCCAGCTCCTGCGTCTCCTCGTCGCGGCTGGTCAAGGCGTCGAGCAGCGCGCCTTCAATCAGCTGGGTCCGTTCATCGACGGTGTCCTCCCGCGACGCCTTTCGCGATCTCTTGGCGCCCCCGCCCCCGCTGTGCAGCTCGACCAACCGAGCAACCGCCAGCCGAGAGAGTGCGGCGGTTTGATGGTTGGCGAACTCGGCCACGGTCCTGAGGGTCTCCAGCTCGTCCTCGCCTTTTGACGCACTGCCGGACTGCTTGGGTCTTTGACGCGAACGGCCTCTGCCGGACGCCTTGGTGTCCTGCCCCAGAGCATAGATCAACCGGAGATCGATCAAGACCTCCTCGCCCGGATTGGCGCGTGCCGTGACGGAGCTCGCGTCCACAGGCAGCTCCACCAGAACGGCCGCCCATCCGCTGGCGGGCTCACCCTCCTTGAGCTGGCGCCCGCTCCTGCGCGATTTCGTGTCTTCAGACGCACCTTCCTGGGTGGCTTCATCGGCGCTCGCCTCGTCGGTCTCCTCCTCTTCGTCCAACTTCCTCATGTAGCCGGGCGTCTTGCGGGAGGAGCGACGGTCGTCATCGTCGCCTGCTCGCTTCTTCGCTGTGGACCGCCGGGCGGGCGATCTCGTTCGCCGCCGGGACGATCCGCGACTGTAGCTTGACCCCCGGCTCCGACCCCGCCCGCGACTGCCCGTCATCCCGCGACTCGATCTTCCCGTCATCCGACGACTCGATTTCGCGGTCCGGGACTTGTCGCTTTCGGACGAGGACTTGGACCCGCCTTGGAACTTGACCATCAAGCAGTCTTCCTCTTCATCCTCGTAGACGGTCATCCTGTCGTACAGCGGCGATCCGTCCACCGGTTGGAGGTCGACAGACTCCTCTTCTTGCTCGGCTTGATCTCGATCCTTGGCCGGCCTGCGCGATGACGAGGACCGCCCTCCCCCGCCCTGCTTCTCCTCGAGCGGAACCAGCCCCCGGACGCGCGGCCTTCCCTCATCCGATTTGAACTTGACGGTGAGACGCGTGATGCGGTAGGGCTCATCCCCGGCTTCATAGCGGAACGGCACCAGGACGAAGTACCCGCTGCCGCGCGGTTCGATCTCCTCGTCACCGTCTTTATAGCTGTCGTAGATCAAAGGCTCCTTCAGGGCCATCTGCAGGTCGATCTCAACCGGCAGCTGGTCCTGATCGTCCAAGGTGGCCTCATCCGCATCGTCGTCCCGCTCGCTAGCGGCAGGCTTGTCGGCATCCTTGGCTTGTTCTCCCTCGGGCTCCTCCGGCGTTTCCGCGGCGGGTGCTCCGGCGGGCTGCGCCGCCGGCGCTTTCTCCTCGGGCTCGGGCTTCGGCTTCGCTTCCCCTTCCTCACCTTCCTTGAGGATGGACTTGATCTGGCTGCGGCGCAGGGTCCTGGTCCGCGTGACACCAAATTGCTTGATCTTGACCTTGATCTTGTCCTTCGTCTGGCTGACGATCTCGCCCTGGATCTTCTGGCCGTCCTTGAGGATGATGACCTCGGCCCAGGCACCCGTCGCCAGGCCCAGGATTCCCACCGTCACCCACGCCACCGCCCAGTGTCTGTGGCCACACATGACTCGCTCCTGGGGGAACACACCGATCCGCCCGAATGACATCGCGTCGGCCCGCCGCCAACGCGAGCCAAGCCGTCTCCATTCTAGCGCACTTCGTGAGGACCAACAACCTGCTTGGCCCAGGCCTGGCGGGGCACGTGCGTCGTGGAGCGTGAATGCCACGTTTCGCCTGAGGCCCAAGACGAGGCGCCCCAACCTTGTCCGTGCCGTCGGCGCGCGGTACAACCTTGCAGCACCGCCGAGCTTCAACGCTACGAGGATTCCTCAACTTGCCTCAGGAGGCCAGAACGTGAATCGCACAGCGACATGGGCATGCGTCCTCGCGGCTGTGACCGCACAAGCGCTCCGTGCTGAGCAGCCAACCAAGACCGAGGGCAAGGCAGACGCCGATCTGAACGTCTACGAGATCGACCCGATTCGCATGGACATCTTCGACCACTGGCGGACGATCGGGCGAACGAAGATGCACTTCCTGATCTGGTCGGCGTTCGAGCCGGGCCGACGGATGATCGAGCTGTGGATCGAGCCCAGCAAGGCCGGCCAGATGGTCCACGGCGTCGAGCGCCGTGGGCTCAAGCTGCCCCTGCCCAAAGCGGTGCGGTTCCGCGTCTGGACCAACGTGACGTACCTGTGGGTGGTGCTGGGCGACAGGCAGGGACGCCGGGTCAGCAGTCAGATTCCGTTGGCGGGGCTGCGGCCTTGTCAATGGTGCGACATCGAGCTGCCCCTCGATAGGACCGTGCCGATGGGCGTGGGGGCCGAACGGATCGGGGAGCTGAACTTGATCGCGTTTCTGACGCGCGAGTCGGCCGGCGAGCACGAGGAAACCACGATTCGGATGTGCTTCAGCAAGCTGGAAGCGGTCTATCCCAAGGGCGTCGGTCCGACGAACCCGACGTTCACCAAGCAGGACCTGGCCAAGATGCTCGAGCCGCTGCCGGACATGATCGACCAGGTCGACCGGCTCATGACCCAGGCCAGGGACAAGGGCATCGACGTCCGCTATCCGGCGGTTTCGCAGGCGGTGCTGCACCGCTACCGCGGCGAAGTGAACGCCATGTACCGCGACAAGGACCCGTTCATCGCGAAACGGACGGCGCGCTTCCTGCTCGAATGCGCGGAGCGGACCAAACGCGAGCTGCAGGAGACGATCGAGCACCCCGATCAGGCCATCCGCGTCCCGGACGTGCCGCTCAAAAGCCTCCGGTGTCGGGAGGGCACGTTCCACAGCGGCGATCGGCCGGTGATTCTGGCGGGGGTGTGCGGCTGGTTCGGGCCCGGCTACTTCAAGCAGCTCTCCGCAATGGGCTATACCGCCTTGAGTATCGAAATCGGCCCGCGCTCGACGCTACCGAGCGAGAACGAGACCAAGCCCGAAGGCGTCAACAGCATTAAGGCCGTCTTAGACGCCGCTACCCAACACAACGTCGTCTGCGACCTGCTGGTCTCGCCGCACTACTTCCCGGACTGGGCCCGGAAGAAGTGGCCCGGCACGGACGCGACCGGGTGGCGTCAGAAAACCAACCCCTTCATGCCGTGGACGATCACGGATCCGCACTTCCGCGAGGTGATCGCCAAGCACCTATCGGTGCTGATCCCGCGGGTTCGCGAGCACCCCGCCCTGCTCAGCTACGACCTGATCAACGAGGCGTGGTACCGGCTGATCCCAGACTTTCCGGCCAAGCAGTGGGCGGCGTTCCGCAAGGCGAATGTCCGATCAGGCCGCCGACGGGCGGCCGGACGGACGGGCAACCAAAGGATGGACGAGTGGCAAGCGCTCAGCCGGATGGGCACGGAGAACGTGACGGAGTTTCTGCGATGGTACATCGGTGAGCTTCACAAGCATGACAAGGTCCATCCAGTACACATCAAGGCGATCGACACGGTGGACGTGTTGAGCGTCGACCGCGAGGCGGTCGGCGAGGTGCTGACGGCCAACGGGATGGACGCCATGCCGTCGTGGCCCGACTGGACGGGGCAGCTCGGTGCCGATTTCGCCTGGCCGTTCCTGCGGCACGACTTCCACCGGTCGCTCCAACCCGACCACCCGATCCTGGACGGGGAATACCACATCAGCAGCGGCCCGTTTTCGATCCCAGCGAATTACTTCGTAGCGGCGTTGTGGGGGCTGGCCCTCCATGGACGCGACATGACCGCCTGCTGGGTCTGCGATCGCGTCGACGACGTGAGCATCTACTGGCACGCGTGCGGCGTCGAGGCCCTGGGACGGTCGGCGCTGGACTTCGTCCGACTCGCGCCGGAGATTCACGCCTTCCAGCGTCAGCACGGGCCGCTGGCCCTGTACTACGGCGGCACGAAGACGAGCGACGCCTACCGCGCGTGCCTGTTCCAGGACCTGGACGTTGCTGTCGTCACAGACAAGCGGATCCGCGCGGGGCGGCTGGCCGACTCCCGGGTTCTGGTCATCCCGTTCCAAAGCGGCCTGGCCAAGGACCTGCAGGACCGCGTCACCGCGTTTCAGAAGCGCGGCGGGCAGGTCGTCCGATGCCCCGCCGGCGTTGGCGTCCGGAACCTATGGCGGAACGTCCACCGTGCAGTCGAGCGCGCCAAGCTGCCGCGGCTCGTGCGGACCGATCAATGGGGCGTCGAGTGCCGCAGCCTGGAACTGGGACAGCGCAGGCTCTTCTACGTGCTGAACCACCGCCGCAAGCCAACAGATGTGCACTGCAAGTCCGACTGGCCATTGGCAAACGCGGTGGACCTCCGAACGCAGGCCCGGTTCGACGCCGCCCAGTTCCGCATGGCGCCCCTCGAGATCCGCCTGGTCGAGGTGCCGTAGGACGCATGGCCCACTCGCAACAGGGACGCCGACCATCGTCGCGCCGTCCCGCGGACGTGTTGACTTCGCGGTGGGCGCGTCGCTTGACACTGCCGTTGGCGGCCGATAGGTTTGAGAGCCAACTGGAAGCGAGGAAGCCATGGACGTCCGAGTGGATCTGGCTCGGATCATCATCTCCGAGACAAGCGACCAGCAGGTCATCGTGCTGAAAGAGCGCAATGGCGAGCGGCAGTTCCCCATCGTCATCGGCAGCTATGAGGCCTACGCGATCGACCGGCGCCTGAAGGGGTTCGAGCATCCCCGCCCGCTGACGCACGACCTGATGGCCAACGTGATCGAGTCCATGCACGGCGACTTGGAGCGGATCGTGGTCTGCGACCTCCGCCAGGGAACGTTCTACGCCCAGTTGATTATCCGACTCGACGGCGAACTGATCGAGGTGGACGCGCGTCCCTCCGACGCCATTGCGCTGGGTGTGGCGATGGAGACGCCCATCTTCGTCGCCGAGCACGTTCTTCGTGAAGTGACTTCCTGACCCTTCGTTTGCCACGCAGTCCCGATGGGCTGTGCGCCTTGGCGGTTCGACGATGACACTGTCCCCATCGCTGACACATACAGAGGGGTTCGTGCGACGGATACGGTGCGAACGGGACACCTGGTTTGCGCCGGACGAACCAATGGTGGTCGTCCGCGCGCCGGCCCGGTTGGACGTCATGGGGGGAATCGCCGACTACACGGGTTCGCTCGTGCTCGAGATGCCCTTGGAGCGATCCGTGGTCATGGGCATCCAGGCCCGTGACGACCAGCAGGTGGTGCTCCATTCGCTGGCCTGGGAGCGTCCAGGAGAACACGCCGAATGCCGCTGGCCGCTCGCGCGGCTCTACGACGACCAGGGCGGGCAGGTCCAGCGCCGGCATTTCGCCGAATCGTTCGATGGGGACGGATCGGAATGGGCGAAGTACCTGGCGGGCGTGTTCTACATGGTGTTGGAAGCGGGAGCGGCCGCTCACTTCGCAGGTGGCGCGACGATCGTGTTCGATTCGACGGCCACGCCCCGGGCGGGCATCGGCTCGTCGGCTGCATTAGAGGTGGCCACGTACCAGGCCCTGGCGGGGTTGTATCAGATCTCGCTCGACCCGCTCGAAGCGGCACAGATCTGCCAACGGGCCGAGAATCACATCGTCGGTGCGCCCTGCGGGATCATGGACCAGGTCACCAGCCTGGTCGGGCAGCCCGACACCCTCCTTCAGCTACGCTGCCAGCCACACGAAATGCTGCCGGCCCTGCCGCTCCCCGAGGGCGTGACCGTCGTCGGCGTCAACTCCGGCGTGAAACATCGCGTCAGCGGGATGCGATATGCGCAGACGCGCGTGGCCGCGTTCATGGGGCATCGCATGATCGTCGACTCCCTGGCGCGCAACGGCGCGTCGGGCGATCTGACGCGAGGGTACCTGGCCAACGTCCAGCCGGAGGAGTACGTCGAACGCTTTCGGGACCTTCTGCCGACCAAGATGCGCGGGTGGGACTTCCTTGAGCGCTACGGCGAGACGGCCGACCCGATCACGCACGTCGACCCCGAGGTCGTCTACAAGGTCCGATCGCGAACCGAGCATCACATCTACGAGAACCGTCGCGTCCACCAGTACGCGAACCGGCTGGCCCGGGCCCGTCGAACCGGTCAGAAGGACGCCCTGATCGAGGCCGGCGAACTGATGTATGCCTCCCACTGGAGCTACGGCCAGCGGTGCGGGCTGGGCTGTCCCGAGACCGAGCTGCTCAGCAACCTGGTGCGTCAGCGAGGTCCGGATCAGGGATTCTACGGGGCGAAGATCAGCGGGGGCGGCGCCGGCGGAACCGTGGTGATCCTGATGGACGACGCCGAGGAGAACCACGCCGCCGTCGATCAGATCATGCAGGACTACCAAGAGCGGACCGGCCGGCAGGCCGAGTGTTTTCGGGGCAGCTCCCCCGGCGCGGTCGCGTCCGGGGTCTGTCGGATCGAGTAGGCACGCGTCGATAGGCCTTTCGGCGCCCCCCAACACCCCGAACCGCTGGCGGAATGGATCGCCGTGCCCTAGTATGGCGTGGCATCCAAATTGGCAGGGGATGCGGGCATCCCCCGGTTGAGGACGAGAGGCTTACGCTAGGGAGCATGTGTATGGCGCGCAAGAAGGTGCTGGTCTTGCTCGGCGGAGGGTACCACGCGTTCGACGAATGCGGCCGGACTCTGGAGGCGTTCCTGAAGGCCACGGGGCGATTCGACGTAACGTGCACGACGGACCGTGACGCGCTGGCCTCGCTACGCCGCCGCAGATACGCCGCACTCTTGGTCTTCGCACAGGGCGGACAGCTTACGGCGAAACAGGAAAAGGGCGTCGTCGACTTCGTGGAGCGTGGCGGCGGGCTGGTGGGCATTCATTGCGCCAGCGATTCGTTCACGAAGAACAAGGGCTACATGCAACTGATCGGAAGCCAGTTCATCGATCACGGTGCGGTCGTGCCTTTCGACGTAACGGTCAGCAACGAGGATCACCCCTTGGCGGCGCGCGTCCAGAAGTCCCGCATCACCGACGAGCTGTACATTCTCAAGCAGCACGCCGACTTCGAGCCGTACCTCCAGGCCTACTGGCAGAACGTCGCCCATCCGATGGCCTACACGCGAACCCAGGGCGACGGTCGGGTGGGTTACCTGGCGTTGGGGCACGGCGTCGAGGCGTTCAACCACCCGACCTTCCAGTCGCAGGTCATCCGACAGCTCAGGTGGGTATCCGGTGAGACGGAGGTCTTCGATCGCGTGATCGGCTGCGGCATCGTCGGGTACGGCGGTGCCTTCAACATGGGCAAGCTCCACGCCGAGGCCATCAACGCATGTCAAGGCCTGGAGACCGTGGCGGTCTGCGACGTCGACGAGTCCCGGTTGGAGCTGGCCGAGGAGGACTTCCCGGGCGTCAAGACCTACAGCCGGATCGACAGAATGCTCGAGGATGACGAGGTCGAGCTGTGCGTCCTGGTTACGCCGCACAACACGCACGCGCCGCTCGCCATCCAATGCGGCAAGGCGGGCAGACACGTGGTCTGCGAGAAGCCCTTCTGTCTGACGATCAAGGAAGCGACCGACATGATCCGGGCGGCCAAGCGGTCCGGCACGGTCTGCTCGGTCTTCCACAACCGCCGGCGGGACGCCGACTTCCTGACCATCAAGGGGCTAATCGACGCCGGCGCCATCGGCGAGGTCTACCAGGTTGAGGCCAACGCCGGCGGGTACGGCTATCCCGGTGATTGGTGGCGGAGCAACAAGACCATCAGCGGCGGCGCCTTCTATGATTGGGGCGCCCACTTCATCGACTGGATCCTCAACCTGGTGCCGCGGCGCGTCGAGAGCGTCTACGGGTTCTTCCCGCCCAAGCGAGTCTGGCATCACGTGACCAACGAGGATCACTGCTGGGCGGCCATCCGGTTCGACGGCGGGGTGCTGGCCACGTTCGAGCAGTCGAGCATCGCCGCCGTGGGCAAGGCCAAGTGGCGGATCCTCGGTACGCGCGGCGGCATCACGATGGGCGAAAACGACACGATCAAGCTCGTGCAGATCGAGACCGACGGGCGGCGGGTCGAAAGCACCGTGCCCTACGTCGAGGGCGACTGGCACGGGTACTACCGCGCGATGGCCGATCACCTGATCCTCGGGGATCCGCTGGAGGTGACCCCCGAGTCCGCCCGGCGGGTCATCGGCGTGCTAAGCCTGGCCGAGCAGTCCAGCGCCAAGGGTAGGCCGCTGGCGATGCCTTACGAGGATGAACTGTTCGGCCCGAAGAAAAAGTAGGCAAGCCGATCGCCGGCCGTCTCGGTTCAGGATCCACACGCGATCTGGTGGAAGTTGCGGACGATCGCTGACGCTTGTCGAGCCAGGTCCGCCTCGTGCTCGTCGAACGTCGCGGTGATTCCCGCAATGGCCTGCTCGTCGAGGTCCCCGCGTTCCTCGGGAGCGATCTCCATCCACAGATCCAGCAACCTGCGGTCGAGTTCGACATGAAACTGCAGGCCATAGGCCCGCCGGCCCACGCGGATCGCCTGATTGGCGACCGCCGATGAGCGGGCCAGCAACTCACCCGCCGCCGGCACGTCGAACGTGTCGCCGTGCCACTGAAACACCCGCATCGTCGAACCGACACCGGCGAACAGCGGATCGTCTCGACCTGCAGCGGTCAGCTTGACCTCGCCCCATCCGAACTCCTCGACGGGTGCTCGATAGACCTTGGCGTCGGCCGCCTTGGCCAGCAGCTGGGCGCCGAGGCAGACGCCCATGACCGGCACGTCGCCGGCCAAGGCCTGGCGGAGGAGCACGTCCTCCTGTCGTAGATAGGGATGCTCCTGCTCCTGGTAAGCGTTCATCGGCCCGCCCATCACGACGAGGATGTCCACGCCGTCAAGCGCATCGGGCAGGGCTTGGCCCTGCTCAACGTCGATCACCTCCACGTTCACACCGAAGTCCCGAAGCAGCGGTGCGAACAGGCCAGGCCCTTCACAACTGACGTGAACGATGATGATTGCGTTCATGATGGCTCGTCTCGATCGGCTCGCCGCCCGCCAATCGGGGATCCCAACGCGCTTGCGCCCACGGGGACGACCCTGTAGCATGAGGCGGATATACTACGCCGAGCGGTCTGGTCCACTCGGACGCACCGCGCGGCGGCGGGATTCTAGATCGACTGCCCGCAAGAGGCAAATCGTGGCCCAAACCGATGCCAGCCCATCGAGCCCGTCCCTGGCGCGTGTCCTTGGCGTCGTCCTGATCGCAGGTGTGGTGGTACAGGCGGCGTTCGTGGCGATGGCGGTGCGCGCGACGGGCCGCGTCGACGGGTTTGCCCTTCGAAGCGTCGATGGTCAGGAGTTCATGTGTCTTGCGCAGAATCTCGCGCAGCATGGGATCTTCAGTCAGGACGACAAGAGCCCGTTTCACCCGGACACGTGGCGGTGTCCGGGCTACCCACTGCTGCTGGCGGGATGCGTTCGCCTCTTGGGCAACGGGACCATCGGGCCGATCCTCGTCCAGCAGGGGCTGGCCGTGCTCAGCGTCGGGTTGCTGGTGAGCATCGCCTCGCGTTGGATGTCGACGCGTCGGGCGGGCGTGGTCGGCGCGCTGTGGCTGCTCGATCCATACCGCGGGTACTACGCCCTCTGGATCCTTAGTGTGACCTGGTTCGTTGCGCTGCTGTTGTTGGCCGTCTGGATCTGGCAGCGGGGGTGGAAAGGGACGCGAAGCCCGTGGCTGGCGGGGGCGCTCGGCGCCGTCGTAGGCCTGGCGGTCCTGACCCGCCCGATCGGGATGGTGTTGGTGCCCGTGGTCGTGCTGGGGACCTTGGCCGGCGGCGGGGGGACGCGGCATCGGCTCGGGCGGACGCTTGCTTGTCTCGTGGGCCTGTCCCTCCTCCTCGGTCCGTGGCTGATCCGCAACCGACTGGTCGCCGGCCGGTTCGCGCTGTCGCACCAGACGGGAACCGTGCTGACGTACTACAAAGCCGCAGAGATCGTGCTGTGGGCCGAGGACCGCGCCAATGAGCGCTATGACGAAGACGCCGTCCACGACGTGTGGGACCGGTTCGACCAACGCCTTCGTGAGCGCTGGTCCGCCCAGCACGGACCATTGACGCCTGAGGCCCGGCGGGACATCGCTTGGCCCCAGGTGGCCTGGGGACGGGTCCGCGCCGTCGACCCGCTCCTCTTAGATCGCCAGACGCTTCGTGTGGGGCTCACCGTATTGGCCGAGCATCCGGTCGCGACGGCATCGTGCTGGCTGTGGCGGTGCGGCTCGATCCTGACGTTCCCGCTCGGCCTGGCGATCTGGCCGCCCGACGCCGCTGATGCCCTGCCATTTGCCGGCATGCTGCCGAACCTATCCATCACGTCACGACGGGGATTGGCGGCGCTGCTGGCGGCTCCGTTCGTGGTGCTGGCGATCGTCGCAGGCTGTCGGGCGATTGTGTCGATCCGATCCGATCGATTCGCCCACGTGCTGGCCTGTGCCCTGCCGCTTCTGGCGCTGCTGCTGGCGACGTCGCCTCAGCTTGACCCGCGTTTCCGAGTCCCCATGATCCCCTTCCTGCTCCTGATGGCGGCGATCCGCGGGCCGAGGCGCTTGTGCCGCAGCAAGTATCTATAGTCGCGGCCAACACGGTGCCATCGGTTCCAGATCTGCATCCGCCGACCGTTGACCGCGTCAATCGGGATGAGCACCAACCCGTCACCAGGCTGCGAGACGAGGACGTTGCGCAGCTTGAGATCCCAGTGGCACAGCCCCCCGGCGTGCATCTTGCGGATCATGTCGATCAGCCCCTCGGCCAGGCGCTCCAGCAGGTCATCGTCCGGAGGGTTCTCGGGATCGTCCAACACTTCCTCCAACGACCTGGACGCGGGCACTTCGCGGGTGATCAGGAAACTGCCCGTGACGCCCACCGAACTCATTCGCGTCGCCGCGACGATCGTCTCGGGCTGGTCCAGGCCCAGCTGCGCCATTCGCACCGAGCTGACCCATTCACGATAGGCCCGACTGCCGCCGAAGCGATACCGGATGATCGGCCAGGGATAGTCATAGCGCTTGATGTAGACGGGCCCGATGCCCTCGATCGTGTCCCGAACCAGCGACCCGTACCGCCGAGCACCGATACTCCTGCCCCCGGTCCAGCCGAAGACGGTCTCTGCGTCGTCCAAACGGTGCGCCGAGATCGCATCGGCGAAATCCGCGTTGCGGTGATGGATCTTCAGCGTGGCCATGGCGTCTCGCTCAACCCGCGTGATCTTCCCACGCGCGGTTCATCGCCTCCAGATCTGCCCTCAACCGATCGTATTCGGCACGGAGACCCCGCGCCCGGTCCGGATCGCGGTAGACGTCCTCATCGGTAAAGCTGTGCTCCAGGACGGCGATCCGTTCTTCGGTCTTGATGATCTCCGCCTCCAGGTCATGGAGCGACTTGCGGGCCCAGATCGAATCGGCGGAGCGCTTGGACGAAGCCCGGGCGGGCTGCCCCCGCCGCGGCCTGCGCCTTGTCTGGACACCGGCCCCCGCCTGGGCGTCGGCCGCAGCTCGTTTGGCCTCCGCTTCTTCTTGACGTCGGACGTAGTCGCTGTAGTTGCCCGGGTGCACGTCCTGCCGTCCGTCTCCATGGATGAGCACCAGCCGATCGATGACCCGGTCGAGCAGATACCGATCATGGCTGACCAGGATGACCGTCCCTTCGAAACGCCGCAGGGCCTCCTCGAGCACCTCCTTGCTGGGAATGTCGAGATGGTTCGTCGGCTCGTCGAGAACCAAGACATGCGGGGCCATCCAGACGAGCATAGCCAGCAAGACGCGGCTCTGCTCTCCGCCCGACAGGTCGCCGATCCGCTTGAAGACGTCGTCTCCAGAGAACAGGAAGCTGCCCAGATACGACCGGACCTGCTGCTCGGAACACTCCGGCCGGAGCGCCGCCAGCTCTTCGACGACAATGGCGTCCAGATCCAAGGCCTCGTGCTCCTGGTCGTAGTAGCCGATCGTCAGGTTCTCGTACAGGCGGACCTGGCCGGCGTCCGGCTGGACCTGGCCCATGGCCATCTTCAGCAGTGTGGTCTTGCCCGAGCCGTTCGGCCCCATGATGCCGACCTTCTGGCCCCGATAGACCTCCAAGTCAAGCCCGTTCAGCAAGACGCGCTCGCCGTATCGCTTGCTGGCGTTCTCGCAGCGGAGGACCATCTCGCCGCCGCGACCGGCCCCGCCGAAATCCAGCCGCATGCGCTTCTGTACCGCCTGCGGCTTGGTGAGAATCTTGCCGTCGCGCTCCATTCGATCGATGTACCACTGCCGGCCCCGCGCCTGCTTGGCGGTGGCCTTGACCGACTTCGTTCGGGCGATGTACTCCTGCTGATGCTTTAGCCATGTCTGCTGCTTGGTGTACTCGCGGACGCCCTGGAGCAATCGGACACGCTTGGCCTCCGCATAGTGCGAGTAGCTGCACCCGTAGGTGGCCACCCCGCGATCCTCGACCTCGATGATCTTGCCGACCACCCGGTCGAGCAGATACCGGTCGTGCGAGACGATCACCACGCTGCCCATGTACCCCGCCAGCCACTTCTCCAGCCAGTTGGTGGCCTCGATGTCGAGGTGATTCGTCGGCTCGTCGAGCAGGAGCAGGTCCGTATCCTGCAAGAGCAGCCGGGCCAGCGCGGCACGGCACTTCTGACCGCCCGACAGCGCCGAGACCGGCAGGTCGTAATCGCGCGGCTCGAACCCCAACCCACCGAGGACCTCGTTGACGCGGGTCTGGTAGCCATAGCCCCCGGCGGCCTCGAACCGGGCGCGGACCTGGTCATAGGCCGCCATGATCCCGTCCAACTCCTCGGAGTCGTGCTGGCGAGCCATCTCCTCGGACAGCTCGTGCATCCGCGTCTCGAGCTGCCGGACGCGGTCGAAGACGGCGCCGACCTCGGCGATCAGGCTGGCGTCGGCTTCCAGCTCGGGCTCCTGGGCCAGATAGCCGACCCGCAGGTTCCGCGCCTTGGTGACCACACCCACGTCGGGGCGGACCTCACCCAAGATCAACCTGAAGATCGAGGTCTTGCCGACCCCGTTGGCGCCGATCAGACCGACCTTCTCGCCGCGTTGGACGTCCAACGTGACGTGTTCCAAGACCACCTTGGGGCCGTAGATCTTCGTGATGTCCCGCAGACTCACCAGGGCCATGACATCCCCATGCCCGACGTCCAGCGCCGAAACGAACCATTGTACGGACCCCATCGGGGAAAATCGTCTGGCAGCGGGCAGAAAATCCGGCTGCGCCTTCATCCGGCAAATCGTGGCGTCGTCCTCGGATCCGCACGACGTCGCCCGAGCCGCGGGATTCATCCCGCGCGGTCCAGACGCCACGCGGGATGAACCCCGCAGCTCGGGTCTGGCGCGAGTGGGTCCGATAACCCCCGGCATACGACTTCCTTCGTTATCGCACCTAAAGTCTCGCCCGCAAGGTCCGATCATAGGGGTAGGCGGGTTATCGGTACGTGTTCTGCGCGGACACGGGCCCCTGGTTCGGTCCGCGTGGCGGAGATCCCTCGTGCACGACGTCCTCGAGGCCAAGCCGACGATCCTGGACGGCGACCTGACCGTCAGCATGCGCAACGTCTGCATGATGCACACCCTCGAACGGATCGCCGAGCGGTTCAACGAGGCCGGCGTCCCGCTCCTGGTGCTGAAGGGAGCGGCGTTGAACCTCGTCTTGTACGAGCGGCCTGACGAGCGGCCCATGGGCGATCTGGACCTCCTGGTCAAGCTGGAGGACCTGGACCGCGCGCTCGAGCTGTCCGCAGCGCTCGGCTGTGTGCGCGGCGAGCCGCTGGTTCGCGAAGACTTCTTCCCCCGGTTCTACTATGAGACGGAGTTCAAGCTCGGCGACATCCGACCCGTCAGGATCGATCTGCACGTCCGTCCGTTCCGGCCGCTGAGGTACGCACGGGTGGTTCCGCCACAGGCCCTGTGGGATCGGGCACACCCCGTACAAATCGGCCGCGCGACCGTGCTCGTACCCTCGGCGGAGGAGATGCTCATCCACCTGGCCGCCCATTCCGCCGTTCACGGCAATGGGCGACGGCTATGGTTGGAGGACATCAAACGTTGGGCCGAGGCTCGACGAGACGACATCGACTGGGATCGATTCGCCAACACCGCCAAGGCGTGGGGCCTGACGCTGCCTACGCTGGAGGGCATCAGCGAAACGGAATCCAGGCTCGGACCCGTGTGTCCCCCTGACGTCATGCGACGGCTGTCGAGGCAGCGTATGGGCTGGCGGGATCGACTGGCGTTGGCCCAGGCGCCGCGCGACGCTTCTCACCCGGTCGCCCATGTCGCGGTGGACTTCATCTGCACGCCCGGGTGGGCGTTCACGCTGGCGTATCTGTGGGCGATGGTCGTCCCCGGTCGTGAACACATGGGTCAGTGGTATGTCGAGCGGCACCGGGGATGGCTCTTCTGCGCCCATGCGCTGCGACTCCTCTGGCCGATCCTGGGCCGAATCCCTCGCATCTGCGACCGGTTCTCGAAGATCAGAACCCGAGACATGGGCGAGAAGGGAACCGGCATCTTCGCCAAGCAGGACATCGAGGCGAGCGAAGTCATCGCACGCTGTCGCGGGAAGGTCGTCTCGAACCGGACCGAGACCCCCGGATGGGCTGAAACGCGGTTCGGCCGGACGAAGCGGTACGAGCTGACCGGCAAGCTCCGGTTCTTGGGCCATTCGGATCGGCCCAACGCGAGACTGTCGGGTCGCGAGTTGATCGCGCTCGAGCCGATCTCAGCCCGGGAAGAAATCACGATCGAAAGAGGGGGTCGGGAGTCTTTTCCGGACTAGGAGACCGACGCGTTGAGCAACAGACCAGTACCAGAGGCCAAGCCGGACGAACGCAAGGGCGATGGGGCCACAGACGCTCGGCCCGCCCAGACCCGTCGTTCGTTCCTGGGCAAGAGTGGTAGGAAGGCGCTCTATCTGACGCCCGTCATCCTGTCTCTGACGGCGAGACAGGCCAAGGCCGCGTCTGTATCGATCACGCCCGGTTGAGCGTCCAAGATCGCCGCCACCGCAAGTGCCTCGACAGGAGCCACTCTCGTGAAGCCCACGCATCCCCCCCATTGGACGAGCCGGCAGGCCACGATCGTCATACCACGCCGGCGCGGGGACCTGATCGCCGAGGAATTGGACGACGAGGTGATCCTGTTGGACCCGCAAGACGGCGCGACGCACCGGCTGAACGCTACCGCGCTGGACGTCTGGCGGCGGTGCGACGGTCAGGCGACCACGCGCGAAGTAGCCGCCGAGCTCACGCAGACCTATGAGGTGACGTTCGAGACCGCGCTCGACCACGTCGATCAGCTGCTCGTCTCCTTTGCCGAACTGGGCATGCTCGAGGACCCATGCAACTGACCCACACCACACGCGACCAGGCCATGCCCCGTCCGAAGAGCGACACCGCGCGCTCGCTCAACGATTACGCCCATTTCAGGATCGGGGAGATGACCATCTCGCTGCGGAGCGACCTGGAGGAAGTGGCGGCAGACTTCGGGGGTCTCTACGAAGACTGTTGTCAAACCGACACGCCTGGCGACCCTGGTATCCGGATCGAGGTGAAGCGGGAAAAGCGTTCCTTCTTGGGCGGCAAGCAGTATGTCATCTGCGGGGATGGCGAGGCGCTGTGGACGACCCGCAGACCCAATGAAGTGCTGCCCTACGTCGAGTGGGGCATCAACTGGCGCGTGATCGCCACGCGGGCCGACTACCTTCAGCTCCACGCCGCCACGATGGCCCACGACGGACAGGGCGTGATCTTCGCGGCCAAGTCCGGAGCCGGCAAATCGACGTTGGCCGCGGGGCTTCTATCGCGAGGCTGGGGCTACCTGTCCGACGAGTTCGCCTTGATCCACCCCGAGACCTTGCGCGTTCACCCGTTTCCCAAGGCCGTGTGCATCAAATCCGGCGCGTTCAACGTCGTCGAAGGCCTGAACCTGCCCCTCTGGCAACGCCGCCACTACGTCAAGGCCTTCAAAGGGCGCGTCGGCTACCTACCCCCCTACCGGTTGGGAGCCAACTCCGTTGGAGGCCCCTGCCCTGTCCGACACGTCGTCTTCCCCCGGTACACGCAGGGCGCCCGCCCGCGTCTTCGCGAGATCTCTCGGGCCGACGCCGCCTTCCGACTGGCCGCCAGCGCCCTGAACCGCCACGTCTTCGGCCATCGGGCGACGTCGATCGTGAGCGACGTGGTCCGTGGCGCCGATTGCTTCGACCTCGAGTGCGGCGCCATCGACGAGACCTGCGACGTCGTCGAGTCGCTGATCCAAGGTCAACGCCCCTCCGACTGAGCGTCAACCCAACGAAGCACAGCCACATACCCCCTTGAAGCACAGGCAGACGCTGCGGATGGCTGGCATGTCGTGCGCTGGGAAGGCGATGCGACCGGCACGAACCCCACTGTTCAGGTGACCATGAACGGCAACGCAACCGTCCAGGCCGTCTTCGAGGAGGACCAGACTGGCCCCGCTGACGCCAACGACCCCAATCAGAACGGCCAGATCAAGGGCTGCGGCTACAACGCTTCGGTCGGACAGCTCGCTTGCTGGTGAATGGTGTGCCTGCTGGCTCTGTGTGTGCGGCGCTCCCGCGGCCCCCGGACGACGGTAGAGCGTGTCTGCCGTCGTCACGATCGAGGGTTATCAGATCAAAAGTCCTATTAGGTAGGTGACATAGGTAACTGGCAGCGGTCGACGGCGAATGAGGCACCACAGGCCAGGCGTACTCGCCAGACCTGTGCGGGACGGACAGCACAGGTCTGGCGAGTACCGCGACCTATGCCCCCTACCGCCGCTCGTCGGGCTCAAAGCGTCGAAGATAGCGCGGCATGCCCCAGAAGATCGGGTTGCCACCATATTCCTTCATTTCAGCGATCGCCTGCTCCCGCGGCCAGCCCTGCATCGCGATGCGGTAGGCCGCCACAACGAGACTGGTGCGGTCGCTTCCCAGTAAGCAATAAACCAGCACCGGAAAGTTGGCGGGATTTTCCATGACCCGCAGAAAATCCCGGCATGTCCGGTCGTAGGAGCGAATCGCGGACGTCGGAATTCCCACGTACTGAAGCCCCATGCTCTGGGCGAGTTTACGGTCGTTGCGCGTCCGGCGCAGACTCACCACGGTCTTAATGCCCATGGTCTTGGCGGTGACAAAGCCCTCGCGCGTGGGCTGGGCGCTTCGGTAAAGGTCGGGCGAAACCTCTGCAAATCGTTTCAAGCCCGTTGGATCGTTTGGCTGCCGTGAAACACAGCCGCCCATCCCGATCAAGCAGGACAACAGCAACCACCATCTGCGATGCATGTTCTTCAGAACCAATATTCCTCCAAACGTAACCTCCTGCCCCCGGCGCTGGTCCGCCCCCGGCTCCAGAATCAGATTTCCTATCAGGCGAGGCTAACGGGCGACGAGAACCGATCCTCACGTGCCCTCACGGAAGCACAGGATCTTGCCATCCATACCGGCCAGGTAGGGCGATCCGCCAGCGACGACCAAGCCGTCGAAGCCGACATTTCCCATTGGGCTCCCGTCAGGCAGGCAACCTACCGAGCCGGGTCCTCAGGTCAAGCGAAAACGTCCTGTCACACAGTCGTTCACGCACGTTTGTTCGGCCCATCGTGCCAGCTTTGCTCGATCCGCCTCGAAGAACAAGAGTCCCAGCCCGTTTGCGCGCAGCGCCAAGCCACGCCCCGTGCGAATCGTCAGGAGCTCCGTTCGAGCGCGGCGGTCAGCCACGTTGCACCAGCGGCAGCGGAACACCCAGCCCCTGAATCCGCTCCAGAATCCTGGCAAACAAGCTACGCGGCACGGCGACCTCGGCCAGCTGGAACACCGCGTACGGTGAGTGGGTCACGACCTTGGCACCGATCTTGATGAGCTTCTC
This sequence comes from uncultured Planctomycetales bacterium, assembly GCA_964390905.1. Classification (GTDB taxonomy): domain Bacteria; phylum Planctomycetota; class Phycisphaerae; order UBA1845; family JAFGLZ01; genus JAFGLZ01. The sequence continues at coordinate 92,431 of CAYMLO010000006.1, read as the reverse complement.
ACGTAGCGTCGTCAACGACCACTGCTTCACACCATGCGGTAGCGCCAGCCTTCGAAGGAAGTTCCCGAGGTTGTACGCCAGGGCGAACAGCTGGAGCCGAACCTGGTTGACCGACAGCGAGAAGCAGAGCACCACCACTCCGACCTCTCGACCGGAGTGATGTGCCAAATGAGACGCTCCGGGACGTTCCGAGTCTGTTCATGCGCCGCAGTCCTCCGAGTCTACTGACGAGAAACGGGAGTTTGCAGGATAAACTCGACCAGATTCCGGTCGCTGGACGGGTCGATGCCCTCGCTCGTCGCCTCGTCGAGGGCCTTCTGGGGCGACCAGCGCTGTACCCGTATCCTGTAGGCAGCGGCGAGCAAGCCCGTTCGGTCGACCCCTGCCTTACAGTGGATGAGAATCGGGTGGTTCTCTGGGGCCTCAGCAATCTCTAGCCAGCGATTGACGGTGTTGGGATCGACCTTCGCATCGCCATCCATCGGAAGATGGAAGAACCGGAGACCCAACTGCTCCACTGCCAACCGTTCTTCGGAAAGCGACAGACCCTCGGCACCGTCCTGCTCGTCGGCACGTCTCAAGTTGACGATCGTCCGAATGCCATATGCGTCGCGCAGACGCTTCAGATCGCGCCTGTCCGGCTGGCCGCTGCGGTACAACACGCCCTCCTGAACGACCCCGAAGTGCTTGACGTAGAAGTAGCGATAGTAGACCCCAAACGCGCATGCCACCACCAGACCGAGGACGACGCTGCCGATGAGTACTCGCTTGAGGTGTTTGTTCACCGTTCTGTCTATCTGCCGGGGCCTCTATTGTGCGCGGTCCTGCTCGTGAACAACGACGATGGCGGGCTCCTCGCGCCAAGCGAATGACGATGACGAATCTCACACGTCGCGTTGGACGGGCGGCCACGGTAGCAGATGAGCCATTACGGGCGCATGACGGGAAGATGAAATCGCCGTAATGTTCCAGCTGTTGAGGGTGCTGTCATATCAACTGACCCATTACGCCAGCATGACGCTGCAGTGAACTTCTCGTAATGTCAGATTGCGATTCAGTCTGCCTCAACGGGTCCGCTGTTTAGGTGAGCGGGGTCGACGCAAGTTCAAGAAGCAACCGACGGGGAGACGGGCAGATGAACCTTTGCCGTGGTACCTTCGCCGGGAACGCTCTTCAGTTCGACCTTCCCGCCGTGGGCCTGGGCGATCCACTGGCATATGGCGAGTCCCAGCCCGGCCCCTTCCGAGGCTCGGGCCTTGTCCCCACGGTAGAACCGGTCGAACACATGGGGGAGGTCCTCGGGAGCGATCCCTACCCCCGTATCGGAGACCACGATGTCTACCGTGGCGTCTCGGCGGTCCATGCTCACGTCGATCTTGCCTGGAGCATCCGTGTACTTGACGGCGTTGTCGATCAAGTTGCCCACCATCTGACGCAAGCGGCCGCCGTGCCCGAGGACCTCCACGTCAAGTGACGCCCCGACTTCGAGCGTCAGACCGGCCTCTTCGGCGAGTGGAGCGTATAGCTCTATCGCATCGCGGACGACCCGGTCCAGTCGAACGGGTTCCCGCTGCAGCACGACCCGATCGGCGTCCGCCCGAGCCAACAGAAGCAGGTCTTCCGCCAGACGCTGCAGGCGATCGTACTGCTCGATACTGGCCTCAAGGACCTCTCGGAGCTCGTCGACCGATCTTGGCTTGCTCAAGGCCACCTCGGCGGTGCCGCGCAGCGCCGCCAGGGGACTCCGGAACTCGTGCGATGCATCGGCAGTGAACTGCCTGACCCGCCCGACCTGGTCTTCAATTCGGCCGAGCATCTCGTTGAGCGTCCCGGCGAGTCGATCCAGCTCGTCCCCCGTGCCCGATTGTGGCAGCTTGTCGCCCAACCGACTCGTGCCGATCCGACGTGCCTTGCGGGTCATGGCGTCGATGGGGCGAAGGCTGCGCCGGGTGAGGATCCACCCTCCGGCCAGCGCGAAGACCGCTGCCAGGGCCAGGCCGCCCAAGCTGATCTTGCGCAGCATGGCCAGGGAGTGCTTCATGCGATGTAATGAGTAGGCGGTCTGAGCGACCAGAGGCGGCTGGCCGGGACGCTCGAGGAGAATGCTGCACGTCCGCGAGGAGGATGACACGCCGGGGACCCGGACGGTCTCGAAGTGAGGTCCATCTTGCCCGCGCACCCGGCCGATCGGACTGCGAAGGTGGGGCCACAGCGAGTCGTCCTCGTCGCTGCTGATCAGAACGTGCCCATCAGGATCAAACAGACGGAAGCTCAGATCCTCGCGGGTGCGGTGGCCCAATTCGTCCCGGATGGCCTGCTCGGCCGCACGATGGTCATTCGGATGCTCCCGGACCTTCGCCACGAGTTCGTGGGCCTCGTCTTGAAGGAAAGCGTCCACCTCGCGAAGCAGGGAGTAGTACATGCCGACGTAGAGAATCACGCACAGCAGGACGCAGACGCCCAGCGCCATGCTCGCGCCCCACAGGGTCAGGCGGGCGCCGATCGTGATGGGGCGTTTTTTAGGTCGCATCTTCTCGGAGGACATAGCCGACGCCTCGTATGGTGTGAATCAGGGGCTGGCTGAAGCCATGGTCTACTTTCTTGCGGAGACGATTGATGTGCACGTCCACGACGTTGGTGAGCGGGTCTTGATTCATGTCCCAGACGTGTTCCAGGATCATCGTACGGGCAAGGACCTCCCCGACATGCCTGGCCATGTACTCCAGCAACGCGTATTCGCGTGCGGACAGATCGATACGTTTGCCCGCGCGTTCGACGGAATGGGCCAAGAGGTCGATGGTCAGGTCAGCAACCTTGATCGGCGAATTCACGACGGTTCGCCCGCGTCGCAACAGGGCCCGAATCCTGGCGAGCAACTCGGCGAAGCTGAAGGGCTTGGAGAGGTAGTCGTCTGCGCCGAGGTCCAGTCCCTCAACGCGATCCTCCACGGCGTCACGGGCCGTCAGGCAGATGACGGGCGTGACATTCCCTGAGCTGCGCAGATCCTTGAGAATACTCAGCCCGTCCCTGCCCGGCAGCATCAGATCCAGGATGATGATGTCGTACCTCTCCACACAGGCCATCTCGTAGCCGACCGAACCGTCATCTGCCACGTCGACGGCGAAGGAGGCCTCCCGCAGGCCCTTCTTCAGGAAGCGTCGAATAGCGGCATCATCTTCGACGACCAGTGCTCGCATGGGCGTCTATGCTAAACCTCTCGCAGGGCCAGGAAAAGACATCACACAGCATTACAGCTTTGTCATCTAACTGTAATCCTGCCGTTACGTTGGGTGCGTAGACTGTCCGCTTGTGCCGTGCGACCTCACGAGTACGATTTCATCTCAGCGGCGCCGTCGGGCCTGCCCTGCCAGGGATCATCTGAAGGAAGGTTGTGATACGTGGTCTTGCACAACGCATCATACATTCGCCCTGCAACTTGGCTGCTGATGGCCACAGTCTACTCCGGGTGTACTACCGTCGACCCTCAGCCTGACTTCCAGCGCGCCACCGACCTTATCAACGAGCACACGGGCGTCGACGACGTCTATGATCCCACCACGGAAGATCTGATCGATGGCAAGGTAGACGACCTGCTGGCCGATGGGTTGACCGTCGATGAAGCCGTTCGGGTCGCCCTGCTGAACAACCGATCATTCCAGGCGCTGTTTCAGACGATCGGCGCGTCGCGGGCGGACGTCGTACAGTCCGGTCTGTTGTCCAACCCCTCCGTATCGTTTCTCACACAGTTTCCGGAGGGCGGCGGCCGGGCGAAACTCGAAGTCGGTTTCGCCCAGGAACTCGTCGATCTGTGGCAGATCCCCGTCCGCAAGAGAATCGCTCAGGAACAGCTCCAGCAAACGGTCCTGGAGGTCACCCAGCGGGCCGTGGCTCTGGCCGCGGACGCCAAGAGCGCGTGCTATCGGCTCCTGGTGGCCCGCCAGGCCGAAGGAACGGGCAAGAAGGGCGTCGAGCTGTTTCGGCAATCGCTTGACCTGGCGGATCGGCAGTTCAAGGCGGGGGAGTCCAGCCAGGTCGACGTCGATCTAGCCCGTTCGGAACTGACACAGGCCGAGCTTGCATTGCTTTCGCTCCAGCGGGATCGACGCCTGGCAGAGGCAGCGCTGGCGCGCGTCCTTGGGCTGAACCGGATGGCGACATCCTGGGAGTTGGTGGGGCCATTGCCTGACCCGTCTGCCCTGCCCGATGACGAAACGCTCCTGAGGATGGCGATGACGCAACGCATCGATGGGCGTCTTGCCAGGTCTCAGGTCGATGCCGCCGAACAGGAACTCAGGCTGGAGGTCCTCCACGTCTTTCCCAGCCTGGAAGTCGGGGCGACGTTGGAGCGGACCGACCGCCGGGCCTTGCCGGGCCGGAAGATCCTGGCGGATACGGCCCGGGCCTCAGTGAGAAACGGACGGCTCACGGCCCCCGACATCCAGACCAGGGCGGAACGAAACCTGGAGCGTCGTCAGATCATTGACTCTCTGCTGGGACCCACCATCACGTTCGCGTTGCCGATCTGGGACCAGAATCAGGCGCAGATCGCCAAGGCCCGGTTCAAGGTGCATCAGAAGCGAAAGGAATTCGAGGATCTGCTCGACGCCGTCGCCTACGAGGTTCAACGGGCGTCTACGATCGCGCGGAACGCAGCGGCACAAGTCCGCTACTACGAGCGGGAGGTCCTTCCGCTCGCCCAGAAGAACGTCGATGCCGCCAGGCGGCTCTATCAAGCGGGGGAGCAAGGCATCCTCGTCCTGATCGAATCACAAGAGCTCTTCATCGAGCAGCGCCGGTTCTACGAGGATGCCGTGCGCGACCGGGCTGTCGCTATTGCAGAACTGGAGGCCGCCGTTGGTGGGCGACTGGATTGGCCAATGGACGAACCAGTAGGTCCGCCATCTACGATGTTAGAGCCCACATCCAAATAGGATGGTCCGCTCGGGAGGACAAAGGTGCATAGCTGGACAACTGCAAAGGTGCTGGCAGCGACGGTTTTCGCCGTGCTGCCCTTGGTGGCCGGTTGCCAACCTGCTCAGGACGGAAGTGGGTTGTCTGTGCTACTCCAGGCGTTCGTCCTGGATTTCGTCCGACAGGTGGTAGCGGCCTTTCTGCTGTAGGAAAGACACCATGGCTTGCCCGATCTGTATCGCCGCGTTGCACGCCTTGATGCCCATGTTGCTGGGGGCGGGAGATCCGTCTACGAAGAGCGGCAAGAAGGCCAACCCGCCTGCCGTGGTCAGCAACGTCATCAAGGAATCGGACCTTACCACGATCAAGCTTCAGCCCAAGGCGGAAGCCCGCCTGGGGATCAAGACCGCCACCATAAAGGTCGAGGAGGTCCGGCAAACGCGAATGTATGGCGGCCAGGCCATCGTCCCCGAGGGGCGGTCGATCACGGTCGCGGCCCCATTGACCGGTACGGTGGCGCCCGTGACGCCCCACACGTTTCCGAGGCCCGGCGCGTACGTGGCCAAGGGAAAACCGATGCTTCGCCTCCTGCCAGTCGTGGCGACTGAGAAGGAGGTCTTGACACCTTCCGAACGCATCAGCCTTGCACGGGCCAGAGCCGATCTGGAGGCCGCGCGTGTTCAGGCGAAGGGCGAGCAAGAGGCCGCCAAGGTGCAACTCGAAGCCGCGAAGATCAAGGTGGATCGCACGAAGCGGCTACGCCTAGACAACGTTGGTAGCGTCAAGGCCGTCGACGAGGCGCGGGCCGAGTACGAGCTAGCCGAAGCAAGACTGAAGGCCGCTCAGGCCAAGACGGAGGTGCTGAAATCCACTATTATCGATCTGGGCAGCGGCAACCTGGCCACCTTAACGATGAGTTCTCCCGTCGACGGTGTCATCAAGTCCGTCCAGGTCAGTGCGAACCAGTCCGTGGCGGCGGGGACGCCGATGTTTCAGGTCATCGGCGTGGACCCTCTCTGGATCCGCGTGCCCGTCTACGTGGGGGATCTCAAGAAGATCGATGAAAAGAAGCCCGTTCGCGTACGCGGCCTGGCGGATCCGGTCGGCTCGCCCGCGCGGGTTGCCAAGCCTGTGACCGCGCCCCCCTCTGGAAACCCAGCCGCGTCGACCATCGATCTGTTCTTTGAGGTCGACAACCATGACGGCGTCTTCCGGCCGGATCAGAGACTTATCGCCATCGTGCCGCTGGGCAACACGGAGAAGCGCAAAACCGTGCCCTGGTCGGCCATTCTGTACGACGTGCACGGTGGCACTTGGGTGTACGAAAACGTCGAGCCGCACGTCTTTGTCCGTAGACGTGTGGAGCTCATCCGAGTTGTCGAGCAAAAGGCGATCCTCGCGCGGGGTCCGGAAACAGGAGCGAAGATCGTCACTGCGGGGGCGGCGGAGCTCTTCGGCACCGAGTTCGGCGTGGGAAAGTGACCCCTCCAGCCCGAGAGCGGCTCCATCATGATCAAGTGGCTCGTCTCTACATCCCTTCACTTCCGCGTCATGGTGGTCGCCGTCGCGGTCCTCCTGATGGTTGCAGGCTTTCAGACGGCCCGCGTCACGCCATTGGACGTGTTTCCCGAATTCGCGCCGCCACTGGTCGAGATCCAAACAGAGGCCCCTGGGCTGTCCACCGAGGAGGTGGAGAGCCTCATCACCGTTCCGCTCGAAAGCGCTTTGAACGGTACCGCCTGGCTGGAGACGATCCGCTCGAAGTCTGTCCTCGGCCTGTCCTCGGTCGTACTTATCTTTGAGGAAGGCACCGATCTCATGCGGGCGCGGCAACTCGTGCAGGAACGCCTCGCCGTCGAGGCAGCTCACCTTCCCGCCGTATCCAAGCCTCCGGTAATGCTCTCGCCACTGTCGTCCACGAGCCGCGTGCTGAAGATCGGGCTGTCGTCGGAGAAGCTGTCGCAGATGGACATGACGATCCTGGCGAAGTGGACGATACGCCCGCGTCTGATGGCCATCCCCGGCGTGGCGAACGTAGCGATTTGGGGACAGCGCGACCGTCAATTCCAGGTCCTGGTTGACCCGGAGGTGTTGCGAGCGCACGACATCACCCTCGACGCCGTCGTCCGGGCAGCCGGCAACGCGACCGTTGTGAGCGCGGGCGGCTTCGTGGACACGCCGAATCAACGCTTGGCCGTGCGACATTGGTCCCCGATTCAGGAACCAGAGGATCTCGCCCGTACGGTGGTCGCGTTCCGCGATGGCGTTCCGCTTCGGCTCGGTGACGTAGCCGAAGTCACTGAAGGCTTCCCGCCGCCGATTGGCGATGCCGTCATCAATGACGGGCCCGGTCTGTTGCTCATCGTCGAGAAGCAGCCCTGGGGCAATACGTTGGAGGTCACGCGCGCCGTCGAAGCTGCGTTGGATGCGCTCAGGAGCGGGCTTGAGGACATCCATGTCGACTCGACGATCTTCCGACCCGCGACCTTCATCGAGCAGTCCATCGAGAACCTGTCCCAGGCGATGCTACTGGGCTGTGTTTTCGTCTCGGTCACCTTGATGGCATTCCTGTTCGACTGGCGGACGGCCCTGATCAGCCTGGTCGCGATTCCCCTTTCTATCCTGAGTGCGGCGATCGTGCTTTACCTGCGGGGTGGCACAATCAACGTCATGACGCTTGCCGGGCTGGTCATCGCCGTCGGCATGGTGGTCGATGACGCCATCATCGACGTCGAGAACATCGCCCGGCGGCTGCGCCTCAATCGCGCGGCAGGGGACCCCGAGTCGGCGTTTCAGGTCGTGCTCAAGGCCTCGCTGGAGGTCCGAAGTGCCGTGGTCTACGCGACCTTCATCGTGGTCCTGGTGTTCGTGCCCGTCTTCTTCCTGGGCGGTCTGGCGGGCACGTTCTTCCGGCCGCTGGCGTTGTCCTGCATCCTGGCTATGGTTGCATCGCTGCTTGTCGCGCTGACCGTGACACCGGCCCTGTCACTCATCTTGTTGCCGAAGTCCGCCGAGAAAGGTCGTGATGCGCCCCTCGCCCGCGCCCTGAAGCGTGTGTACCGATCGATCCTTCCTGGCTTCATCAAGCGACCTGGCTGGGCCCTGGTTCTGCTGGTGGCCACCTTCGTACTGACGGGCATCGCAACGCCGTGGCTCGGGGAGGAGTTCCTTCCGAACTTCCAGGAAAGGGACTTCCTCATGCACTGGGTCGAGAAGCCAAGCACGTCGCTCGATGCCATGCGACGGATCACCACAGACGTGAGTCGCGAACTCCGTTCGATCCCCGGCGTTCGGAACTTCGGGGCACACATCGGCCGCGCAGAGGTCGCCGATGAAGTCGTCGGCACCGACTTCACCGAGTTGTGGATCAGCATTGATCGCGACGTGGAATACGCCCCCACCATGGCCCGCATCCAGGAAGTCATCGACGGATATCCGGGCCTCTACCGCGATGTGTTGACCTACCTAAAGGAACGCATCAAAGAAGTCCTGACGGGAGCCAGCGCAACTATCGTCGTGAGAACGTACGGCCCAGACATGGCCGTGCTGCGCGAAAAGGCTCAAGAGATCGGTCGCATCATCTCAGAAATCGATGGCGTCGCGGACCTCAAGGTCGAGCCACAGGTGCTGGTGCCCCAGATCAAGGTGCGACTGCGTCCTGAGGCGGCGGCCAACTTCGGGCTGACGCCGGGGGACGTACGACAAGCGGCAACCACGTTGGTCAAGGGGACGAAGGTCGGCGAGGTGTACGAGGAGCAGAAGATCTTTGACGTCGCCGTCTGGGGAGCCGAAGCAATCCGGTCGGACATCGAGGCACTGCGCCAGCTCCTTATCGACACCCCTGGTGGCGGACACGTGCCCCTTGGAGACGTCGCCGACGTCCAGGTGGTTCCCACGTCCAACAGCATCAAGCGAGAAGGCGCGTCCCGACGGATCGACGTCACCTGCAATGTGGCCGGTCGTGACCTGGGCAGCGTCGCTCGCCAGATCGAGCGCGAGGTCCGGAAGCTGCCATTCGATCGCGGATACCACCCGGAGTTCCTGGGCGAGTATGCCGAACGCGAGGCGACGCAGAAGAGACTCGTTGCGTACTCTCTGTTCTCGCTGCTCGGCATTCTGTTGCTGCTGCACTCCGACTTCCGCTCTTTCCGCCCGGCCCTGCTGGTATTCCTGACGCTACCGTTCGCACTGATCGGGGGCGTGGCGGCGGCCTTCCTGAGCGGAGGCGTCCTCTCGCTGGGATCGCTCGTCGGATTTGTCACCGTCATCGGGATCGCCGCCCGAAACGGAATCATGCTCGTCAGCCACTACCGGCACCTCGAGGAGGAGGGCGAGACCTTCAGCTCCTCTCTCATTCTTCGGGGATCGGAGGAGCGTCTGGCCCCCATCCTCATGACGGCCCTGACCGCAGGTCTGGCCCTGCTCCCACTCGTCCTGGCGGGCAACAAGCCCGGTCACGAGATCGAGTACCCGATGGCGGTCGTCATCATCGGCGGACTGACCACCTCGACCTTGCTGAACCTCCTGCTGCTTCCGACGCTGTTCCTCCGATTCGCCCGGCCCAAGCACGCGGCAACCAGGTAGCTGCCGAAGCCCTTGTTTTACACGGGGATTGTGCTTCTTGCAGATCTATGCGCGTGGACGGAACTCCTCGAAGCGGGACGGATCCGCAGCGCGACGGCGGCGCATCGTGCACGGCATCTCTGGCAAACGCACCCCCGGCATGTAGCTAGATAACCGTGGGGCCCAGGAAAGGGAAGGACGGACAGACGCCTTCACCCACCGGCTAGCGGATCCGCGTGTCCGCGTAACCGTCCGGCGTCAGCGTGATCGGATGCTGAGCGCCACCGGTCAGTTTCGGCACCTCCGAGGAGACGTACGTATCGAGCTCCTTCATGGTGATCTTGCCGTCCTTGATCAGATCCGCCGCCCCTTTCAACCCCTTCAGGATCGCGAGCGTGAAGGCGCCGTGCCGTTCCTCCTGGAGCTCCCGGGAGGTCTCGCCCGCGCGAGAACTCGCGAACGTCACGACACCCAGATCCTCGAATGTCCTGGCCAGCGCGCCGGGGGCCACCGATTTGAGCCTCGCGCCGCCAACGGCCCCGGCGAAGCAGGTATCCACCAGGACGAGCGTCCGGCAAGGCAAGTCCGCCGCGTCGCGGATGTCCGTCCAACGAACGGCCGACGACGGGATGACGTTGCCGTCGTCGTCCAACCGCCCGTCGTGTGGGACGAAGAAGTAGTTCCCCCTTGCATCACGGAGCCCGTGCCCGGAGACGAACAACACGGCGAAGTCGTGTTGCCCGGCCTGGCCGAGGAAGTTCAGATTGTCCACAACGTTCGCCCGTGTCGCTTCCCGATCCGTCAGCGTCTTGAGGACGACGTCGCGAAACAGGTCGCCTTTGCGACGCAGCTCTTGTGCAACCGCCCGGGCGTCATCGTCCGCGAACTCGAGCTGCATGCCCTTGGACAGCTTCGCGTACGCGCTCACGCCGATGGCCAGGACGAACAGGCGCGGTCTGAGCTGTTCGGCCAGCTCCGGCTTGGCTTTGAGCCGAACGGTGACCTGGGCTTCTCCCAGCGCCGCTCTGTGCTGTGCCACGACTCGGATAGTGTTAGCGCCCGGCGACAGCGTGATGCGCGTACGCCAGACGTTCTGACTGTCCAACTCCCCCAGCCGAACGCCCTTGTCTCCTTGTTGGACCGCGAGCCGGTCGTTTATGTAGACCCGCCATTTCTCGATCGGCAGGGGCGACTTGACAACCTTCACCGCCAGTTCGACGTCGTCGGCGTCAAGCTCGGCCCCTTCCTTGGGAGCGACGATCGCGATTTCGGGCGGTCTGAACTTCCTCACCGTGGCGATCGAGGGGGCGGACTCCAATGGCTGTGCCGGCCTAATCCCCTTCACCGCGTCGCGGACGACGGCTTCTACCATCCTGGGCTTGTGGAATGCCGGTTTGTAATCTCCCAGGGGGTCCATATCGGTGCCCGTCCGGATCGTCATGGCCCGCTCGGCGCCGGGACTTCCCTTGTATCGCCCGTCCGGCAGCATGACCAGCCACCCGCCCTCGGCCGTGTGGAAAAGACTGCAGACCCTGCTGCCCAGCTTGACGCTCCAGATGTCGCCGTTGGCCATGTAGAAACAGTTGTCGTGGCTGAAATGGCCCCTGTAGGCCGGTGTATCGAGACGGTGCAAGACCTTCCCGGTCTCTGCCTCGATGATGTAGGTCCACTCGCCGAAGCGCGAAGCCAACAGACACCCGTCGCTCGACCAAGAACAGGGCCAGCCCGGCGTGTAGCGGACGGGGCGCCAGGTCGCCAGGTCATACCAGCGCGAGCGTCCGAGCTTCCGGATGTCGTCGTTGCTGGCCTCATCCATCATGAGAAGGTGCTTGCCGGATGCATCGACGCATAGCGGCGAGCAAACCCGTCCCTTCGGAGGCTGAAAGACCACACGGTTGCCCCCGGTCGGCAGTTCGATCAGGTACCAGGGGCTGCCATGCTTCGTAGGCTGAGTGTAGATTACGCCGCTCTCGTCCGGCAGAAACGTGAAGCGGCAGAGCTCGGACGGCAGTTGGCACACCGGCGACAGATCACTTGAGCGAAGCAGGCGTGAGTCGTGGTGGGAGTGCGTCCCCTTCAGCTCGGTCCATTGGCACAGCAAGTACGTACCCCGCGCCGACAAACCGGCAAGCAGCTTCTTGCCGCGCGTATCCCCCACCCTCCTTTCAACGGCTCCTGACGTCGCGTTGATCTTGGCCACCCCGGAGTTCGTCATGACGAACAGGGCTTGACTGTCGGGATGAACAAGCCAGTCCGCGGGTTCGTCCGAGATCGGGTTCTTGTTGCTGTGCAGGACCTCGTTCGTGCGTGCGTCCTCCACGCAAATCTCCTCAGCCGAGATCACGAAGCGCCTCGGCGCCCCGGGCCAGGCGGACAACAGCTGCGCTCCTGCGGGGACCTCCCTACTCCGCACCGGCTCGACGCGATCGAGGTCCCATGTCATGACAGTCGAATAGGCAGGGCCACTGCTGGGGCCTGCACTGCCCCTCGCCCACGCGATGGTCGGACGGTAAGCCAGTGGTCCCAATGTCTTGATGCACCGCATCTGTGAGGCGTCCCAGATCTCAATGGTGACGCCAACCCGCACGCCAAACAGGGGGGAGGCATCGGCAACGCAGAACTCGTAGCTTCCCGGCCACGTCTGGATGCTCTTCCAGCCGTCCAGGTCAATAAGCTCCGTCTTGGGTACGCCGCCAGGCCAGTCGATCTTGCTGATCAACAGATACTGGTCCTGCACCAGCCCGACTTCGTGTATGCTGCGTGTCATGCGTCCCAGGAGACGCCCATCTCGCACGTCGTAAACGCGCAATACCTCATCACTTGAGCCTCTGCCGCCGTACGTCACAACCACCAGGTGTTCTCCCTGTGAGCCCAGCAGCATGTCACGGACTACGTGCAGCTCGTCCATGGACAGACACTCGAACTCGCGGAGAAAGCGACCTGAGCTCAGTTGCCAAACGCGCACTTTGTATGTTGTCACGAGCTGGTCTTTTCGATTCTCATCCAGCCTGGATTTGTCCCCGAGAACCGCGAGGAGGTCCGCATGTGCGTTTGCAGCGCACCTACTGACGCTCAGACCTCCGCCCGAGACAGTCAAACAAGTAGCCAACCTACCATCAGTGGCATCGAAACGAGCGATGCGCCTTCGGTCCAGGTCGCCCAGACGAAGTCCATGGCAGAGCACTTGCCCCGACGTCAGGTCGGTCTGTGGAGGTACCGATTGGGGCTCCTCCAAGAACTCGGCAACCCAGATGGGCTGGAGTGTCTGCCCGTCAATGGAGCCAGCCCGATGATGCGGTCCCCCTCCGTAGGGGCAGTTGGTCATGAGCAAACCAGCCCCACCGGATGCCCAACCCAGCGTTGTTGAGAGCTGGCCGCTCAAGGCCTCCGGCAGGTCATTCTCTTGGATGACCACCCCACGCCGGACATCCCAGAGGTAGTACCGTTGTCCCTGCGCACAGACCAAGCGCCGCCCGTCCTGCGAGAGGGCCAAGGGGCCGCCGCCGAGCGACTTGTCTTGAAGGTAGAGCGTTGGCTCCCGGGAAACCTGTTGCCGCGTGTAGGTCTGCAGCTTCGGCTGGGCGCTGCCGGTGAAAGGCTGCCAACGGTCGACCTTCCGGAGGTCCGTTGTTTGCTCAGCGCGGTGTCCCGCTCGGCGACTGGGCCCGGGACCCTCGCAGCCCCACCAGACAACCCAGGCGGCGAGGACGGCCAGGCCATACCACCGGATTTGAGCCGACCTGAACAACCGCCGCCCCTGCCGAGGGGGCCCCGCCGGGCTCTCAGACGGCGACGGCTGCGTCTCGTCACGTCGTTGCATGTGAGTGTCCTCACCCGATTGGGTTTCGTTTGCGTGCTTGTCAGACCCGCGGGTGGAATCCTATGACGGACAGATGGCTTGTCGCAACCCCTTGGGGGGCATCCCGCGGTTGTCTCGCCACTGGGCTGTGCGAGTCAATGCGGCCAGCGAGCGGCAGGCGCGAGAAGACCGGATCAGGCCAAGCGATCCCGTAAGGAAGTCATGCGCCCCGCGGTCCACCTACCCGCGGCTGTTCGCTCCGTGGGTCAGTCCACGTGGCGTACCGCGACGGTCTTGCAGAGCGTCGAGTGTCCTTGGACGACGTCGGCCACGGCGGACAAGGACCCGCCGTCGTCCAGCCGGACCCGTGCGCTTGAGGGGCCCGAACCCAGCGTCACGCCCTTGTCTTGAATGCGGAGTCGGCCGGCGACGGGCTGATCTGATACGGCGCTCATCCCCTTCGTGAAGATCTGACGGGCCTCGTCCAGCACGACGCGGCTCTTGGCGCCCGCCGTCTCCATCTCTCTCAGCAGACGCGGCATGTCCTTGATGGGCTCGTAGCTGGCCAGGATGTAGAACGTCTCCGCGCCGGGGTGCTCATCGAAGACGTACCACCCCAGGCCGGGCGGCTGCTTGGCGGGCGGGATGACGTACTCGACCCCCCCGCGGAGACGATTCTCGCTGCGGATCTTCGGATGTGGGAACAGGACCGACGCCTTGCCCCGCGAGTCCAGCAGCAGCACGTACGCATGGCAGTCGCTGTTGGCCTGCAGCCAGATCTTGAACGCGTCCCCGCTCCGGACCGTCGCGCCGTCGCTGATCCGAACGTCGCTCTCGCCCCGACGGGCGAAGATGTGGTAGCTCAGCGACAGCGGCTCGATCGCCCCGCCGCCCGAGTTCGGCCGCTGGACGTAGACCAGCATCGACCGCACGTCGTCGTCCTTGGCGATCTCGATCTCGCTCGTCGCAACGACCCGACCGTCGACGCCGTTCAACAGCTTGGCGTACGCCACCACCGTGCTCCCCTGATCGACCAGCGTGCCGACCAGCAGACAGTCCACGGCCATCAGCTTGGCTGCCTTCGCCGCCGCTCCCGCGTCGGTCAGATCGGCATACCCCATGTCCTTCTCGGCCAGGATCGCGTTGACGTGCGACCGATCCGCCACACGACACCGCTTCTGTTTCACGAGCTCGGCCGTCATCTTCTCCGCCAACGCCACGCCTAGCCGTGTCGTGCCGCCGTCGGCCGAGGACAGCGGGATGACCGCGACGCGAGCATCCGTTGGCAGATCCGCCCGTCCCCACAGGACATCCACGGCCCGACGGACAACCTGGTCGAGTGTCGGCCGCGGCTTTGCTGCTCTGCGTGGTTGGGAGGGCGGCGGCGAGGATGATCGGGTCGCCGGGGCCTTTGGCGACATCCGTGTCACCACAGGCTGAGGCCGGTCTGCGGTCCTTGAATTCGGCTGGGCGATAGGCTGCCCCGAACCGGTCGGCTCGGGAGACTGACACCCCTCCAGGATGACCCCCAAGATGACCACGGGTGTGTATCGGTTCACGGTTCCGTGTCCCTGCCGGTCGCGCGGCAAAACTGGATCATTTCGCTTCCAGACTCAGCTTCCAGATACCGGGGTCGCCGGAAGTCGTGTAGAACAGCGGATCGAGCCGTGCGCCGATGATGTTCAGGCTTTCCTCGCGCATGCGATCGGAGATGTACGCACGCAACTCGGCCATCGTCACGATGCCGTCCCTGGTGCCGGTGCTCTGGTAGCCATCGGCCTTGTCACCGCGGAGGCCTTCCAGCAGAACATGCGTCAGCGCCCCATTGTTCCAGGCCTTGTCCTCGTAGGCCTTCCGATCGGACTCGGCCGAGGCGATGAAGATCCAGCCCTTGGGGATCTGGTCTCGCTTCCTCATCGATTCCAACGCCGGACCGATGCTGACCCCTCGCGGATCGATCGACCGGATCACCTTGCCCGAATGGCACGTGTCGGCGATGACAACCACGTTACGGACGCCGCGCTCCTCCAAGGCCTGCCGAACTCGATCCATCCTCATGCCCGATGACGGGTCCGACGGCTTGGAGTCGTAGCACGCGAAGTAAGCTCTCTCCGGGTCTTCCGGGTCGGGCCAACCGTGACCGGACCAATAGAGGAGGATCAGGTCTCTCGGCCCTGCCCTGCGGAGCCACGTCTCCAAGGCGTATTCGACATTGCGCTTCGTCGCCTCCTTGTCCCGTAGGAGTCGGATGCGGTCCCTATCCCAGCCAGTCTGGATCAGTACCTCCGTGAGATCCATCGCGTCCTTGCTTGCGAATGGCAAGTGTCCCAGGACCCCCTGACCAAATGATGAGTACTCAGAGATTCCTATCGCGATAGCGTAACGTCTCCCCGTACCTGGCACGAGACGACGGCTGGGGTCTCGCGAGTCCTCGTCAGGAGGGATGGGAGCCGGTGATTGCCCCTGTGCAGGTCCGTCTGATATGGGCTCCAGGCGGATCAGCACTCTGTCCGGAATCCAAGAGGATCCCGGCGTATCCTTGAGCATCTTCGTGCTCTCCCTGTAGCCTGGGCGCCTCGCGACGATTTGGTAGTGATCTTGAACTCCCGGCGTGTTGTCATCCACAACGGTAAACGAACACGGGGATTTCCCGAGGTATTCACCGTTGACGTACACCTGGGCTCCAGGCGGGTCCGTTTGGACCATCACAGGTTTCCGCACGACGCCGCAGCCAGAATGCACTGCGACGGTGACGAAGAGCATAATCCGGAGGCCGTGCGCGGTCCCCTTCTGGATCATTGCCCAGATCCTCCCTTTGCCCCCCGTAGCACGATGTCGCCGATGAGCTGGCCCTTCATGACGGGGTGCTGGTTCTTGCCGAGCTTGCGGGCGTGGGGGGGCACGTGGTCGTCCAGGTACTTCTTGACCTCCATGAACGTGACCTGCTTGTCGCCGTTGCCGTCTGCCTTTCCAGCAAGCCCTTCCAGCAGGTAGTGCGTGAAGATGCCGTGCTTGACGTTCTCGTCTTCGCCAGCCACTTCGCTTGCGCGGCTGGCTGTCAGGATCACGCGACCCTCTCCGCGGGCCACTTCGTCCAGGAACTTCTCCCCCAGTGTCACGCCCCTGCTGCCCTTCATGGCGAACGTTCGTCCACCCGCTGCGCCGGAGTAGCACGTGTCGGCAAAGAAGATGATCCGCCGCGCCTCGATCCGCTCGAAGTATGTGGCGATCTCGCTCATGGGGATCGCTGTCGCAAAGAGGTCGTCCTTGTTGACATCGTAAGGGATCAGGTACTTGATGCACCCATCCGGGCTCTTGCCTGAGAGATCCGGCTCGGGAGCGCCATGGCCGGAGAAGAAGACTACCACTAAGTCGTCCTTGCCTACGTTGCGCGCCAGGAACGTACCGAGCGATGATCGGACGTTCCGCAGCGCAGCCTGGGACCCAAGCAGCACTTTGACACGGCTCCTGTCGAAACCGCATCGATCCACAAGCACTTCGCCAAACGCCTGAGCATCGCGCTCGCCAAACCTAAGCGACGGGACGCGCCTGTCCTCAAAGGAGTTGATTCCCACAACGACCGCCCACCTATCCCTAATCGTCCTGTGCTTTTCCTTTCGGACGATCGAGGGTTGCTCTGGTGGCGCTTTGGGCTGCTCCAGCCGGACGATGGCATCTCGACGACTCTCCAATTCGCTTAGAACCATGCCCAAGAAGTCCGCCAAGGCCTGTGTGTAGTATCGCTTGGCCTCGTCGCCCATTTTCGCCCCGGATGCCGCGGCTTCTGATGCCTTGTCGGTGCGCTGGATGGTCTGCTCCGGCCATGACCTCTCAATGACGAACTGCCAGCGTTTCCCGCTCGGCGAAGAAAGGGTGAACTTAGCGTTGATCCTGGGCTTGTGGTGTCTGGTTCCTGTGACCTGTTGACCGTCTGATACCGAGAGATGAGAGACCTCCGTATGATACTCGAGAAGCTCGCACTCCAGAACGAGGTCCACCTGTAGCTGTGGCTGAAGCGCGACTACTTTGGCGAATAGGCCCGACTGACCGAGGTAACTGATGAGTGCACTGGTCACAGCATCCACCGCGAGCTTTCTTCCCCGCTCCCGGCTTTCGTTCGTTACGTTGATATACCCACTCGCACGGTACCTATCGGCGAAGGGCCCCGTCACGCGTGGTACTCCGAGTACGAGATTCGTGGGGGACGCTTTGGAGGTGTTTGCTTCCAAGACAGGGTTCGTAACCATACCCACAACACCTTCCCACGATACCGATGCCTGGGGGGCCACGCAGCCCGATGCAACAGAGATGAGCACTGCGCTCGCGGCGACGGACGCACGAGCAATCGACTTACTGAACTGGGAAAGGAATGGCCGATTCATCTCTTGTGCTCCCAGTGATAGGGTTGTCGGCTTAAGAGCTATCTGCTGCTTGGCTGAGACAGCCCATCATGTCCACCGCCAGTGCACCCGACGAGCATATCCCTATCTCACCAATCCCATAGGAAGGCTTCGGTCAAACTGAACGCCCGCACGTGCGGGATGCTGCTCGTTGGCCGTCTCACGCCGTACCGTGATGTCCACGTAGTCCAGCACCTCGCCCAGCGTGACGATCTTGTCGTCGTTCTTGTCTGCCTTTCCATTCATGGCTTCAAGGAGGGCCCAGGTGAAGACGCCATGGCCGCCACCCCATTGCTTGCCCTCGCGGCTGACCTCGTAGCCTTCGCAACTCGTGAAAACGACCCGGCCCGGCTTGGCCTTGGCCAGCGCATCGAAGTACTTGTTGAACTCGTCCCCGAGTCGGACGCCTTTGACCCCCTCAGTCGTCCCCGCGGCATGGCAGGCATCGACCAACACCACCACCCGCTCAGCAGCGATCGTCCGCTTCAGCGCTGTGTCGATATCCCACATCGGGATGCCTGTCGAGGCAATCTGCGCGGGATTGCTGTCATGCGCGAGCAGGTAGAGGTTAGACAGTTTCTGCGGGTCTGGCATCCCGTGACCTGAGAAGAAGATGACGACAAGATCCTCCTTCACCGTGCGTTTCAAGAAGTCGAAAAGGGCTCCACGGATGTTGGCAGAGGTAGCTTGTTGGTTGGTCAGTACCTTGACATGCTGTGGCGCAAAGCCCCCACCTGCTTCCGACTCCAGGAACTGCGCGAACCGCTCCGCGTCTTGATGCGCGTACTTCAGGTTCGGTATCCGCTGGTTCGTATGCTTGTAGTTGCTGATCCCAATCGAAACGGCCCAGCGCTGAGCTGGTGCGCCTGTCAGCAAAGGCGCTGGGGCCTTGGCCAGTGCCTCCTCATCTTCCGGAGTCTCAACTGGTATGACAGGCCCCCTCTTCCTGACAATCTGAGCGTAGGAGGCGACCGCTGGCGAACGGCGTATTCTGCGGAAGATCTGCTTCAGGGCGTCCTGCAACGACTCAGTTGCTGCTCGCCCTTTGGCTTCAGCGATGCTCTCCAACCCCCTGCCCCTTTCGGCTGCCTTGACACAGGCCTCTGTTTGGAACTCGAGCAGCGTTTCTCCTGACGGCTTGGTCAGCTTCGTCTTGAGTAGCGTCTGGTGGACTTCCAGGGGGTACTCAACCCACCATTTCATGTCGACGCAGCGGATGCTTAGAACGTAGTCACACGCGGGAACGGCTGCCCCAAGCGGCACGACGTGGTCGAAGTAGGACTCCGCGAAGGCCCTCAAGCTATCGGCCAGAGGTTGTCCCAAGTCAACAGAGAAGACTAGGGCGCTACCCACGTAGGAATCGTTGTTCTTCGTCTTCTCGGTCTTGCCCAAGTCTGACAGGTCGATAGCAACGGTCCCGGGCAGTTTCGCTCCCGCTGACTTCGCAGAAGGAGAGACAGCTTGCACGTCAACCACAAAGGTCCGGTTCACCGCGGGGCTTACGGTACAGCCGATTGCCGAACTGAGCGCAAGACTGGCTAGGGCGAGCAGAAGAGATGGACGCGAATACTTGGTCCAGCGGCTCTCAGACTGCGGCGCGTTACGATGGCGGCGCGGCTCCGCACCAGACGAGAACTGAAGCATGGCGTGGCTCCTTTGAATTGCGCTTGGGTCGAGGTCGATGATCTACTCTCCGTCAGTTGGCAGCTTGTTCACCACCCCCATCGGCAACGCCGGGTCGTATTGATCGCCCGTGACCGTTGGGTGTTGGGCTGACTTGGTCTCGCGGCGGACCTTCTCGTCGGTGTAGCTCAGGATCTCGCCCAGCGTGACCATGCCGTTGCCGTCCGCGTCGGCGGCGCCCTTGAGCCCTTCGAGGAGCGTCCAGGTAAACACGCCGTGGCCGCCGCCCCACTTGGGCGACTCCTGGCTCACCTCGCGCCGCTCGCTGCTCGTGAAGATGACGCGCCCTGGCCCGGTCCGAGCCAATGCAGCGAAGTAGGCGTTTAGCGACTCGTTGGTTGCCCCGACCTGCACGCCCTTCGTTGTCATCTCGTGGGCGACGCCGCCGCTGCGACAGGCATCGGCCAGCACGACGACCCGCTGGGCCTCGATCGTTGTCGTTAGCGCCGTCCGCACGTCTCGCATGGGAAACGCCGTCGCCGCGATGTCGTCCGGGTTCGTATCATAGGTGAGCAAATACAGGTTGTCTGGCCGGTCTGGATCCGCCGCGCCGTGACCGGAAAAGAAGATTACGACCAGGTCCTCCTTGATCGCTCCCTTGAGGAAGGTGAACAGGGCGCTGCGGATGTTCTGTGAGGTCGCTTCCTCGTTGACGAGAAGCTTGACGCGACTCGGCCTGAAGCTCCCCCCCGCCTTGCTGATCAGGAAGTCGCGGAAGGCCTGGGCGTCGGCATCGGCGTAGCGTAAGGCCTCCAGCCTCTCACCGGCGGCCTTGTACTTGGCCACACCCACCACCACAGCCCAGCGCTGCGCGACGGGCCCGGTCGGCACCGGCTTTCGTGGTGGAGTCTCCTTCGCCGGACCGCCACCAGGTGACGACGTATCAGCCAGGCGATCCCCACAGGCCCTTTCTATCGCAGCCACGAGTTGGGAGTCTTGAATTGCCTTCTCGATTGCCTGGTTCAGGCAGCCGTTCAGCAACTGTGGGATGGCCGGATTCGATGGAAATATGCTGCCCGAGATCCGTTTGGATTGAGTTTCAGAGACCTGGCGGCTCGTGATCGTGCGCCCGTCCTTCCGGATCGATACTTCGAAGGCGACCTCCGCAGCGATCTGGCGGTGATCTGTGCTATTCAGCGGCAGCTGTGTGAATACCTTCCTGATGTCCACCTGATAGACGACTGGCGACTCGTCGCTGATCTGAACGCCCAGGGATCGCAATCCGTCCCTAATGCCCTCCTCAACAATCTGCCTCGATGGTCTCCGCAAGCTCAGGAACTGCCCCTGTTCAGGGACGCGCAGCTTGGGAGTCGCCCACCCTCCTACAATGACCCGGGGTCTTTCTGCAAGGATCTTCTCGGTTCGGCCATCAAGGACATTGACGCGCACCTTGGCTGGCGTCGCGATCTGCACTGACAAACGACCGGAGGGTTGGTACTGCAGGTCCCACACAGCAACATTGGGATCTGCACAGCCAGCAAGGAGCAGGCAAGCTGCGGGTGTAGAGACAAAGGCAAGGGATGTTGTTCTCACAGCGGATCTCCGATGCGGACTTACTTGGGGCAGGCCCATCAAGCCAGGTTCCTCCCCTTCACTTGACGACTCCCATCGGTAAATCGCGGTCATAGCGGCTGCCGGTCTTGGACGGGTGCTGCTCGTTCTTGGTCTCGCGCCGGACCTGCTTGGACACGTACGTAACCTGCTCACCGAGCGCCTTGGCCTCATCTGATTCCATGGCGCCCACACTTGATGGGCCTGCTGTTCCTGCCTGGTTCTCTGGCGGAAGTGCCTGCGTGGGTTGGCTGCCCAGCGTGCGGCGGGCATCAACCTTCTCACCAAGATAGACACCCTTGTCGTCCGTACCTGCATGCAGGTCGACCGCAAGGGCAGCAAAGAGCAATCCTATGGCCACCGATACCCGACCCATGATGCGCTGTCCCTTCGGAGCCACGAGCTTACCGAGATCGTTGGCCCCAAAGCAACCTTCGTTTCGTATCGTCGGGCGGTTAGGCTACCGATTCCGGGAAGCTCCGGATTGTGGCATTGCCGACGGTCCGGCCGTGGACACCGTCAGCGGCGCCACGCTCTGGGCCTTTGGCTGGGTAGCGATGTGTGGCCCCCATCAGGCTCGGGAAACAGACGCCCGGACCCCCCCGGGAGCCAAGGGGACTCACCAACAGCGAGTCACTTGTCGGCTTTCCTCAGCACGATGTCGCCAATCAGCTGGCCCTTCATGACGGGGTGTTGGTTCTTGCCGAGCTTTCGGGCGTGGGACGGGACGTGGTCATCCAGGTACTTCTTGACCTCCATGAACGTGACCTGCTTGTCGCCGTTCGCGTCGGCCTCGCCGCCCAGGGCCTCCAACAAGTAGTGCGTAAAGATGCCGTGCTTGACGTTCTCATCCTCACCGGCCACCTCGTTACTCCGGCTAGCCGTCAGGATGACTCGCCCCTCGCCCTTTGCGACTCGGTCCAGAAACGCTCCGCCCAACGTAACGCCCCGATCGCCGGCCATGGCGAACGTCCTGCCGCCCGAGGCCCCGGAGTAGCAGGTATCCGTAAAGAGGATGATCCGACGAGCCTCTATCCGTGAGAAGTAGGTGGCAATCTCGCTCATGGGAATCCCGGTAGCGAACAGGTCGTCCTTGTTGGCATCATAGGGAACGAGGTACTTGATGTAGCCGTCGGGGCTCTGGCCCGATAGATCCGGCTCCGGCGCGCCGTGGCCCGAGAAGAAGATGGCGACCAGATCATCCTTGCCCGCATTGCGCGCCAGGAACGTGCCCAGTGCGGAACGGACATTCTGTTGCGTGGCGTCCTGCCCGATGAGTAACTTGACCCGGCCTGACTCGAATCCACAGCGCTTCACAAGGGCCTGTGCAAACCCCTGCGCGTCCTGCTCGGGGAACCTGAGTGCCGGAATGCGGGTGTCCCGGAACGAGTTGATGCCGACGACGACGGCGTAGCGACTCCTCACCTCTCTCAGCGGCTCTCCAGGCGGTTGGGCCGGTCGGGTTGAAGGCGCGGCTGCAGGAGGATGCGTGGAAAACGTCTTGGGCTTGTCCGGATCGACCCGGACCCATCTCTCCGGCTTGCTCCTGTGGCTTACGGATCCCTCGCTGAAGCCACAGCCACTTACCATCAAAAGGGCGGCAAGACATGAAGCACGAAGGCATCGCATCTCGTTCCCCCTTAGGTTGGCTTGCCAACTCGCAAGCGCGAGGCATTTCGGGCGGCGCTGAATGACCGTGCGGGATCAGACACCAGACCTCCTACGCGCACGTCGCATGGGCATGTTGCCCACGGACCTTCCCGGGCCAGACGCCCGTCCCACAGTGGCGTAGATTCACGCACGGTCTCTTAGGATTTTCCCAGGGCAGTCTTGAACTCCTCGGACAAAACTGCCTCTATCACACCGTCCAAAACCGTTGTCATGGCCTTTTCCACCATGGGGTCGTACTGATCGTCCGACACGAATCGGGCGCCACTCGCTTTGCCTGTGAAGGTCTTCTCCCAAAGCGCCGTGCCGTCGGGCCGCTGAAGCACCAAGCGGTATTCGATCTCCCCTGACTGGACGACTGCCGGCCAGAACCAGGAGTAGCCAGCGAACCAGAACTTCTTGATCTCCCCCCGTAGGACCGGTTGGTTCGCGGCCTGTTTGCCGCGGATATCGTTCACCGTGTACCCGGCCTTCTCGAGCGCCTTCACAACGAACGGATGGACGGTGTCCGGTATGGGCTCCTCGGGGTGAATGGTCCCGGCGGGAATCCCGAAGACGCTGAACGTGTGGGTCCCGATGCGATTGGGAGGTTCCTTCCGGACATTCTCCCCCAAGTCGGCCGCCTGAATGCTGCGATTGGCCGAGTGAGGGACCTCACGCAGCATCCCGTGCGTCACGGGGACCATGTTCTGGCACCCGCACAGAAATGCCAGCACAAACAGAAGCATGCTCAACCCATATACCTGTCTCATCGTGTCGTCCCTTCCAGGAAAGGTCCTTGGAGCCCCAATACTGGCTCCGGTATGCCGGGACCTGCGACCAAGGCTCGTTGGCGAAGCGATTCGTCTTCCCCGCGGGGCTCGCTTACCTTCAGGGCCTGAATTCGAAAGTCCCGCGAAATGGCGCATGCATTCGAATTGCCTCAACGGTGCCTCGAGCAAACGGCCATCAGACCGACCTCGAAGTAGCCCACCGGCACCGCCGGGGTGAATCCTCAGCCGCGAACGCTACCGCCGACGTCTCTGACTGTCAATACGTTTTTGATCGGATGTCAACCCCTCGGACCCCCTCCCGGGTTGGACAGCGTGCGGATTCCTGTTGCTCCACGCTGTCCGTCGATAGTACGGTGCCCCCCGCGACGCGGACCTGATGCAAGTACTCGGGGGCCTTCTCCAAGCAGCGACTGGGGCCTTGGGCCGTCCGTTAGATCTGGGGAAACGCGCTGCAAAGACACTCGCGGGCAAGATGACGAGCGACGGCGCAGTCCGGCACAGCACTCCGGAAGGTTGGTCTGCGGACGCAAGCTTCCTTTCACGCTGCGGAACGCATCTCAGGGCGCCAGGCCTTGCCACCCTCAGAGCCCGGCATTCGCCATGGGTTACCGTGTTGGGGGATCAGACACGATTCTGTCGTCTGGGACGGTGCTGGGTGCCCCGCTACCGTGGACGCCCTGGTAGGAATCCACGCCCCCCAGGGCCACGACGTCCTGCCCACATGCCTCGTGCTTTCACAGTAAGGGAGGTCTACCGTTGGTGCTCGGGTACGTCGGTTCTTACTGATCGTGCGACCTTCAGGGGGATCAAATCCGGTACCGTACCGGATTTGCTAGGCCCTTCGAGCCGCACGACCCGACGCGGGTCGGTACCCTAACCCAAGGGTTCGGCGTGCTTATCTTCAACTCCCCGAGTAGGACTCGAACCTACAACCTGCCGGTTAACAGCCGGACGCTCTACCAATTGAGCTATCGGGGAACCGTACGTCCCAAACAGCCTTGGACATCACTAGTTTAGCGGTCAGCGGGCCTCTGTCAAGATGGGGTCGCACCCGCTTGTGGGGTGTATCCGGCGGGGCCGACCGCGTAGAATAGCCACGTCGACGCGGTGGGCGTCGGCCCTGTTGGGGGACGTGCCGTGGGTGTCGTCCACACGATCGATGCGACCTGTGACGCCGGACGTCAGGAACTCATCGAGCTTCGAGAGGCCCTGTCGCTGACCGACCTGCTGATCGGTCGGTCGGCCGAGCTCGAATCGGTGCAGCAGGTGATCCATGCGGTGCGCGAGCGCGGCGATGAGGCGCTGGTCGAGTTGACCGAGCGGTTCGACCGTGCCCGCTTGACCGCTGACCAGCTCCGCATCGCCCCAGACGACCTGTCCCGAGCTCGCGAGCAGCTCGACGCGTCCCTCCGGAACGCCATCCACCACGCGATCACGAACGTCCGGCGGTTTCAAGAGCACATCCTGCAACGTACCGGAGCGCCCCTGATCGTTAACGGCGCGTCGCTGCAGGCGCGTTACCGGCCGCTGCGTCGGGTGGCGATCTGCGTGCCGGGCGGATCGGCGCCGTTGCCGTCGACGGCGATTCACACGATCGTGCCGGCACAGGTGGCGGGCGTGCCCGAGATCGTGATGTTCTCGCCTCCCCAGTACGAGGGATCGATTCACCCGGCCACGCTGGCCGTCGCCGCAGAGCTGGGGCTCACCGAGGTCTACCGACTGGGAACCACCCAGGGCGTCGCCGCGATGGCCCTGGGCACCGAATCCATCCAACCCGTCCAGAAGGTCGTCGGCCCGGGCAGCACGTACTCGCAACTGGCCAAGAAGCAGCTCTTCGGGCTCGTCGACGTGGAGAGCTTCGCCGGGCCCAGCGAGATCATCATTATCGCCGACGGATCGGCCGAGCCCGAATACGTCGCCGCCGACCTGTTGGGCCAGGCGGAGCACGACCCGGGCAGCGCCATCCTGATCACGCCCGATCGCGACCTGGCCGTTCGCGTCGAGCAGGCGCTGGATCGACAGCTCGCGCGCCTGTCGCGCCGAGAGCGGGCCGCTCGATGTCTGAAGGACTACGGCGCGATCGTTCTGGTCGGCGACCTCGACCAGGCCGCCGAGCTCGCCGAGCAGTTCGCCCCCGAGCACCTGTCGCTCGAGACGGCTGACCCGGAGTCCGTGGCCGACCGGATCGATTCGGCGGGCGCGATCTTCATGGGCCACCACAGCCCCGAAGCGCTCGGCGACTACGTGGCCGGCCCCAGTCATGTCTTGCCAACCGGCGGCAGCGCGCGGTTTTTCAGTGGGTTGAGCTGCCTGGACTTCCTGCGACGGACCAGCCTGATCCGCTACGAGCCAAACGCCCTGCAACGCGACGCCGGCGCCGCCATCGCCCTGGCAGAAGCCGAGGGTCTCGACGCCCACGCCAATTCCGTCCGTGTTCGGCTACAACACGACTGATCGCGTGGTTCTGTAACGGCGGGGTTGCCTTGGCTACCTGGCCGTGTGCGACTTGGGGGCACTCGCGGTGAGCAGCTTGACGACGGCGTCGAGGATGGCCTCGGGCTCGGACATTCGGCCGACGCCCTCGGACCGACAGGAGAGCCAACCGCGCTCCGGGCCGACGAGGTGAACACCAATCGATCGCAGCCGTTCGACGTTCTGCTGAACGACGGGATGGGCCCACATCCGTGCGTTCATCGCGGGGGCCAGCAGGATGGGCGAATCGGCGCTCATCGCCGTCGTGCTGACCAGGTCGTCGGCGATGCCGGATGCCATCTTGCCGATGATGTTGGCGGTGGCCGGTGCGATGACGAGCAGGTCGGCGCGGTCGCTCAGGCGGATGTGCTGGTGATCGTGGCCGCTGTCGGCCTCCCAGAGACTGGTGTAGACGCGTCGACCGGTCAACGCCTGGAACGTCACCGGCCCGACGAAGCGGATCGCCGCCTCGGTCATGATCACGGTCACACCGCAGCCGCGCTGCACCAGTCTGGAGACCACCTGGCAGGTCTTGTAGGCCGATATCCCCCCGGTGACGCCCAGCACGACCTCGTACCCGGCCAGATCCTGCTCAGGCGGCTGTGGACCGGCTGAATCTGTCATCGCGGCGGCTCCCTTCCTGGGGCCGATGGCAACGGCTACGCGTCCGGCTCGACCAGATCGCTGGCCTCGTAGTCGATCGTGATCTTGCCCTCGAGGATCTCCCTCACGACCACTTCCAGCGTTCCCAGACCGGACGGGTCGACCATAGGCCGGCTCTCTCCACGCATCAGCTCGAGCCAGCGCTTCTGGATCAGGGCCGTCAGCTTGAACCGACCGCCCACCTTGTCGATGATTTCGTCGCTCTTCAGTTCCTCGATCATGTGACTACGCGTACCTCCGACTTCGGCAATCGTTTCTCACTCGCGCCCTTGGGTGTGTCTGACCACCGCGGCGTCGGGCGACTCGGCCCGCTCGCCGTCGACGATACGGACGATCTCCGCCAGCGTCTCGTCGAGCACGTCGTTGACCACGAAGTGGCGGTAGACGCCGGACTCGCGCGCGAATCTGATCTCGCCGTCGGCGTTAGCCAACCGTTCGGCGATGACTTCCTGCTTGTCCCGGCCTCGGCCCTGAATACGATCGACCAGGACTTCCGGGTCGGCCGGGAGGACATAGACCATCACGGCATCCGGGCATTTCTGGGCCACCTGGATGCCGCCCTGGACCTCGATCTCGAGAAGCACGTCCTGGCCGCTGTCCAGCGCGTCTCGAACCGGGCCGGTCGGCGTGCCGTACAGGTTGCCCAGATACTCGGCATGCTCCAGGAACTCGCCGACGGCGAGCTTTCGCTCGAACGCCTCGCGAGACACGAACGTGTAGTTCTTGCCCTCCACCTCGCCCCTGCCGGGTGGACGGGTGGTCGCCGACACACTGAACCTTCCCCCCAATCGCTCGACCAACCGGGCGCAGATCGTACTCTTGCCCACCCCGCTGGGCCCGCTGATCACGATGAGTTTTCCGCGTTTCTTGTCGCTCATTCGACGTTCTGCACCTGCTCCTTGAGCCGATCGATCAGAGCCTTCACCTCGACGATCTGTCGGGCAATCTCGGTGTCGTTCGCCTTGCTGGCGATGGTGTTGGCCTCGCGTAGCATCTCCTGCGAGAGGAAATCGAGCTTGCGGCCAGCCAGCTCCTTGCTATCGCACAGGGCAGTGAACTGATCGAGATGGCTGAGGGACCGGGCGATCTCCTCGCTGATGTCCGATCGCTCGGCATAGATGGCCACCTCCTTGATCAGGTCCTGCTTGTCCAGCTCGATCTTCACGTCCGACAGCAGGCGATCCACGCGCTGCCGCAGCTTGGTCTCGTAGGTCTTGACCACTTCGGGCGATCGGGCCCGGATGATCTCGATCCGCTCGCGGAGCTCGGCAAGATGCTTGAGAAGATCCTCGCGAAGGGCCATGCCCTCGTTTTGCCGCATGCCCAGGAGCTGATCGATCGCCTGATCGGTAAGCGTCCGGATGATCCGCAGCCATTCCGCCCTCTCGGCGTCATCGGCCACGCGCGGCTGACACACGCCAGGCAGGTCCACCAATGGGGCCAGGTCGAGACTGACGGGGTCGTTCCCGGCAGCGTCGCCCGCCGCGCGAAGTTGCTCGATATAGCTGCGAAGCGCGGACACGTTGACCTCGTGGGCGGCGTCGGCACTGGTGTTACGGACGCGCAAGACGTAGGTGACGCTCCCACGGCCCAGTCGGTCGCGGAGCCACCGTTCGACCTCTGTTTCCAGGAACCCCAAGTGATCCGGCAGCTTGACGGCGGTCTTGAGATAACGGTTGTTCAGGCTGCGGATCTCCAGCGCGTAGCTCGCACCGCCCTCGTCATGATAGGCAGCTCCGTAGCCGGTCATGGACTGGATCATGGGGGCTCCAACCGGTTCAGGCCGTGGGGTCCAGAGGGGCCGAGCCAGACGCCGGCGGGTTCGCGCCTGCTTCACTTCTCCGACGGACTGCCAGATCCGCCACCCGCTGGCGCCGGGAGTTCCGAGGCCGGAGGTGTGGCGGGTGTCCCTTCAGCGGCCCCGCCCGAAGGCGATGTCTGGCCGCCGGCGCCGCCCTCGCCGCCCGGCGCGGCCCCCGGAACGAGCGGCGCTTGAGCCGGCGGAGGCGGAGCCGCCGTCTCCACCGTGACCTTGCGGTAGGTGTAGTTGTTGATGACGGCGATCAAGAGGAACAGCCCCGCCAGACACACCGTGACCCAGGTAAAGAAGTCTCCTGTCTTGGCGCCGAACGCGCTGTGTCCGCCCGCCCCACCGAACGCACCCGACAGACCGCCCCCGCGGCCCTTCTGCAAGAGAACGACCACGATCAGCAGGAAGCAGACCAGCAGGAACAAGACCGCCGAAAACACCTTCCAGAACACCGCTACCGCCAACATGATTGCCACATCCTTAAGCTTGCCTCTGCGACACGGGGCTCGATACCGAGCCCACCGCGATCATCGGTCGACTCGCAGCGGGACGGGCTCACAGGCCCTTGGCCTCAATTGTGGCCTGGATGATCGCCGCGAAGTCCTCGGCCTTCAGGCTCGCGCCGCCGATCAGCCCACCATCCACATCCGGCTGTCCCATCAGTTCTGCGGCATTGCCCGGCTTGACGCTGCCGCCGTATTGGATCCTCACCGCTCCAGCCGTGGCATCATCATACAGCCTCGCCACGACTTTGCGAACATGCTCGTGGGCTTCCTGAGCCTGGTCGGGGGTCGCGTTTCGGCCTGTGCCGATGGCCCAGACGGGCTCGTAGGCGATGACGCTCGCGGGGACCTGATCTGCCGCCACGCCCGACAGCCCGCCCTCAAGCTGCGTGGTCAGGACAGCTTCCGTCTCGCCGGCATCACGCTGCTCGAGCTTCTCGCCGATGCAGAGGATCGGCGTCAAAGCGGCGTCGATGGCCGCGTGGACCTTGCGGTTGATCAACGCGTCGTCCTCGCCTTTCCCGATCGTGTGCCGACGCTCGCTGTGTCCCAGGATCACGTACGTGCAGCCGCAATCGCGAAGCATCTGCGGCGAGACCTCCCCGGTATAGGCCCCTTCGGTCTCGTACCACATGTTCTGGGCACCCAGCTGGATCGGCGTGCCGTCAATCGCCCGCTGCATGGGCAGCAGATACGGTGCTGGGGGACAGACGGCCACGTCGATGGGGACGGACGGCCCCAGCTGCTCGCGGAGCCCGTCCAACAGCCCCCGCGCGGTCTTCAGGGTCTTGTACATCTTCCAGTTGCCGGCCACGAATGGGCGTCTCATGATGCTCGTCGTCTCCTGTACCGAGGTCGCCATCGGGCGCGAGAGGGCCCGCCCGGCCCCGGGAACCCCACGCCGGCCGCTGCCGGAGCCTTTCCGGCCGGCCCGCGCACACCACGCCAAGACAGATAGTATACTAGAAAAGGTCCGCCCGGACCATGCCGGAGACGCCGCGGGCGCGTTGACTTGGGCCGGAGCCGCAGGTAGAGTGCGCTAAGGGAGATACGGCGCCGAAGCCGACGGGGGGATCCCGTCGCGTGCAGCCGTCTTTCCGGGAGTTGCCAGATGCCCAAACGCAACATCGCATGGATGCTGGTGATCGTGCTGATCGCCCTGCTGTTCTGGAAGCTGCCCAGTACGGTCGCCCGGCGCGACACGGTTTATCGGACCTTCGGGCCCCTCGTCGACATCCGCAGGGAAATTCTCAAGAGCTACGTCGAAGAAGTCCCCGAAAAGGATCTGATCCGCGGCGCCATTGACGGCATGCTCCGCGGCCTGGACCGGTACAGCACGTATTTCGGCCCCGAGCAGATGAGCGAGCTGGAGCGCGCCACCACGGGCAGCTTCGGCGGCATTGGCGTGGAGATCGACATCAAGGGCGGGTGGCTGACCGTGATCAGCCCCATCGACGGCACGCCGGCCTTTCGGGCAGGCATGCTGGCGGGCGATCGAATCATCGAGATCGAGGGCGAGAGCACCAAGGGCCTCAGCTTGATGCATGCCGTCAAGAAGCTTACCGGCAAGCCGGGCACGGAGGTCACCCTCACGGTCATCCACAGGCATGACAAGAAGGAAGAGGTCATCACGTTGACAAGAGACGTGATCAAGATCGTCTCGGTGAAGGGGTGGCAGCGCGACGCCGACAACGGGTGGGATTACATGATAGACCCCGACGAAAAGATCGGATACGTCCATATCACCAAGTTCATGCCCGATACGGCTGACGCACTCGACAAGGCGGTCAAGGAGCTTCAGGGCCAGGGCATGAAGGCGTTGATCTTGGATCTACGTTTTAACCCCGGCGGGCTGCTGGAGTCGGCCGTTGCAGTGGCCGACCGATTTCTTAGCGAGGGCGTCATCGTCTCGACCAAGGGGCGGTGGACCCAGAAGAAGGACTCGGAGGCCAAGCCGGAGGGCACGTTCCCTGACTTCCCGATGGCGGTGCTGGTGAACGGGTTCTCGGCCAGCGGAGCCGAGATCGTATCCGGTGCACTGCGCGACCACAAACGAGCCATCGTCATCGGAAGGCGAACGTTCGGCAAGGGGAGCGTCCAGAACGTGATCCGCCTGGAGGATGACCAAGGGGCCATCAAACTCACGACTGCGTATTACTACCTGCCAAACGGGACGTGCATCCACAAATCCCGCCGCGCCAAAGACACCGACGCCTGGGGCGTCGAGCCACTGACCACGATCAAGCTGACCGACGACGAAATCAGGGAGGTCATCCGCAGCCGGCAAGACACGGACATCATCCGGTCACCGACTCAGCCCACCACCACCCGGTCGAGGCGACCGCACCCCGTGATAGACCGGCAGCTCAAGCAAGCTCTGGACAGTCTCAAGGCGGTGCTGAACGACCGGGCCGCACGCAAAGCTGCATAGCGGCCCTGCGGTCGAACGTCAGCGGTCCTGGCATGGCGCTAATCCTGGGTATCGAGACGAGCTGCGACGAGACGGCCGCCGCCGTCGTGGCTGACGGCTCGGAGGTCCTCAGCAGCGTGGTGGCCAGCCAAGTCGACCTGCACCGCAAGTTTGGCGGCGTCGTCCCCGAGATCGCCAGCCGCGCCCACATCGAGTGGCTCAACGACACCATCAACGAAGCGATGACGCTGGCGGGCGTCGACGGCGCGCGGATCGACGCGGTGGCCGTCGCCTACACCCCCGGGCTGATCGGCAGCCTCTTAATCGGCGTGACAGTCGCCAAAACGCTGTCGTGGGCGTGGGGCAAGCCCCTGGTCGGCGTGGACCACGTCGAGGCGCATCTGTGCGCAGCGGCGATGGGGCTGCCCGATCCGCCCTGGCCCGCCGTCGGCCTGGTCGTCAGTGGGGGACACACCTCCCTATACCGCGTCGACGACTTCGACCGCATGAACCTGCTCGGCTGTACGACCGATGACGCTGCCGGCGAGGCCTTCGACAAGGTCAGCAGCATCCTGAACCTGGGCTACCCCGGCGGACCCGCCATTCAGCAAGCGGCCGAATCGGGCAACCGCGAGGCGGTCGCGTTCCCTCGGACGCTGCTGGCGCCGGGCTCGCTGGACTTCTCGTTCAGCGGCATCAAGACGGCCGTCCTATACCACGTTCACGGGCCCGGCAAGACGAGCGGCGGACTCCAGAAGCTCAGCGACCGGCAGATCGCCGACATCGCCGCCAGCTTCCAGGCCGCCGTCGTCGACGTCCTCGTCGCCAAGACGCTGTCGGCCATCGAACATACGGGCGTCAAGACCGTCGTCGGCGGCGGCGGCGTGGTCGCCAATGCACGCCTCAGATCGCAGCTCACCGACGCCTGCGACAACGCTGGCGTCCGGTTGCATCTGCCCCCCCTGTCCCTGTGCACCGACAATGCCGCCATGGTGGCCGGCCTGGGCTATCACCGCTACCAACACGGCCACATCAACGGCCTGGAACTCGAGGCCCTCGCCTAAGGGTGCGTCCTAACGCACGCTCTTCCGCCGAGCGCCCTACGGATTCGGAAGGTGCGTCAAGACGCATCCTACACCTACGCCTTGCGTCTTGCTTCCCTGTGGCTCGCGGGCCTATATTGACTGACCCACACGCGCTTGGCGCGGGTTTGCGATATACGTCCGTCCGCATACGGTAGCCGTGACCGGAGACGGCATGTCCCCGATCGATCTGATCCTGGTGTCGGCTTTCCTGGTCCTGATGTTCGTGACGGGGGTCGCGATCTCGCGCTGGATCAAGGAGGCCGACGACTTCTACGTCGCCGGGCGACAGCTCACGCCCTTCATCCTGGCGGCGACGATCACGGCCACCAACGTCAACATGTACAGCTTCATCGGTCAGGCGGGGTCGGCCTACAAGAGCGGGTTGGGCATCATCTGGCATACCTGGGTGGGCAACATGATGCTCGTCGTCGCGGGGCTCTTCGTCGTGCCGATGATGCGGCGGCTGCGGATCCGGACCGTGCCGGAGTTCCTCGAGCTGCGCTACAACCGGTTCATCCGGCTGTTCATCGGGCTGCTGTGGGCGCTCAAGCTCTGCTTCTGGTTGGCGGTGATCCTGACGGCGGCCACGGTCGCGGCGCGGGGGATCACCGGTCTGGAGAACCCGTGGCTGTGGTTCGTCGCCTTCGCCGTCATCGCCATCATCTATAGCGCAGTGGGCGGCGCCTGGGCCGTCGCCATCACCGATACCGTCCAGTTCGCCATCATGTTGGCCGGTGCACTGATCGTTTTACCCTTGGCGATGAGCGCGGTCGGTTGGATGCCGAAGCTCATCGAGACGCTCCGCGCCCAGGGCATGGCCGATCACCTGGTGCTCGTCTCCCGCGGTCAGGAGTTCAACTGGCTGTTCATCATTTCGATGATCCTGCTCAGCATCAAGTGGGCGTGCATTGACCAGGGGATCCTGCAGCGGGCGTTTGGCGGTCGGGATCCGCGAACCGTAGCGAAGGGCATGGTGCTGTCCGGCATCATCACCACGCCGTTCGCGTTTCTCTGGCTGCTGCCGGCGCTCGCGGTGACGCAACTGATCCCCGGCCTGGAGAAGGGCGACCAGGCCATGCCGTTGTTCTTCGCGCGGTATCTCCCTGCGGGCGTGCTGGGCCTGGTGATGTGCGGGCTGCTGGCGTCGCAGATGTCCACCATCAGCGCGGACATCAACTCGGTCGCGACGCTGTTCGTCAACGACGTGTACCACAACATCCGCCGCAAGGCGTCGCCCAAGCACCTGCTGGTCGTGGTGCGGATCTCGACGCTGGTCGCCGGCGCGTTGATGATCCTGTTTGCCCATTACGTGGTCGGCCGGTTCGCCGGCGTGGTACAAGCGAACCTGACCATCGTCGCCATCTTCGACATGCCCATCTTCGTCATCGCGATCGTGTACGGGCTGCTGTGGCGGAGGACCAATTGGCAAGGCGCGGTCGGCGGGTACGTCATCGGCGCGCTGGCGGGCCTGTGGTGCTACCTGTTCTTCAAGGGCAACCCCGACCTGAGCTCGTATCGTGCTGTCGAGGTGCTGTTTGGCCAGGTCGACGATTGGGGCAAGTGGGCCAAGAGCCTCGCGGCCATCGCCAGCACGGCCGCTGCGCTGGTCGGCACGCCCATCGTGACGCTCTGTTTCCGCCGCCAACCGGCCACCCCGGCCATGGAACGGATCTACCAGGCGTTCTCCGCCTCAACCGAAGAAGACGGCGAAGCGGCGGGGCTGACGCTCATGCCGGTCTCGGCGCGTGGAAAGCTCGGGCTGGCGCTCCTCGGCGTCGGGTTCGTGGTCTTCCTGGTCGGCGTTTTGTCGGGCAGCGTAGGGTTCGGAGGCGCCTCTGCGACCGCGGTGGGCGGGATGCTGGTGTTCTTCTGCGGCGGGCTGATCCGCGTCTGCAGCGATTGAATCGAATCGCGGGCGGGCGCCCCTGCCGCGGCGCCGCCTGCATGGAGTCGCGACCGTGTTTGACTGGATGACCTGGGGCGTGTGGCTGATCGGGTTGATCATTCTGGTGATCTGGATCGTCGTCCCGATCAAGGAATTCGCGGCCATGCGCAGAAGAATGAGCGCGCGTACAAAGGGAGGGGCAGACTGATGAAGACGTCGATAACAGTTGCCTGGTTGATGTTGTCCGTATGCTCCGTCAAAGCCGCCTCACCTGGCGTCCTGGTCGGCGACGGTCGGGCGCAGGCCACCCTTGTCTTGTCCGGCAAGGCGGACGCTTTGGCGAAGCGGACCGCCACCGACCTACAAGAGACGTTCAGGAAGATGACGGGCGTGACCGTACCGATCCAAACCGACGACCAGCAGATCGCGGGGAACCGGATCCTGGTCGGGCAGACGCAATGGACGGACGCCGTCATCCCGCAAGCAGACCGCAAGGGCCTCGGCAAGGAGGGGTTTGTCCTGCGACGGCGAGGCGGCGACATCGCCCTCGTCGGCGGCGGCCCCTATGGGGTGGCGTACGCCGCCTCGGAGCTCCTTGAAAGGCTCGGCGCGCGGTGGTACCTGCCCGGCCCGCTGGGCGAGGTGATTCCGAAGCTCGAGGAGATCCGCCTCGACCAGCTCGACGTCCGGCAGACCCCCTCGTTCCCCATGCGGTGGGTGGGCAAAGACGACGCGTGGAACCTGCGGAACCGGACCAACCTGATTAGCGACCCATCGCTTCCCCCGGCGTATCGGATCCTGCCGGGCGTGTACCACACGCAGGCCCGATTGATCCCTCGCTCGATATACGTCAAGACGCATCCCGAGTTCTACGCGCTCATCAACGGAAAACGCTCCCGCGACAGCAGCTGCAAACTGTGCAACTCCAATCCCCAGCTCCCGGCTGAGATCGCGCGGCGCATGGGTGAAATCCTGCGTGAAAACCCCGGGACGGATCTCATCTCCTTGTCGCCGACCGACGGCCAGATGTGGTGTGAGTGCGAGGAATGCCGCAAGCTGGACGAGCCCGACGTGCCGCGCGACCAACGCTACTCCCGCCGCCAGATGATCCTATACA
The DNA here is from genome assembly GCA_964390905.1 of uncultured Planctomycetales bacterium. Taxonomy (GTDB): domain Bacteria; phylum Planctomycetota; class Phycisphaerae; order UBA1845; family JAFGLZ01; genus JAFGLZ01. The sequence goes on along the minus strand of CAYMLO010000006.1, from coordinate 57,138 downwards.
ACCGCGTCGCCACCGAGTTGGCCAAGGAATTCCCAGACCAGCTCATGCTCGTGGGGGCCTACAACGTCTACACCTGGCCGCCCAAGGACCCAAAGATCAAGGGCCATCGGAACCTGGCCGTCGTGATCTGCCACTACGAGGACTACTGTCTGGCCCATCCCGTCAACGACCCGACGTGCAAGCCGAACCGGCGGTACAGCGAGCTGATCGCGGCGTGGCGGAAGCACACCCAACACATCTGCTTCTACGAGTACTACTACAAGGTGAACTGGCTGGACCTGCCCTGGCCGATCGTGCACACGGTCGCCGCCGACATCCCGCACTTCAAGAAGCTCGGGCTCGAGGGGCTGTACACGCAGTACACGACGGCGAACATCTGGAGCAACTTCCTGGTGCACTACGTCGCAGCGCGGCTGCTGTGGGACCACACGACGGACGTCAGCGCGCTGCTCGAGGAGTTCTACAAGAAGTTCTACGTCCGGGCCGCCGAGCCGATGAAGGCCTACCACGAAGCGCTCGAACAGAAGGTGGCAAAGAGTCGCAAGCATTTCCCCGGAGGCGCGCCGCGCAACGCGCGGGCGGTCTTCAATCGGAAGCTCCTTGCCGAACTCCGAGGCTACCTCGAGCGGGCTCGAACGCTGGCTGCGGATGAACAGGTCAAGGCCAGGATCGAACGGATCACGCGGTCCACCGACTACGCAGAGCGTCTGGTCGATGTGTTCCGCCTGCGAGACGTCGCCAGGGCGTCGAAGGGGCGACAGCGGGTCACACTGTTTCGAAAGGCGTTGGATCAGGCGCTGGCTCTTCGCAAGGACGTCCTGACGAACCGCAAGAAGTACGCGGGCGTGGCCGACGGCAGGTACTTCAGCGGAAGGCGCATGTTCGCGCGCGAGATCGACAAGTTAAAAAGGGACCTCAAGAAGGCGGGCGGGGACGAGTAGAGCCCGAAAGGCCGCCGAGGAAGTCGAGCAGCGTCTTGTGGAACGCGTCGGGGGCGTCGAGATAGCAGGGGTGCCTCGCCCCTGGCAGGATCAGTTTCTTCGCATCGGGGATCTTCTCGGCCAGGAGATCCGCCAGGTCGAGGGGAACCACCTTGTCGTTCTGACCCCATACGATGAGCGTGGGCACGGTGATGCGTGCGAGCCGGTCCCTGTAATCGGGAATCCCGACCGGGGCGATCGGCACGAAGCCGGCCAGCTTCTGCGGGTCACCCGTGGCCAGCGGCAGGGAGAACCGACCGCTCATGGACGGCGAAACGACCACGCACTTGTGCGGTGACAGCTTGTCCAGCAACGTGCCCAGCCACGCGGCGGGATCGACGCGCGCCTTCGGCGACCGACCGTATCCGGGCAGATCGACGGCGATCGCACGATGGCCCGCCTTGGCCAGCACCTCCAGCGTTCCGAGCTCCCGCCAGGTGTCGGCGCTGAACCTGGCCCCGTGCAGAAGGACGACGGGCAACCCGTCGGCAGGCCCAGCCGTCAGGCAGTGGATGGCAACGCCATCGACGGTGATCTCGAGCGATTCCACGCGGATTTCCTTCGGGGCGTCTGTCTTCGCGGTGCTCTGGGGCCCCCTCTGAGCGCTCTGCGGCTCCTTCTGACAACCGGACGACGTCACGACCGCCACGACGGCTGCAAGATAGCACACCTTCGCCACGAAGCAGATCCCCCAATCAGATGGCGGTCTCGGCCGCAGTCCGCACCTTCGTCTCCGCGACCACATGACGACAGACGACTGAACCGCTATCATACTCCCACAGGTTGCGGTCGCAAGAATGAATCCCCTTTATGGCGGTGGCTAGAAACATGCAGGTTCGATGCCTCAAGATCGTTGACGCCCGGTTCAACCAGGACGAGGTCCATCCCGCGACAGAAGGGACATGGGACTACGCCGAGTTCGTCGACGGCCGACACGACGACTGGTTCAACGATTGGATCAGCTTCGACTGCATCCTGGCCGACGACGAACGCCAGACCGTCTGGTGCGGCCTGACGCGGCTGAATACGGACATCTTCTGGGCGTACGATCGCCAGCGCGGGACGTTCCGCAGCCTGGGCTATCAGAAGGTCGCCGACCGGTACGATGCGAAGTTCCACCGATCCTTGACGTTCGACAAGGACGGCAAGGTCTGGGCTGCCACCGCGCTGCTGCACGAGATTGACCGGTACCACGAAGCGCCGGGCGGCGCGATCGTGCGGTTCGACCCGCAGACAGAGCGTATCGAGATCGTTGATCGCCCGCTGCCGCACCTATACATCCAGAGCCTCGTGCTGGACGCGGACCGTGGCCTCTTGTATGGGCAGGCCTTCACGCCGGAGACGCTCTTCGTCTACGACATCAAGACGGGGCGGTGCGAGAACCTCGGACCACTCGGCAGCGGGTTGGCGATGGCCCAGGCCGAGCAACTCGTGATCGACCGGAACGGCGCCGTCTGGGGGTGCTGGGGCGTGACCCGGGCGTGGTCCAACGCGGGCACGGGGCCCACGACGTTCCGACTCTGGCGGTATCATCCCGACGAGAAGAAGCGTCAGTTCCTTGACGCTGGCCTGCCGTCGATCAAGGGCGGCGAGTGCTACGTCAAGTCCGACGGCGAGCATGCCGGGCCGGACGGTGCGGTCTACATGGGAACGGCTGAGGGCACGCTGTGCCGGATCGATCCGGACACGTTCGAGGTGGATCTGGTGGGCAAGCCGGCACCTGGTCGGCGGCTGACGGGGATGGCCAACGGACCGGACGGATTGCTCTACGGCTCGTGCGGGCGCGACGGCGGGGCGAATCTGTTCCGCTACGATCCGGCCAACGGCGAGATGACCCACCTCGGCCCCATCTACGACCCGACCGCGGGCGAGCAGGCCTGGCAGGTTCATGACATGACGATCGCCGCGGACGGCACGATCTACGCCGGCGAAAACGACGTGCCGCATCGCAGCGGCTATCTGTGGGAGATCTCGGGCGCCATCGACGTATGACCACACCGGGGCGCGGGGGTGATTGGCAAGGCCTGACATGGGCGACCGGCTCTACTTCTCGATGTTTATCGACTGCGAAGCCACGCAGCCAGCGGTGAATGACCCGGCGCTGGGCGAGCGGGCCGTGCGCGGCTTCGCCGAGGTCCTCGAGGCCCGCGGGCTGCGGGGATCGTTCCACATCCTGCCCACCGATGCGGAGGCCCACACGTCGCTGTATCGGGAGTTGGCCGAGCGCGGACACGAACTGGGACTGCATGTCCACCCCGCCGCCGAAGGTTATGAGGAATTCCTGGGCGTCTACGGCCCGGAGAAGCAGTCGAGAATCATCGGTGCCGCCTCGGATCGCTTCGCGCAGGTCCTGGGCGTCGCCCCAGACAACATCTGCATCGGCTACGCCTCGACGAACGATTTCACCTACGGCGTCTTGTACGACCTGGGATTCCGGCATGGGACCACGTCGATGCCCACGCGCGTGCTCCCGCAGTGCGCGTCGATTCACGCCGGCGCGCCGCTCGACGTGCATTTCGCCCATCGCTACAACCGGTTGCTTGCCGGCGACCTCGATTTCGTCGAGATCCCCGTGACGGTCGACCCCGACTCGCGGATGTGGGGCGGTCAGCATCCGCAGGATCTCCGCGTTGAACTGGTTGACGCCAAGAACCACTGGTACACGATCGACAAGGCCGTCCGGCGCCAGCTGGACGCAGACGTACCCGTCAAGATCATCCGCGGTCTGACGCACAACATCTTCGAGTACGGCAGGCCGGGCGATTTTCGGCGGGAGACGCTCGAGAGCATCATCGGGCATGCGTTCGCGATCGCCGAGACCGTCGGCCTGGAATGCGTGGCCGCAACGGGAGCGGACATCGCCCGGGTCTATCGCGAGGCGGTCCCTTTGGGGTCAGGCACGCCGTCGCTGAAGCTCGATCGTCGAGGGTACTCCGATGATCGGGCGTAGCCCACGTCTGGCCACAGACGAGGAGCGCCTGGATGACACATGAGATTCGGCCCGTGCCGTACCGTGCGCTGGGGGGCCTGTTCGAGGAGGACGACGTGGCGGCCGCAACGCGCGTCGCGGCCGCTGCGACGCGGGAGAACGGCAACTTCTTCCCCCTGCCTGAGGAAACGGACTTCCAGAAGGCATTCGCCCAGCACGAGGGCGCCCAATACGCGATCGCCGTCAACTCCTGCGGCACGGCGCTCGACACATGCATGATGGTGCTGGGGATCGGTCCGGACGACGAGGTGATCACCACACCGCTGACCTTCGTCTGCACGGCAACCTGCGCCTCGGCACGAGGCGCCAAGGTAGTCTTCGCCGACGTCGATCCGCACTCGCTGTGTCTCGACCCAAACCGCGTACGCGAAAAGATCACTGACCGGACCCAGGCCATCATCCCTGTCCATTTCGCCGGACACCCGGTCGACATCGACGGCTTCGACGCAATCACGACCGAGACGGGCATTCCCGTGATCTACGACGCCGCTCATGCAGTCGGGACGGCGTATCGGGGCAAGCCCATCGGCGCAGCCGGCAAGGCGAGCTGCTACAGCTTTCAGTCCAACAAGAACATCACGACGCTGGGCGAGGGCGGCGCGGTGACGACCGATGACGCCGAGTTCGCCGAGGCGGTTCGCCAGAAGAAAACGTTCGGTTACGTCTACGGCGGACCCGGCCTGCGCGTGGTCAGCGTCGGGTTCAATTACCGGCTGAGCAAACCCCAGCTGGCGGTCGGCCTGACGCAGATCGCCAAGGCGGACCGGATCGTACGCGAGAAGCTGGCGGCGATGAAGAAGATGAACGAGCTGCTGGCCGACGTGGACGCGTTGATCCTCCCGGCCGGCATCGCGGACGGCCATGGGGCGTGTCTGTACGTCGTGCGGCTCGACACGGACAAGGTGTCGTTCACCCGCGACGCCCTACAGAAGCACCTGAGGGAGACCTATCAGGTGGGCACGGCCCTGCACTACCCGGTCGTCTGGAGTTGGGAGGCGTTCGCGGACCTGGACTACGACAGCAGCGACTGTCCGGTGGCCGAGAGGGCGTGCTCGCAGGTGCTCAGCCTGCCCGTGTTCGCGCAGTCCACCGACGAGGACCTGGCCTACGTGGCGGGCGCGATCAAGAAGAGCATCGCCGAGGTGGGGTGATCCGCTCGCAAGCAAGGATGGCACGAATGGGTGACAGCGACGGCGTGAGATGGCTGCTCGTGGGAACGGGCGACATCGCTCGAAAGCGGGTGGGCCCTGCGCTAGCGTCCTGCGGGGGCGGCCGCCTCGTCGGCGTATGCGACATCGCCCAGGATCGCGCCGCGGCGCTGGCCGGCGAGCTCGACGTCGAGGAGGTCTACGCGGATGTGGACGAAGCCCTGTCCGCCATGGGCGCAAACGCCGTCTACCTGGCCACGCCCGTCTGGCTGCACGCCCCTCAAACCGCTCAGGTGCTGGCGTCCGGCAGGCATGTGCTGGTGGAGAAGCCGCTGGGCCTGACGGCCGGCGACGCCGCCCCAGCCGTCGAAGCCGCCAAGAAGGCAGGCACGCAAGGCCTGAAGGCCGGATGCGCCTACTTCCGTCGGTTGACCCCACGCTACCTGCAGGCCAAGCAGATGCTCGACAACCACGAGTTCGGGCAGGTCGTCCTGGTCCGGATGACCTTCTTCTCGTGGTTCAGCCCCGACACGGACGACCCGAAGTTCTGGCGCGTCGTCAAGGCCAAAAGCGGCGGCGGGCCGTTGTCGGACATGGGCACGCACATGTTTGACGTGATGATCGGCCTGCTCGGCATGCCGCGACGCGTGTTCGCCAAGCTGGCCACGCAAACACATGACTACGAGGTCGAGGATTCGGCCGCCATCATCATCGAATACGACGGTGGGCCGCAGGTCGTCGCCAGCTTCAACTGGAACTCCAAGACGTGGTCGCACGAGTTCGAGATCATCGGCACCGAGGCGAAGGTCAAGTGGCATCCGTACGACGGCGGGCCGGTCGTCAAGACCGTCGGCCGGGACATCCAGGAACTGGATCTGCCCAATGCCGAGAACGTCCATGCTCCCATCATCGAGGACTTCAACCGGGCCGTCATCGAGAACCACGAACCGATCGTCCCCCTGGCTGAGGCGATTCGGACCAACGTGCTGCTTGACGCCATCTACCAGAGCGCCGAGACGGGCGTGGAAGTGACGCTGTGAAGTTCGAGCCCAGGCCCGACAACGATTTCGACGAGTTCATCGACGTCTACTTCCAGCGGTGTCGCGACCGGTTCGGCAAGCTGCTGGCGATCGCGGGGAAGTGGACGTACGAGGATCTGATCCCCGGACTGAGCGACTTCGACACACGCTTCATCGTGGCCGATGACACGTCGCTCGATGACTGGATGGCGATGTCGCTGGCGGTGGGACAGGTCCATACGGAGCTGGCGCGGGCTCGACCCGAATGGGCCCGCATTCTCGAGCACCTGCCCGGGATCAATCTGACGGTCAGCGAGATGACCGACCCGATCGGGTACTACCCGGAATTCGGTCAGTGGACGTTCTATCAGGGCGATGCTTCGGCGATCGAGCGCATCGCGGCCTATCTGGCCGGTCAGCCGTGGACGCAGCGTGACGAGGCTTTCCACCTCAAGAGGTTCGCGACCTACTACGGTCCCTACAACCGGGGCATCGATCCGGCGATCAACCTCGGCAGATGGGAGAGCAAGTACCCACTGCACAGCCGGTTCATGCACTACTTCACGCCGCCGGTCCAGGCGGCCGTGTCGCTGGTCAGAAGACGCGCGGTCCGCGGCAAGTCCGACGCACTCCGCCAGGCCCGAGAGCTGTTCGACCGGCCGGACGTGATCCATCGCGTCCTGGACGCGGTCGATCGGCACTACGAAGTGCCTGCATACTATGCCGAGCCGAAGCTCAGCGACATCGAGCGGGAGCTGGAGGACTATCTGCGAAGCGTGTTGGCCGCCTTGTCAGGTCACGTCTCCCTGATCGATGTGGACCCGGACGATACGCGAGACGAGCTGCGGGCGCGGATCGCGGCCATGCCCCCCGATCCTGCGGAGGCCTTCTTCAGCGGAGCCCGGTTCTGTCGACTGATGAAGGGCCGACTGCTGTTCTACGCAGAATCGATCGACGCGTTCGATTCGTCGTGGCTGATCCGAAACGAGTTGGGTCGGATCATCAGCAACTTCTACGAGACGCCGCTCCGCGCCTACGGACAGCTGAGGTTTGATGATCGGCTCGAGGCCGATGAGGTCCTCGACCGTTGCACGGGCGATGTCGTGACAGCGCAGGACCGCGAGGCGGTCGCGCTGTTCGTCGGCATGGCCGGCGCACCGATCCCTGAGGGACAGGAACGGCGATGCGCGCGCCAGGTGGCAGGAGCCTTTGATCCCATGCTGCGCGTCATCGAGACGCTCCGACGAGACATGACGCGGAGGATCGCCGAATCGGATTGCGAGGTGACGGATGGGCCAGATCGTTGACGCCTACTGCACGCCCGGCACGGAGCGTGAGACCCCCCTACCGCCGGACGACCTGCTGCGGATGATGGACGAGGCGGGGATCGAACGTGCCGTGATCGCGCCCGAGGATCGGGAGATGGCCGTCGACAACGCATCCGGCAATGCGCGGATGATCGAGCTGGCCGACCGATCCGCCGGGCGTTTCATCCCCGCCTGCACCGTAAACCCGTGGCGAGGTCAGGACGCTCGCCGGATCGTGCACGACGCGCTGGCGGGCGGTGCCAAGATGCTGGTGCTTTCGCCGATGCTGCAGGGCTTCTTGCCAACCGACGAATTGACTGACCCCCTGCTCGAACTGGCGGGCGAGCTGCGGCTCCCGGTCTACTTCCACACTGGCCCGCACGCGACTGGCGCACCGACCCAGGTCGTCCTACTGGCCAGCCGGTTTCCCGACACACGGTTCATCCTCGGTCACTGCGGGAGCACGGACTACGCGGACGATATGCCCGCAATCCTTCAGGCGTCGCCGCCGAACGTCTGGTTCGAGTTGAGTCTCGTCCGGCCGTTCGCGATGTCGACCTACGACGGCATGGTCGACGAGGCACGTCTGATCTTCGGGACGTCCGCGCCCCGCAACGTGCCCGCCGTCGAGGTGGAGCACTTCAACCGGCACTGGCCGATCGCCGATCACCCGGGCACATACGGCCAGAACATCACTGCCCTGCTGGCGGAGGTCCGATCATGATCGTCGATTGCCACACCCACTGGGGCGACTGTTACCAGCAACAAGATGGGTCAGACCCGACCCGATGGCTGGAAATGCTCGACCGCTACGGTGTGACGCACGGACTGGTCATGCCGCACATCGGGCTGGCCCACGCCGGACGGATTCCGCTGGACAACAACCAGGTGGCGGCCGCCTGTGCCCGATCGAACGGGCGGATGATCCCGTGTTGCACGGTCCATCCGCACGATCGCGACGAGGCGCTCGCCGAGCTGAATCGGTGTCTGACCGAGCTGGGCTACCGGGCGATCAAGTTCCACCCCTGGCTCCAGGGGTTCAGCATCAACACCGCCGTGATGGACGAGATCTGCCAGATCGCCGCCGAACACGACGCCCCGATCATCTTTCACGACGGCACGCCGCCGTATTCGCTGCCGTCGCAGATGGCCCTTCTCGCCCGACGCCATCCGCACACCCAGATCGTCCTGGGCCACTTCGGGTTGTTCGAGCACTGGCGAGAGGCGATGGCGGCCATGGCGTACGCCGACAACGTCTGGGGGTGTCTATGCAGCCCGTATCCGGCGGCGATGCGACAGCTCGTCCGCCGATGCGACCCGTCCCGGTTGGTGTGGGGGACGGACACGGGGTTCAGTTTCGCAGACATGATGGGCTACCGGCTTCGGCTGATGGATATGCTCGACCTGACCGATGATGATCGACATGCGATCTTCGAAGCCAACCCCGTCCGGCTGCTCGGCCTGAAACCGGACGACACGAGAGAAGACTGACGAGTGTCGCGCTCTGCGTTGCGTCCAAAGGAGGAGACAGTATGAAGTTGGGGCTGGGGTTGTACCCGAACATCTGGGATGACGATCATCTGGCGATGGCCCGGCAGCTTGGCTGCCAGACGGTGGTGGCGTGGTCGCCGCTGCCCGCGGGCGACGGGGTCTGGCACACCGAAGACCTCGCGCGGCTGAAGGCCGACGCAGCCAGACACGACCTTGAGGTGGCGGCGGCGGAGAACCTGCCACCCGCCCACTGGGATCGTGTCCTGCTCGGCGAGGAGGGCCGGGACGAGCAGATCCGCAACGTCCAGCAGACCGTGCGGAACATGGGGGAGGCGGGCATTCCGTGTCTGGGTTACTACTTCAGCATCGTCGGCGTCTGGGGGCATTGGCGCGATGCCCACGAGCGCGGCGCGGGACGAGGCGGCGCGGGCGTCCGAGGTTTCGACGTCGCCAAGATCCCCACCGACGAGCCACTCAGCAGCCAGGACGTCTGGGGCAAGGGGGCGCTGCCGGACCGACGGGCCGATCGCACGATCCCGCCGACAGACGCCGAGACGATGTGGGGCCGGCTCGAGTATTTCCTGCAGCACGTTGTGCCCGTGGCGGAGGAAGCCGGCGTGACACTGGCCGCCCACCAGGATGATCCACCCGTCCCGGAGCTCCGTGGCATCGCGCGACTCCTGACGAGCGCCGACGACCTGCAACGCCTGATCCACCTGGTGCCCAGCGAACGCAATCAGCTCGAGTTCTGCCAGGGGACGGTCTCGGAAATGGCCGGCATCGACGTGATCGGTGCGATCCGCCGGTTCGCCTCGCAAGGCAAGATCGCCTACGTCCATTTCCGCAACGTCAGCGCGACGGTACCGCGGTTCAACGAGGTCTTCATCGATGAGGGGTACGTGGACATGCTCGAAGCCCTACGGACGTACCACGAATGCGGCTTCGAAGGGACCTTGATCCCCGACCACACGCCTTTCATCAGCCTCGCGCCGTCGTGGGAAATCGGAATGGCCTACGCCCTCGGCTACATGCAAGCGGGCATGCAGATGCTCGGCATTGACTGACATCCGCGTGGACAGGGCTGGCGATGCTGCGGTGGTGTGCCAAGGGGTTTGACGCACCACTTGGCGAACGTAAACTCTCACATGAGCCCAGCAGACGAGGGAACGACACGTCACGGAGGAATTCCGATGCGCGAAGTCCGAAGCCGAACTGCACGATGGATGGCCGTCGGCGCTGCGGTGCTGGCGTCTGGACTGGCGAGTGGTCGGGCATGGGCCGAGGCGCCCGCTGCTCGGGGGACCCCTCACGCTGGCGACGCGGCGACGCTGACATCGGCGAAGAGCCAGGACGAGTTCCCCACCATCGGGCGCGACGCCGACGGGGCGGTCTGGGTCGCCTGGGTCTCGTTCGACGGCAAGCGCGACGCCGTACTCGCCAAGAGGCTGGGCGATCCGCAGGAGAGCGCCCCGTCCGCCCTGAGTAGGGAGGTCGGCGATTACTGGCGACCTGTGATGGGCACCGACGGCGACGGTCGGATGTGGGTCACCTGGTCGCAAAACGACAAGGGCAACTGGGACCTCTGGGGCAAGTTCCTCTCGGCCGGCCAGTGGTCCGGGGCGGTTCGCCTCACCAGGAACACGGCCAATGACTTCGCCCAGCAGCTCGCCGCCGACAGCTCGGGCCGGCTGTGGATGGTCTGGCAGGCCGTCGTCGATCGGAACTACGAGGTGATGCTGGCCCGCGTCACCCAGGATGGGCTCCAGGAGACACGGAACGTCTCCCGCCATCCCGCCAATGACTGGGAGCCGGCGATCGCGACCGCCAGCGACGGCCGGATCTTCGTCGGATGGGACCGATACCGGAACGGGAGCTACGACGTCCTCGTCAGCACCCTCCGAGACGGGAAGCTGAGCGATCCGATCGCCGTGGCCGCCACGCCAGCCTACGAGGCCCATGCCGCCCTGGCAGCCGATCGACAGGGCCGTTTGTGGGTGGCCTGGGACAACGGGGGCCGGCGATGGGCCTACCACAGCAAGCCACGCGTACGGTTGCATGACCGGCGGTCTGTGGACATCAGATGCCTCGTCGGCGACCGGGTGTTCACACCCCGCGAGGGTCTTGGTGCAATCCTGTCTGGGAAGCTGGCGCGGTTCTGCGAACTCCCGGAGCTCATCGTCGACGGAACGGGAAGGTTGTGGCTGATCGTGCGCCACCTGACGGACCTGACGCCGAAGGGACGGCGCAAGGGGAACCGTCCGCACCAGGCCCGCGGTATCTGGAACCCGTATGCGATCTGCTACGCGGGGGGCAGATGGTCCGAGCCGATCCAGTTGCCGGTCAGCAACGGCCGGAACGACATGCGCGTGGCGATGTGTCTGGATCGAGCCGGCCAGGTTCGGCTGGCCTGGGCTGAGGACGGTCGCAGACCCGAGCGCAGCTACGAACCGGTCAACCACAACGTGCGCGCCGCCGTTCTGATCCCGCCAACAGAGGGAAAGGTCGAGCTGGCCGTCAAGCCACTCGACCAACCGGCCAGCGCCGTCGGCAAGACGGACCAGGCCGTCCGGACGACCGTACGTCACGCGATCACCGCGGGCGGCAAGACCTACACGCTGTTCTACGGCGACACGCATCGCCACACGGACATCTCGCGGTGCGCGATGAACTACGACGGATCGCTCCTGGACACGTACCGGTATGCCATCGACGTGGCGGCACTGGACTTCCTGGCCATCTCGGATCACGACCAGGACCTGCTCAAGCACCGGCATCACCGCAAGTGGGGCCCCCTACAAGACTACGCCTGGTGGCGATCCCAGAAGTACTGCGACCTGTTCATGATCGAGGGCAAGTTCATCCCGATCTACGGCTATGAGCACGGCGGCACGATGGACCGACGCGGCGGGCATCAGAACATCCTGTACGCCCAGCGCGGCATGCCCTGCTACGAGCAGGACGCCCCAGAGGAGCTGTTCAAGCTGCTGAAGGGCAAAGACGCCGTTGTCATCCCGCATCAGCTTGCGGACGGCAAGGCCGCGACGGACTGGGCCCGGGTCAACGTCGCGTTCGAGCCCGTCGCGGAGATCTACCAGGCCCGGGGCTCGTACGAGTACTCGGGAGCCCTGCCCAAGCCCCGGGTCAACCTCGAGGGGAACTACATCCAGGATGCCCTGGCGAAGGGCATTCGGATCGGCGTGATTGCCAGCTCGGACCACGGATTGGTCAGCGGCGCGTACGCGGGCGTCTACGCCAGTGAGCTCTCACGCAAGGGCGTGCTGTCGGGCTTGAGAGCACGGCGGACGTTCGGCGCCACCGATCGGATCCTCATCGAGTTCCGCATGCAAGACCGGCTGATGGGCGAAGAGATTGAAGTCCAAGCCCCCCCACGCTTCGTCATCCTGGTCCGGGGGACGGCGTCGCTGAAGCACGTCGAGGTCGTTCGGGACGGTCGTTCCGCCTTCTCGAAGCGGGCCGATGGGGCTGAATGTCAGTTCGCTTACGTCGACCCGAAGCTGGCCGCGGGCCAGAGCGCCTACTACTACATCCGCTGCGAGCAGGAGAACGGGGACCGCGGATGGTCCTCGGCCATCTGGGTCAGTCGCAAATAACCGCGCGGATCAACTCGGGCAGCGGGATCGATTGGCGCGTGTCGCTCAGCCCTTCTTCAGCGACGCGAGGATGAGGTCGGCCACCCGCTTGCCCGACAGGAGCATGCCACCGAAGATCGGCCCCATCCGCGGCCCACCGAACGTCGCGCAGACGCTCATGCCCGCGACCCAAAGGCCCGGATAGACCTCCCCGACGCGGTCCACGACGAAGGCCTCACCGGCGACGGCATGCATGGGGCCCTCGCCAATCGGGTCGATTCCGCTGGCATCGCTCAGGAGGCCGCGCTTCTTGAGCATCTCGACGACCGCCGCATCATGGCCCGTGCCGTCGATGACCGCCCGGGCGGCGAACGTCACCGGATCGACGTGCATCGCCCCGGAGATCCCCGTCCGGTTGACCACCAGGCCCGCGACCCTCCCTTCGTAGACGCAGACGTCTTCCACCGTCGTCAGGTTCAGGACAACCGCGCCGGCCTGAATGGCCTTGAGCGCGAGCCCTGAAGCCATCTCCACCGCGTCGACGACGGGCAACCCGTTCTGCCTGCGATCGGCGCGGACGCCAACATCGGCCAGCACGGGCAACGCCTCCTCCTGTACGACGGCGTCGTTCATGGCCATCCCGCCGCCCCAGACGCCCCCGCCCGGCGCCAGCTTCCGTTCGATCACGGTCGCCTTCAGGCCGGCCTTCGAGAGGTAGTAGCCTGCCGTGAGCCCCGCCGGCCCGGCGCCGACGATGAGCACGTCGCTGGTGATCCGGTCGGACACCTTCTGGTAATGCGCGTCCGCAATCGCGCGGGTGATTCGTATGTCGTCAAAGGAACTCGTCTGACCCATCTGTACCGCCCTTCATTCACTCGCCGAACTGCAGCCGGGCAAACCGGTGCCCGCGAATCATGCGAATCTAGTCGCAGATTCGGTGCTGTCAAGTTCGACCGGGGCCCGTCGTGGCCTCGCCGACCAACGCCACTTCCCGCGGGCCTTGTCCTGATCATACAATGGCCCGCGTCCCGCGTCGGTTCGAGGAGGAGCTTCATGGACGTGTCTCGCAGGGAGTTCTTGGGGGCCTCGGTCGCTGTCGCGTCTGGCGCAATGAAGATCGACCCGGCGCGTAGCGCCCCAGCCGATCCACCCGCCAAGGAGACCACACCCGTAAAGCCCCCCCAGACGTGGTACCAAAACGCTGATCGACGGCGATACTTGCTCTGTCCCGCCGACTTCCAGAAAGACATGCCCAACATCCCCGTCGAGGGCATCGAGATTCGTCTGCGCTTGCCGGGAGCGAATCTGTGGCACATCGTGCGGGTTCCCGACAGCAGGCAGATCGATCATCAGCGCCGCGAGGACGTCGTGACCTTCACCGCACCCCGTCTCGAGACGCTGGCGATGTTCGCCTTGGAGACCGCTTGACCAAACGACCTGGGGACACCGACATGGCCCTGCCGATCGAGGAGCGGATCTCGCGATACGATGCCTGGCTTCAGCGACGGCCTGTGGATCGACCGATGATCGGGCTGATCTGGGAGCCGGACATTCCCCCCCTGCCCGAGTTCCTCGAACGGATCGGAACGGGATCGGTCCTCCGACCGGACCAGATCGGCCCGGAGATATTCTTGGACTGCGTCGAGGCCTGGCATCGACAGGACACGCAGCTGACCAGCGACGTCATCCAGCGATTCACGCCCGCCTTCGGGATTCCCTGGGTCGAGGCCATTGCGGGCTGCCCGGTCATGGCCAACCCCGGCTCGCTGTGGGCCGAACCTTGTCTGGACAGCTACGCCGATCGGGCCGAGATCCGGTTCGATCCGGACCATCCTTGGGTGTCCACGCTGGTCGCGTTTACGCGAGCCATGGTCGCGCAAGCCGACGGTCGGTTCCCCATCGCGGTGCCGCAGATGCGAGGTCCGCTGGACACGCTGGCGGCCATGCGAACGCCTGAACAGATGTGCATCGACCTGCTGGAACGTCCGGAGGAGGTCTCCACGATCCTCGGCGAGCTGGCCGATCTGTGGATCCGAATCGGCCAAGCGGCGCTGGACGTCATTCCGCCCTTCCACGGTGGGTACATGGGTCGCATGGGAACCTGGGCACCCGGCCCGGCCATCACGCCCCAGAATGACGTCTCCACGCTCGTCTCGCCCGAGATGTACGAGCAGCTCGTCCTGCCCTGCGACCGCAAGATCGTCGCGCACTTCCCCTACACCGAGTTCCACGTGCATAGCAGCGAACACCACCAAGTGGACAACCTGCTGACCTTGGAGGCGCTCACGTCGATCGAGTTTACGTTGGAGCACACCTTGGGTGGGCCGCCGTTGGCCACGACGCTGCCCGTGGCCAGACACATTCTGGACAACAAGCCCCTCATCCTGGCAACCCTGGACATCGAGACGGCCGAGACGTGCCTGCAAGAGCTGCCTGCCGAGGGCCTCTGTCTGACCATCGCCCTCAACGACCCCGAGATCCCCTCAGAGATCGTCCGCTGGCTCGAGGCGCACTGCCGATGAGGTCCCGGGCCACGCCCCGCTGCTATTCCGACCACACCAGCAGACGGGACGGATGCGTGGCCAGGAAGTCAGAGCATCCCGCGTCGAGGGTCAGCGAGACATCTTCGAGGGCTCCCTTGGACGCGCGCTCCAGCCGCAGAGACCAGGGCTTGGCAGCCGAGCCAGCCGGGATGCTCAGCTTCACCTTGCGCTCCTTGCTCGCGACGGTGTCGCCCTTGGCAACTTGCTGCCCGGTGGGATCGAGGACCGTCATCGCCGCCGTCTCCGCGGGAGACGGCGAGCGGAGTGTCAGCGACATCTCGCAGGCGTTCGACGCGGGAAGGAAGTACGTCACCGGCTGAGCCCCGACGAAACCCGTCCGCTTGGCGCCGATCAGACAGAAGTGCTGGTTCTTGACGTGCAGTCGGGCTGCATTGGGGCTCGCGTTGACGATGATGACGTGGAGCCCCGCCTGCTTCGCGGCGCATTTGAGCTCCGCAGGCTTGCCCAGTTGAGCCCGATCCGCGGCGAGCTTGCGCCGGCTCGGCCCGAACAGGACGTATTCGCTGTCGCCCGTGTACCTACCGAGCCGCCTGACCTCGAGCCGGCCCTGGAGCGTCTCACCCGCCCGGAGAAGCACGCCGAACACCGCCTCCTCCGCATTGTGCGTCCGCACGGTGTAGACCGCCTTGTCCGCCCCTTGCGGCATCGGGTCGGTCGCGTACGGTTTCACGTCGGCGCCGCAGTACTTCTTCAATAGACGCTCCCGCGCCGCCATCAGGGGATCGGGCGTCTCGCGCGGCGCCTTCCAGAAGTCGAACTCCCCGGCCGCGATGGCGCGGTTGGCCCGGGAGAACCACTGGAAGTAGGCCGCGTGGTCGGGTTTGTGGTAACTGGGGCCCTCGTAGAAGATCCAGTAGCCGTCGCTCGCCTCGCAGATCATGACGGCGTTCCTGCCGCAGAACTCGGGGTCTGCGTCTTCGTAGATGGGATCGATGCCCCCCATGTACAGCAGCGGAACGTTCTTGCTCCTGCCGAAGCGGATGCCCGACTCGAGCGATCGCTTGTTCGCCCTCAGGGCACGGTCGTGCGGAAGCCGGCCGGGGCGGTGATAGGTAAAATGGTCGGCCAGGATCATCGGGGCCTGCGTCGTGGACCATTCGGGGTAGATGGCCTCGTTGAGAAACAGCGTGGGCCGCGGATAGACGATGAGCTGGAAGCGCGGGTTGATCGCGTCTATCTGCTGGCGGAGCTTGCGGCAGCGTCGGCGCCAGGACTGGATCTGGTAGTCCCGAAACGCCGCCGCATGCCCGTTCGCCTTCAGCCACGAACTCCGCTCCTTTGGCGCGAGCTGGGGTAGGTTCAGGCCCTTGTCCTTGGCGAACCCCGCCAGGATCTTGGCGTCGTAGGACAGCGCGTAGCAATTCCCCCGCTTGCCCTTCGCGTAGTTCTCGAAGTCCAGGAACGTGCCGACGATGGCCGGGTTCTGCGCCGACAGGCGGGCATGACCGAGGATCAACCGCGTCATCCAGTCCCACAGTTCCTCGGCGTTGGGGCTGTAGAGGTCCTGCTCGGCCCCGTTGGCCCAGACGAGCTTCGTGCCCGTCTTCGTCCCGCGGGTGCCGCGCATCCAGGCCATGTAGAACATTCCGCGGTCCTTCGCCATCTTCGCGACGCGCTCGACCCGCTTCATGTCGTCGCCGCCCACGCGGGGCACGACGACGTTGAAGCCCGCGTCGCGGATCTCGTCCATGAACTTCTCGGTCATTACCCATTTGTTGCTGGCGGACAGGACCTTGTCCACCAGGACACGCAGCTTGTCCTGACGACCGAGCGCTTGGCGCTTCTTGGCCCAGTCGATCTCAGCGGCCCGGACGGGCAGGACCAAGCCAACCGCTACCGTCATCGACGTGACGATAACCGTGCGGGCCAACGACGGACCTCGATCGCTGTACGTAGCTTTCATGGGGCTCACCTCCGGTCTTCTGTCTCGACGGACACGTCCCCCCTGCGCGGTCGGACGACTACGAGATCGTCTCCCAGCACGCCATCACCTCGGCCGGTGCGTCGTGCTCCCTCAGGTGCTCCAGGAACTGCTCGTGCATCTGACGGACGACGTCGGCGTGGTCGCCGGAGACATCCTTCGACGCCAACGGGTCGTTGGCGATGTCGTACAGCTCCGGAGTCCCCTGCGCGCCCACGGGAGCATACCCCCACTTGGAAGTCAGGACGAACGGGGTGACGGCCTTGCGGGGAAGCGATCCACCGTTTGCGGGCCAGACGAAGCTGCCGCTGACGACGACATCCCGGTGCGCCCCCGCCCCCGCGCGGAGCGCGCCGGCGAACGACCGACCCTCGATGGCGTCGGGCGGGTTGAGGGCGACGCCGGCCAGCTCGCCAAGCGTGGGGAGAATATCCATCGGCTGCGCCAGCAAATCGACCGTGTGGCCTGACTTCATGCCCGGCCCGGCGACCAGGAACGGCACATGCCCGATCTCCGGGTAGATGGGCCAGAACCGATCGTCGTGGTCGTGGATGTTGGACTTTCCGGTCCGTCCGTGTTCCCCGATGGAAAAGCCGTGATCGCTGGTGATCACGACGATGGACTCGTCCCAGAGTTGCAAGTCGTCGATCTTCCGCAGGACCTGCCCGATCCACCGGTCGACGAGCTCGGCTTCGGCCTTGTAGTGCGCCTGCAGATTGCGGAGCTCCGCGGGCGTGTAGACGTCGCTGGGACCGTAGTTGGGGTGCAGCATCGGTGTAGCGTCGTAGTCGGGATCGTAGCGTCGGACCAGGTACTCGGGCGGGTCCCACGGTTCGTGAGGGTCGAAGAAGTCGACCCAGAGGAAGAACGGCCCGGCGGCGTGGTTCTCCTCAAGCCAGCGAACGGCCGATGCACCCGTCTTGGCCGGAAAGGTCTCCGCCTCGACGCGGGGGTCGCGGTTGTGCCACCGATGCAGATCCACCAGCGGGTGACCCCGGTACTGCGGACGGATTCGCGTCTTGTCGATCGGCATGACCTCGGGGATCGGCTCGTTGAGCCGCAGCAACCCCAGGTCGCCCTCCTGTCCACGGTGCTGGAAGGCCGCGTCGAACTTCAGATCGAATCGAGCGCGGAACAGGTGCGGGCAATCGCAGATGAGCTGCGTGGCATAGCCATGCTCCGACAACAGGGGGGCGATGTGATTCTCGCTGCTCGTATCGATGGGCTGCCAGGGGTAGTGAGGCCAGCCCAGTCGACCCGTCGCCATGTCCGTCCGCTGCGGGATCGTCGGGAAGCTCCCGGTGTAGAAGCCGGTCACCTCCATGGCCCGTTCGGCTGCGAAGCGATCCAGCTCGGGCGTGCGGACCGGCTGACCGTCCCAGCGGTCGTACAAGTTGTCGTAGCGAAACGTGTCCGTGATGATCAGGATGATGTTGGGGGTCACTTCTCGGCGTCCTTCCTTGTCGAGGCCCGTGTTCCGTAGTCCTGGATGGTCGGCCCATCCTAATCCGACGTCGCGCGGATGCAAAGGCCGACCAGAGGACGCGCAACGTAGGGCGGGTTCCACCCGCCGCGCTGGGGAATCTGGGCAAGGCTGCGGGTAGAACCCGCCCTACCGCTGCCCGCCGAGGAGATTCCACCCGCTCATTGACCGCGGGCGCGCGTCGCCGTACAGTCCGTCGGGCATTTCCTGCATCAGGAGGACTCACATGATTGCGTGGCGCTACTGCATGATCACTTTGTGTGTGATGGTCGCGATGGTCTCAACCGTGCGGGCCGCCGGGCCGATCGATATCGGCTCGCGGCTGGAGCTGATGGTCGACGACTACCTCATCGAACGGATGTCCGGCGGCGCCCGGCTGCAGCTACATCGGCCGACGCCGCGGCAGGTCGTCATGACCCACGACAAGCCCTGGGAGGGCAGCGGCTGTGGCTATCACGCCATCTTCCGGGACGGCGACCTGTACCGGATGTACTACAAGTCCTGGCAGCTAACGGTGCGCGACCGGAAGCTGGTCTTCCCCCACGGGTTGTACGGCACCTACGCCGAGAGCAAGGACGGCATCCACTGGACCAAACCGGAGCTGGGGCTGTATGACTTCAAGGGCTCCAAGAAGAACAACATCATCTGGGACGGCCCGGGCGGGCACGACTTCACGGCGTTCAAGGACACCAACCCGGCCTGCAAGCCCGACGCCAAGTACAAGGCCGTCGCGTCTGGCAAGGGCGGGCTGATCGCGTTCAAGTCCCCGGACGGCATACGCTGGTCGCTGCTTCGCGACACACCTGTCATGAAAGGATGCGCGTTCGACACGCAGAACCTGGCGTTCTGGGACACCGTCCGCGGCGAGTACCGAACCTACGTCCGCGACTTCCGCGAGGGGCGGCGGGGCATCCGAACCGCCACGTCGAAGGACTTCGTCCAGTGGACCCCTCCGGTCTGGCTCGCGTATCCCGGCGCGCCGAAGGAGCAGCTCTACACGAACCAGATCGCGCCCTATCACCGGGCGCCGCACCTGTTCATCGGTTTCCCCACGCGCTACGTCGAGCGCGGCTGGTCGGACTCGATGCGATCCCTGCCCGAATTGGAGCACCGCAAACTCCGCGCCAGTGCGCACCTCCGCTACGGCACGGCGCTGACCGAGGGACTGTTCATGACCAGCCGCGACGGCGTGACGTTCAAGCGTTGGGGCGAAGCGTTCCTCCGGCCGGGTCCGGAGCGTCCGGGCCAATGGAAATACGGCGACAACTACATCGCCTGGCACGTCGTCGAAACGAAGTCGGACATCCCAGGCGCCCCCAATGAGCTGTCGATCTACGCATCCGAGGCCTACTGGACCGGGACCAGCAACCAGCTCCGCCGCTACACATTGCGCATCGACGGGTTCGTCTCGATCCAATCGCCGTTGAGCGGCGGCGAGTTCGTCACCAAGCCGCTCGTTTTCAAGGGTCGGCACCTGGTCATCAACTTCGCCACGTCTGCGGCTGGCAGCATTCGCGTCGAGCTGCAGGACGCCGCTGGAAAACCCATCGACGGTTTCGCGCTGACCGACTGCCCGGACGTCTTCGGCGACGCGATCGAGCGCCAAGTGACCTGGAAGAACGGCGCGGACCTCAACAAGCTCGCAGGCAAGCCCGTCCGATTGCGCGTCATCCTGAAGGACGCCGATCTGTACAGCCTTCGGTTCCGTCCTTGAGCGCCGGGACCTTAGTGATGTTTGCGCCCAGCGTCTGTCGGACCGTCAGTGGGGTATCGGCCCTGCACCCAACGTCTCATCTCGGTCATTGACGCCCAGTCGGGCTCCTCGCGCACGCCGAAGCCGGGGCACTGAAGACTGCCGCACGCAACCATCCCGTCGCGGATGTTCAGGAACCACTCGCTCCCCCGCTGGACATAGAGATCGCGATGGTGCTTGGCGACGCACGCCTTCTCCTTCTCGGGCACCATCGACAGGCCGTAGTTGTAGTGATGGCCATTTCGCTCGCAGTGCGTGATCCCCAGCATCGACAACGCCACGAAGTCCTGGTGCAGCGGCACGATCGGGAGGTTCTGCAGGTCCTCTCCGGTCAGAAACGTCTTCTGGCCCGCGGCGTTGTAGTGTGCGACCAATGCGCGGTTCAGCAGCGACTTGAAGAACCCCTTGCAGTTCTTGCAGGACGTGCCCGCGTAGCCGATCGCGTGGGCGCGTTTGAAGGCCTCCAGGTTTCCGTCGGCCTCGTCGATGATCAGCGGCTTGGTCCCCGCGACGCGGCGGACCCATCGCTCCGAACTCGGGTCCAGTGACAGCGTCCGCTCCAGAGGTTGCTCAATGTAGAGGATCCGCTCGAACAGGCCGGGCAATTGGTCTCGGAGCGTCGCAACGAAGTCAACGAACGGCGCGAGTTCACGGTACGCCTCGTTGGCGTCGAGTGTGATGATGGTCTCGGGCTTCTGCGGGATCACCATCCACAGACGACCGAGGCGGTCGAGGTCCGGGCCGGGGTCGCCGGAGATCTTGACCTTGAAGGCCGTCAGCCCGTCCTGCCGGACGTACTCCTCCAGCGTCTCCGGCAGGCCGTCGTTGACCCGCTGCCCGGCAGGCAGGTCCCCGGCGGTCAACGGATCGGCCAGGCCCACCGTGTGGCGGATTCGGAAGCGCGTGAGCGGACGTCGCGGCAAGTGGTCGGCGAGGCGGAGGCCCTTCAACTCGGGATGGACCTGGGTCGGCCGAAACCCGAGTCGGTCTTCCCGCACCATGTCGAACAAGGGCTTCCCCGCGAGGCGCGCGACGGCGTCGAGAATCGCGCGCTCGACGATGGCCGAAGCTAAACAGCAGGTCAGGTCTTCCTGCCCCTGCGACCGACCGTGGGCCATGACGTCGTTGAAGCCGTCTTGCCACACCTGAAAGGGACTATCGAAGGCCGAGCGGGATAGGTACACATCGCGGGCATGGTGGATCAGCGCGACCAGCTCGTGGAGTTTGCGTCCGTGAGAGCGGCCCGGCCGCTTGTCGAGCCAACGGACTGAAAGCCGATCTGCAGCACAACCGAACGCCTTGCCGCCATCGGCACCGCGAAGGGTTAGGCGAACATAGCCGATCGGGCTGGTCAGCGGACGGGCCGGCTTGTCGGACGCGCCGTGCTTGCCGAGCGTGAACAGCATCCGTCCGGGCAGCGTCTCGCGGACGTACAGGCGTATGTCCTCAATGCGATAGCTCATGGTCCGGTTCCGTACGGCCGGTGGGTTGGGCGAGGTCGGGTCGGCCGGACAACCGCGCCTCCAACGAACGTCCCACGAAGATCCGCCCGCCGTCCGCCAGCGGCGCGATCCGGTCGTCAACGTCGATCTCGACGCGGGTCTGACGCGTGCCGGCCTGGCGAGCCCGCTCCCTGACGATCTGCTGCAGCGCTCCGATGGCGAACCGATGGGCGTCCTCGAAGCCCGCGAAGGTCGGCGCGTCGGGCAGGCCGCGGAGACTGTAGCGACCGAACTCGTCGGGCGAGATCTCCACATGCTTGTGGACGAAGACCGAGCTGGTGATCGCGCCGATCGCGTTGGCGACGTCCGCATTGGACGGGATGATCGCCTTGGTCTCGAGCAGCGCCGCCGCCTTCGGGACGAACAGGTGTGCCGGCGCCCCCACGCCGACCACGGGTCGGTGCAGCGCGACGCGAACGCGATACCCCTCCGCCCCGCCGTCGAGCAGATTCCCGATCAACGCCCGGGCCGCGGGGGATTCGTCGATCTGATCGGCAGCCGTCTCTTCGTCAAGCTGCTTCTTGAGTAGCTCGACGGCGAGGCCGCGAACCACCCGCTCCAGCACCTCATCGGCCAAGCGATCGCGCTCGACGTCCATCATCTGGCAGAACACGTCCGACATCCGTCGCGACGCCGCCCCGTCCCACAGATCCAGGCGACCCGAGACGTGCAGCAAATCGGTCGGCGTCAGCCCGGCGCGTTGGACCAGATGATGCTCTTCGAGCCGCCGGAGCGAGAGCAGTTGCCACGCGATGCAATCCACCCGGCAGGAGAGCTCGTGCACCGAGAGCGGTCCGTCGGCCAACGCCTCGAGGATGCGCGATTCCTCCTGGCTGAGGTCCATGCCGTGTTCGCACCCGTTGAGGGAGATCAGGTCCGTCCCTCGCGTCGACGTCTCGAGGCGATCGACGTTTCGCTCGAGCCAGTCAAGCGCTCGGTCGGCCCGTCCGTCTCGGCTGAGGAGCCATGCCACAGGTGCAACCCGCCGCGGACCAATCTGCAGCCTGCGCTTCTCGTAGGCGATATGGCTGTCCCCGCCGAGTCCAAGCGTTCGCATATCGAGGGCCTTGACGTGCGTCTTCCAGCCGCCCACGGACGCCCCCTCGTCGCACGTCCGGACCACGCCGCCCTTGATCATCGCGGTGTCGGTGGTGGTCCCGCCCATGTCGACAACGAGCGCGTCGGTCAGCCCGGCGAGGTGGCTTGCTCCGGCCACGCTGGCGGCGGGGCCGGACAGGATCGTCTCGATCGGTCGCTCGCGTGCGGCCTGGACGCTCATCAGTGATCCGTCGCTTCTGACCACCATGACCGGCGCGTCGATTTGTCGTCGGCCCAGTGAGACCTGCACCTCGGCCAGAAGCGATTCGAGATAGGGGATGATGCGCGCGTTCAGGCCGGCCGTCACCGCACGGGTCCGGTAGCTGAGTCCCTCCGAGACATCGTGGCCGCAGGTCACGCTCAGGCCGGTCTCGTCCCGGATGATGGCCTTGACCTGCAGCTCGTGTGACGGATTGTTGTGGCTCGCATAGCCGGCCACCGCAAACGCCCGGACCTGATCCCGATCCACCATCGCACGGACGACTCGACGCACCTGGTCCGGGTCGATCGGGGCGATCTCGCTGCCGTCGATCTCCAACCGGCCGTCGAGGATGGCGATCGGCCGATGCTTGATCTCCGACGGATCGAAGCGGCAGTAGGACGGCATGATGAGCATGCCCACCTTCTGGCCTTGACCCTCGACGATAGCATTGGTCGCCAACGTGGTCGAGACCGAGACCAGATCGACGTCCGCGAGCCGGTCTGCGTCCAACTGATCGAGGGCATTCTCGATGCCGACGGTGAGATGGAGCTTGGTCGTGAGTGCCTTGGCCTTCTGAACCACGCGCTTGCGGCGGAAGTCGTAGAGGACGGCGTCGGTGTACGTTCCCCCTGCGTCGATGCCCAGGCCCAGTTCGACCGAAGGCCCGGCAGAACGAGAGGAAGGCCCGTCGGCAGCGTCAAAGACCAGCGTGTGCTTCCGCCCCACACGGGCGTCGCGGCGTTCCCAGACGGGCGCGGCCTGGAGCCCCTTGCTGACGGCGTCGTAGACGGTCACGTGATGCGGCAAGACCACGAGGATCTCGTCGGTCGTCTGGCGCGCGGTGAGCAGCTTGGTGAGCAGCTCACCCGTTCCGTCGAGCACCTCGTACTTCCAGCCGAACTCCTCGGCCATCGACCGGGCGATGTCGGCGTAGTCGCGCCGGCGCCCGGCCACGCCAGTATCGATGAAGGCCGCCCGCTGGTAGGTTCGCTGCCAACTGTTGAGGAAGTGCCGGATCGCCTCGGCGTTCTCCCGTCCGTACTTCTCGACCAGCTCATCGAACTCCAGGTCCGTCGGCCCGGGGCCCACAGGACCGGCCTCCTTGCCCTCCTCCATGGACACCGGTCGCGTCTTCTCGTCGACCCATCCCGCCGAAACGTAGTACGTGCCCGGATACCGGGCGAACTGCTCCTTGTAGGCCGCGTCCGATCCGAGGAACAACGCGATGCAGTCATGCACCCGCGGAATCGCCAGCGGGACGTTTCGGGCATGGATCCCGACCGTGCCCAGGCCACACACCCCGTAGGCGACGGCGATCATGTCCCCCCGTCGTTCGGACGACGCCTCGTCGATGGCGGTTTGGAGTCGCTTCCGGAGTTCGTTGGGGCTCCTATGCAACCCGCCCGGCAGGAACTGCATGGAAACGTCCGCGCCAAGCCGGGCCGCTGCCGCCCGCAGATCGACCGCCAGCACCCCGCAGCCGATGACGTGCAGGCGGAACGCCCCCGCGCCATCGCCCTTCTCGCTACCGTCTTGACGAGTCTGCATGGTCACAGCCGCATCGACCGAACGGGCCGGCGGCTTCCCCTATCGGCTGCCTACCCCGTCGATCATAGGGCCTGGGACGGCGCGACTCAATGCATGGGAGGTCGGACGGTCGGACGGATCAGGCCACGCCCCCCTGCTCATGATGCTGACCTCAAGCCTGGCGCCGACATCGACGACCCGCCAAGGTCATCAGGCCCAGCGCGCCCAGCATCAGCGGCAGGAGCAATTTCGCCACACCGCCGCACTTCCAGACGGCGTTCACGTGCAGGTCGGTGTCCATGACGATCGTCGTGGTGTCGTTGGCGTCGAGGGTCGCGTAGTTGGCGTCGTTGGGGTGACCGGGGTCAAAGATCTGCCAGTGCCTGAACGACTTGCCCTCGACCGGGAGGGCCGTCAGCGTCACCTCGGTGCCAGCCGGGAACTGGATGTCCTCGGGATCGTCCGGCTCGGGCTGGACGTCCACGTCCCCCCACACGCCGTTGGTCTCGGTCAGCGTCAAGGGCAGCATCGGCAAGGCGACATGCAGCGCCCAGTCGTCCGAATCCGGCTTGGTGAACGACTCGGTCCCGCCGCCTGTCCGCTGGAAGGTCGACCCGAAGGCGCCGGTGCGCGGGTTGTAGAAGCGGCAATTGAACGTCTGGCCGGCCGCTGCGCTCAGGTTGACGTTGAATGTCGTCGAGGAGCCGGTCTTCGAATAGACAACGTACTCCCGCCCCGGGTCGGCCAGACAACACGTGCCCGAGTCGCTCAGCTCGTTGTGCGGCGCCATCGTGTCGAGCTCGTAGACGTGCTCGTTGAACAGTCGGCTGGCGTAGCCCAGCCAATCCCGCTTGTACATCCCCTTGTCGCCGCCGGGCACGTAGGGGTCGTAGCCCATAATGCCCGTCTGGTCCGTTTCCTGACCGGCGTCGGCGTGGAAGAAGTAGCTCCCCCCACCCGTCGTAAAGGTCCAGACGGCGGTCCTCACGCCGTCGCCCATGTAGGGCTCGCCCTCCAGGAAGAAGTAGGGCTTCGTGGGCGTGGCGGTAAAACCCGACACGGCGTTCGCGTTCTTGTCGTCCCCGCCAAACGTGCTGCTCATCACCAGGTCCACGGTCGAGCGGCGATTGGACCAGTCCATCCACATCTGGCCACGAGACCTGAAGAAGTCCCTGAAGTGATCGCCCATGTTGCCTTCGTCGTATGAATGCTCGTCGAAGAACACGAAAAAGACGTTACCGAACTGCCCGAGGTCGTCGATGGCCTTGATGGCCAGCCGCTCCCACACCCACTGCGTCTTCTTGGCGTTCGACCAGCCGTCGCTCCACGTCTGCTGCCAGACCTCAGTCCCGGGCGTGGCGATCCTCACGCCGTCGGGCAGGTTGGTCGTCAGGTGCCCGCCGTTCTCGGTGTTGAACGGGTGATACTCCCAGGCGTCATGGTTGCCCTT
This sequence comes from uncultured Planctomycetales bacterium, assembly GCA_964390905.1. Lineage (GTDB taxonomy): Bacteria > Planctomycetota > Phycisphaerae > UBA1845 > JAFGLZ01 > JAFGLZ01. The sequence continues at coordinate 31,114 of CAYMLO010000006.1, read as the reverse complement.
GATCCAACCGGTGAACACGGTGTAGCCCACCAGCACGTCCTTGCTCTTGGCGTAGCTGCACATGTCGCGCATCCGCGACCAATAATGCGTCAAATCACCGTCCGGCCCGTCGTCGTAGCTCTGCAGGTCCCATTGATAGAGCTGATCATTCGCCAACGCGCCGGAGGTGTGCCGCGCCCAAGGCGTCACGCACGGGTAGACGTATCCCCACCGATTCTCGATGACGCTGCCGTCCTGTTTCTGTCGGGCAGCCAGGAAGGACCAGACGTGGATAGCGCGGATCCCCCGAGCTGCACAATCGTCGATCCACTCCCGATGGTCAAGATTGCTGTTCTGCGTCGCGCATTGCGTGCCGCTGTCACCGGCGAACAGCAACGGCTGGCCCTTGTAGGTGACGTAATGGCCGCTTGGGCTGACACTGAGGCACTCCGTCAACACGGTCAGCGCCGCGTCGTCCGAGGCGATCGTCCCACACGCGTCGGTCACCACGCAGCAATAGATGCCCCCATCATCGGGCTCGACGTCGGCAATCTGCAAGGTCGCCGTGGTCGCGCCCGAGATGTCGCCACCGTCGCTCAGGTCGCCCCCGTCCTTCTGCCACTGGTACGTTAGGGTACCCGCACCGACGACGGCCACGGTGAACGTCGCGGTGTTGCCCAGGCACTCCTCCTGCGACTCGGGCTGTTGCGTGATGGTCGGCACGGCGCTCACCGACAGCATCGCCGCGTTCGAAACGACCGTGCCGCAGTCGCCCGTCACCACGCAGCGATAGTCCCCGTTGTCGGCCGGTTCGGCGTTGGCGATCTGCAGCGTCGACGTGGTCACGCCCGAAATGTCGCCGCCGTCGCTCAGGTTCTCCCCATCCTTCTGCCATTGATAGGTCAGGTTGCTGCCCGTTGCTGTCACGTTGAAGATGGCCGTATCGCCCGGGCAAGCCCCGAGGTCGCTCGGATGCTGCGTGATCTCCACGGCAGGCGAGCAGGCCGGCTCGCCGACGATCGAGACGCAGTCGAGCCGGCGGGTGTCGTCACTGCCCCCGACGAAGTGGAACCTCACGCCGGTGATCGTCCCGGTCAGGTCGACCTCCGTCTTCTGCCACGATCCGACGGCGCCCACGTTGGCCACGGAGACCCAGTTCCCGTTTCGCAACACCTGGGCCTCGATGCTCGCGCCGCTGTCGTTCCAGCAGTAGAACGCCAACTTCAGATTGGTGTAGTCGGCCGTGGTGAAGGACGGGCTCACCATCCACCGATTGCCGTTGTAGCTTCGGTACGCGTAGCCCCACGAGCTGCCGCACGCGTCCTGCGTGCCCGTCTCGTAGTACACGGTGCAACCGGCGTCGCTCCAATCGTCGTAGTACATCGCCCATCGGCCGCAGGGGTTGCTGTCGAAGTTGTCCTCGAACAACACCACCGAAACCGCCAGCACCGCCTCATCCGAGATCGCGACGCCGCAGTCGTCCGTCACGACGCAGCGGTAGTTACCCTCGTCGGATGACTCGGCGTTGGCAATCTGCAAGGTGTCTGTCGTGACGCCGGAGACGTCGCCGCCGTCGCTCAGGTCTTCGCCGTTCTTCTGCCACTGGCACGTGACCGTCCCCGAGCCGATCGCGGCAATCGTGAAGACCGCCGTCTCGCCCAGACGGACTTCTTGCGACGTCGGCTGCTGCGTGATCGTCGGCGCGGTGTCCACCGTCAGCGTCGCGGCGTTCGAGGTCGCCGTGCCGCAATCGCCCGTCACGACGCAGCGGTAGTTCCCGCTGTCGGCGACCTCGGCATTGGCGATCTGCAGCGTATCGGTCGTCGCGCCCGAGATGTCCCCGCCGTCGCTCAGATCGCCGCCGTTCTTCTGCCACTGGTACGTCAGGTTGCTGCCCGTCGCCGCCACGGTGAAGACCGCCGTCTGACCCGGGCACACCGCCAGGTCGGACGGATGCTGGGTGATCTCAACCGCGGGCGAGCAATCGGGATCCCCCACAATCGAGACGCAGTCCAAACGCCGCGTCTGCCCGCTGCCCCCTTTCAGCTTGAAGCGCACGCCCGTGATCACGCCGCTCAGGTTGACTTGCTTCTGGGTCCACGACGAAGCCGTCCCGACCTCGGTCAGCTCGCCCGTCCAGGCCCCGTCCTGCTTGACGGCCACACTGACGCTCGCGCCGCTGTCGTTCTTGTACCAGAACCGTAGCTTGAGATTCGTATACCCATCGGTGGTGAACGACGTATTCACCATGCAGCGATCGCCGTCGTACTCGCGGTAGGCGTAGCCCCAAGTGCTCCCGCACGCGTCCTGCGCGCCGGTGTAGTAGTAGACGGTGCACCCGGCATCCGTGCTGCAGTCGCCGTAGTAGATCTGCCAGCGACCACACGGGTTGGTGTCGAAGTTGTCCTCGAAGAGCGTGTCGCCTGATGCGGCGTTGGCGCTGACACCCAGCGACAACAACCAGACGACAAGCACCACACACGGTCGGTTGGGGGTTGCTCTTTCCCGACGCATGACCGGTCTCCGGTTCGAACGGATAGGATTGCGAACGGTGAAATGCCCTCGCTGTCTTGCTGTCGTTACTGTACCCAAACGGGGGGGCTGTCGCCAACGAAATCCCCCTAAACCAGGGCTGATGGGCATCTGCAGACTTGACCGCGCTGTTGCAATCCATGCAGCGGCAGGGCTATTCTGCTCCCGCGGAGATCCCGACATGGACTACGTGGACTATGCAGGCCGCCCGGGCAGACGTGGCATGTGGAAGTGGTACATCTGCGGGATTCTCTTTCTGGCAACGGTTCTGAACTACCTCGACCGTCAGACGATGTCGATCTGCGGGACGAAGATCTGCGAGGAATTCCATCTGTCCAACGAGGAGTTCGGCGAGCTGCTCTCGGCGTTTCGTTGGACCTACGCAATCATGCAGATTCCAGCCGGTTACCTGGCCGACCGGTTCAACGTTCGGTTGGTGTATGGTTTCGCCGTGGGGATCTGGTCGGCTGCCGGGGCGGCGGCCGCCTTCGTCGCCGGGCCCGGCGCACTGGCCTGGACCCGTCGCGTCCTGGGCCTGGGCGAGGCGTTCAACTGGCCCTGCGCATTGCGTGTCACCGCGAATATGCTCCCGCCAGAGGATCGCGGGTTGGCCAACGGCGTCTTCACCAGCGGCTCGGCCGCCGGCGCCCTGATCGCCCCGCTCATCATCACGCCGATCGCCAACGCCTTCGGTTGGCGGGTCGCCTTTTTCGTGATCGGCGCGCTGGGGGCCCTCTGGCTCGTCCTGTGGTGGCGGGCAACCCGACGCCCGGGGGCGCTCGAGCGCGATGATCAGCCCAACGGCGTGCCGCAACCGTCACCCTCCGCCGGCCCGCCGCTGACCAGACAGCTCGTCGTCACGTTGACGCATCCTGGCTTCTGGCTGCTGATGCTCGTGTCCGCGACCATCAACCCCTGCTGGTATTTCTGCGCCGACTGGATCCCCAAGTACATGCACGACCAGCGCGGGTTCGCCTTTTTGACGGCGGGATTGGTGGCCACGCCGATCTACCTCGGCGCCGACATCGGCAATATCGGCGGCGGCGGCCTGGTCAAGTATCTCACGCTTCGAGGCCAGTCCATCCGCCGCGCACGCGGGACGACCGTCTGCATCGGGGCCATGCTCATCCTGCCCGCCGTGATGGCCGGTTACGTCAGCAGCGATTACGCCTGCATCGCCCTGCTGACCCTGGCCGCGATCGGAATCATGTCCGTGTCGGCCAACTACCTGGCGGCGCTGCAGGACATCTCGTTCGCCAGCGTCGGGTTGGTCGCCGGCATCCTGGGCGCGTTCGGCAACGTCATCGGCGCGACCGTCAACCCCCTGATCGGCAAGTACATCGACGCGACGGGCCACTATCATCTGATCTTTGTGCTGCTCGGCGTGCTCCCGTTGATTGGGCTGTCGGCGCTGCTCGCGTTCGACACCGTCGTCGCGCATCGCGCGAAAAGCTCCGCGGGCGCCTCCGTAGGCACAGAAACTGACCAGCAAGCGAGTAACGCATGCGACGAAGAGAATTCCTAGCGACCACGGCAGTCTCGGCGTTGGGCGCCTCGGCGCGAGAGGGACTGGCGGCCAGCGCAAAACGGGCGACGAAACGGCGCAAGGATCCCGACGCCGCCAACATCCCGCGCTGGCGCGGGTTCAACCTCCAGGAGATGTTCGGCTGGGGCAGGAAGCCCGGGCCCTTCTCAGCGCTGGACTTCGAGCTGATGGCCGACTGGGGATTCAACTTCGTCCGACTGCCCCTGACCTATTGGAACTGGAGCGATCGCCGGAACTGGATGAAGATCGACGAGAGCCCCCTCGAGTACATCGACCAGGCCGTCGAGCTGGGCCGGCAACATGGCATTCACGTCAGCCTGAACTTCCATCGGATCCCTGGATACTGCATCACCCAGGCGGACGCCGAGCCCGCACTGCTCTTCCACGGTCCGGCCAAGCAGAGACAGAAGGCCCTGGACGCCGCCATCTATCACTGGCAGCACTTCGCGCGGCGCTACAAAGGCATCCCCGGGGGGCAGCTCAGCTTCAACCTGCTCAACGAGCCCCCCTTTGCCCTCGCCGACGAGGCACTGACCAGGGCGCTGCAGGCGCAGCTTCCGGAATTCGCCGCCTTCCTGATCACCGAGCGCGACTACGAACAGGTCGTCCAGGCGTTGGTGGCGGCGATCCGGCAGGTCGATCCGGACCGGCTGATCGTCGTGGACGGTCTCAACGTCGGTCGGAAACCTGTCCTTGGCCTCGCCGATCTGGGGCTCGTGCACGGCACGCGCGGGTATGATCCGGTGGGGTTGACCCACTATCGCGCTTCGTGGACCGCCGACGGCCCGCCCTGGCTGACCAACAGGACCCCGCCCACCTGGCCGCTGTTGGTCAAACAGAGGGACTTCAAGCACCCCTTGATGGGAACCCTCCTGGGCTGCGGGCGTTGGAACAAGCCGCGTCTCCGTCGAGAGCTGATTGACCCTTGGAAGGGGCTGGAAGCCAAGGGCGCCCCGGTCCACGTGGGAGAGTGCGGCGTCCACAACCAAACGCCCCACGACGTCACGCTGGCCTGGATGCGTGACGCGCTGTCGCTCTGGAAGGAAGCGGGATGGGGATATGCCCTGTGGGAGCTGCGCGGCACGTTCGGCGTGCTCGACAGCCGCCGATCCGACGTGAAGTATGAGACCTGCAAGGGCCACAAGCTGGACCGAAAGATGCTCGCCCTGCTCCAGGAATTCTGAGGACCGGACAGGTGGCAAGTCATGCGCGAAAGGGCGGACGGCTGATGACGATGGGAACCAGGCTTGTCGGCATCTTGCTGGCCTCGATCTTGTCGACGGAACTCACAGTCGGGGCGGACGCTGCGGCGGAAAATCTCTTCTGGCCCGACAAGACGCGCAAGATCCTGCTGGTCGTTCCGGACCGGCCCGACCCGCTCGAGGCGTACGCCGCCTCCGAGTTGAGCAAGCATGTCCGGCGACTAACCCGTCTCGAGCCGACCGTCGTCCCGGCGTCTCAGGCCAACGAAGGAAAGACGCGAAGCGCCGACGTCCTGGCCGTCGGGCGAATCGCCAGCAGCACGTTCCTGAAGCACCTCGCCGAGAAGGACCTCTTCAAGCCCAACACCTCCCTCCAGGGCTACGCGCTGCGGATCGACGCGAGCCCTGGTGACGCTGACGACAAGCGCTGGACGGCGGTGCTGTGCGGCGCCGATCCGCTCGGCGTGCTCTACGCGGTCCGCGACTTCTGCCATTATCACTTCTACAAAGACCGGAATCGCGTCGTCCTGCGACCCGTCCGCTGCGAGCTTGCGCCGCGAATCCAGGCCCGCATCCTCTCGGAGTCCGGCTGCAATCTGTTCGGCAAGCGCGATTACGGCGACGACCCACGCGCGCCACGGCTGAACCACACCTTCCTCGACTGGCTGAGCGAGTGGAAGGCGACGCACATCCTCGTCTGGTGGTGCTGTGACAAACGCTACGACCCGCTCTGGAAGGACCTGATCGAGGCCGCCCACGCTCGCGGGCTGAAGATCCTCCGCGGGCTGGTCCCCTTCCGGCCCGACCACGAGCACGCTCCCGCGCACCTGGCGGTCTACAAGGCCGGCAAGAAATCGACCGAGGCGGCCAACTGCCCGCGCGATCCGGCGGCGCGGCAGTGGTACGCCCGCCGCGTCGTCGAGCTGGTCACGCGGGAACCCCGCATCGACGGCATGGTGATCGAATCACCTTACCACGACGGCGTGTGCTGCACGTGTCCGAAGTGTGCGAAGGACCCCATGCCAGAGACGGAGATGATGGACGAGCTGTTCGGCCTGATCCGCAAGGCCCGGCCCGACGTCATCCTGGGCCGGTGCATCAAACGGCCCGTCCCGGACCAAGCGGCGGCCAAGCGTCTGGCCGCCGACCTCGCACCGCTCGACGCCCACGTCGACTGGTACTACAACACCTTCCGTGATCGGGCCCACCGGAAGCGCTGGCACGCCATCGGCCCGAAGTGCGCGACCTACCTGCGGACGTATCGGTCCGCGTTGAAGGGTCAAGACGTCCCCAAAGAAATCGAGTTCCTCTACAACGACTTGCGCATGAGCGCCGAGGCGGGCGTCATCGCCCACGGGTTCTGCTACCGGTTCTACGGCGGCCGGTACGGCAGCTTCCGTGTCGAGGACGACGTTGCGATCATGAAGGCCTCCCCCGGCAAGAGAGGGCCGCTTTCGCTTGCGTTGGTGTGTGAGGCCGCGTTCGATCCGTTCGTCTCCCGGCAGGCCCGGGCCAGGAAGATCGCGCGGATCCGTGCCCTGACGCTACCCGACTACCCGCGCAAGACCGGCCCAAAGGTGGTCACCGCCATGACGGCCGGCGGGGACCTGCCCAAGCCCAGCAAGTGCTTCCGCTACCACTACGGCATTCGCGACGAGAGTTTCTGCGGCGCCCAGGTCTGCGTGGACTTCGACAACGACGGGAAGCGGGAGATCGCTTTCGGCTCGCGAAAGAGGCGGGGCCTCTCCATGCTCAACGCGGCCGACGGCAAGGTCATCTGGAGCAAGGCCTTCACCGGCGACTACCAGTCCGTCAGCGCTTGCGACCTCAACGGCGACGGAACCTACGAGATCCTATACACGACCTCAGGCCCTGGACGCCTGTACGCATTGGACAAGAGCGGCAAGATCTTGAGGTCATGGGACGCGGGCGACTGGAAGTTGGGCAACGCCCCGGTCGTCATCGACGGCGATGACGATGGCGTGCTCGACGGATACTTCGGCACGCGGAGCAAGTACCTGATCCGGCTAAACATGCGGGATCTGACGCTCATCCGGCGGCGCCCTGGCTGGCTGCAGTGTGGCTGCCACACCTCGGCGATGGACGTGGACGGCGACGGCCAATGGGATCTCTTCGCCGGCTGCGGCGACATCAACGCGCCGATCAAGGGCACGCTGCACCGCTACGACCCGACCACGCTGAAGAGCGTTTGGGCGTTCCCCACCGGGCACAGCGCGGCGAGCTCCGATCCCGTCCTCGTCGATATCGACGGCGACGGCCAGGTGGAGATCGTGCACTCGGTCCACAACTACAAGGACGACCCGCGTCAGGGCGTCTCGGCGTATGAGACCGATGGCCGGCGGCTCTGGAAGGTCGAGGGCATCGCCGGCGAGGACAGCCCGAACGTCTGGGACCTCGATGGCGACGGCCAGGTCGAGATCGTGGGCATGACGTTCGGGGGTGAGGTCTACTGCCTCGACGCCAAGGGCCACGTCCGCTGGCGAAAGGACCTCCGCCCGGAGCTGGACGACCGCGCCCGCGCCTACATGGCGCCCATCCTCTGTGACGTCAACGGCAACGAGGACCTCGAGATCGTCGTCATGAGCAACGGCGGATACGCTGACCCGAAAGCCGGCCAACCGCTCAAGGCCAACGGCGTGCTCTTCGCCCTGTCGGCCAAGGGCGAGGTCCTCGACCGATTCGACGTCGGAGCCGCACGCTACTGGGGCCACGCCTTCTACTGCAACATCGACGATGACCCCACCATGGAACTGGTGGTCTCGGGCTCCGGCGGCTTGGACGTGATCAAGACCTGCGGCCTGGGGCCCAACACCGAGCACTTCCAGCGGCGCCGCAGCTACCGCCGGCTCAACGTCATTCCCTGGGCCTATCAGGACGACTACTTCATCTACCGCGGCACCCGGTACGGCGTCGTTCACCAAGCCGATGCGCTCGTGCTCCCGAAGGACCAACACGGTTACCAGCCGTCGGGCAGTGTTGTCACCGCATTGCTGACCTTGCCAGCGGGTTGCCGCTTCGATCGCTTACGCTACCGGGCTCAGACGCCCGAGGGGACAGGCATCTCCGTCAGCCTTCTCGACAAGCACAACTCGGTGCTCCTGGAAAACGTCAAGCCGGACCAGCCGCTCGCGATCGCCAGCGCGGTCCGAATCCAGTTCGAGTTCGCGACCGACCGAAAGTCAGCCACGCCCACACTGGACGCCTACGCGCTGTCTTTCTGCAGGACGAGGCCCTAGAACGAGGACACCAACCATGCAACACACGCGTAGCTGCCTGCTACTTGCCGCGACACTCCTGAGCAGCGTCGTCAATGGGACGCGCGCCGCCGAGCCTATCCAAGCGCCTTCGCAATCCGCGTTCGCCAACGTCGTGAGCTACGGCGCGAAGGGAGACGGCCTTGCCGACGACACCGACGCCCTGCAGCGCGCGGTCGATGCGAAACGTCGCGCGGTGCGCCTGCCAAGGGGTCGCTATCGCATCACCCGGCCGATTGTCGTCAACCTCGACCGCGTCGGGCCGATGTCGATCGTCGGCGACGGGACGGCCACGCTCATCATGGCCGGCCCGGGGCCGGCGATCCATCTGGTCGGCACCCACGGCGGCACGGCCGATCCCAAGACCGTCAAACCCAACGTCTGGCAGAACCAGCGCTCGCCCCGCGTCGACGCGATCGAGATCGTCGGCGATCATCCCGAGGCCGTCGGCATCCGCGCCGAGCTGACCATGCAGCCGGTCTTCTCGCACCTCGTAATCCGCAAGACATTGCACGCCATTCACTTAGTCACACGCAACCGGAACGTCATCGTCTCGCAGTGCCACCTCTACGAGAACCGCGGGGTGGGTGTCTTCATGGAGCAGGTCGACCTGCACCAGATCAACATCGCCAACTGCCACATCAGCTACAACGGCGGCGGGGGCGTCGTCGTGCGAGACAGCAGCGTGCGCAACCTGCAGATCGGCACGTGCGACATCGAAGGGAACATGTCCCCCGACGGCCCGCCGACGGCCAACATCCTCATCGATACCCGCAAGGGAAAACGCAAGGGAGACGTCGACGTCCGCGAGGGCGCCATCGTCGGCTGCACGATCCAGCACACCGGCAAGGCGCCCGGCTCGGCCAACGTCCGCTTCATCGGTCGAAACGACGGCCCGCCCCTCAGCGTCGGCCGGTTCACCATCGCCGACAACGCCATGAGCGACGTCGCCGTCAACATCCACCTCCAGCACGCCCGCGGCGTGACGATCACGGGCAACACGCTGTGGCGGGGCTTCGAGCACAACCTCCTCGTCGAGGGCAGCTCGCACATCCTAGTGGGCTCGAATCTCTTCGAGCGTAACCGGATCTACCGGCCGCTCATCGCGCACAACGGCGTGCGCTTCCGCGACTGCACCGACTGCACGCTCACCGGCCTGCACCTCCACGACACCAAGCAGCCCGGCGCCGGCCTGATTCTACAACGCTGCCGATGGTGCAACGTCACGAACTGCCTCGTCGTCGACTGCAATCACGCCGGCGTGCTGATGGAAGACGTCGAACACGTCCGCCTGTCCGACTGCATCATCCGCGACACCCGGCCGAACGCCAAGAGCCCGATCGCCCTCCGACTCACCACCGGCCGGGGCAACATGATCGTCAACAATCTGATGGCGGGCCGAACCGAGATCGCCCCCGGCGCCGCTCGCGTAGCAGGGAACTACGACGGTCGATCAGGCTCGGATTGAGTCGTCGCGAAGGCAACGTCACCACCGCGTCAGGCCCGGCCGATCCGCTCGAGGAACTCCGCTTCGTCAATGACCTCGACCCCGAGCTGGTCGGCCTTGTTGACCTTACTGCCCGGGTCGGCGCCCGCGACGACGAAGTCGGTCTTCTTGCTGACGCTCCCCGTCGCCTTGCCGCCCAGCTCCTTGATCAGGTCCTGGATCTCCTTGCGGCTGAAACGCTCGAGCGTGCCCGTCACGACGATCGTCTTGCCGTCCAACGGGCGCTCGCCCACGGGTGCGCGGCGTTCCTCCGTCATCTTGACGCCGATCGCAGCGAGGTGCTCGACGGTGCGTCGGCCGGCGTCACTGCCGAACCATTGTTGAATGGTCTGCGCCACCACCGGGCCGATCTCCTCGACCTGTTCCAGCGTCTCCGTGGAAGCTTGTGCAAGCTCATCCATCGACGTGAACCGCTCAGCCAAGATCTCGGCGGCTCGGGCCCCGACGTGGCGGATGTTGAGCGCGGCGATGACCCGCGCCAAACCGCGCGTCTTGCTTACCTCAATGCCGCCCAAAAGGTTATCAACGCTCTTTTCCCCCATCCGCTCCAGGCCGATCAGCTCGTCGCGGTGCTCATGCAGGCGGTACAGGTCCGCGAACTCACGGACCAGACCCCTGTCGACCAGCTGATCGATCAGCGCCGGCCCCACCCCCTCGATGTCCATCTGGTCGCGGGCGCAGAAGTAGCGGAGCTTCTCCTTGATCTGGGCCGGACACTCGGGGTTGATGCACCTCAGAAACACCCCCCCCTCGTCGCGGGCCACCGCGCCGTCGCATTCGGGGCATCGCTCCGGTTGGGAGATCGGCCTGGCGTCGTCAGGCCGCTTCTCCTCCACGACCTTGACGACCTGCGGGATGATCTCGCCGGCCTTCTGGACGCGAACGGTATCCCCGATCATGACGCCCAGACGTTCGATCTGGTCGAAGTTGTGCAGGCTGGCCCGCTGGACGGTGGTGCCCGACAGTTGCGTCGGCTCGAGCTGCGCCACGGGCGTGATCGTCCCGAGCTTGCCAACCTGGTAGACGACGTCGACCAGCCGGGATTCCGCCTGATCGGCAGCGAACTTGTAGGCGATGCACCAGCGCGGGTATCGGCTGGTCGCGCCGAGGGCGTCGCGCTGATCGAATCGGTCGACCTTGACAACCAACCCGTCCGTCTCGTAATCGAGTTCGCGTCGCTTCGTATCCCATTCGCAGACCATCTCAATGACGGCATCGACGGAAGGGCACAGCCGTTGATGCGGACTAACAGGAATCCCCCACCCCGCCAACGCTGCAAACAACTCAGACTGCGAGGTCTCGACTTTTCGACCTTTCGACTTTTCGACTTTTTGACGTGTCGACGTCTCGACGTGTCCCACCCCGTGTGCGATGAACGCCAACCCCCGCCCGGCCACGATGCGGCTGTCCAGCTGCTTGAGCGTACCGGCGGTGGCGTTCCGCGGGTTGGCGAACGTGGGTTCGCCCGCCGCCTCGCGCTCGGCGTTGAACCCGCGGAAGTCACTGATGGGCCAATACACCTCGCCGCGGACCTCCAGCACGTCGGGCACGTCACGACCGGCCAGTCGCAATGGCACGGTCCGGAGCGTCCGGACGTTCTGCGTCACGTCGTCGCCTGTGGTCCCGTCGCCACGCGTGGCCGCCAGGACCAGTCGACCGGCCTCATATCGGAGCGAGACTGCTACCCCGTCGATCTTGGGATCGACGACGTACGCGTAGTCCTCCCCTCCCAGCCCGCGACGCACGCGGTCATCGAACTCCCGCAGCTCGTTCTCGTTGTACGTGTTGTCGACCGACAGCATCGGGACGGTGTGCCGGACGCTAGTGAACCCCTCCAGGGGCTCGCCGCCGACCCGCTGCGTCGGCGAATCCGGCGTGATCAACTCGGGGTGCTCGGCCTCCAGCCGCTTCAGTTCGTCCATCAGCCGATCGTACTGGAGGTCGGTAATGACCGGCTCGGCGCGAACGTAGTAGAGCGTGTCGTGCCGGCGGATCTCCTCGCGAAGTCGCTCGATGCGCCGCCGGATGTCCTGGTTCTGGGCCATCTATAGCGTCCTGGTCCCGCTAGGCGCGCTGTTCCATGAACCGGTCGATCTCGTCGAAGAACCGGTGCAGCATCGTCTCGCAAGCGAGAACCAGATCCTTCATCGGACTCCATTTGAGTCGAAGAACATAACCGTGTCTGAAGAAATGGCGGAACCGAAGGAAGGCCTCGAGGTCCTCCTGCAAGGCTACAGAGATCACCGGCACCCGTTCTCCCTCCGACCGAGCCATCTGCTCGAGAAGTCGCCGGTGCCAGGATTCCCCCGTCGGCATCGAACCATCCGCCTCCAACGCGATTCGTTTGAGGACGTTCTCGATGCCACCGTAGAAGGAGTGCAGGATGGCGGCCAGCGCCGACAGCTCGACGGGCGTCGGGTCCTCAACCCGGCACTTGTCGATCAGGTCCCGATGCGTCTCGATCAGCGCAGAGAGCTCTGCGCGCTCCACCTCGATCTGCTTGCGTAGCCTATCCGACACGCACCAACTCCCCTTCTTCCTTCAGGTACCGGGTAAACGGGGTGTCTTGGTCTAGATCCACCAAGTCGAGCTCCTGGTTCGCCGCCCCCCAAGCCACGCCCATGGCGCGGAAGAACTCCGCTGGCGGCAGACCGCTCACGGCAAAGTCGAGGTCAGATCCCTCACGCAGCTTCCCCGTCGCCGCCGAGCCGAACAGGTAGACCTCCTTCGCGCCGGCCTGGCGAAGCGCGGCCGCCACCTTTTCGACGACGTCACGGAGGTTCTCGTCCATGTCCCGGCCTCCGTTGTCAGAGCCTCGAGCCCTGGCTGTGCGCCAGGCCCGGCCCACGCGCGCCCAACTACATCCATTCTACCTCGTGCACGACTACGGGTTGGGGATCATGCACAGAAACTTGCACACGGCGTCGGAGGTATTGCGGAACTGGTGCATCTCGTCGGGGGGCACGAAGATGACGTCGCCGGCCTTGAAGGGACGTTCGCCGTCCGCGCCGACCACCGTCCCCGTGCCCTCGACCACGAAGACCTCGTGCTCGAACCCGTGCGCGTGATGGGGCGTGTGCCCGCCCGGGTCCACCTCGTACAGCCGCATGGCAAACGTGGGCGCACCGTCCTTCTCGGCGATCAGCCAACGGACCCGAACGTCCTTGGCGCCCTCCATGTCCACCGGCTCGTTGGGAACGCTCTCGACCGATTTGAGGATCATGGCATGAGCTCCTGAACCTGTCCCGTCCGGCAAGGGCACACCGAACCGTTACGTCAACCACCGGCCGCTGTCGCGCTGGTAGGACAGGATCTCGTCTTCGGAGAAGTACAACGCAATCTCGGCCTCGGCCGTCTCTGGCGCGTCGCTGCCGTGGACCAGGTTGTAGGTGTCAGTGATCGAGTGATCACCGCGGATCGTGCCCGGTTCGGCCTGGCTGCCGAAGGTCTTGCCCATCATCTTGCGGCAGACGTCGATGGCGTGGGGGCCCTGCAGGACCATCACGACGACCGGCGAGGCGGTGATGTAATCGATCAGCCGCGCATAGAAGTCCTTGCCCTGATGCACGGCATAGTGCCGTTCGGCCAGCTCGCGGGAGATCTGCATCAGCTTCATCGCGGCGATGTGCAGGCCCTTGGCCTCGAACCGCGCGATGATCTGCCCGACAAGTTGCCGCTGCACCGCATCCGGCTTCAGAATGATCAGTGTCTGTTCCATCAATCCGTCCAATGCTGCAACCAGGTCGACAGCCGGCACGCCACCGTGCCGCCTCAAACGCACGGGTGCTACTGTAAGCAGCAGATCGGCCCAACGTCAACTGCGACTGGCGGCCTGGTCAGGCCGAGCGACGTCAGGACGCAAAGGCGGGCATCGAGCGGACCTACGCCGGGGACAGCGCCCGAGGGGGAGAAGCCGGGGCATGGGCGCCAGACGACGCCTCTTCAGGCAGCGGTTCGGGGCCGAGCAGGTAGTCGAGCGCGAAGATCACGCCGCTGAGCCCGAAGAACAGGGCGTTGGCGAACGGACTGACGCTCGTCTCGCGGAACATCGCGTCAATGAAGAAGTCCAGGTAGAGGACCCAGTACAGCACGACGATGTCACGACAGACCGGTTCGGTGCCCATAGGAGGCAGTCGTCGGTAAAGGCGGATGCTCGCCTTGAGCAGGACGATCAGGAGCCACAGATACAGCGCCAACCCCACCAACCCGCACTCGGCCACGATGCTGAGGAAGTTGTTGTGTTCCATGGCCGATGAGGCGAAGGCGTAGTACGGACTCGACGGGTTGTGGGCGTAACGCATGGCGTGGTCGCGGAAGTGCCCGAAGCCCACGCCCAACACCGGCCGATCGAAGAACATGTCCCGTGTGATGAGGAACAGGCCCAGCCGAACGTAGATGGGCTCCACGCTCGTCACCCCCCCCGCCTCGCGACGGGTAGACGAGATGTCGCGCCAATTGTAGGCCGCCCCGGCGATGGAGACGGCCAGGATGGCCGACAGCCACACCCCTCGGCTCAGGCCCCGCCTCGACAACGCCACCCACAACGCCCCGGCGGCCAACAGCGCAAGCCAGACGCTCCGCGTCTGCGTCCAGAAGATCACCGGAAGCGTCGCCGCCGCCGCGAGCCTGCAGATCAGCCGAAGCACCGTGCCGTTGGTACGCGCGAGCACCAGGTTATTGAAGAAGACGTAGACCATGGTCAGGCCCATGATGGGCGAGGCCAGGAAGGGACCGCGAACGCGCCCCCAGTGAATCCCCTTGCTCGGGTCAGCAATGAAGGACGGCCAGACCAGCTGCCACAGCTTGAAATGCTCCGCCCATCCGATGAACGTCAGATACAGCCCCAAGAACAGAAAGAAGTACAACACCCGTCGGACGTCGAGGTCCGTGCGGATGGCCTGGACCATCAGTGCGAAGATGATGAACGGGAACCAGTAGCCGGCGATCAGCCGATAGTGAACGCTGGCGATGGCGATCGTCTGGAAGCCCGACACGAAGGCGGACACCGTGAAGTACGCCAGGATCGCCAGCATCAAGAGGCCTGCCGGATGCGCCCACCGGGTCCGAACCCGTCCCACCGCCACCATGACGATGAACAACACGACCAGGACGACCAGCAGGACGCGCGGGATGGTCAGATTGAAGAACCCCGGCAGGATGAGCCGGGCGAACTCCTCGTGTAGGAAGGCCAGCGTCGCGAACCAGACCAACACCGCCGCCAGCGGACTGCCCAGGACCGCGTACGTGATGAAGGCCGTCAGCGCCCCAACGGCGACCAGCCAATAGGGAATGAGCCCAGTCGGAACGACGAGAACCGTCGCAACCGTCAGCCCAAGGGCCACAGCCATCATCGCGAGGCTGATTCTCTGGCTGGCCAGTTGCATCGCTGTCGCACACCGTCACTGGGTCTACAGGATGGGAAGGTCGTCCTACCCGTGGACGACGCCAGCCGCAGGGCCTTGCCGGCTACAGGCGCCGGTAGATGAACCCGGGGATCACGTACCGCTGCTGATTGAGCACCACCCCCAACAGCCGGCCCTGATTCTGCTCTATCCGCTTCTTGGCTTCCCCGATCGACTCGCGGCGGGTGACGCCGGCGCGCGTAACCAGGATTACGCCGTCGACAAGCCCCGCCAGCGTCTGCGCCTCGGGATACCGATTGGCCGCAGCCGTGTCGATGATGATGTGATCCGCCAGGGCGTAGTCCTGCAATTGCGACATGACCGTCTGCAGCTGCTTGCTCCGCAGCAGGCCGAGGGGATGGTCGACCTCCCGGCCCGCCGACAGCAAATGGACGTTCGGTTGCCCGGTGGCGCACACGGCGTCGTCCAGCCCGGCCCCCCCGCGGAGGACCTCGGCCAGACCGGCGTCGGGACGGGCGCCCAGCACGTCCGGGAGCTGCGGATGATGCAGGTTGAAGTCGACCAGCAGCACGTTCAGCTCGCTGTTGGACTGGGCCCCCACGATGCCTAGCCCTGCCGCGATCTGGGTCGCGCCCTCATGCCGTTCTGCCGACGTGACCAGCAGCGTCTTGGGGACCTTGGTCTCGGGCGCAAAGAAGATGCTGGCCCAGAGCTGGCCCAACTGCCCCCGAGCCGACCGGCGGACATCCGGACCGGGCTCGGGGCTCGCCACGGCGACATCCTCGAGGACCTCATCGGACACGGCGATCTCTCCCGACAGTCGCCCCGCGCCTACGCCACGGGGCCGTGGTTTTCAAGACCTATACGACAACCCGTCGGCCCGTCTTCGGGATCGAGCCGAGCACCTGCGCCCCCAGATACCGTTCCACCTCGTGGATGCTCCGCAGCGTATGATCGAAGTGATCGGCCAGGAACGCGTACGCCAAGGCGAGGAGGAACGAAACCACGAACGCCACAAACGTGTAGACCGGCGTCCAGGGCACGGCGGGGCGATCCGGATCGGGCACACTGGCCGGATCCAGAAGCTGAATCGTGATCTCCTTGCGAGATCGCTGCTCGTCCGCCTGGGCCTGCAGCAGTTCGGTCTCCAGCGCGGCGTAGTTGATCCGCGCCGTCTTCAGATCCGCCTGCAGCCGATCATACTCCGGCAAGAGCTTGGCCAGGGCGTCGAGCTTCCGCGTCACCAGCGCGATCTGCTGCGCCACCTGATCCTGCTGCGCCTTGGTCGTCTGAATCTGAACATCGAGGGCCTTCTTCTCGGCCCGGAGCTCCTCGATGATCTCCAGCTTGGCCCGGGCGATCTCGACGTAGAGGTCCATCAGCTCCCTGTACGTGGGGGCGTACTGGCCCCGTAGCTTGTTGCGGTCGATGATCAGGTCGGCCAGCTTTCGCTTCATCTTGTTGACGATGTCGTTGTTCTTGAGGACTTCCTGCGGCACGATGATTCGCGGCTCGTCGGTCATCTCGAACAACGTGGCGGCGATCTGCTCCAGTTCCTTCTGCCACTCGGTGTCCTTGGCCGCATCGGGCGAGGGCTTGGCCAGCTCCATCGCCCGCGCCTCCAGGTCATTGACGTTCTTGCGGGTCAGGACCTCAGTCCGGGCAACCTCTTCGAGCTGCTCGGAGATCTGCTTCTGCAGGTTCTCCGCTCGCGCCAGCTCGGTCCCCAAGCGGATCTTCTCTTCCTCGAAGCGACGACGGACGATCTGGGCGCCGGCCTCCGTGCCGCTCTTGAGCAGCTGCTCCAGGATCACGACGTCGGCCATGTTGAGGACGCTCTCAGCCTGCGTCGTGGGCACCTTGCCGGGGGTGGCCTTGCCGAGCTGCTCAGAGAGGAAGGTGTTGAGCGCCTTCTGCGCGGGCGCCAGCGCAGTGTCCTTCAGTCCGTCGAGGCGCTCCTGGACCAGGTCTGACGTGTTCTGAAAGCTCTGCTTCTGCACCTCCCAGTAGCGATCGACGTAGCACGCAGCCAGCACGTCTGCGCCTCGCTGCGCCCGCTGGCCCGGCTTGTATCCGACGGTGTCCCTCAGACGGGCCGTGATGTCGAACACCTCAGACATCCCGACCGCCTCGCCGCCCGGCGTTTCCACGTCCATTTGCTTGCGGAACCGTCGCAGATCGGCCTGACGCGTGCTGATGAGCGTCTGCCCCGCCTTGTCCACCTCCTCGAAGATGGCGGCGAGCGACGCTCTGGCCTCCTCGATTCCCTTCAGGGCATCCTTGGCCTCGGTGCGATCTTTCGTAACTGCCGCCTTCTCAGTGGCGTCCAGCACGGCCTGGCGCTTCTTGCTCCACCGCTGATACAAATCGGCGTCCTCCAGCAGCGCCATCGTCCGACTGAGCACGAGATCGGACAGGATCATCTCGCGTTGGGTCTTGATGAAGACCTGCAGCGACCGGTCCGGTGAGACCTCCTGTATACGGGTGCTGATCCGTTTGGGCTGCTTGACCAGGATGGTCACGGAGGACTCGTAGACGGGATCGGCCTTCTTGCACGCAATGTACGTGCCGCCCGTCAACAGGACCACGATGATGATCATGCCCAACAGATGCGAGAAGACGATGCGCGTCAACTCGCGAAGGGTCCGGGTTGCAAAGGCTTCAGGCATAGTCGTTGCCCACCACTGCGAAATCGGTCGCTAGGGGCCCGCCAAGCCGAAACGTCTCCGACCGATCCTACGGGCCCACGTTGACGTTCAGATTCGGCACCTGCCCGCCGCCGCGCGTCTTGATCGTGCTCGGCTCGTTGTGAAGCTGATAGCCGAAGTTCAGGCTCGTGATGTACGAGTAGGGCAGGATCGCCCGAATCCCCTTGGTGAACACCTGATCGACCCAGTCGTCGAACTCGGCCAGCCCGCTCGTGGGCACATAGACGATGTCCATGTCCTGCATCCAGATGTCGTAGCGGAACTGGCTGAAGTCCGGCACCAGTCCCTGCTCGGTGCCCTTCTTCGCGGTTACGAGGTGGAGCAGGTCCACCAGCGCCCCTTCCGGGACCGGCACGCCCTTGCGGCGGATGAGCAGGACCTTGGTCCGCTCGGCCCGCGGCGTCGTCCCGCCGGCCGCGGCGATCGCCTGAACCAGGCTGATCGGCGTGGGCGTGGTGATCATGCCCGGAGTCGTCACCTCGCCCAACACGAACACCTTCTGGGGCGCCCAGCGGTTCATCTGCACCGTCACATCGATCTCTTCCAGATCCGCCTCGACGTACATCCGGTTGATGTCCCGACGCAGCTCCGCGATCGTCTTGCCGAACGCCATCACGGACCCGATATAGGGCAGGTCAATCGTGCCGTCGGGATTGACCGGCATCAAACGCGACTGACCACGGGGGGCGGTCGTGATGGCACGCTTCAGCTCGGCGATCTTGATGTTGGCCTTCTTGATCGTGACCGTCAGCTCGGGATTCTTGAGGTGCTCGCGGTACCGCCGCTTGAGCTCCCGTTCGAGGGCGTCGGCGGTCATGCCCGCCTCAGCCTGGTGCGTCCCGTCGGCCGCCCGCGGGAAGATCTCCACCTCCCCGATGAGCAGAAGCCGGATCGTCCCGTCACTACTGACGATCACCTCCTGGTCGTACTGAGGTTGGAAGGGGAAGCGGATCGAGATCGCGTCCTCGATCTTCAGCCGGTACCCCTCGGGGGTGATCGTGTGCTTGACGTGGTAGATGACCTCCAGCTGGTCCCCGACGTTCAACCGGTAGGTGGGCAGGATGATCTGCTTGGCCGGCACGTCCATGGCCTGCTCGGAGGGTTGTAGCAAGGCCTGGTAGTCCGGCGGCGGCGGCTCCGACTTGGGGCAACAGTTGCAGCCCGCCAGCGCCGCGATGGCCAGCGCCGCGGCCGCCGTACCGCAGCCCAATCCCCAGCCGGGCGAGCCCCCCCCAGACGATCCTGTTGTCGATGTCGGCCTCACAGCCCTGCCTCCCCGGTCGATCCTGATGTCCTGTCGGGCCAGGCGCCGCAGACGGCGCCGACCGCATGGCTCACGGAACCACCTTGGCCAACGGCACGTCAGCGAGTCGCCGGATCCGCCGCTCGGCCCGTTTCGCCTCGTCGTAGGTCCGGTACTCCCCGACCTGGACCAGATACCACGCCCGTCCGCCCCGCGTGTCCAGCCGGCGGCTCGCCTTCAAGCCCAGCCCCCGCAGTCGAGCGACTTCCTTGTCCGCCGCGGCTGACTTGCTCAGGGCGTGACACTGCACGGTGAAGTAGTTCTTGTTCCAGCCGAGCATGCGCCTGGCCGCCTTGGCCGCCGAGCCCTTCGGATAGTCGTGCAGGATCTGAGAGAACAGCCTCGCCGATTGGTCCCATTGACCCATCCGCTGCAGACTGATTCCGTAGCGGAGGAGCTGGTCGTCGTACTCGCGAAGATCCTCCAGCCAGAAGATCGCGTCCTCGTAGTGACGGATGGCTGCAGCCCAATGACCGTCGTCGTAGGCCATCACCCCCAGCGCAGCCTGCGCCCGCAGGGATACATCCTTCCGCGGCGACTTGGTGATGGCATCCGTGAAGTCCCGCTGCGCCTCGCTTCGTTGACGGAGTTTCAGATGGCACAGCCCGCGGAGGTAGTACGCCTCGCCGGTTTCGGGAGCGTCCGGGTGCTGCTGGATGAAGCGCGTGAGCGTGGCCTTCGACGCACTGTACCGTCCGAGCTCGTAGGCGTGCGCGCCGTCCGACAGCTCCTGGCGGGCCTCAGCCGTAAGCTCATGACAGCCAACAATCAACGTAGCGCCCACGCACAGCATACCCAACGCGGGTGCGCGGGCTGCTCGAAGGAATTCCATCGCTCTCGCCCTGCCCCGGCCCTCAGGCCGCACCACTACCTCCGCCTGGCTATAGTCCGGTAACGATCTTCGTCCAGAGTCCGAGGAATTCTTGAGGGTTTCTGGCGGCGTTCGCCGGGCGGCCAAGCCGATCTCGGCCTCAGCCGAGCACCCCCGTCCGCCCGAACCACCTGGTTCGGCAAGTCACCGCACGAGCAGAGGTTCCGGAATGCGCGTGCGCGCAGCGCTGTCTGGCGCCGTGCAGACACGAGGCTGCGGGCACCGGGTGCATCTCATTCTACGTTGCACAGGCGTCATTGCAGGGCGTGCGAGGAGAAGGCGCCCGAGCCGCGGGATTCATCCCGCGCGGTCCGGTTGCCGCGCGGGAGGAGTCCCGCGGCTCGGGTAACCACGTCCCAACCCCAAGATAACGCAACGATTTGGTAGATGCACCCGCGGGCACCAGCGGCGCTGTTGCCAAGTGCTGGGGGTTCGTGTAGAGGTCGTATCACGCCAGGCGGGCTGGCCCGGCATCTCGCCTCTGGCGGATGTCAACAGAGGATACGAGACGCACCGCGAGGCCGCGACGGTGTTCGGCCCGAATCCGCCCCTTTATTGCGGCCCACGTTGCATCTAACATGCTAGCGCTGGCTCCGCCGACGCCAGGGCAATGCTCCGACCTGCCGCAGCAGAGGGGTCGGTGCCCCCGAACTCGAGGTCGTACCCATGATCATAGGTGTGGTGACCGAGACGTTTCCTGACGAGAAGCGCGTGGCGCTGATTCCGGCCACGGCGACGGCGCTGGTTCGTGCCAGTCTCGAGGTGCTGCTCCAGGCCGGGGCGGGACAGGCCGCGGGATTCCCCGACGCCGAATACCAAGACAAAGGCGCTCGCGTCACTGCCGATCGCGCCGAGGTCCTCGCCACCGCCGACGTGCTTTTGCAGGTCCGGACGTATGGCGCCAACCCCGACCAAGGCGGGGCGGACCTTGAATCCCACAAGGCCGGCCAGGTCATCATCGGCTGTGCCGAGCCGCTCACGGCGGGCGAGCCGATCACCGCGCTGGCCGAGCGCGGCACCGTCCTGTTCGCGCTGGAGCTCGTGCCACGGATCACTCGGGCGCAGAGCATGGACGTGCTGAGTTCGATGGCGTCGATCGCAGGCTACCAGGCCGTTCTGGAAGCCGCCGAGGCGCTGCCCAAGATGTTCCCGATGATGATGACGGCCGCCGGGACGATCAAGCCCGCGCGCGTGTTCGTCATCGGAGCGGGCGTGGCCGGCTTGCAGGCGATCGCGACGGCGAGGCGGCTTGGTGCCGTCGTCCGCGCCTACGACCTGCGCCCCGCCGTCAAGGAACAAGTCGAGAGCCTCGGCGCCAAGTTCGTCGAGCTGGAGCTGGAGGCCGGCGACGCCGAGGACAAGGGCGGCTACGCCAAGGCCATGGGCGAGGAGTTCTACCGCAAGCAGCGTGAGATGATGGGGCGCGTCATTGCAGAATCCGACGTGGTCATCACCACAGCCGCGATCCCGGGCAAGAAGGCGCCCATCCTCGTGACCGAGTCGATGGTCCAGGCCATGCCCCCCGGATCGGTGATCGTCGACCTGGCGGCCGAGCGCGGCGGGAACTGCGAACTCACGCAACCCGGATGCAACATCGACACCCACGGCGTGCACATCATGGGCCCCACCAACCTGCCCTCGACGACGGCCTACCACGCCAGTCAAATGTTCGCCAAGAACGTCTCGACGTTCCTGCTGCATCTGGTCAAGGACGGCCAACTGCAGATCGACATGGACGACGAGATCACGGCCGAGACACTGGTGTGCCGCGACGGCCAGATCGTCCATCCGCGGGTCCGCGAAGCGATGGGCTTGTCGACCGACGAGGCGCAGAAGACGACAGAAGGGAGCTCGACCTGATGGACCCCCTGCTCATCATGCTGCTGACGGTCTTCATGTTGGCGATCTTCGTCGGCTTCGAGATCATCACGAAGGTGCCGCCCACGCTGCACACGCCCCTGATGTCGGGGTCCAACGCAATCTCGGGCATCACCCTGGTCGGCGCAGTGCTGTCCGACGGCACGGTCCACCCGCTGGTCACGGGAATCCTGGCCTTCCTGGCCGTGACCATGGCGACGATCAACGTCGTCGGCGGATACCTCGTGACGCACCGAATGCTCAGCATGTTCAAGAAGAAGGGCTAGTGCCTTGCACGAGACACTGATCAACCTCGCCTATCTGGTCGCCTCCATCCTCTTCATCTTCGGGATCAAGGGGCTGACGCACCCGCGCACCGCCGTCCGTGGCAATCTGCTCAGCGCGGTGGGCATGCTGATCGCCGTGCTGGTCACGCTATTGGCCAACGAGATCGTCGGGCTGCCGATCGTCATCGCGGGGTTGATCGTGGGCGCCGCCATCGGCGCCGTGCTGGCGATCAAGATCCCCATGACGGCCATGCCGCAGCTCGTCGCGCTGTTCAACGGGTTCGGCGGCGGGGCGTCGATGTTCGTGGCCTGGTCGGCGCTGATCGAGACATCCGCGCCGCAAACGCAGATGACGATCGCCACGGCGGCCTCGGGACTGATCGGCGCGGTGACCCTGTGGGGCAGCCTCGTCGCGTTCGCCAAGCTCCAGGAGATCCAGGCGTTCAAAAAGCCGCTGCACTACTCGGGCCAACAAGTGGTCAACGTGCTGCTGTTCGTTGCGGCGCTCGCCGTGAGCGTGTGGGTGGTCGCACGACCTGAGCAGGGCGTGTGGATCTACTTCATCCTGGTCATCGTGGCGAGCGTCCTGGGCGTGCTCGTGACGATGCCCATCGGCGGGGCGGACATGCCCGTGGCGATCGCGCTGCTGAACTCTCTGTCGGGTCTGGCCGCTGCGGCCACCGGGTTCGTGATCAACAACAACGTCCTGATCATCGCCGGGTCGTTGGTCGGGGCGTCCGGAATCATCCTGACGTTGATCATGTGCAAGGCGATGAACCGCACGCTGGTCAACGTGCTGTTCGGAAAGCTGGGGCCCACCGCCGATACGGCCAGTGCAGACGAGGTCTACGCCGGCAAGGTCAAGTCGACGTCTCCCGAAGAGGTGGCGATGCTGATGGACGGCGTCCGCCGGGTCGTCGTCGTCCCGGGCTATGGGATGGCAGTATCACAGGCCCAACACGCCGTCCGCGACTTGTACAACGCCCTCGAGGCCAGAGACGTGGAGGTGGACTTCGCCATCCACCCCGTCGCAGGCCGCATGCCCGGTCACATGAACGTCCTGCTGGCCGAGGTCGATATCCCCTACGACAAACTCAAGGAAATGGACGTGGTCAATCCCACGTTCGAGCAGACCGACGTCGCGATCGTGCTCGGCGCCAACGACGTGGTCAACCCCGACGCGCGTCAGAACCCCAACAGCCCGATCGCCGGCATGCCCATCCTCGACGTCGACAAGGCCAAGACCGTCGTGATCATCAAACGGAGCCTCAGCCCCGGCTTCGCAGGCATCCCCAACCCCTTGTTCGCGGCGGACAATACGCTCATGCTCTTCGGCGATGGCCAGAAGATGGTCCAGGAGCTGCTTGCCGCCGTGAAGGACCTTTAGCGAGCAACCCCGCAGCGCCTGTCACGAACAGACGGCCTCAGAAGGGCGAGCCATGAATCGACATCGGGCCTTTACGCTGATCGAGCTGCTGGTCGTCTTGGCCATCATTATCCTGCTCGCCGCGGTGCTGCTGCCGGCGTTGAGTGAGGCCCGCCGACGCGGCCTGCGCACCGTCTGCCTGTCCAACCTCAGGCAGGTGGGCATCCTGTTCACCTTCTACGCCCAGGACCAAGGCGGCCTGTACCCGGCCGCAATGGACCCGGTCAACGCCGACCCGCCCTATTGGCTCTGGATGGGCCGGGGATTCCGCGGGACGCTCGAACCGTACCTGGGAAAGGTCACCGAAGCCCGACCGAGCATCCTGTGGTGTCCCGCCGACCTCTCTGCGAAGTACGAACGAACCAGCTACGCCTACTCTATGACCTTCTACCACAGCCCGGCGCAGATCAACTCAATCGATGATCCGAACATGATCATGGACCCCAACGAAGCCCTCCCGCCGGTCGGGCAGAAAGCCGAGAATGTCCGCTGGCCCGCCCGCAAGATCCTGTCGGGCGATTGGTCCAGCAACCACCGACCCGTCCAGCCCGACCCCGGCTGGTGGGGCTGGACCGGACGACGAACGTTCCTGTTGGCCGACGGCCACTGTGGGTGGATATTGGCCGAAGACATCCTGCCCGCCAACGATGACTTCCCCGACGCCAGCCTGACCAAGGACGGGACCCGAGGCTACGATCTGCGCGAGTGAGCGTCGACCGTCTGCCGGGCAGCACTTGCGCTGATGGCAATTCGCGTCTACCACTCGTAGTTGAAGACCCAACCGACGTACTGTTTCCACAGGTCGGGCTCTTGGTACTCCATTCGTTCCGCGTGGGCTTGATGCAGTCGGTACAGCGTCCGGACCGCCTCGCAGTAACCGTCGCCGACGTCGAACAGGTCGCCCTGCTCCTGCCAGTTGGCCGCGACGCAAGGCGTGGCGCAGACCAGGTTGGCCTCACAGTCCTTGCAGGACTGACGCATGTCCTGTTTGGGGTTGATCCGCAGGAAGCCATTGCGCAGGGCGTTGTCAAAACCGCCCCAGACGCTTCCCAGGATTAGGTTCTTGTGCGGCCGCTTGCCGTTGAAGCGGTGACACGGCCAGAGCAAGCCGTCCGCGTCGACGTGCAGCATGCCGCGAGCAGCGCCGCAGATCGTCGTCTGAGGTGCCTTGGCCTGACTGGAGCGGACGAAGTGGTCCAGCGACGTCAGGACGAAGTAGCGCCCGTGCGTCTTCATGTGCTGCCAGTGGTACGCCAGGACCTTCCCGTATTCGGACGCGAGCGTCGCGAGCACCTGCGGGTCGCCCCAGTTGCAGCCCGCCACGAGGGCCAGGGCCACCTTCAAGAATCCCTTCTCGCAGAAGTAGCGATATGACTCGGACAGTTGCGGCAATGTCTCGGGCACGATGCTGCTGCGGGCGTGGATCGTCCGCCACGCGCTGAAGATCCTGGGCAGGTTCGCCTCCAGCCTGCTGGAGCTGCCCCTGCCATTCTTGAAGACCCGTTCGCGGTCCTGCACGGCCGGGCAACCATCGATAGACAGGTGAAGGCCGATGTGCCAGCGTCTGCAGAAGTCGTGCCGCGCCTGATCGAAGACGGTGCCGTTCGTCGTGGCGCCGATGCTGAGGACCTTTCCGCGTTGCTCGCAGTAGGTGAACGCCCAGGGGACCCATTGCTCGAGCAGCTCGAAGCTCAGCATCGGCTCGCCGCCCATCAATGAGACGTGCAGATCCTCCGTCTGACCCGAATACCGCGCGAGGAATCTGACGGCCTGCTTGGCGGTCTCCAGGGACATCTGCCTGCCGGCGAGCTTGCCCTTGAAGCAGTACGAGCATCTCAGGTTGCACCGCTCGGTCGGGTCCATGTCGATGGCCGTGATGGTCATCCTGGTGGTGTCGGGCGCTTCATCCGGGAAACTGATGGGCTCGTCATCCAACAGATACGCCTTGTACGCACCGTCGGCCCGCGCTGCGGCGCAGGCGCTGGCAGCCGCCGAACAAGTGGGGGTGGGCATCTCGGTCGTGTCCCAAGCCATCACGATTCTCCGATAGGTCTCAACGCCAACCGCCCTTGACCGGAGACGAAGCGATAGGCCGGCCTCTGTGGCTCGCCGTGTGAAACCAGCGCCGTCGCGTCCTCGAAGAACCGCAGGATCACGTGCCTTCGCATCGCGCAGTGGAGCTCGAAGACCCGCGTTTCGAGGTCGGCGTCACAGACGCCCAACGCCGCGTACGGACAGATACCCCCGCACGCGTACCGAACCGCGCATTCGCTGCATCGCTCCTCGGCGAACCGAGAGCCTCCGAACGGCGTGGGCTCAGCGGTATTCAGGAGCGTCGACGGGTCGTCTCGTCGACCGGCCGGGTCAGCGACCGCCGCAAGATGACAGCCGGACCATTTGCCCTCGGCGTCGACGAAGGCCGCCCGCCCCACACACGCCCGACACGGGAAGACGTAGCCGGGCCTCGTCACGCGTGTGTACACGTCCTGGTACAGCCACGATTGGGCCAGATCGACGTTTGGCAGCGCGTGGCAGAAGTCGCAGAGCTCCAGCATCTCATCCGGGCGCGGAAGCGCCTCCGCAAAGGCCGCGTCGGTGGCGAACTCGCGGCGATCCATGGGCACGGCCGCGAATGTGAAGGCGTCCGGAACCACGCCATCCGCAAGGGCCCCGATCGTCGCGGCGACCTGCTCGCCTGCACCGGCCGACACGCGAAAGATGCAGTGCGGGCGGAAGCCCTCGTCGATCAGCGTCATCAAGGCGGCGCCCTGATCTGCGGATACCCCGTCGGAAACGATGCAGTTCATTCGAGGCGACGGCTGCGTGAGACGCTTCAGCTCGCCGAGCGCATCGGGCAAGGCCTCGATCGGGAACTCGCCATAGCACGCAACCCCCGCCGTATTCTGGGTCTGGGCCCTCGCATACGCGATCAACTCGCCCAGACAGGCGCCCAGACCTTGATCGCAGGACGCGTCCCAGATGAGCTTCATGTTGATTTCGGGCGCCTTCTCTTCCCCCGGGGCTGCCTGCAGCTGTCCCAGCAATCGCGCCAGAGACCCGCGGAGCCCATCGCACCTGCTCACCGGGGCCCCTAGACGAATGGTGAACTGCTGGAAGGCCTGGGCAGGCCGGTGCTGATCTGCCGACCTCTCGCGGATTGCCCGTTCTTCCTCGTCCGCGTCGACGAGGATTCGATGGCTCGCCAGGAAGTCGACCGCCTCCGCCTCCAGGCCGCGAGCACCCTCGCGGCTCAACGCGTCGACGAACGTCTCGACCTGTGCGCGCGGACCATCCACGCGGACCGGAGAGAAGCACAACGGGTTGACGAGAAAGCAGCCCCCCTCCGGACGCTCCACCACCCCCAGCAAACGGGTCAGCTTCAAATGCGCGACTGCGTCAACCGGCGCGGCCTGAGCCCCTTTCCCCGTCCCGCTCGTCCGGTGTCCGCTGGGACTCGAGGCGCCATTCCCCACAGGACACTCCCTTCCTCCGTGTCACGCTGCGCCTGTCCGGATTTCGCCACAGAATCCATCGCGGCCCACGGCCAAGACGCCCGCTCACGCAGTGCGTCTACCCCTACCGCTCAGAATGAGGTACGCAATGATGCCCCCCCCCACGACCGCGAGCCCGGCGACGATGCCAACGGTCCTTGCATCCCAGGATGTCGCTGCGGCTCGATATCCTTCTCGCCTGATGGGCGGGCCCCGCCCAGGCGACTCCTGCACGGGCGAAGCGCCCTGTTGGGTAGGTGCAGGGGTCGTCCGCGTCACGGCTGACGACGTCGAAGCGGGTTGCGAAGAAGGGCGCGTCGCCGCGGTGGCGCGCTGCACAGATCCCGCGGCCTTCTCGGGAGACGGCGTGTAGATGTGATGGGAACGATCGCGCGGCGGCCGTGGGGCGGATCGCCGCGCAGTGGACGCTCCCTTCCGGGCAGAGGCGCCCTTGGGCGACTGCTGCGGCCGTGGCCCAAGCGGACCCAGCAGCCCCGGCACGGAAGCGCTGCCCGCAGACGATCTCTCAAGCTCGCGGGCGTATCTCACCGCCTCGTCGTTCAACCCGAGCTCAAACGCAGTATCTCGCGCGGCTGTATAGAGGGACTCAACATAGGATTGGTCTGAAGCAGGGATGACGCTAGCCCAATCCTCGGGCAGCACTGACAATACCGCCGCCACGAAGTCCAGGCGCTCTCGGGCGGGGAGCTTGTGGGCAAACACCAAGCACACATTGGGGAAGCACCCCTCCCTGGCATAGCCTCTCAGTAGCTCACCCAGCTCGCACTTGTCAGAGCTGGTGTAGGCCCGGCGGAGGGTCACCAAGAGCCGCCAGTCACGCGTCTTGGCCACCTCGCTCGGCGGAATAGCCTGCATCGCGGAGAACGCCCGCTCATAAGCAGACCGGGCCCCAGCCAGGTCCCCCGCCTCCAACAGGCAATCGCCCGCCTTCGCTAGCCGGCTGCAGGCCACTCCCATCGCACGCCACCTTATCTGCTCCTCGGCATCCGTACTGAATGTCAGCGGGAAGCTGGCAGCGTCGAGCCATGCGCGACCCGCCAGGTCCAAGCGCCCCAGCTCTCGCCAGACGCGCTCAGCGTCACGCAAAAACGCAACGGACCCGCCCCACGCGGCCCGCAAAGCCTCGCGTCGCGGTGCGTTCGGGTCCTGGCGCGCCGGTCCCTGCAACCAGGTCTCATGGACGAACTGACGGGTGATCTCGAGTTGCCTCAATGCGCCCTCGGCATCACCCTTCTTTAAGAACACCTCTGCCAGGGTCATGCCGAGCATGCCACGCTCGCGCGGGGGCGGGTCGTCCGCCAGTCCCTCCCTGAGCAATTCCTGCGCCTTGTCGTAGTTCCCGTATGCGCGTTGGACCTTCGCCAAGTAGTTGCGGACGCGATGGCGGAAGCGGCTTCTGGGGTAGCGGCGTAGCGCCGCTTCCAGATCGGCCATGACGCGC
Organism: uncultured Planctomycetales bacterium; assembly: GCA_964390905.1. Classification (GTDB taxonomy): domain Bacteria; phylum Planctomycetota; class Phycisphaerae; order UBA1845; family JAFGLZ01; genus JAFGLZ01. The sequence goes on along the minus strand of CAYMLO010000006.1, from coordinate 2,305 downwards.
AACTCCTCGCTACCCGGGCGCGCGGCCGCGGCCCGCTTGTACGTGGCGATCAGGGCCTGGCCCAACTCGTCCAACTCGCCACACAGGGCGGCCGGCCCCAGGCGGAGCACGAGAAGGGCTGCAGCCACGCCACATACTCCAACGCCGGCGGAATGCCTCGCAGACCCCATGACGCGACCTCCTAGAAGAAGCCTCGTCTGCTGCCTAATCGCAGGAAAGGACGGAATCCCAAAGCACTACCGATGAAGCGGCTCCTTTCACGCGGTGTTCTCACCGTGACACTGGTTGGCAGTGTACGGAGTGCACCTGATGGTCCCGGCACAGGTATTCGTCGTGAAACACTTATTATCGTTTTGGCACGAATTCAACGCCCAGCAGTGGTTGTTCCCGCAGCTGTTGCTGCCCTCTCCTCCCGGGGGCACGATGCACAAGTTCTGACTCCAACAGCTGTTCTGGTCCTGGCAGTTGTTGTCATCCCAGAAATCCCCAGTCCCGCACTGGTTGATGCCCGAGCAGCCATTGTCGGACACACACTTGTTCTTGTTGTCGCAGCTGTTGTTCTGGCACGTGTTATCGCCCTGAGCCCCAGTCCCGTCGCACGTGTTGTCCTGCTTGCACTCGTTACTGTTCGCGCACGAGTTTGCGCCCTCAGCGACGCCCCCAGAGCACGTGTTGATTGTCTTGCAGTAGTTGTTGTCCGTGCACTGGTTCGCGCCTCCCGGGGGCGGCCCGCACGTGTTCGTGCCGGTGCACTGCATACACTCCGGGCACACTTTGTCTTTGCAGGTGCACCCTGGCAATACGGAGCTGACGATGGTGCTGCCGATCAGCGTAACGCCTCCGACGCTGACCGTGGATGTGACCGCCTTCTTCAGGAACTGGCGCCTGGTCGGGAACGCTTCCCCGCCCGGCTTCGCCACGGGATCACTCTCGCCGTCGCCCATGGTCCCGTCTCCTGCTACCCCCCACGCCCAGCGTGCGCGCGTACCACCGACATGTGAGAGCCCAACCGAGTTCCTATGCTCATACTTTAGGGCCTTGTTTTCCCGTGACCTCCTCCACTACCGGTGGACTGTCTGCGTATGTTACCTGCCCAATACAATTGAATTATACGTCTACCCTGAACGCCGGCCAAGGCCACTTTCACAACAAAACACCCTCCAACATTCAGGATACCCAGACGGCGCGGCGCCGCTGGGTGCTGGTAACGGCGTTGGCGCAGAACAAGGCAAACGCCCCGCACCGACCCGGGGTGCGGGGCGTTTGGAACTTCATGCAGTGCAATGGACTACAGCGAATCGATGCGGATGTGGCCCACCTCGGCTTCGAGGTCGATCGTCGCTCCGCCGGTCCCGAGCGTGGCCTCGACGTAGCCCCACGTGTCGATCACGTCGGACGTGTCGGCGAAGTCCCAGGTGTGGAAGCTGATGTGGCCGGCCTTCGTCAACGCCCTGAGATTCGCGTTGACCTCGCGGGGCAGGTCGATGTAGATGGCCCCCGCCTCGACGACGGCCTCGACGACGTCGTCGGCGGCCAGGGCGACGACCTCCATCGCGAGCGTGCCGGTCTCGGCCGCCAGGTCGAGCGAGCCCTGGTGGGCTTCGACGTCGACGTCGCCGGCCTCCGCCTGGGCCGTCAGACTCCCCTGACACCCGATGGCGTGGATCGAACCAGCCGCCGCGGTGAGCGTACTTGGGGCATCCAGGGCGACGGCGCGGATCTGGCCCACCTCTTGGGTCACGTCGACGGCGTGCCCGGGCGGCAGCGTGATCCGCAGCCGATACTGGGCCACGACCACCGACCCCACGATCGAAACGATGTTGATCTCATCGTTGGTGATGCTGGCCTGGATCTTGCCCCAGTCGCTTGTCGCGCCCTGGGGGCGCTCTGCTTCAATCTGTAGCGTGTTGTTGCCCCCGGTCGGCTGCGTGACCGTCACCGTCATCTCGGCCAGCAGATCGTCGGCCTCCTTTTGCGTGTCGGCCAGCGCGATGCGGGTAACCTCGAGCGTCACCTGCGTCGCGGACGGGTCCACGGTGACCCGCGTGCTGCCGAACTCGTTGACGATCTTGACGGCGACGCCGTCGGCCAGCGGGATCTGCTGAGTGTCGGTCGACTCCGCACAGTCCGGCGTGACAAACTGAATCGTGAGCGTAAAGCCCGTACAGCCCACAAAGACGCCAAGGCTGCCGCAGGTAAACAAGACGAGCACACATGCGACGCGCGTTCGTGTCATCGCGATCTCCTCCTTAACACTACAGCGCAAAGTAGGCTCAAGAAATTGGGCGGTCAAGTTCGATAACTC
>CAYMLO010000005.1:0-123615 GCA_964390905.1 uncultured Planctomycetales bacterium | reverse complement strand
AGTTCCAGATGTGGTACTGTCCTTGGGCCCACACGACCGCCTACGCCGAATCGAAGGACGGCGTCCACTGGACCAAGCCGAGCCTGGGGCTGTTCCACTTCACCCCGGAGAAGGCCGCCAAGCTGCACTTCAGCCCGCCCGCCGACAGGAAGGTCACCTACCGCGGCAAGGACAACAACATCCTCGGGCACTTCGGCGATGGCTTCACGTGCTTCATCGATCCGCACGAGACCGATCCGAAGCATCGCTACAAGGCCGCCCACAGCCACGTCAACACGGCCCGGGCTTGTCTGTCCTATTCGGCCGACGGGATTCATTGGAAGCCCTACAACAACGGTGAGCCCGTCACGGGACGTGCGGCCGATACGTCCAATCAGATCCTGTGGGACGAAGGGGCGAAGGTGTACCGCTTGTTCACGCGACAAGACTTCGGCACGGGGGGCGGCTCGGGGGAGATCCGCGGCAGCCGCAGCATGGCCAACCCCGACGTCAGGGCCAACCCCACCGGATGGACGCCCGTTCGCGCCTGGCGGTTCGACCGACAAGGTCCCGACGAGCACAAGCGGCGGCAGATCTACTCGCTCAACGACTGGATCTACGAGGGCGTTCACTTCGCCCTCATGTCGGTCTACGAGCATCCGGACGCACCCCCCATGAAGTTGACCGGAATGGACTACCACAAGCGCCACGAGCGCGACGTCATGACGTTCTACATCGGCACCAGCCGCGACGGCGACAGCTGGGATCTGACCTGGGTCTACGCCGGCAAGGAGTTCGTCCCGCGCGGCCCGGACGGGAGCTACGACAAGGACATGGTCGTTCCCTCCTCGAACATCGTGACGTTCCAGGACAAGCACTGGATCTACTACGCCGGCTACCGAGAGCGCCATTGGCACGCGCCCCGCAAGCCCGTTATCCTCCTGGCGACGCTGCCGCTTGACCGGTTCGTGTGTCTGGAAGCGAAGGGCAAGCCTGGGAGCGTCACGACCAAGCCGTTCAAGCTCGTCGGCAACGTCCTGCTCGTGAACGTCGAGGCGCCCGCGGGCTGGCTTGCCGTCGAGGTACTCGACGAGGCGGGCAAGCCGATTCCGGGCTACAGTCGGACTGAGAGCGTTGCCCTTGTTGGCGCCGACGGCATCCGCGAACGGCCGAGATGGAAGAAACACCCGGACCTGTCGGCACTGGTCGGACGGGTCGTTTGCCTCCGGTTCTACCTTTCCGACGCGCGGCTGTATGCCTTTCAGTTGGCGGACCGACCGATGAGCGACACCTCAACGAGATCGACGAAACTTCGCGCCGGCGCGGCGCAGGTGGACATCACGCCGCCGTTGGGGACGCACCTGACGGGAGCCGTTGCCCAGTTGCGTCCGGCCGAGTCGGTGGCCGATCCGCTGTTCGCCAAGGCGGTCGTCTTCGAGCGCAACGGACGCAAGCTCTGCCTCCTCGCCCTCGACGTCACCATCGTCAACCAGCCCTACACCGACCAGATCCGCAAGGCGGCGTCGGACCGATTCGGCCTGGACCCCAACGCAGTGATGGTGCACGCGACGCAGACGCATACGGCTCCGACGTTGGGCGGGTTCATCTTCGAGACGTTCGAGGATCTGCCCGAGGACGTCCGGTGGATTCGCGGCGAGAACCCAAAGTACAGCGCGCTGGTGGTCGAACGATCGGTCGAGGCCATCGCACGGGCACACGACGCGCTGCAGCCGGTCCAGATCGCGTCGGGCAGTTGCGTCGAGGGACGGTTCGCCTTCAATCGCCGTGCGATTCGGCAAGACGGCCGGGCAGTCATGCCGCCGCGCGGTTGGCTCGGAACGCCCGCAGCCGAGCGAATCCGCTACCTGGAGGGGCCGATCGATCCGGAGCTCGGGGTCATGGCCGTCCGCGCCGGCGGCGGCGAGTTCGCGACGCTGTTGCTGCACTACACGTGTCATCCGGTGCACGTCTTTCCGAAGCGGATCATCTCGGCCGACTGGCCTGGGGCCTGGTCGGCGGCGCTTCAGAAGCGGTACGGGCCGACGTGCGTCCCGTTGGTCGTCAACGGTTGCTGCGGCGACGTCAATCCGTGGGACCCGTGGGACCCCGACTATGCTAACGACCATCAGCTCATGGGGAGGACGCTGGCCGAAACGGCGGTCGGGTTGATCGATCGACTGAAGTTCACCGACGACGCCGTGCTCGACTGGCGGATCCGGCACGTGCCTCTGCCGATCCGCGAGGTCGAGGCCAAGCCCCTCGCGGCGGCCCGGCGCTTCATCGCCGAGCACCCCCAGCCGATCTGGACCGGCGACGATCGGACCGTCGTCGACCGCAAGTGGGTGCAGGCGGCGTTGCTGGTGAGCGTCGATGAGCTGCGGCGGCGCGACGGCGCGGTCGACTACGAAATCCAGGTGCTGCGAATCGGCGACACGGCCATCGTGGGCCTGCCGGGCGAGCCGTTCGCCGAAGGCGGGCTGCGGATCAAGATGGGCTCGCCCACGTTCCCTACCTTCATCGCCCACTGCACCACGCAGTACGTGGGTTACCTCCCCACGAAGCGCGCGTTCGCCCACGGCGGCCATGAGGTCAACATCTCCAGCTGGTCCAAGCTCGTCCCCGACGCGCTGGACATTGTCGTGAACGGGGCGGTCGAGCTGCTCGGCCAGGTGTTTGCAGAGAAGACATGACTCGGCGCCGCGACGTCCCGGATGGGCGCGAAAAAGTAGAATGTCCCCTTTTTTCTCCCTGCCTCTGCCGTCATAATGTGATGCAGGGGCGAACCGCGAACCTATGAGCTGCACACCTCTTGCGGGGCAGGTCCTGTGCGCCCTGCAGCTTGCGCCCCACGAGGGCCATGGTTTGAACAGTGAACCAATAAGGAGAATGGCTATGCGTTGCCATGTCACTAGACGCTGGGCGCTTATTGCCACGACCGCTTTGATCGTTCTTTCGGCTGGTGTGGCGATCTTGCTCAATGCGCGCGCTCAGGCTGCGGCGCCGGATGCATCCGGCGCCAGCTCGTCCGGCACGGATGCCGCGATCCAGCGACGGGACGAGGGACTCCTTCTGCGCCGTCAGCAGATCGAACAAGCCGAACGGCAGATTCGCCAGGACAGGAGCAACATGCTTCAGCTCATGTTCGAGCGCGTCAAGTCGATCAAGCGTCGCCGCGGTCTGACGCCCAAACAGGCCCAAGCCTTCGACGACGCATACGCTGCCGAACTGGCCCGCATCAATCAGGCCGAGCAGCAGCTCGAGGTGGCACGTCAGGAGCTCGCCGCGCAAGAACGGGAGGCCCGAACCGGTGTTGCTCCCCAAGAACAGCGGGCCCCGACGGATCTGACCATACGGCGGCTCCGCGCCGCAAGTCGGCAGCTTGGCGCTCCAAAGGGGACGCCCCAGCGAAGCCTTAGCGCGGCCGAAAGCAAGGCGGACATACTAGCCCGCCTCGAAGCCCTCGAGCGCCGCGTCGCCGCACTCGAACGCGCGGCCGAAAAGTAGCCGCGGGGGCTGTTGTTTCGGCGGAAAAAAGGGGACATTCTACTTTTCCATTGCTCCCTTGCGCTGCTCTATTGCCTGGTCAGGGAGCTCGTAGGTTGGGTCCTATGGACCCGCCAATTGCTGTCGCTCCACGAGTGGGAGGTGGCTCAGACGACGGACCCTACCGTCTCTACCATCATCGCGATTGTCTCTGGATCGCGTAGAAGGCCACGTCCGCAGCCAAGTCCGGACACGTGACCGTCTCGACATCCTCCTCGGGCGCACCGACGGCCCGTGCGAAAGCCTGTCTTGTGGCCTCCAGCCAACCGCCCTTCCTGCGAGCGTGCTGATAGAGGACGAGTGCGTCGCCGGCCCTCAAGCCGTCGTAGATCGCACGGATCTCTTCGGGCGTGACATGCTCCAAGCCGGCCCGCGTCGGGGCGATGCCTGTATCAGGATCGAGGAAGGCAATCAAGGCATCTCGGTCGCTTTCGCTCAGCTCCGCTACGAGTTGGCGCGTGTAGTGATCACCCACGGCCTCACGCGTGGCAAGGGCTTCATCGCACTCGAACGGTTCCTTGTAGACGTCGATCCGGAGTCCAGTGGCGGCAGCCAAGCCCTTGATCTGGTCAAGGTTCCGGAAGTGCTCCAGCACGGGTCCAGGAAACGACACCTGCCCGGCCGTCGTTTTGAGCGTCAAATCGCTGTTGTTGGGCCGGTAGTAGGCAACCTGGATGATTCGCCTGATGCCATATGATTCGGCCAGGTGGACCAAGGCCGCCCATTTCACGAGATCCCGGTTGTCCGCGTACCATTGATCTCGCACTGTGGTTCGTTCCCACTGCCCAAGCCGCTACCACCTCGTTGATACGCTCGAGCCAGCCTTGTTGCTCGGGCGTGAAGGCGCGGCCGGCCGTCACTCTTGTGAGCACCATTCTGACGCGCTGCTCGGCGGTGTAAAGCCGCAGGGCCTCGTCGCTCTGCCCTAATGGGAGCTACTCGTGGCTGCCGTGGGCGCGGTGATGCCTGCTTGACACGTCCGCCCGACCGTGTAAGAGGGGCGTGTCGGGTGGGGTGGGAGGCTGATCGAGAAGGGGTTCGGTACCTGCGGTAAGGAGTGTGGACATGAGCAAGCTCATTGGTATGCGACGGAAGCTGCTTGGGATGATGGGTGTTGGGGTGGGGGTGTTGATCGTGTCGGGGCTGCCGGCGATGGGGGCGGGGGACGCGGAGGCGAAGCGCCGGCCTAACGTTTTGTTCATTGCTATCGACGATCTGAACGACTGGACCGGCTGTCTTGGGGGGCATCCGGACGTCAAGACGCCGCACCTCGATCGGCTGGCCAGGCGCGGCGTGCTGTTTGCCAAGGCGTACTGTCCCGCCCCCGCGTGCAATCCATCGCGGGCCGCGCTGATGACGGGGATTCGGCCGTCGACGTCCGGGGTGTACAACAACAACAACCCGTGGCGGAAGAGCCCGGTCCTCAAGGACGCCCCCACGATCCCGCAGCACTTCATGGCCCACGGATATCATGCGCTGGGCAGCGGGAAGATCTTCCACGGCCGGTTTCCTGATCCGGCATCGTGGGAGGCGTATTGGCCGTCGAAGACCAAGACGAAGCCGGAAGACCCCACGCCGCCCAAGGACAAGCGGCCGCTGAACGGCATTCCCAAGGCCGCGCACTTCGACTGGGGTCCGGTCGATGCGCCCGACGAGAAGATGGGAGACTGGCAGGTGGCCGATTGGGTCATCGCTCAGTTGAAGAAGCGCCACGACAAGCCGTTCTTCCTGGGGTGCGGCTTCTTCCGTCCACACCTGCCCTGGTACGCGCCGAAGAAGTACTTCGATATGTACCCGTTGGACAAGATCACGCTGCCCACCGTCAAAGACGACGACCTGGACGACGTCCCCCCGATCGGCATCAAGATGGCCAAGCCGCAGGGCGACCACGCGAACGTCCTGAAGTACAACCAGTGGCGTCGGGCGGTGCAGGGCTATCTGGCGAGCATCAGCTTCGTGGACACCTGCGTCGGCCGGGTGATTGACGCGCTCGAGGCCAGTCCGCACCGCGACAACACCGTGATCGTCCTGTGGTCCGACCACGGGTGGCATCTCGGCGAGAAGCTGCACTGGCGGAAGTTCGCGCTGTGGGAAGAGGCGACGCACAACGTGATGATGTTCGTCGCGCCGGGCGTGACGCGGCCGGGCGGGCGATGCACCGCGCCGGTGAACCTCCTGGATATCTACCCGACGCTGGCGGATCTCTGCCGCATCAAGCCGCCCGAGGCGCTCGAGGGCGTGAGTCTGGTGCCGCTGCTCAAGGACCCGCAGGCGACGTGGGAGCGTCCCGCGCTGACGACCCATGGGCGGAACAACCACTCGCTTCGGTCCAAGCGTTGGCGCTACATCCGCTACGCCGACGGGACCGAGGAGCTGTACGACCACAAGAGCGACGATCTCGAATGGAAGAACCTCGCCCAAGACGCCAAGTACGCGGAGATCAAGCAAGACCTGGCGAAGTGGCTTCCCAAGACGAACGTCAAGACCATCGCCACAGAACGCAAACGCGCGGGCAAGAAGCGCGGGGCCAAGCGGCGTTCTCGGCGCTAGGGATACGGGAGCAACGACCATGACCAAAACGGCAGTACCGAGCGTCCTGTTGTTGATCTGTATGACCGGTCCGCGGGAGTTGGCGGCTCAGAGCCCCGTCCTCGCGCCGGGGGCGAAGCTGGAGAAGCTGGCCGGCGACTTTGCGTTCACGGAGGGGCCGGCGGCCGACAGGGCGGGGAACGTCTTCTTTACCGACCAGCCGAACGACCGGATCCTCAAGTGGAGCGTCGACGGCAAGCTGTCGACGTTCATGCAGCCGTGCGGCCGGTCCAATGGGCTGTGTTTCGACGGCAAGGGCAACCTCTTGGCCTGCGCGGACGAGAAGAACGAGCTGTGGTCCATCGGGCCCGACAAGAAGGTGACCGTCCTGGTCAAGGCGTACGGCGGCAAACTGCTCAACGCGCCGAACGACTTGTGGGTCCGGCCGGACGGCGGGCTGTACTTCACCGACCCGTTCTACAAGCGATCGTACTGGAAGCGCGGCCCGATCGAGCAGGACGGGCAGTGCGTGTACTACCTCCCGCCGGATCGCAAGACGCTGCGGCGCGTGATCGACGACCTGAAACAGCCCAACGGCGTCATCGGCACGCCGGACGGCAAGACGCTCTACGTGGCGGACATCCGCGCCAAGAAGACCTACTCGTACGAGATCCAGCCGGACGGGACGCTCGTGGGCAAGAAGCTGTTCTGCGAGATGGGGTCCGACGGGATGACGATCGACGACGCGGGAAACGTCTACCTGACGGGCAGGGGCGTACCGGTGTTCGACAAGACCGGCAAGCAGGTCGAGCATATCAAGGTCCCCGAGCGGTGGACGGCCAACGTTTGTTTCGGCGGCAAGGACTGGCGGACGTTGTTCATTACCGCGAGCAAGGGGTTGTACGCGATCCGGACGCGGGTGAAGGGGGTGGGGAGTCAGTGACGGGGCGAACGGGACAGTCCCCTTCCTTCGAATCGCTCCTGGCGTCGCGATTCCGAAGAAGGGGACAGTCCCACTCACTTCGTCAGGATTCTGAACGTCTTGATCTCGTAGGGCTTGATGGTGAACGCAAAGCCGTTGCGCTTGGTGCGGACCTTGCGCTCGTCTTCTTCGACCAGATTGCACTCGGTGACCGACTTGGGCGGATCGCTGCATCGGACCGTGACGGGGCCGCGGCCGCCGTGGGACTCGTAGAGGCGTAGGATCCAGCCGCGGCCGTCCTCGGCCCGTTTGAGGGCCTCGAAGACCACGCCCTCGCCGTCGATCGTCAGGAACGAATGCGAGGCGGGCAACCGCCCGTCGCGGCCTCGACACGGCAGGACCCGCATGGGGACATTCAGCTCCATCGCGCGTCGGACGGTCTCGGCGTCGCGCCAGTCGCCGATGTGCGGCAGCAGCGAATAGGTGAACGCGTGGTGGCCGAGATCGGCCGTCGGATCGGGCGACTCGGGGCCGCGGAGCAGCGTGATCCGCAGACAGTTGTCCTTGACGTCGTGTCCGTACTTGCAGTCGTTTAGCAGGCTCACGCCGTAGCCGGCCTCCGACAGGTCGACCCAGCGCTGGGCACAGACCTCGAACTTCTCCTGTTCCCACGACGTGTTGCGGTGCGTGGCCCGCTCGAGCGCGCCGTACTGGATCTCGAACGTGGCCCGCGTGTTGAGCACGTCGACGGGGAAGGCGGCCTTGAGCATCGTCTGCCGGGCCCGCCAGTCGGCCCGGGTGACGAAATCGATCCGCGGCAGCCGGTCGTACAGCGTGACGTCCTGCTCGATCACCGTCCGGCGATGCCGACGCGTGACGCGGATCGCCGCCCGCACCGGGCCGCGCTCGATCACGCGGATCGTCGTCTTGCCTTCAAAGGAGTATCGCCGCATCTCAAACGTGTTGTGCACGTTCCAGGCCGCCTCGCGCTCAGGGCCGTCCTGGAAGAGCTGCAGATCGTTCAGCACGCGTCCCGCCGCAACCACCTCGCGATCGCAACGCTTGTCCAGCAGTCGCGTGATCGCCCCGTCCTCGTCGAGCTCGAGCACGTAGTAGCGGTTCTCCAGCCGGTCTGCGCCGACGCGCAGGCCGTCCGGCGTTGAGCGGGTCCGACGCCGGTGATCGCGGCCGGTCTTCACCGAAAACGTCGCGTAGCCGGCGGCGGGCACGTGCTCCGGCGCGAAGACGACGCGGGCCTTGCCGTCTTCGCGGTCGACCACTTGCCCGGGGACCTCGTTGCCGTTCTCGTCGACGAAGCATACGTCTCCGCCACGGTCGGGCAAGACGGTCTCGACCGCGTCGGACCGACCCCAACCGAGTGAGTTGAAAACACAGATGTTTCGTCCCCGCCCGGCGGGCGTGACCTGAGCGGCGACTGCTTTGAGGCTGCGATCGATGATCTTCTCGCCGATCCCAGCGATGCGATCGTGGTCGGCGAGCGTCTCGACGTAGACCTCGCCGATGCTGCTGCCCGGCAGGATGTCGTGGAACTGGTGCAGCAGGATCGTCTGCCAGCCCGCCAACAGGTCGTCTGCGGGGACCTTCTGGCCGAACCGCGCGGCGATCGCGCCGAAAATCTCCGCTTCGCGATAGCGCAGCTCGTTTAGGCGGTTGGCCTTCTTGGTCGCGCCATGCGTGGTGTACGTGCCGCGGTGCGTCTCGAGGTACAGCTCGCCGTCCCAGACGGGCAGTTCGGCCGCGTTCCGGTCGGCCTCGGCCAGGTAGGCCTCCGCGCCGGCCTGGCGACACCGGGGCAGCCCGGGGTAGGCCTTGGCCCGATCGGCGAACTCGAGCATCAGCGGCGTCGCGCCGCCCCCGCCATCGCCGTAGCCGAACGGCACCAGCACCTCGTCGTAGCGATCCTTCTGCAGGAAGTTGCCCCACGACTGCCGCAGGTCGTGTGGCTCGGTGTTGCTGTTGTATCCGCCGGGCAGCAGTGGCACGTGGGCCAGCACCGTCGACCCGTCGATGCCCCGCCAGCGGAACAGGTGATTGGGGAAGCGGTTGCGGCTCTGCCAGTGAAGTTTGCACGTGAAGAAGTGCGGCAGCCCGCACCGTTGCAGGATCTGTGGTAGTGCCCCGCTGTATCCGAATACGTCGGGCAGCCACAGGCACCGGGGTCGCGTGCCGAATTCCTTGCGGAAGAACTCGATGCCGTACAGCATCTGCCGGACCAACGCCTCGCCGCTGGTCGTGTTGCAGTCGGCCTCGACCCACATCGCTCCGGTCGTCTCCCATCGCCCACGCCGCACCCACTTGCGGATCTGACTGTACAGCTCGGGGAAATGCCGCTTCGTGTAGGCGTAGAGTTGCGGCTGGCTGCAGCTGAAGACGTAGTCGCCGAATTGCTCCATCAGCCGGACCGCCGTCGAGAACGTCCGGCCGCACTTGCGGATCGTCTCGCGGATAGGCCACAACCAGGCGGTGTCGATGTGCGAATGGCCCGTCAAACACAGCCGTCCCGCCTCCGCCTCTGTGCCGATCTCCGCCAGCCGGCCGGCCAGCCGCTTGCGCATGGCGGTCAGATCGGCCACGAACTGATCACGCGGCGCGGTCAGGTCGATCGCCAGCAGCGCCTCCTCCAACGCGGCGTGGAGCAGCCGGCGGCGACGTTCGTTCGTCTCGCTGGTTTCGGCGTCGTGCAGAAAGCGCAGGTCGCACCAGGCTGCTTCGACCGTCCGGTTGACGAGGATCAGCTCCGCGCCGTCGAACTGGCTGAACTCCTTCAGGCCGGCCGGGTTCCGATACGACCACGGCACGCTGGTGAACTCGAGCTGCAGTTCATGCCGACCCGCCGAGGGCAGCGTCGTCCACGTGTGGTTGTCGTCGATGCCGGCCCGGGCCGCCCCATCGATCCGCAGCATGCCCTCGACCTCGCGAAACGCGAACACCAGCCGCAGGTCCTTGAGCTTCGGTGCCGCCGGCACGTTGACGTTCGCGCGAAGGAAGACCGTCTTGCCGCCGGCGAATCGCGCGGGAAGGTCCGCCCTCCGCCACGGCCCGTCATACTTGTACTGATCGACGACGGGGAAGTCCGCCATTCGCGCCTGCCACGGCCCGACGGGCCAGGTCTTGTCGGCGATCCGCGACCCGATGGTCTCGATCTTCGTTCGAACGATCCGGTAGTCCATAGTGTGCTCCCTGTTTTAGGTCGGGCAGGTAGTCTACTCGCACGGCCGATTACTCGCCAGCGATCGTAAGAAGACAACACCCATCTGATGAGGACTCCGCGGTAGCGTTGTCGGTGAGACGGCACGGCTGGAAAAGGAATGAACGGCAGGCGTCGAAAGCGGGTCCTGCTACCCCGCAGCAGGCCAGCCTTGCATCCGAGGAGACCGACGTTCCTCGGCCTCAATCTCGTCCCGCGTCTTCTCTATGACCTGACTGTCCCTGCGCCCTTTCTAGGATGGTCTGCCAGATGGCGGTCAACCCCAGCTGTGACGCCCAATCGGCGATGTAGCTACCGTCGACTCGGTCGCCACTGATCCTCAACACGCCCGTGATGTCGCGCAGGTGCTTCTCCGATCCGCCCTCCCGGTAGTACTCCATTTTCTTGATAATGACGTCTTCGACGGATGCGAAGGACGCGTCGTAATCCTCGTCGGGTCTGATGCGCGTCACCCGGGCAAAACGACTGCGGTTGAAAGGGGTATCCGGCGGAATGATGACATCCACCTTCAGCCCCGATGTGGGGTGGATGATGTTGAACTGGCCGCAGCCCGCCACCGCCTCTCGGGCCGCTGCCTCGCTGACGTAGAACTCGGAGCTCGGAAATGCTCGGCAGAACGCCTCGATCTTCTCGAGAGGCAGGTCGACCACGATGTCTATGTCATTCGTGAATCGCGGCTCGCCGAAGAAGATCGTCACGACCGACCCGGTTACCAGGTACCGAAGGCCCAGTCCCTCGACGGTCGTCACGACGTAACGGAGCAGCTCAGATGGCTCCATGGGACAGTCTCCGGGCGGCTTCCTCGCGAATCTGACGGTCGTCCCAGTCGGGGTGCTCGGAGCGTAGCGCGGCCAGGAGCATTCGTCGCGCGGACGAGAACATCCCGCTGGCGATCCGCAATCGCTCGGGGCCCGTCTTGCCCCGCAACACCCGGGCCATTTCGTCGTCGACGACCTCGATCCGCCGGGGATCCAAGCACATCATGTCCCTCGCTTCACAACCCTCAGTGTAGCAGCTGTGCGAAGATACCCGTACGGGACTGGCCCTGCCCCAAAAAGCCGATTTTGCTATCGCCGCAGCAGGCCGACGCGGGCGTCGACGATGTCCTGCTTGAGCAGACACGCCCGGCCGCCCCGCAGCGTACCGCTCGCGACGATGCCGGGGCCGATCAGCGTGTTCGAGCCGACGCGCGTGCCGGGCGTGAAGTTCACCATGACGGCCGATCTGACGTGATCGCCCAGGAACGTGGCGTTGCCGACCTTCTCCTTCGGGGTGACCTGCCGTCCGCGGATCAGAAACTTCGACGCTTTGCTGTCGAACCGCCAGGTTCCGAAGAAGTTGCCCGCCCCGCAATCGCACGCCCGGCCGTTGCAGATCCAGCACTGCGACGGGTGCATGAAGATCGTGCCCGGACCTGACGTGCCCTCGTAGTCGGCGGCGCATTCGATCCGCGAGCCGGCCATGAGCACGGACTCGCTGCGGACGAATCCTTTCCGTCGGATGCGGGTCCGCGCGCCGAGGATGACGCTCCTTTCGATCATCGAATCGTCGACGCTGCTTTCGGGGTGCATGTGCAGACCGCCGTCGATCTCGGACCCCAGGCCGATTCGGGCCCGTGCGCCGAGGTGCACGTCGCCACGGATACGGATGGGCGTGACCTGTCTGGGCGCGTCCTTGATCGCGGCAAGGTGGTCCTCGAGCGTCTCGTAGGGACTGACGAAGGCGTCCTTCTCGAACACCAACGTGGCTCCCTTGTGGATAATCGTGCCCGGGAAGACGTATCGCGGGTCCGGCTCGCCCTCGCCGCCGCGGTAGACGTATGCGCCCTTGCGTTCCCGGATCGCGTCCACCTGGAAGTGCACCTGCACCATGTTGGCCTCCAGGTAATCGAAGCAGCGATCGACGTGGACGACGGGCGTGGACGCCTTGACGGCCACCACGGCAGCGTCAGGACCCAGCATTGCGCCGAGATGTCGCGCGAGGTAGGCGCGGTTCTCCGAGTCCGCCGACGGCGCGTTCGCCAGCGCCGCGACCCGACCGGCTGGCACGGCATACAGCCCACTGATCCGCAGCTTGCCTCCCTCGACCGGGCCGTTGAAGGCCGTGATCCTCTCGCCGGACCCGTCCACGCGGACGGTGTGCCAGCTCAGTTCGTCTTCCTCGGCATCCAGCTCGTCGATCAGGGCGCAGACCGCGTTGCCGTTGCTGGTCGCGAACGCGTCGACGACGGCCTGGACCTCTCGGGGATGGACGAACAGATCGCCGTTGGCGACCAACAGATCCCCGCTTGCGCCTGCCTGCTTGATGACCGATGCCAGCACCGGCGCGTCGCCGCAGTCGTATGGCTCGACCTTGACGAACCGCGGCCGGTCGGCTTCGGGCAGGTCGGCGAAGACCTCCTCGACGGCCTCGGCGAGGAATCCGATGGCGACGGTAACGTCCCCCACGCCAACTCCCCGGATCGCATCCACCACGCGGCGGACCAGCGCGACGTCGTCTACCTCCATCGCATACTTGGGCCGCATCGCCTTGTCGCCGCCGTACGGGAAGCAATCATCGCCCCGGCCATGCGCCAGGACGATCGCCTGCTTGATCGAATGGGATTTCGACATTCGGTTGCTCCGTCTCTTGCGGGAATCCGCCGGGCCGCTCCGCTACGTCGCCTCCATCACCAGCGATTTGCGGTCGCGCAGGGCCCGCATCTCGCGATGGATGTGCTCGGCCACCTGGTGCGGGTCATGCACGCCGAAGATGAGGATCTTCGGATGCGACGCGTCGGTTGGGCATTCGACGGTCACGCTCCCCACGTTGAAGACGCGGTCGAGGAGCTTCTGCGTAACCGACACATCGTTCACGCGGATAAGGTCCGTCTGGTTGATCGTCCGGATCAGAATGCCCTCCTCCACGAACAGCCGCTGCGTCGTGACCCGGTAGCGCCTGACCATGATGCGGTAGCTGACCTTGCCGAGCACGAGCAGGAACCACAGGGCGATCAATCCCAACGCCGCCCAGGCCGGCCAGCCGGCGTCGACCCATCCGCACGCCAAGATCCCAACAACCAGCAAGACAATCGCACCGATGATCCACAGGACCCACTGCCCCAAGAAGAACTTGGCGCTGGCCCGCCCGGTCCATAGGTCCTTCTCATCGCGGGGGGCGGCCTGTCCATTCCGCTGAGCTTCGCCGTCCTTGGTCACGGCCCGGTCTGGCGGGGAGAACTTGTCCCGCGGTTCGGTGTCCGGCGGATCGGGGGCGCTGTCGGTCATCGCGGACTCCTTGATTCCCTCAGAACGCGTGACATCATAGCATTCGTCCGGCGCCTCGCCAACGAGGCGGCTCGACGGGGAACCTGCGTATGACATCGGTGACCAAGCGACCGTTCCAAGTGACCTGGCCCGGCGGTGCGTTGGACCTGACCGGCCGGCCGCTGGTGATGGGCGTCCTCAACGTCACCCCCGACTCGTTCAGCGACGGCGGGGAGTTCTACGACACCTCGGTCGCCGTCGCCCACGCCGCCGAGATGATCGAGCAGGGGGCGGACCTCATCGACGTCGGCGGCGAGTCGACGCGTCCAGGATCGGATCCGGTTCCCGTCGCCGAACAGATCCGCCGCACCCAGCCGGTGATCGCGTCCGTACACGAGGCGTTCCCGGACGTCCTCATCTCCATCGACGCCCGGCTGGCCGACGTGGCGGGCGCCGGGCTCGACGCCGGCGCGACGATCATCAACGACGTGTCGGCGCTGCGCGACGATCCCGCCATGGCCTCCCTGGCGGCCGAACGTCGGGTCCCCGTCATCTTGATGCACATGCTGGGTCGGCCCAGGACGATGCAGCAGGATCCGCACTACGACGACGTCGTCGCCGACATCAAGGCGTTCCTGTCAGAGCGCATCGAGGCCGCTGTGGCCGCCGGGGTCGATCGAGGTCGGATCCTCGTGGACCCCGGCATCGGGTTCGGCAAGACCACGCAACACAACCTGCAGATTGTTCGCCGGTGGTCGGAGTTCGGTTCGCTGGACGCGCCGCTGCTGATCGGCCCGTCGCGCAAGCGCTTCATCGGCGCGGTGCTGGGGATCGAGGATCCGCACGAGCGCGTCCTGGGAACGGCCGCCGTCGTCGCCGCCGTCGCGCTGGCCGGCGTGCACATCGTCCGCGTCCACGACGTCAGGCAGGCCGTCCACGTCACACGAATGTGTTACGCGATCGTCCATCCCGAGCGTTTCGACTGACCGGGTGTGCGGCGTGTGCCTTCGGAGTGCGGCGGCTTGACGCCGCTTTCACGGCTCGCGTCGAGAAGCCGTGATAGCCAACCGAGTGCCAAGGTCTCAACGACGGTCCTGTCAACGGTCGAGGACCTCGGCGTTCACGGGCGTGGGCGGGCGCTCGCCCCGCAGGACGGCCAGGAGATTCGTGGCGGCCAGCTCGGCCATCTTCGCCCGCGTAGCGGCGCTGGCCGATCCGATGTGGGGCAGACAGACGACGTTGTCCAGGTCGGTCAAGCCAGGTGCTATGTCCGGTTCGTTTTCGAAGACGTCTAACCCCGCGCCGGCGATCACGCCATCCCGTAGGGCGTTCACCAACGCGCGCTCGTCGATCACCGGGCCGCGTGCGGTGTTGACGATGTGGGCGGTGGGTTTCATCAGCGACAGCTCGGACTCACTGATCATGTGTTGCGTCTGGTCGGTCAGCGGCACATGGATGCTGACGAAATCGCTGTCGCGGAGCAGTTCGTCCAGCTCGACGCGGCGAGCACCGATTCGGTCGAGTTCGGGGTTGGGTTGGCCGACGATGTCGTGGTAGAGCACCTTCATGTCGAACCCGATCGATCGGCGCGCGACGGCCGTCCCGATCCTGCCCGCACCGATGATGCCCAGCGTCGCACCATGGACGTCCAGGCCGTGGAACTGCATCGGTCCCCAGCCGTCCCACACCCCGCTGCGGAGGAACTTATCCGACTCGACGATCCGGCGGGCGCTCGCCATGATCAGCGCCCAGGCCAGGTCGGCCGTCGTCTCCGTCAGCACCTCTGGCGTGTTGGTGATCACGATGCCGCGGCGCGTGGCGGCCTCCAGATCGACGTTGTTGAATCCCACTGCGTAGTTGGCGAAGACCTTGCACTGCGGCCCGGCGGCATCGAAGGCCTCGTCGTCGAGTCGGTTGGGCAGCTCGGTCAGCACGCCGTCCCGACCGGCGATCATCTCCAGCAGCTCGGCGCGGGTCAGCGAGCGTTCGTACGGCGTGACATCGACACGGGCGCAATTAGCGCGGAGCAGGTCGATGCCGTTGGTGGGAATCTGTCGCGTAACGGCCACGTTTGCTTGCATGACGACCTCCATAGCCTGTCGGTGCCGCCTTCGTGGTCTCACTGACGGCTCATGCGCCGAGAATCACGCCAGATTACCGAAACGAGACCGCCGGGCAACCCCGGGATCTGCGCGGCTTGGATGGCGTCAGGACTGGCCCGGTTCTTTCGGCGGGGAGGTGATGCGACGGGCAACGTTGCGGAGATCGCGGAAGATCGGCCTGAGGTCACCCAGGGCCTTGACGTAGACCTCGAAGATCTCGACGTAGTCGCGGTGCCGGTCGCGATCCGGCTCGAGCCGGACCCCGGGCCTGACCCATCGGTCAATGGCCTGCTGGAGACTGGGAATCGCGTTGACCCCCGCGGCAGCCACCGCCGCGGCGCCCAGCAGGGCGTGACCGTCTCGGGTCGGCAGGACGTAGGGCACGCCGAGCACATCGGCCTTGATCTGAGACCACAATTGAGATCGCGTGCCCGCTCCGATGCCGTAGATCTCGTCGAACGTCGTCTGCTCGAAAAGCCCGCGGGTCACCTGCAGGAAGTAGGCGTACTCGAAGGCCACCGACTCCAGGATCGATCGGTGCAGATGGCTTTGCGTGTGGCTGGGACGGAGGCCGAGCCACGAACCGCGCATGGCCGGGTCCCACGGGCACTGCCGGCCGGTGAGGTGGGGCAAGAACAGAAGCCCGTCGGCGCCCGGTGCGAGCGTGGCGGCCTGCTCCTCGAGTCCCCGAACGAGGAGGGCGAGCTTCTCATCATCAGCGCGCTGGTTCGGAACGTCTTGAAGGAACCAGCGGCACGTCATCCCGCCGGCGTTTACGTAGGCCATCGCGTACCACAAACCGTCACTCGGCGAGGCGAGTGTGGACAGGGCGCGGTATCGACCATCGGCGGCGAAACGCTCGGCGCTGGCGGCGAAGTGGCAGATGTTGGCCGACAGATCGCACAATCGACCCGGACGGGTCAGCCCGGCGCCGAGAAACGTCGCGGGATAATCGCCCAGGCCGGCCACGATCGGCACGCCAGGCGGAAGGTTGAACTCGGACGCAACCTCGGGGACAAGCTGTCCCACGACGTCCCCCGAACGGAGGATCCGGGGCAGGACGTCGCCCGAGATGCCGTAGAGCCCCAGCAACTCGTCGGACCACACGCCGCCCGCATTGTCTCCCAGACCCGACACCCCCAGGTTCGTCCGGTCGATGACGGCCTGATCGGCGGACAGGCCGGTCATCCGCCCGGCCAGGTATCCCCCGATCGTCACCCACTTGCGGACCTTGGCGGCGTCGTCGGGTTGGTGGTCCTGCCACCACTTGATCTTCACGCCCAGATACGGCAGGCACCCCGTCAGGCTCCGAATCGTCGACTCGTGCTCGCGCATGAGCTGCTCACGGATCGGCTGGCAGCGTTCGTCGAGGTGCGGGTCGAATCGCGTCACGGGTTTGTGGGCCTCGTCCACGCCGACGATGCCGCCCATCTGGCAGGCCATGCCGACGGCCTCGACCTGCTTGCCGGCCATTTCCGCCGCGCGGAGGGCCCGACGACTCACCATGGCGGCCGCGTCGTAGTAGGCGGTGGCGTGGACCTCAGTCTGTCCCGGCTCGGGATGGCGGACGTCCACGGTGCGTGTCCGCACGGCCAGGCACCGGCCGTCCATGTCGTAGACGCCGGCCCGCACGACCGTTGCACCCACGTCAATCGCCAGCAGATGGCCATTGCTCATTCATCCGCTCCGTCGCTCGAAGACATGCCGCGTCGTCCGAACACCGCGCGGCTCATGACGTGTCTACCTGGCAACCCATTATCGTCCAGAAGCCGGTCTGCGACAACAGGGGGCGTGGGGTTTGGGGGCTAGGGTCTAGGGGTTAGGGTCGGATGTGCCGGGCACAGGTAAGCAGGCGGCTGGTTCAGATCGGTCTCTGAATCCATTCCCTGTGTCGAACGTGGCACCACCGATCCCCCCTCCGGGGCCCGGACCCCGGAACCCGGACCCCGGGTTGTGGTCCCGCATCGCGCCCGGCCTTGATTTGAGCCCGGCGGCGGCTTACAAGGCTTCGGCGTCACCGCGGGCGTCCTGGGCTGCCCGCACGTCCCGAAAAGGAGAACGCGTCATGGGCAATCCGCTCTGTCATTTCGAGTTTCTGACCAACGACCCCGACAAGTGCAAGGCCTTCTACTCGAAGGTCTTCGACTGGGAATACCAGGGCGCTCCGGGGTCGGACGAGTACACGCTGATCAACACCGGCAGCGAGCCGGGCGGCGGGATGATGAAGCGCCCCGACCCGTGCCCGATGCCCATGGTCGGCGTCTACTTCCTGGTCGACGACATCGACGAAACGCTGGCCAAGGTGACCGAGGCCGGCGGCAACGTCGTCATGCCCAAGATGGAGATTCCCAACATCGGATGGATCGCCGTCTTCGTCGACCCGGAGAACATCGGGATCGGCATCTTCCAGGGCAAGTAGCG
This sequence comes from uncultured Planctomycetales bacterium, assembly GCA_964390905.1. Lineage (GTDB taxonomy): Bacteria > Planctomycetota > Phycisphaerae > UBA1845 > JAFGLZ01 > JAFGLZ01. The sequence continues at coordinate 105,645 of CAYMLO010000005.1, read as the reverse complement.
TGTCCAGCACACCTGGAGTCGAGCAGAACCTGACGCGCGTTGTTTAGCCCCGCCGCGTGCGGCGGGGAGGGGCCACACGCGGCCCCGCTAAACGGTATCCCGGGGGGTCAGTGTGCGCTGCTGGTCTTCGCGCGGCGGCGTCCGCGGAGGTACAGCAGGAAGAGCAGGAACGTCGCGAACGCGCTGATGCCCGCAAAGAGGATGTTGATCTGCGTCAGGTCCCGATACCGCTCGAACAGGTACCCGATGATCTCCTCTTGGAAGATCGGGCCGATGCTGCCCAGCCCGTTGATGATACCGACCGCGGTGATGGTCTCGCGCTTGCCGCCGACGCCGATGACGGCCGTCCCGACGATGAGGCTGTCCGGGCCGTAGATCATCAGCCCCACCAGACCGTACGCGCCGATCAGGTAGTGCGGACCCAGCCCCCCGAACGCCACGGCCAGCACGAACGCCCCCGTCACGCCCAGGCACATGATCAGACACAGGGACCGCCAGTTGCCCCGGAACAACCGATCGAGCATCAGCCCGGTCAGGATCATCGGGATAATGCCCGCGATGTCGAACACCAACGAGTAGAACGACGCTGCCGACGGCGCCACCGCCATCGTCTCGGTCAGGAAGTAGGCCGTCCAGGAGTCGAGGGCGTAGCGGAGGAACTTCAAGAAGAAGTAGATGAAGCCCATCATCAAGACGGTGGGCGTGAACAAGACGCTGAAGAAGGTTCCCCAACTGGCCTTGTCGTCGCCGGTCTTGCCGGCCGCATTGTTGTTGAGCTCGCTTTCGTCGCCGACGAGGGGCGACAGGCCGACGTCCTCCGGACGATTCCGCTGCCACAGCAGGAACAGGGCCCAAATCCCGAGCATGACCATCGCGCAGGCCCAGAAGGACGTCCGCCACGCGGCGTAGCCCAGCGCACCGCCGGCGAGGATTCGGAGAATCATCCCGACCAGACCTTTGCACCCGAGGTTGCCCAGGACGTAGCAGGTCGACCAGAACCCCATGATCGTGCCGCGTTCATGCGGCCGTAGCCAGGGCGCCACCGCGCCCACGACCCCAGGCCAGCCGCTGGATTGGGCCAACCCGTTGACGATCATGAACCCGAGGAACGCCGGGTAGGAATGGGCGAACCCGAAGATGATGTTGCAGCCGAGCGTGATCGCCATCCCGCACAGCAACAGGACACGGGACCCCGTCCGTCGGCCGAGAGCACCGTTGATGAACTGCCCGATCATGTAGGCGGCCAGGAAGGCCGTCCAGATGTGCGCCAGGTCCTCCGGGCCCCAGTCGAGCTCCTTGCCGATGGGCGCCTTGAGGACCCCGTACGCCTTGCGACAGAAGTAGTACCCCACGTAGCACAGATACGTCGAGATCAGGATCTTCCACCGCCACCAGCGATGCGCGGGCGTCAGCGGGACGATGCCGTTGGCCGTGTCGGGCGATGATGGGTCGCTCACGTGCTCTCCTTCCGGCGGGTCGGTGCAGCCGGGATCATCTTGTATGGGCTGGGCCTATCAGACGCAACCCTCTGCACGACAGCGCTTCAGCACCGGATCGGATACCGTCCGTCGTTGCGGCAGGTCTCGTAGAACGCCAGCACGTTCTCGAGCGGCGTGGCGGGGGTGATTTCGCTAGACGAACCGATGAAGTGCCCCCCGCCGGGCGCCCCGGCGCGGAGGCATGCACGCGTAGCCTCGATGACGTCCTGCCGGCTGCCCAGCGGCAGGACGACCGAGCAATCGACGTTGCCCACCAGGATCAGGCGTTTGCCGTAGCGTCGTTTCAGTCGGCCGATGTCCATGCCTGCCAGCGGTTCGATCGGGTTGATGCCCGCGATGCCGGCCTCGACCAAGTCGTCGAGGATATCATCCAGATTGCCGTCGCTGTGGAAGATCACCTTGGTGCCCGAACGGCGGAGCGGCTCGCACATGTCCGCGATCATCTGCACGCAGGTTCGCCTCAGGTAGTCGGGCGAGAACATCAGCTTGTCCTTGTAGGCGATGTCGTCACCGATGAAGAACAGGGGGGCCAGTCGTTCCTCGGCGGCCAACTCCGCCGCCGCGACGGCCTGTCGGCTGTATCCGTCCAGAAGACGCTGCACGTCGTCGGGCCGATCGAACATCGCGTAGCTGAACAGCTCCAGGCCCATCAGACCGTAAACAGCGTGGAACCCGCATCCCGCGCCCGGCACGAACATGGTCGTGGGGGCGAAGGCTTCAATGACGTTGCGGAGGTGGGCCCGCCATTCGTCCCGCATCTTGCCCTTGTCCACCTCGGGCAAGGGATGGCGGGCCAGGTCGTCCAGCGTCTTGATGGGGTAGTCGATCAGCCAGCTGGTCCGTCCGCTGATCTTCGTGTGCTCGGTCGTCGTGCCGTCGTCGGCCTCAGAGTAGCTCCCGCCATAGCCGCGGCACAGGTCGATCTCCAGGCCGTGATAGACCTTGACGTTTGCCTTCAGCAGGTCGGTCTCGCCCGGCGCGAAGTGGTCGACGGTGGCGCGGTTATCCAAGTAGTCCCAGATCGGCACGCGATCGGGTTCGGCGTGGTTGGCCGACGTCATGATGCGTTCGTAGACCTTCGGGTCCAGCAGCTTCTCGACGTAGAACATCGATCCGCCCTCCCTGATCGGCGTCGGCGGCACCACGCGTCTGCACGGTGACGGTCGGCAAGCATAGCCCACCCCGTAAGGGCTGGCCAGACGCCGGGGTCTGTTCAGACAGCAGCGGATGGCATACACTGAAGGATCGACGTCTGGCCCGAGAGTGGATTGCCGATGCGCGTTGCCTATTTCGACTGCTTCAACGGCGCCAGCGGGGACATGATCCTCGGCGCACTGATCGATGCTGGCCTGCCGATCGATCGGTTGCGTGCGTCGTTGGCCGCGCTGAAGCTGGACGGATTCGAGATTGCTGCCGACAAGGCCAACAAGCAGGGGTTTGCGGCCACGCAGTTCCGCGTCCAGGTCGACCCCGAGATGGATCAACCGCATCGCCACCTGGCCCACATCCGGTCGATCATCGAAGCGTCCGATCTGATCGACGCGGTCAAGACCAGGGCGCTGCGGATCTTCGAGCGGCTGGCCGAGGCCGAGGCCCGGGCGCACGGGACGACAATCGAAAAGGTCCATTTTCACGAGGTCGGCGCCATAGATGCCATCGTCGACGTGGTCGGCGCCGCCATCGGTCTGGACGCGCTGGGGGTCGAACGGGTGGTCTGCTCGCCGATCCCCGTCGGCAGCGGCGTGATCCGGTGCGACCACGGCGAGATGCCCGTGCCCGCGCCGGCGACGGCCATCCTGCTCGAGAACGTGCCCATCGCCGAATCGCCCGAGACGTTCGAGCTGACGACCCCGACCGGTGCGGCCATCCTGACCACGATCACCCAGGCGTTCGGGCCCATGCCGTCGATGACCTTGGAGACGATCGGATGCGGGGCGGGGCGACGTGATGGACAGACCCGCCCCAACCTCCTGCGCGTCATGCTGGGACGTGCGGTGGACGCAACCGCCGAGCAGGACGAGGTGATCGTCTTGGAGGCCAACATCGACGACGCCACGCCCGAAACGGTCGGCCACGCGTGCGAGCGGCTGCTGTCGGCCGGGGCACTGGACGTCTACTGCACGTCGATCGTGATGAAGAAGAACCGTCCCGCCATAAAGATGACCGTCTTGTGTCAGCCTGCGGCGGTTGAGGAAATGGAATCGCTCTTGTTCGCCGAGACCCCGACGTTCGGCGTCCGTCGCCACCGGGCGGAACGACGCAAGCTCGAGCGGAGACACGTCACGGTGCAGACGGAATTCGGCCCAATCCGGGTCAAGGTGGGCTTGCGGGACGGGACGATGGTCACGGCCTCGCCGGAGTACGACGACTGTCGGGCCGCAGCGTTGGACAGCGACGCGCCGCTCCGCGAGGTGATGGCCGCCGCCCAGCGAGCATGGGGGACGTCGGCAGGACGCGTTGAATCGGATCGATCCGGATGATGACGCTGGCTGTTGGCCAGATGGAGAGCTCGGATCTGTTCCTACTCGTGGGCGTGATCCTCGTTGTCGCGATGGTCATGATCAGCCTGCGGCGACGGTCCGTCGATCGGGGGAGCTCGCCCCGTGCCTACGCCCGAGAACAGCTCGCCAAGCTTCGTGAGCAGGACGAAATGCGGGACGACATGGCGGAGCTGATGATGCAGTTGGAGAAGCTGGCCCGCGAGATCAACGCGCAGGTCGACACGAAGTTCGCCAAGCTCGAGAGGGCCATCGCCGACGCCGACGCTCGACTGGAAGCGCTGAAACGCCTGGGAGTGGGCAAAGCGGAACCGGAGCGCGAGGCGCCGCCGCCTGTGCCCCAAGAAGGGGCACCTGACGGTCCCACCGACGCAACCGCGCTCGAACCGCCCGAGCCCACCGGGGAACGGGATTCGCTCCAGAGGCAGGTCCTCGATCTGACCAACGAAGGCAAGACGCCCGTCGAGATCGCGCGCCAGCTGGGTCGGGATGTCGGCGAGGTCGAGTTGATGATCAATCTGAATCGACGGGGGAAGCCGCAATGAGCCAATCGCCCTCTCGACGGGCAGTCATCGCCCTTTCTCGGGCGCGCAGCACTTACGTATTCGTGGGACTGTTGCTCATCGCGTTCCTGATCATGTCCAGACGGGCCGGGATCGAACTGGACGGTGCGATCCCGCAAGACCTGTGCAATCAACTGCGTCTCGCCGAGCTGCTCGTGATCGTGGTTGGGGTGATTGGGTTGCGCCTGATCATTCGCCGGCTGACGCGTAGTCGGGCTGAAGCCCTGGGGGACGTCGCCGCCACGCTCGAGCACGTGGCCGAGGACTTCGTCAAGGCCGCGACCCTGGCCGCCTTCGTGCTCGCCGTCGCCGTGTTCATCGGGTTGGTCATGCTCAAGGCGGAGCACAGGAACGTGGACATGTTCCTGTTCATCCTCCCGGTATGCTTGATGATCGCTACCTTCCCGACGCAGGCCAGCATGAAGCGGCTCGTGGATCAGGTCAACGGCCTCCGCGGACTCAGCCTCCCCGAAGAGGAAAGCGGGAACGAACCGCCGCCGTCTCCCGCGCAAGATGAACCATCCGGTACCGATCAGGCATGAGATCACCGTAGGCTGGCCGGGCCGGATCACGATCTGACAGTGTCGTTTCCCTAAAGGAGATCGTCTGTGCACGGGCACGCGATGCGAACGGTTCTGCTCGCCTGCGTCTTGGCGGGCGCCAACGCAGGTGCGTCGGACGCGGTCAAGCTGGTCAATCCCGGCCTTGAGGACGTCGGCAAGGACAAGACCCCGATAGGCTGGGTCGTCGCCGAGGGCCGGGCCGCCCAGTGGGTGACCGAGGAGTCCCCGCACAACGGGCGCCGTGCCGGACGCGTGGTCGGCGACGGATCGGCCGGGGCGTTGCGGCAAGCCGTCGCCTCGCCCGCGACGCGCATCTACACCGCCAGTGGCTGGTTTCGCGGGCGCGGGGTGAAGATCGACAAGGCCAAGGACGACTACGCGCGATTCTACTTCCATATCCTCTACAAGGACCGGCCGTATTCGGACACGACGCATGCGTGGGTCGATCTGCCCGTGGGTACTTACGATTGGCGGCGGGTCGCAGTCCAGCTGGTCCCGCAGACACAGTGGCCCATCGATGCGATCCGGATGACCGTCGCGGCCCGCTTCTCGGACGGCACGTTGGACTTCGACGACGTGGACCTGCGTCTGAGCAAACCGCGGGGCGGCGCGGTTGCGCTGGCGTGGACGCGGCACGCCGAGGGGGTAATGCTCAGCGACATGGGGCAGATCCGACCCACTTGGGCGCTGACGGCCCGGGCCAGGCGCGGTCACTGGAAGCTGATCGACTACGAGGCGGGCGGGATCACCGGCAAGCTGATCTGGGCGTCCGCCGAGACCAACGCGCCGCCCGTGACGCTGGGGTTGGGCGTCCGCGGTTGGCATGCGATCTTCCTGGGGCTGACCGATCCTGCGGGACTGGGATGCAAGGTGTGGGTCAAGCTGGGTCGCGACCCGGCGCCCGTCGCGCGGGTCCGGACTACTGGCCATATCGAGGACGTGTTCTTCAAGGTGGCCAATCTCAAGGACGACGTGCTGCAGATCGCGCAGCAAGCCTCGGGCAGGACCACCGGATGTGGTGTGGCATACGTCAAGCTGATCCCGCTGACGCCGAAGGAGATCGCCGCCGTCCGCGTCGAGCGAAAGCACCGACCGCATCGCAGGCTGACGGCCTCGCTGGATGGATTCAGCTTCATCTACGACCGTCGACCGACGACGGCTGAGGCGCTGCTGGCCGAGGTCGAGGTCTACCGGCACACCGACTTCGACACGCTGATCCTGCAGATGGGCGGCGCGGATCAGGTCAACTACCCCAGCGACCCTGGGCAAATGATGGGCCAGGATTTGGACGACTTCGCCCGGGCGGGCGACGGTCACTATGCCGCCGCCCTCCGCGAGCTGGCGCGCCAGCGTATCAACCCGACGAAGGTGCTGATCGACGGTGCGCACGACGTGGGGATGAAGGTCCACGTCGCCGTCCGCCCGGCCGCTTGGGTCCATAGCGAGCCGCTGGCGGACTTCTTTCGGTCCCGGTTCTATCAGTCGCATCCCGAATGGCGGTGCGTGGATCGCGACGGCACGCCCGTGGCCAGAATGAGTCTGGCCGTCCCCGAGGTGCGCCGACATCTGGTGACCGTCCTTAACGAGGCCGTCCGGCTCGGCGCCGACGGCGCCCACGTCATCTACGCCCGCGGCGTGCCTCTGGTCTTGTATGAGCGGCCGTTCCTCGATCGGTTCCGGGAGCGGTTCAAGCTCGACGCTCGCGAGCTGGACGAATCGGACGAGCGCATCGGACAATTGCGATGCGAGGTCCTGACCGCGCTGATGGGTGAGATTCGGGCGATGCTCGACGCTGAACAGTCGCGCCGGGCCGACGGCAAGCGGCTGGCGCTCAGCGCGTTCGTCTTGGCGGACGCGTCGGACAACGTGCGGTACGGCATCGACGTGCGACGATGGGTGAACGACGGGCTGCTCGACATGGTGTTCCCGTACATCCATGCGGGAGGGACGCGGGCGCGGGCGTACGACATGGAGTTCTTCAATGAGGTCTGCAAACCCAAGGGCGTGCCCGTCCGGCCGACGTTCGTCGGATGGCAGATCCGCGACCTCAAGGTTCTGGTCCGACAGGGAACGCTGCTGTATGAGCAAGGCGCGGACGGCATCACGTTCTGGGACGCCAACGCGCCCGCCGTGCGGGCCGATCGATGGTCAGTCGTGTCCAGGTTCGGGCACACAGACGAGCTCCGCGCCCGCCGCGACGAGGGTATTCCCAGGACCGGCCACTTGCGTTTCCATCGGCTCGGCGAGCTGATCATGGACGGTCGGTACAGCCCCAACTGGGGGTTCTAACTGCGCGGTTGACCGGTCGAAGCGATCCTATAGTCTGGTGGCATGGATTGGGACAGTCTGTTCGCGGATGGTGTGGACGTCCCGCCGCCGCCGGAGCCGTTCGACGTCAAGCAGTTGCCGGCCCACGGTGGCGTGTGGCTGCTCGCCGACGAGCGGGGCCGGCCGATCCAACTCGGCGGGTGCGAGAGCCTGCGGCGGACCGTTTCGTTCCGTCTGAGTAATCCGCCTGAGGAAGAGAAGCGTCGTGCTCGCGCGGACGTGCGGGTCATCACGCGGCGCATCTGGTGGTGGCCGACGTACTCGCAGTTCGAAACCGCCTACGACTACCATCGGATCGCCAGGCAGCTCTACCCCGACGACTACGCCGATCGGCTGGCATTCAAGGCGGTCTGGTTCGTTCGGGTGGATCCTGCGGCGAGGATCCCCCGCCTGACCCCGACGCAAAAGGTCTTCGCCAGCCATGCGACGTACATCGGCCCGTTCACGAGCCGGGCGAACTGCACCCGCTACATCGAACTGATCACCGAGCTGTTCGACCTCTGCCGAAGCCCCGAAGTGCTCGAGCAGGCGCCGCACGGGCGGCGCTGTGCGTACTACGACATGGGCAAGTGCCCCGCGCCCTGCGACGGCTCAGCCCCGCTGGAGCGCTACCGTGATCTGGTTTCCAGCGCGGTCGACTTCGTGCGGACCGGTCCCGAGGCGTACATCGCTCAGGCCGAGCGGGAGATGAAGCGGGCGGCTCGCGCGCAGGAATTCGAGCTGGCCGCCGCCGCGAAGCGTCGCATCGAGCAGGCCCGAGACGCCCGAGCGGGATCTCGTCGCTTCGTCACCGTTGCCGACCGGTTCGACTGGTTAATCGTCCAGCGCGGGCCCGGACGGACCCGCGTCAAACCGTTCTACGTCCGCGGCGGCTGGATCGACCGCGGCGAAACGGTCGAGCTGAAAAAACTCGACGACCACGTCAACGCGTGGCGGGAAGCTTTTGGCCAGCCTTCGCCCAGTGCGCTCGGCGACGACGTGCAACAGCGGGCGGAGCACGTTTGGCTGGTTTCCCATTTCCTGTTCCGTTCCGAGAAACTGCCCGGCCTGTTCTTGTGGGCCAGCGCGCTGCCCGATTCCGAGGCGCTGTGTGAGCAGGTCCGAGACGGGTTCGCCCCTCGCTCGCCGAAACGCGATGCGCCGCCGCAAGCCGAGCCGTCCCAGATTGAAGCCGATGGCGAGTCACGCTAGACTGGTCGAGAAGCCCCGGGCAGACCGCCGGAAACCGGCTGACTGAACACCATCGCCTGGGGCGCCATTCTCGGATCGCGCGAGGAATCCGCCCTTGATCGAACACCCCAACAAGCTGAACGCCGACGACTGTCTGCTGTTCGTGATTGACCTCCAAGCCAAGCTGCTGCCGGCCATCGATCAGGCGGACGCCGTCGTCGAGGGCTGCCGGCTGATGATCCGGGCGGCGGGCGTCTTCGACATGCCCATCTTGTTGACCGAACAGTATCGAAAGGGGCTTGGCCCGACCGTTCCGCCGATCTGGGAGCTGCTCGAGCCGGTCGGCGTCACGCCGATCGACAAGGTCTTGTTCAGCGGCTACACGCCGGAGATCCGCGAGGCCCTCCAAGGAGCGGGCCGCAACCAGATCATCGTCATCGGGATCGAGTCGCACGTGTGTGTCCAGCAAACCGTGTTGGACCTGTTGCGCGTCGACTACCCGGTGTGGGTTTGCGCCGACGCGGTCGGATCGAGACGACCCGTCGATCGCGAGATGGCCCTGCACCGGATGCGTCAGGCGGGAGCCTTCGTGACGACCGCAGAGAGTGCGATCTTCGAGCTGACCCGACAGGCTGGCACGGATCGTTTCAAGCAGATCCTCGAGATCGTCAAGTAGGCCAGCGCGCCCCGCTGGCCGGGCAGGTGACACCATGGACCACGGCAACGGAACCGCCGAGGACCCGGACGAGAAGGACATGCCGCTCGAGGAGGACCTGAAGGACGACGAGGCGTCCGAGACGGTCCCCTGCCCGAGCTGCGGTGAGTCCATCCACGAGGATACGGTCAAGTGTCCGCATTGCGGGCAGTGGATCATCGATCGGCCGAGGAATGAGATCCTGCACAGCAAGTGGTTCTGGCCGATCGTCATCGCGATCGGCGTGGTCATGATCCTGGTGACGCTGGTGGGGAAAGCCTTGAGGTGATGGGCCCGGTCGGCCCCGTCGGACGGGCCGATCGCGGCGTCGGACAGCCTGCCGTGATTCCGGAGTGAGGCGCATGGCGTTTCCGATCCATCGGATGCGACGCTTACGGGCCACGCCCGAGTTGAGGCGAATGGTTCGCCAGACGCAGCTGTCCAAGGACGACCTGGTCCTGCCGATCTTCGTCAGGCCGGGCAAGGGAGTCCGCAAGGCGATCGCATCGATGCCCGGCCATGACCAGATGTCCGTGGACGTGGCGGTCGAGGCATGCGTCGAGATCGAAGCGCTGGGCATCCCGGCCGTCCTCCTGTTCGGCATCCCCGAGACCAAAGACGCCATCGGCCGGAGCTCCTGGGACGATCGGGGCATCGTCCAACAGGCCATCCGCGCGATCAAGGACCGCTGCGAGCGCCTGGTCGTCATCACCGACGTCTGTTTGTGCGAGTACACGGATCACGGCCACTGCGGGGTGGTCGTGGAGCGACGTGACGGCGCCAGGGACATCGACAACGACGCGACACTGGCCCTGCTGGCCCGCCAGGCGGTCAGCCACGCCCAGGCCGGCGCGGACGTCGTCGCGCCGAGTGACATGATGGACGGGCGGATCGCCGCGGTCCGCGCCGAGCTCGACAAGGCCGATCTGCCGAACGTGCCGATCATGGCCTACGCCGCCAAGTACGCCAGCGGGTACTATGGTCCGTTCCGCGAAGCGGCCGAAAGCCCGCCCCAGTTCGGCGATCGTCGGACGTATCAGATGGACCCCTTCAACGCCGACGAGGCGTTGCGGGAGGTGGAGCTCGACATCGCGGAAGGCGCCGACATCGTCATGGTCAAGCCGGCCGTCAACTACCTCGACATCCTGTGGCGGGTCAAGCAGCGGTTCGGCCTGCCGACGGCGGCCTATCACGTCAGCGGCGAGTACGCCATGCTGGAGGCCGCCGCCGCCAACGGCTGGATCGACCGCAAGACCTGCGCCATCGAGACCACCGCCGCCATCAAACGCGCCGGCGCCGACCTGATCCTCACCTACTACGCCAAGGACCTCGCCCGCTGGATCGACGAGATCTGAAGAAACGGGACAGGTTCGTTTATTGGTCCCGGCTAGGGGTATGTGCCTTCCTCGGTCGGCCCCGCGGCCGGAGCGTCGAGTTCAGACCGAGACGTTTGGCGGTTTGCAGTACCCAGGCCTCGTTCCCGAAGGGACGGCCTCGCACCGCGCAGTAGCGCAGCTTCGTCAGCTCGGACTCCGCCGCGCGATGGTTGACCTCAGCCAGCCAATCCCCGGGCCGAGGGATGGGCCACTCGTTCAGGATTGCCCGAGCGTCTGTTGCTCGCTGTCGCCGGCGCCAGAGGCTTGACCATCGCCAGTCCTCGGCCCGATCCACGAGATTCGCCCGAAGGGCGTTCTGCTCCACGTATCGACAGACCGTCAGGAAGTGTCCGTCGCTCTGGACGGGGAAGGACTTGTAACGGCCCTGGTAGATGTGGCCCGTTCCCACCAGCCGCCGATGCTCCTGCCATCGACGAGCGTGCGTGATCGTGAGTCGCTGCATGAAGTTGGCCAAGTCCCCGTCCTCGCGAGGCCAGAGCACAAGGTGCCAGTGATTCGGCATCACGCAATAGGCACAGAGCCGCATCGGGCGAAGACCAAGCGTCTCTTCCAGGACCCGCTCAAAGGCCAGGTAGTCCGCGTCGTTGTCGAACAGACGCATCCCGCCCACGCCGCGGTTTAAGACGTGGAACGCCACCCCACCAGGCGCCACCCGTGCCGAACGAGGCATAGGGGCATGATAGGCAGCACCCGGCTCCTGTCAATAAACGAACCTGTCCCGTTTTTTGGCTGGAATGCGCGAGATTCTCGGACTTCTTGTTGACGCAGGTTAACGGACAGGCTACACTCTATCTTATCATATCCGTAGCTGCTTGGGTTTAACTGGAGGTGGAAGCCCCGCGTGGCTTCGGGGAGAGGAGTCTTTCAGGATGAGCATCCAGGGAGTGGGAGGGCGAGCACTGCTCTGGGTTTGCGCGCTCGCAGTTTCTTCAACGGTGGCGTTCGCTGACGCCGTGGACCCCAACGGCGGGCTCCTCGCCCCGGGGGATTCCATCGTCTTCAACATCGCTCAAGGTCAGTGCGTCTTTGACAAGTCGGTGGGGCTGGCAGGGGCGTTGATGGACGTCGATGGCGCGCCCGACGCGGCGTACGTGGGCACCGCCAATCCGCACTACGACGGGCCGTACTCGTTGGGCCTTCGGTGGACGGTTCCACTGGTACAGGACGTCAGCCTGGGATTTCCCCTGGGCCTGACGATGGGCGAGTTCGGGGCGGCGGGCGCCGAACCGGTCTCCTTCGAGCTGATCGATCTGGCCAACGCTGAGGCCGTCCTGCTCAGCGGCGAGATCCTCCCGTCGCAGTTCGGCAACTACGACTTCACCATGATCGAGAAGTATACGACCCCCGGGCAGCTCGTCAGCGTCAATGGCGGGGGCGAGTCGGGATTGATCGGGCTTTCGGTCACTGGCGGGTCGCTGGCACCGTACTATCCCCCTGAGGCCAAGATGGTCGTGCAATGGTGGGTCGCTTCGCCGTCCGACGTGATGAGCTTCTCCGAGAACCTGTATACGGGTGGTGGCGGATCGATCACGATCATCGGGGTGCCCGAACCGGTGACCTTCTGGCTGCTCGCCGGGGGCGTCACGGCGGGGTGGGTCCGCAGACGGGGACATCGTCGGTTGCCCTCCCGTATGTCGTCTTGTGTCGATCGGACGAAGGCGGTCGGCTGGTGGTCGGGTTCGATCGCAGTTGTGCTGATCGGCGTGCTGGCGGGGCGCGCATCAGGCCAGGTGGACCCGAACCTCATCCCGGGCTGGCAGAACGCCAACGTGATGGCGATCGAGGTGTCCGGGTTGGTGGGGACCTTCACGGTCGGCGGCGGTGCGGACGGTCTGGGCGTCCTGTCCATCGGCCCTGCCGACCCGGGGCCGATCGTTACCATCCACTGGGAGAACGGCGTCGACACGACGATCCCCGTCTCGAACGCTTCGGCGTCGATCCAAGGGAATCTGTACAGCGACGAATCCGGTCAGGCGCCGATGCTGCCGGACCAGGCCCGCGGACGGTTCGACGGCGAGGGCGTGGGGGACCCGGACTGGCACCTCGGATACGTCAACCTGCCATCGATCGGGGACGTCGCGCTGGTGGAAGGCGACCTTGACGCGTTGCTGCTGCAGGAGATCGCCGACACCGGCTTTGTTGAGGGCTCCGGGCTGCTGACCGGGACCGGCGGGCTGATGGTCGAACACAGCCTGTGGCCGTTCGGCGGGCCGCAGGGATCGATCAGTTCGTTTCAGTTCGGCGTGACCGATCTGGCCGGCAACCCCCTCAACATCAGCGGCTTCTCGCAGGACTTCACCGGCCAGGTCTTCTTGACGTTCTGGCCTGACGGCGCCCACGGCATCCCAGAGCCTACCACCGCCGCCCTCCTAGCGGCCGGCATCGCGCTGACCATCGCGCGCCGCCGACGCTGAGCGCCCAGGGCGCGCACGGTCCCAGAGCAAAGGGCGCAAGCCGGACAGGTTCGTCTTCTGCCCTTTCTGTCGTGCCCGAGAACGAACCTGCGCCGTCTTGCCTCGCAGACGTCATTGCTCGAGCGGGCGGGCGTCCAGCGGGGTGGTCGCCCCGTGCTTCTTGGCCTGCCGGGTCCAACTGCGGTGGGCGATCCATGTGTATAGCCAGTGTGGCATGAGGGACTTGGCCATCAGGGCGACGGCCTCGTCGGGGATGTCGTTGCCTTTGGCCAACTCGGCGGCAGCCCGATCGAGTGCCCGACAGACCTTCCGGGCCAAGCGACCGACCCGACGCAGCGGTTGCTGGGCCAGGGCCTCGCCCATCCCCAACGCCATCCCGCCTGACCACCGCAGACCCGCCTCGGAGGCGAACTTGCGGTAGATCCTAAGTGCCACGTCGTTGTTGAACGTCTCGGGGAGGCCGCAGTTGACGATCACCACCAACTGCGGCGCGTTCTGGCGGCTCGAACCGCGCCGGTGTTCGGCCAGGTACTCCATCGCTCGAACCACCGGTGCCGGCTGGCTGTCTACGTACAACGGGGCAGCCAGGATCACGAGATCGGCGCGCTCGACGGCCGAGAGCATCTCTGACAGTGTCTGCTCTGAGGGCAGGTTCGCGCCGATCCTAAACCGCTCTGCATCCACGCCCCGTTCAACGAGCCGGGCGAGGAGATAGCTGCCGAGCGATTCGGACCCGCTCCTGCGGCCTCGTGGACTTCCGTTCAGGAGAAGGGCCCGTTTGGGCGCGCTCATGGCGACACCTCCACTTCGGCCAGCAACGCGGCGATCCGCTGCCGGACCGCGTCGGTCGACTGATCGCGATAGACCACGCCGGCAGCGCGGGCAGGACTCAGGAGGTTGATGGCGTTTCTTTTGACGAGCGTCTCGAAGATCTCTTCGCTGTCGTGATCCGGACCGGGCAGCACGCCCACGCCAAGCAGGCGTGGATAGCGGTCGTACCGTGGCTGGTGATGGAATTCCCCCTCGACCTTCATGAAGAAGGGGTGCACGATGCAGATAATCCGGTCCAGCCCCTTCTTGAGCTGAGAGGAGTACCCGCCAAACGTGACCGGCGTCAGGTAGACCAGCAGGTCGCTTTGGATGGCTCTTGCTGGCACCTGCCGGCCGTCGTCGTCGATCACACAGAGGCCTGGCGTGCGATCCCAGCATCCGAAGCAGCCTCGGCAGCCGGCCATCTCGACGTCGCGAAGGACGATCCTATCGACTTGCCACCCCGCGCCCTCCAGTTCCTGGGTCAGCACCTCGCCGGCCACCTCCGTCGCATCGTCTCCGGGAAGAGACCCGTCCAGGATGAGCGCCTTCATTGGCCAGACTCCCTTCCTCTAGGATCCGCCAGCCGGAAAAACGGGAGCCGGAAAAACGGGACAGGTTCGTTTTCTTGGTGGGGATGTAGGCGGACCTGTCTCATCTGCTGCCCTGCTTAAAAAAAACGAACCTGTCCCGTTTTTTAGACCGCCGAGACCTCCAGGCCCTCGATGTCGAAGACGACGTTGACGCTGGCCTTGAAGTGGGCGGGGTCGCGGACGAAGGCCAGGTAAGACGCCAACCGCTCGGCCGAGTTGACGCTGTTGTGGGCCAGGACGACCGCGCCGGCGGGCATCCGTTCGTAGCCGGCCTGCAGGATGTCCAGGTAGACGCCCTTGCCCTGATCGCCCGTGCCGTCGGCGTCCAGGTACATCAGGTGGATCGGGTCGCTGTAGCGCTGCACCACGTCCACCGCGTCATCGGCGACGATGCGGGCTACGCCTGTTGAATCGATTTGCCGGAGGTTCCGCTCGGCCAGGGCGGCGCTCTCCAGATCGATCTCCACGCCGACCAGGTCGCGGGCCGTATAGCACGCGCCCGGCCCGACGGCTGCGCCCGCGTTCGAGATGAACGTGTTCCCACAGAACACGCCGGCGGCGATCATGTTCGTCGGCTGCACGATCGCGTTGACAGCGTAGAGCAGCCGCTGCATCCGCGGCGTGATCGCCGTCCACGGGATCTCGAACCGCTCGGCGACGGCCCGACGGTGCGCGAGCATCTTGGCGTGGTCGTAGTCGGTGTGCGGCAGCACGCCCCCCTCTCGCAGGGCGTCAAGCGCCCCAGCCACGACGGCGATCTCGTCGGCCAACGGCTCGAGGGCGCGATGCGGGTCCTGGTAGGCCATCCGGTAGCGTTCGCAGTCGTCGGTGCGATAGGTCTGCATTGGGCTGGGTGTCTCCGTTGCCTCGGGGACGGCGTTTCGCCATTCTACTGGATGCGCTGATAACATGAAGCACCCGCGACGACGGGTGTGACGACTTCTGACAAGCGAATCCGTGCCGATGACAAACAGACCTCCGAACGTCCAACGCCCATCACAAGCCACCCTCGGCTCGATGATGTTGCGCCTGGCTGGCACGGTCATCGGCGCTGCCGCCTACTGTGTCCTCGCGCGGGACTGGCAGGACGCGTGGGACGTACTCTACGACGCGCCCGCTGCGCTGTCGGTCTTCGGCTTCCTCGCCCAGCTTCTGGCTGAGGGCATCGACGGCGGGCGATCTGCCAGGCGGTGGGTCCGTCCGTTTGCGGTCCTCGCTGCGCTGGGCATCGTCGCGGCGACGGTAATCTGGCAGGATCGCCTGATCGCAGGACACGTCTCGGGCCACATGACGATGGTGCTCCTGGTGGCCATCATCCAATCAGCGGACGGCCGGCTGCCCCTGTGGATCCGCGCGGGTCATTGGCTCCCCGTGCCCATCGTCGCGGCGATGCGCGTGTTCGTCCTGCACGGGCGGGTCGAGGTCGGCCTCGTCGGCGGGCTCATCGTCGGCGGAACGCTGGGCCTGGGAGCGGTCTTGCTGATGCGCCAAACGACGCGATCGACCCGCCGGAGAACCACGCCTGAATCCTGATCGTTGGGGAACCCAGACTACGGAACAGGGGCGGTCGTGGTGTTGGTCGGGAGCGTCGAGATCGGCGGGGGTAGGGGAACGTCTTGCCACCCCTCCATGCCGAACCGGATGTCGCGCTCGACGAACTCCCAGACGACGAGCTTCTTGCCAGCCAGCAGCTCAGGCTTGCGGGCCAGCTCCTGTCGGACCAGTGTCGAAGCGCCGCCATCATTGACGATCGACGCGACCGGCTGACGCAGCGTCCAGGCCAAATGCGAAATGAAACCCGCCGATCCCGGCTCATCCCGCTCGTAGATCCGCAGGAAGCTGTCGCCCAACACGAGGATCGGCGCGTTCGGGTCGTCCTGGTACCGCTCGCCGGTGTCCTTGCGGACGATCTGCTCGCAGTGCATCTCTGCAGGCGGGAACAGCCGTTCGATCTGTGGGCTCCTCAGCATCCGTACGACGTCGCCCTGGCGTCTTACCAGCGTGCCCTTGGTCGCGTACGCCGTTGATCCCGTGGGCGCCCAACCGAGCTTGCGTATCCGTCGCGCCGCCGCCCACGCAGCGCGCGCAACGCCCCCGGGCGTCCAGTGCGTGTCGCGGATCATGTAGGCCTGTGGCCGCGGCGCACAGTCGTGTTCCCCAATGATCTGGCGGATGCTGGCCAACGCGTCAAACAGGTCGACCACCTCGACGCCGGCGGCGCTCAGGTCGTCGATCATCCGTCGCGTGTGCGCGCGGACCGACGGGTCCGCCTGGCTTGCCCGCGCCGTCAGCTTGTCCGGGTAGATACTTGCCTTGCCGGGTACGGGCACGACGAGCAGCTTGATCCCGCGGCCGGCGAGCCGATCGCGGAACGCCACGATCGCCTCGAGGGCCTGATCGTGCCCGGTCCTGCCCGTCGGATCGCTCACGGGCCGTTCCATCAGGTACCGAACGCCGGGCCGATAGAACCACCACCCGTCGCGGCCGACGATGGCCTTCTCCCCGCCGTCGCTCAGGGTCACGAACCGCGCGTACTGCATCCAAGGCCGCAACGTCTTGGCGAACCACGATCGTGATTCCAGATCGTCTTCGTAGATCCGCAGGTTCGCCTCGGTCGGCGTGTGGCGGAACAGGTCGAGGGCCTGCGGCATCTCGCCGTCGCGCAGCTCGATCACGGCCTGGGTCACCGGTACGGTGAAGATCGCGGCCACGAAGCCCGAGACCAGCAGTACCTGATGTCCACGTCCCTCGATCGTCACCGACCAGCCCCTAGAACTGGAAGTACAGGAACGGGTTGAACGCCTGGCTGAACATCGTCGCGATCGCCAGGCAGAACAACGCCAACAGCAAGACGACCTTCACCCAGCTCAGCGTCTTGACCCAGTCAAACGCCTGCGACGGTCCGAACGCCAGCACCGCGCAGAGCGCCATCTCGGCCAGCCGTCCCGGCGGATACAGCTCGACCGCCAGCAACATCGACCCGCCCGACGTCGTCGCAAACCCGTTCGCTCCGAACATCGCGGCCAGATAGCGCACCGCATCGGTGAGCGTCTCCGACCGGAATAGCACCCAGGAGATCAGCACCAGCACGAACGTGATCGCGATCCGCACCGGCCTGGGGCACCAGGCGTAGATGCTCCGCTTGCCCAACCAGCGCTCGAACGCGAGCAGCGCGCCGTGGTATCCCCCCCACAGCACGAACGTCCAGTTCGCCCCGTGCCACAACCCGCCCAGCAGCATGACGATGGCCAGGTTCACATAGGTCCGCCGCGGGCCCTTCCGGTTGCCGCCGAGCGGGATGTACAGGTAGTCGCGCAGGAACGTCGACAGCGAGATGTGCCACCGCCGCCAGAACTCGGTGATGCTCTCAGAGACGTAGGGCGAATCGAAGTTCCGCGGGAACTCGAACCCCAGCATCCGGCCCAGGCCGATGGCCATGTCGGAGTAGCCGGAGAAGTCGAAGTAGATCTGGAACGCATACGCCGTCACGCCGAACCACGCGTCGACGGCGCAGGGTGCGTCGGCTGCGAACGCCGCGTCGGCCACGTTGCCCACGCCGTTGGCCAACAGGATCTTCTTGGCGAACCCCAGGATGAACAGCGCCACGCCCGACGAGAACTTGTCCAGCGTGTGCGACCGATCGACGAGCTGATCGGCGATCGTGTTGTACCGCACGATCGGGCCGGCGATCAGTTGCGGGAACAGCGACACGAAGCACGCGAAGTCCCATAGCGATCGGACCGGGGGCGAGACCCCGCGGTACACGTCGATGGGGTAGCTGAGGCTCTGAAAGATGTAGAACGAAATGCCGACCGGCAGCGTGATCTTCAGCATCGGCAGCGCGTCGGCGCCGAACAGCACAATCAACCGGTTCAGGTTGCCCTCGACGAACATGCAATACTTGAAGAACCCCAGCAGCCCGAGGCTGGCGACGGCCGAGATCGCCAGCGCCGCCGCGGCGCGGCGCCCGCGGTCGGGATCCCCGGCGATCACGCGTCCGCAGGCGTAGTTGACGACCGACGCAAACAGCATCAGCACGACGAATCGCGGGTCCCACCACGCATAGAAGGCATAGCTGGCCAACAGGAGGAACAGGTTCCGCCGAAACGGCAGGGCGTAGTAGACAAGCAACACGACCGGCAGGAAGTAGAAGACGAAGATGTGGGACGTGAAGACCATCGCGGCCACCGACGTCTATTGGGTCACCCGGTTCGTCCAGACGGCCCAATGGAGGGGGCTGGTGTCTTTGCCGAAGTACTTGTTGATGATGCCGGCCATGACCTGCTCCTCGAGCGGCACGGCCAGGGCCATGCGGTGCACGTCGCCGGCGCGGAAGGTCGTGACGTTCCCGCCGATTCCCGGCGCCCGGGCGTCGGCGGCCTCGGCCCGCGGCTTGAGTGGGTTGTAGTGGCCCACGAGGATCGTCTCGCCGGACACCTGGCCGCGGTGCGTCTCGAGCGGGCGGTACTTGAAGATGTAGACGTAGTCGTAGTTGTCGTTCGGCGGGAACGTGCACTTGCTGTCGTAGGGGATGACCTCGACGAGCTTCGCGGTCACTTCGATGGTCCCCAACGTCGTGACCTTCGGGTCCGCGCCGTCGTCTCCCTTCTTGCCGCAGGAACCACACGAAACCGCCAGCAGCGCCACCGCGACCCAAACGGGCAGGCGTCGCCCGCGTGCGGCGATTCTATCAAGACACATCATTTCCCGGCTCCTACATCAGCGTACGTCCAGTGCGGTTCCCAACCGACGGGCAGGAACAGCACGGGACCGTCCTTCGTCTTGGGATGGACCTTGCGGAGGGCCTCGCTCTGTCCGGTGATGGCGGGGGCGTCGCCCAGCCGCATCAGTCCCATCGGCGCCCCCGCCTTGTCGGCCCCCGAGCCGTCCTTCAGACCGGAGGTGAACAAGACGTACTTGTCGTCCGGCGACAGCACCCCGCCGTAGACATGGCGGCCGTCCTCACCGTAGATCAGGCCACGGGTCTTCCCGTCGATGCTGGCCATCCACAGCTGCGTCCACCCATAGCCCTCTTGGTTCTTCGGCCGGTTCGAGAAGATGATTCGCTTGGAGTCGGCGAACCAGTCGGGCGTGCAGTTCCGAAACGAGCTGACCGCGCTGATCTGCCCTGTCTCTACGCTGATTCGGGCGACCGTCCAGTTCTCGCCGAGGAAGTTCGTCACGCCGCAGAACCACCGACCGTTCGGGGACCAAAAGAGCTGCTGGTACGTGCCATGCCGTTTCATCTTGCGGACGGTCCTTTTGGTCGCCACCTCCACGATCAAGATGCCCTTCTTGGTCAGGCACGAAATCTGCTTGCCGTCCGGCGACCACGACGCCCAGGGGTACTCGCCCTCGCCGCCCAACGCGACCGGATCCGTACCGTCGGCGTTGGCGATGACAAGCTCGCCCTGGAACCCCCACTTGTCGTGGTTGATCTTCGCGTCCTTTGGCAGCCGACGGTAGAGCAGCTTCTTGCCGTCCAGACTGAACCGCGCCCCGGCCTCGCCGTACCCCGGCGTGTTCGTGATATTGCGAACACGCGAGCCGTCGGGCCGCATCAGGAACAGGTCCCAGTCGCCCTGTGGGCTCCGCGCGCCGTAGACGATCCATCCCTTGTGAGCCACCTCCTTGGCCAACGCCGCGACCCGCGGATCGTCGCGGCCGCCGGCCGCGAGCGGCGCGGCGAGCGCGCAGACGGCCACCGCCATTGACAGACATGACATCTGCGAACTGCACTTCACTGTCGTACTCCTCAGGCGAAACAAACCACCGCGACGCCCGGCTCACTCGTTGCCGGGCAGGTCGAATCGGTACCTAAACAGCCATGCCGTCTTGGACGGATCGGGCTTGCCTTCGGCCCAGATCCACCGCGCACCGGTATGCATGAACTCCGCGGCAATGTGGTTCCACGGCGGCATGCCGAATGGGCCTACGTCCACGACCTTCGCGTCGTCACTCGAGCCCTTCTCGAAATTCCTCAACAGGGCCTGGGGGATCTTGTCCCCCACGCGGGTCGCGGACCAACCCTTCACGGACGTGGCATGCTGCCGCCCCGCCGCGCGGATCAGGCCGATCATCGCGGGACGCTTCGCCTTGCTCCATGCCTTGATCGCCAGCACGTTCGACGCTTGCTTCGAGTAGACGTCGACCTGCGGGCACTCACCGCAGCCGCTGCGACGCGTGACCAGTTTGCCGTTCAGGTACGCCTCGAAGTGACCGTCGCACCCCAGCTCCAGTTCGACCGGCGTGCCCGGCTTCACCGCGGGACGCGCCTTTCCGGCGAGTTTCTTGAACGACCCATCGTCCACGCGACGCACGCGGAACAGCCACCGCGCAGCCCCCGGCGGGCGGGTCGCCATCGGCACCAGCTTCAACGATTGGCGGCGCCCGTCCTTGCCCTCGACCAGGACGGGGATTGCCCCCTTGTTGGGCACTCGGGCGGACAGCGCGATGCTCGGGACAGCATCGGATGGGATCAACTCATCCTCGAGCCAGACGTCCGGCAGGCAATACAGATCTGGCCCCGAGAGCACGCAGACGACTGGGCTGCCTTTGGGCTGTGAGGCGTAGGGCGTCTCGAGCCGGATGTCGATTGGCAGTTCGACCTTCAGCGTCGATTTGGCCGACCAGGTGCGCGTCACGTCCACCCAGCCTCCGGCACCGGTGAAGTCGGCCCACGGGCCCCGACCGCGGATGCGCTTGCCGTCGACGGTGATCGCGCCATTGGACCGCGGAACGCGCAGCGCGAGCGTCGCCTGCGTCGGCTTCGACGCCTTCACCGACACCATCCACGACCCAGGGGCGCTCCGCGTGGTGGTCACAGTGAGGGGTGGGAGGTCCTTGCCGGGGGCGATCGTCGCCCGGACCTCCGCCAGCCACGTGATCATGATCCGGTTGCCGATCCCCACGACGCCCCACCAGGGGATCTCTGCCAGGATCTGCGCCCCGTGCATCGAGCAGCACCAATACGCCTCCGACCCGGAGTTGGCGATCCCGCCGTAGTTGAACGCGTCGCTGCCGTCGCGGAGTCTGCGAAACACCCGATGCCCGAACCCGCCGTTCGAGAACTGCGCCGCGTACAGGTGGTTGCGGAGCACGTGCTCGGCCACGTCGATCGCGCCGTTCTCGCCCGTCGACGGCCAAGTCAGCAAGTTCACGCGAATCCAGTCGGCCTCGGAGCACCCTTCGTCGCGGTTGCACGCCGGGTCGAAGTACTCGTCCACCCCACCGGTTGGCATCATCTGCTCGTCGAGGATCTTGCCCCGACCCTCGGCCAGCGCGGACAGGAACGTCTTGGTGCCGGCGATCCGGTCGACGTCGATCATGCCACGATGGGCCGTCAGCCGGCCGTGGCTGTGATGCTTCTTGAGCTCGCGATCGAGCAGGGACAGTTCGCCAATGAATCGCGCTTCTCGCAGGAACCGTTTCTCGCCCGTCACCTCCCCGAGCGCCGCCAGGCCGTCGATCAGCGACGGGTAACAGGTCGTGAACCCCGACGCCCGGATGCCGCCCACGCCTTTGAAGTTCTCCGGCTTGCCGTAGTACTTCCGCGTGGAGATGACGTAGTCGCCCAGCCGAATGGCCATCCGCCGGACCCCAGCGTCCGGCTTGCGACGCAGCCGCTCGGCCAGCGCCAGCAGCAGCCGCCCGTTGCCCCACAGCAAGGCCATGTCCCGCTGCTGGTTGACCTCCTTGTCCAAGTTCTGGTCAGCGCCGAAGTGGCCGTCGGGCTTCTGGTGCTTCCTGAACCCCGCGATCAGCTTGTCGATGAAGGGCGTCTCGGCGCCCAGGACGGCGTCACAGGCGTTCAGCGCGCCGAACATCCGACCCGAGATGTCCCCGCTGTAGTTGGTGAACCGCCGCGTGTACCGGAAGTCGACGTCCGACAGGACGAACTCGATATCGTTCAACGGCGGCGAACAGAGCCGGCCGTACGCGCGCTTCAGCCTGTCCAGCGTTTCGCCCTTCGCCTCGATCTTCGATGGGTACCGAACATCCAGTCGCCGAATCGTGTAAGCGTCCCCGGTCCTGGCAGCCGCACAAGCCCCTACCAACACGAACCCAGCCAAAACGGTGTGGATCACGAGGCTCCCCTTTCCATATCCCGGTCGCTGTCGCTTCGGTCACTTCTCCGGCGTGAACGACCAGTCGAAGAACTCCACGTCGCCGAAGGGCCGCACGCCCAGATGCCCCTTGCGTCGGTTGTGGGCGTCGCTGACGTAGTTCTGGTCGCTGTCCGCCAGGATCTTCTCGCCGTCACCCGTGTACAGGCGGGCGCGAACGCGATCCGTGGTCGTCATCCCTTCCAGCAGGTACGTCGTCCCGATCTTGACGGCGATCGGACCGCTATACCACAGCACCTTACCGGGCATCTCGACGAGCTCGAGGTTGCCCTTGCCGTCGGCGGCCACCCCCAGCCGCGCAGCGAACCCCTTTGCGCCGCGGTCAGAGAGCTGGAAGAACAGCTCGAACCTGCCCGGGCTCCGCGGGATCAGCCGCGTCTGCCACAGACCGTGGATGCCCGCCAGCGACGCATGCTCCCATGCGTGCGGCTCCTTGCCCATGTGGACGAGCCGCTTTTTGCCGCCCACCTCTTTCCACGTCAGTCCCACCTGCGAGCCCGGTTCTTGCGGTGCCGCTTTGGGCCTTTCGGTTGTGGCAACCGCCTGCGTCCCCGCCGAGAACGCCCAGAATTCCGACGACGCCTTCCACGTATGGAATCCGATCATTCCCTCCCGATCGGTCACGGCCGGGTCGTACTTCTTCCAGGGGCTTTCGCTAATGACGGTCTTGCCGTCGGCGGCCAACATCTGGACGCGCGCCTGGCCCGGCCGCGTCTCGCCGACGAGCACGTACTCGGTGTTGTACTTCCACTTGCCCTGCGGACCGGACCAGATCGTGCCGCGATAGCCCTTGGACCGATCGTAGAGCATCAGGCAGCCATCGCCATAGCGTCCGCCCAGCCAACACAACAGCCCGTTGTTGCTCGTACCGTCCGCCTGGAAGATCATGCCCGCCCCACCGGACGGGGGCTCGACCCTCACGCGACACGACCACCGCTGATGCTTGCCGCGGGTCTGCTTGTTGAACAACCACGCGCGGTCGACAGTGGCCGATTGGCGGACCCGTTTCTTGGCGCCCGTCTTCCACTGCCACGTCATCGGGCCGACGATGGCCCACTGGTTGCCCGGGACGATCCGACGCTTGTTCGGCGCATCCAGCGTGACGTCCGCCAGCGGCGCCGTAGCGATCTGCCAGCCCCAGAACCGACCGATGCCCTTTTCGGTCATCAGGCCCATCAAGCCCGGTTGGCCCGTCCGCTTGGCGTCGACCGCCACCCACTCGCTCTGCGAGATCAGCGTCTTTCCGTCGAAGTGCAGCAGTTGCACGCGAACGCGACCGCGCTCGACGACGACCTCGACCACGCAGGGCTCGTATTCCATCCACGGCGCCCACGGGTCCTCCCACAGGACCTCGCCCTTGGCGGTGCGGACCATGAAGCCGCGCATCTCGCCCGTGCCACCCATGAGGCATTCAAGCCCGCCCCGGCCTGCCTGGTCGGCCAGCACGACGATGCCCGCGCCCTTCGCCTTCGGGCCCACCTCGACCATGCACCGCCACGAACCGACCAGGCCCTTGACGTCCGGCGAGACGACGCGACCGCTCGCGCCCGGCGCAGCCTGCTTGGCGATCGGGCGAAACTGATAGTCATGGGCCCACTGACCGTCCCCGTGGATGATCAGGTTCTCATCAGACACCTCCGCCGATGCCCCCACCGGCCCGATCAGCAGGGCCGCCGCCACCGACAGGATCAACGCGTGCCGAGTCGCCCTCATCGCTGTCGCCTCCTTCTCAGGCCCGATCGAAGCTGGGCACCTTCATCTGCTCGCCGCCCTTCAACGCCGACTGGTGCGCGACCAGGCCGGGCACCGTCATCGCCAAGGCCTCATAGAGGTCCACCGCCGGCTCGCGCTCCTCGACCAGCGCGGCGATGAATTCGTGCGTCAAGAAAGTGTGCGACCCGCCGTGCCCGCTGCCGTGTCGCATCCGTTTGGGCAGCATGTGATGGAAGTCTGGCAGGTGCGCCCACTTCGGCGCGTTGGGGCCCCGCAGCGCGAACGGCTGGCCGCTGCCAGCAGGCATGTAGTAGGCCATCTTCGTCCCGAACCACTGCGCCCGCTCACCGTGGGCCTGACCGTGCCAGAACACGCCGCACCGGCACATGTGCCCCCGATCCGTCTTCATCAGGGCCATGCACGCACCAAGCGGGTTGTCGTATGCGTTCTTCTTGAAGCCCGGCTCGTTCGGATCGGCCCACCCCAGACAGGACACCTCCGTCAGCCGTTCCTTCGTCACGCCCACCAGGAACCCCGTCGAGTGGGTCGGATAGAACATCGGCGGGAACCCGTGTCGCCACGTCTTCTTGCCGTTCCACCACGACAGGCCGTCCTTCTCGGCGCCGATCCCCGGGTGGTAGTACTCCACCTCGCTGTAGAACAGCTCGCCGAACGCGCCGTCCTGGTACAGCTTCCTGGCCGCGATACAGTGCTGCCGGTAGTAGCTCGTCTCGGCCATCATGTACTTCAGGCCGGTCTTCTCCTTCATCTCCTTCATCTTGTGGGCGTCTTCGATCGTCAGGCAGGCCGGCACGGCGCTGATACAGTGCTTGCCCCTGTCCATCGTCATGAGCACGTGGCGGGCGTGGTCGGGCGCCCCGGTGAAGATGGCCACCGCCTCGATGTCCTTGTCGAGGATGAGCTTTTCCAGTGACTCGTAGGACTTGTCGCATCGGTAGGTCTTCATCAGCGCCTCGCGGCGATCCGTCCGCAGGTCGCTGACGGCGTGCACGATGCAGTTGGGGTCTTCATGCCACTGGAAGCTCCGACCGAACCCGCCGCCGACGACGCCGATGCGGATCTTCCGGTCGGACTTGAGCGGGTTGTCGGGGACCTCTGCGGCGGCGGGACGGACCATGCTCGACGCCAACGCGCCGGCCACCGCCGCTACCGGCGCCTTCTCCAGGACCTCGCGTCGGGTTATCTGGCTCGAGTCCATAGCGATACTCCTTTGTCGACATCCCATGATCACGCGGAACCGCGACAGCGTAGCAGACCCGCGCAGAGAAATACACCGTCGGGCCGGACGCGATCGATGCCTAGCCCCCGCCCTGTGATTGGGCGTATCATCTGCTCGACCACACAGAACCGGAGACGCAATCGATGACCGAGAAGGTGGTGTTGATCGGCGCGGGCAGCGCGTCGTTTACGCGTGGCCTGTTGGCGGACCTGATCCGGGGGGGATGGGCGGCCAACTTGGCCTTGGTGGACACCGACCCCGATGCCCTGGCCGTGGCCGAGGGCTTGGCTGGCAAGATGATTCAAGCTGCGGGGGCCACCATCGACCTCGCCGCGTCCACCGATCGGCGGGACGTGCTGCCCGGCGCGACCGCGGTGATCTGCACCGTAGGCGTGGGCGGTCGGCGAGCGTGGGAACAAGATGTCTTGATCCCGCGGAAGCACGGCATCTACCAACCCGTGGGCGACACCGTCATGCCGGGCGGCACGTCGCGAGCGTTGCGGATGATTCCCGCCATGATCGCCATCGCCCAAGACGTCCTGGATCTCGCGCCCGACGCGCTGTTCTTCAACTACGGCAATCCGATGGCGCCCGTCTGCCGGGCCATTCGCAAGGCCACCGGTGCCGAGGTGGTCGGGCTGTGTCACGGCGTGCTCCACGCCGGGCACTACCTGGCCGGCCTCCTCGGCGTGGCCCCCACAGACGTCGCCTACACGGCCATCGGCATGAACCACCTGACCTGGTTCACCGAGGTCCGCGTCGGCGGCCGCGATGCCCTGCCGAGTCTCCGTGAGATCGCCGTCGAGAGGCTCGCCAAGCGGGACGACAACCCGTTCAGTTGGCAGCTGTTCACCTGGTTCGACGCGTTCCCGGCCGTGCTGGATCGGCACGTCGCGGAGTTCTTCACGCAGTTCTTCGCCGACGGGAAGTACTACGGAAAGACGCTCGGCGTGGACGCCTTCAGCTTCGAGGACACCATCGCGGACGGCGACAGAGCCTACGACGAGATGCGTCAAGCCGCCTTGTCCGCCGATCCCCTGCCCGACGACTCCTTCGAACGGAGCGTCGGCGAGCATGAACAGGTGCTCGATATCATTCAGGCGATTCGGCGCGATGCAGGCGAGGTCTATTCCGCGAACCTGCCCAACCGCGGACAGGTGCCCAACCTGCCCGCCGAAGCCATCGTGGAATCGCCCGCCGTCGCAACCGGTGCGGGACTGCGTCCGATCGCCCAGCCGCCGCTGCCGCCTGGTATTGTGGGCACGCTGGCCACCCGTCTGGCCTGGGTGGAGACGGTCGTCGACGCCGCCCTGGAGGGTAGTCGCGCCAAGGTCGTCCAGGCGCTGATCCTCGACGGCGCGGTCGACTCGGTCGACACGGCCGTCAAGCTCGCCGATGAGCTGCTGGCCGCCCAGGCCTCCTACCTGCCGCAGTTCGCCCCGACCGACGCGCCATCTGGCTAACGACCCCCCGGTCAAGTAGGATGGCACCCGACCGCAATTGTCCCGAGCGAGACCACGGTTTGACGAGGGGGATTCGCCATGACCCCCAACCTGGGGCGGATCGTATTTCATCGTGTGGGCGGCCTGATGCTGATCCTGGCCGTCGTGTGTCTTGGTGGCTGCAGCCGGCGCGATTCCGAAGCGACGGACGCGTCCGGCAAGGTCATCGTCACCGTATGGGACTGGCACGCGGCCGATCCCTCCAAGGGCGTAGGTCTGTGGCTGACCCGGATCGATCGCGAGTTCGAGCGTCGCCATCCGGGCATCCGGATCAAGCACGTGGCCCAGTCGCACACGGAGTACTACCAGATCTTCAAAGCGGCCGCGGCGGCGAGGCGCGGGCCCGACGTCGTCATGCTCCATCAGGGCAGCCGCATCCTGGACCAGCGGGACAGCCTCATTCCGCTCACGAAGTACGTTACGCCTGAGTTCCGCAAGAAGATCGCCGGCTGGGCGCTCTCGTGTGAGGACTACGATCCGAACGGCACGCCCCTGGCCGTCCCCATCGCCGTGCAGGGACTTGTCTGGTACGTCAACAAGGCCCTGCTCAAGAAGATCGGGAAGGATCCGACTCAGCTCCCGCAGACGTGGGCGGCGTTCCTCGAGACGTGCGCCGCCGCCAAGAAGGCGGGCAAGGCCGGCATCGCCGCCGGGCAGCGCGAAGGCAGTTGGGGCGAGTGGTTTGTCAACTCGGCGTTCTTCCAGGTCCTGTCCGTTTCGGACCGCGCCAGACTGATCCGCGGCGAGATGACGTGGACGGATCCCAAGGTCACGCTCATTTTCGCCAAGATCAAGGAGCTGAAAGACAACGGTTGTTTCCAGCGGGGATTGATGTCCATGCCGATGTTCCCCGACGCGGGCGACGTCTTCCGGCGCGGCGACGCGGTCTTCTGTCTGGGCCTGCTCTCCGACGTGATGCATTGGAAAGACTTCGCCGAGTACCTCGGGCCCGAGAACGTCGCCGCGATGACGTGCCCGGTCTATCGGCCCGGTCCTGACGCCGATGAGTTCCCCGCGGGCGGCGGGTTCGCCTATGGGATCACTCAGTGGGCCAAGCACCCCGACGAGGCCTGGAAGTACATCGCCTTCATCGCCAACGAGGAGAACGCCAAGACGTTCCTGACCGAAGTCGGCTCGTTCCCGGCGAACCGGAACTACGACCACGCCCTGATCACCGATCCCACGGCGAAGGTCATCGACGGGTGGCTGGCTTCCGGCCGCGGGCAGCCCGATCTGCTGTCCCGGATCTCCACGGCCGTCAACGACGCCCTCCGCCGTGAGATCCAGCGCCTGCTCAGCGACCAGACCGACGCCGCCGGTGCCGCCGCCGCCGTCGAGAAGGTGGCGGCCGCCGAGCGGTCCAGAGGAGCCGCCGCCCCATGACGTTGGCTGCCCGGAGGTCGGCGATCGTCTTTGGCTGGGTGTTTCTCGCCCCCGCCCTCCTCCTGGTCGTCACGTTCAAGGTCGTTCCCGCGGTCAGCGCGGTCGCGCACAGCTTTACGCAATGGGACGGCGTGTCGGCGGCCACGTACAACGGTTTGGCCAACTACCGAGAGCTGCTGCAAGACGACGTCTTCTGGACCGCGCTGACCAATAACTTCTTACTGGTTCTGGCCGTGCCGATCTGGCTCACGGTCTCGCTCGTGTTGGCCTTGCTGATCCATCAGGAGGTCCCGGGCTGGCGGTTCTTCCGCATGGCGTTCTTCCTGCCGTCGGTGCTCAGCCCGGTGATCGTGGGAACGTTGTTCACCGCGCTGCTTCGCCCCGACGGGACGGTGAATCGGGGCCTCGAGCTGCTCATCGGGCCCGTGAACTGGCTGCTCGAAGGGGTGGGCTGGACGCCGGTCGATCTTGAGACGGTCTGTCGCGACTGGCTGGGCGACCCGGTCACCGCACTGCCGACGGTGATGGTGGTGATCTTGTGGTGCATCTTTGGCCACGGGGTGATCGTGTTTCTGGCGGGCCTGGCGGCCGTGCCGCGCGAGATCTTCGAGGCCGCCAGGCTCGACGGCGCGAGCGGGTGGACCTACCTGCGGCACATCGTCGTGCCTTCGCTGCGACACGTCATCGAGTTCTGGGCGGTGAACCTGGTGGTGTGGTCGTTCACCAGCCTGTTCGCGTTCATCTACGTGATGACGAGCGGCGGCCCCGGCTATGCCACGATGCTCGTGGAGTACGAACTGTACCTCAAGGCGTTCGAGTCCCATCGCATGGGGTACGCGTGCGCATTGGGATCGGCCCTGTTCTTGCTTGTCTTCGGCGTGATCGCGTTGCAGGTCCGCCTGATGGCAGGCAAGGATGAAGTTGGAAGTGGGAATTGAGAATTGAGAAGAGCTGGACGATTGGATCACGGTAGGGGGTCGGCGCTGCGGCCGAAGATCGGGCGGGCGTGGATTGTGGTCGCGCTGGTGGGCATCAGCGTCACGACGATCTATCCGCTGGTCTTCGTCGTGATGACGGCTTTGAAGGGGCCCAAGGAGTACCTGACCAACCGCTACGGCCTCCCCGCCGACCCGACGCTCAAACAGTTCCTCGATGCCTGGCAGTACGCCAAGGTGGGAACGTACCTGGGCAACTCGGCCATCGTCGTCGTCACCTCTGTCGTGCTGTCGTGGATCGTGTGCAGCATGGCGGGGTACGCGCTGAGCCACCTGCGGTTTCCCGGCAGGCGGGCGGCGTTCTTCGCGCTGTTGGGCTCGATGATGATCGCGCCGCAGATCATCCTCGTCCCGTTGTACTCGATGCTATACCACATGGACCTGCTCGATCGGCATGTGGGGCTGATCCTGGTGTACGTCACGCTGGCCGTGCCGTTCGGGACGTACCTGATGACCTCCTATTTCCGCGGCGTGCCCGGCGAGCTGGTGGAGGCGGCGGAGGTGGACGGGGCCAACCACTTCCAGATCCTCTGGCGGGTGATGGTGCCCGTCGCCCGGCCCGCCCTGGTCACCTTGGGCATCTTCAACTTCCTGTGGATGTGGAACGAGCTGTTGTTCTCGCTGCTCATCCTGCAGGAGGATCATCGGACGCTGATGGTGGGCGTGGCCAACCTGCGGGGGCAGTACACGACCAACATCCCGCTCCTGTCGGCCGGCCTGTTCCTGGCCGCCACGCCGGTCCTGATGGTCTTCGCGGTCTTCCAGACCCAACTGACCAAGGGCATGACAATGGGGGCGGTCAAATAGCGCATCGGCCGGCGAAGCCGATTGGCTATCCCCACGTGTCGTCGATGGTGTATCATAGCGGCTTGGCTGTGAGATCCCTGGTTCCTACGGGAAGGTAGCATGTACAAGTCAATTGCGCGTTCCGCTCTGCCTGGCGCATTCATCTTCTGGAGCGGCATCGTTAGCGGTCGAGCCGTCGGACAGGACGCGCCCAGCCTGCGATTCGACTTCGAAACCGGCGACCTGCAGGGGTGGGTCGTCGTCGAGGGCAAGTTCGACCGGTTGGTCTGCGACCGCCCCAAGTTCCACAACAAACCCACGGTCGACTACAACAAGCAGGGGAAGTACTTCCTCAGCACGCTGGAGACGTCCAAGTACCGGCCCAACGATTCGCTCACCGGCGTGGTCGAGTCGCCCGTGTTCGTCCTGGAGGGCAACACGGCCACGTTCCTCGTGGGGGGCGGCGCTCATCGGGAAACCTACGTCGCGTTGTGTACCGAGGACGGCAAGGAGGTCCTCCGGGCCTCGGGCAAGAACGCCGAGGTGATGCAGCGGATCACGTGGAACGTGGGCAAGCTCGTCGGCAAGCGGGTGTTCCTCAAGGTGGTCGATCATCGTCGCGGCGGTTGGGGACATGCGACGTTCGACGATTTCCGCGCGAGCGGCCGGATTGACGCAGACGCCACGCGCGCTCGGATTGAGCTGAGGAAACGTCAGGCCTTGCAGGCCGCTCTGAAGATCAACCTGGGACTCCTGGGACCGCTGCGCCAAGCCATTGACGACTTGACCCGGACGTTCGGGGATCGCTATCCCAAGGGCCAGGCCTTCCTGGCCCGGGCGGCCGACCTGGAGCGCCGCGCCAAGAAGGCCACGCACGACCAAGCCGCAAGCCTGACGGCCGAGATCATGGCCCTGCGGCGCGAGGCGCTGCTGGCCAACCCCCTGGTCCGAGACTGGCCGATCCTGTTCGTCGTTCGCCGCCAGTACCGCCCGGACCACCACGCCACGGCCACCATGTTCCAGAACGGCGAGATCAACACGAACAGCTTCCAGGGCGGCGGGGCGATCAAGACGATCGATCTGGCGGCGGGCGGCAAGGTCTCGACGCTCCTCGACGTGCCGAAGGGCGTGGCCCGCGACCCCGAGGTCGGCTTCGACGGCAAGACGGTCCTGTTCTCGATGCGCAAGGACAAGGCCGACGACTATCACATCTACGAGATGGACCTCGACGACGCCGGCCGGTGCAAGGCGGTCCGACAGCTCACGTCCGGCTCGCACCTGTCGGACATCGACCCGATGTACCTGCCCGACGGCCGGATCGTGTTTGCCTCCACCCGCGAGCCCAAGGTCTGCCAGTGCAACCGCCACATCATGGCGAACCTGTTCAAGATGGACGCGGACGGGTCGAACATCCACCAGATCGGCCGGAACACGCTGTTCGAGGGGCACCCGTTCCTGATGCCGGACGGGACGATCCTGTATGACCGGTGGGAATACGTCGACAAGCACTTCGGCCCAGCGTTCGGGCTGTGGACCGTCAATCCGGACGGCACGAACCACGCGATCTTCTACGGCAACAACGCCTGGTCGCCTGGCGCGATCGTGGACGCCCGCATGATCCCCGGCACACACGCGTTCGTGGCGACGTTCGGCTCGTGTCACGATCGGCCCTGGGGCGCGATCGCCGTGGTCGACCGGACGATCGCGATGGACGGGCTCTCGCCAGTGATCCGCAGTTGGCCGGTCGACATCGGCGGGGCGCTCAGCAACAGTCGCGACTACAAGGGCGGCAGGGGCCGAGGCCACCCGCAGGGCTGGCAGATCGACACCTTCAAGCGACTCAGGACGAAGTACGAAGACCCCTATCCGCTCTGCGAGAAGGTCTTCCTGTGTTCGCGCATGGTCGAAGGCGAGCGGATGGGCATCTTCCTGATCGACGTATTCGGCAATGAGGAACTCATCCACACCGAGGGACCGGGCTGCTACGACCCCATGCCGATCCGATCTCGGCCGCGCCCCCCCGTGATTCCGTCACGGAAGGACCTGGCCAGGAAGGAAGGCCTGTACTACGTCGTCGACGTCTACGTCGGCAGCGGGATGGAGCGCGTGAAGCGTGGGACGATCAAGTGGCTGCGGATCGTCGAGGCCCCGCCCAAGCTCTTCTGGACCCACACGTTGTGGAACATCGACGCCACGCAGGCGCCGGCGATGAACTGGAATTGCACGAACAACAAGCGGATCTTGGGCAAGGTACCGGTCGAGCCGGATGGATCGGCCTACTTCGCCGTGCCCGCCGACAGGTTCGTCTCGTTCCAACTGCTCGACGAGAACGACATGATGGTCCAGAGCATGCGGAGCGGCGCGATGATCCAGCCGGGCGAGAGGACCGGCTGCATCGGCTGTCACGAGAACCGCCTGGCCACGGTGCAGAACGGACAGGTCGCCAAGGCCATGCGCCGCGCCCCAAGCAGGATTCAGCCCTGGTACGGCCCACCGCGCGAGTTCAACTACCTGACCGAAGTGCAGCCGGTGTTCGACAAGCACTGCGTCAAGTGCCACGACCACGGCAAGCCGGGCAGCAAGAAGCTGAACCTGTGCGGCGACGTGGGGCTGGTCTTCAACACGTCGTACCTCGAGCTGCGGCGCAAGTCGGCGCTGCGATGGTTCCCCGACCCGCCGGGGGCCAAGAAACTCCTGGTCAAGGTCGTCGACGACGGACCGGCCGAGGCGCTGCCGCCGTATGCATGGGGGGCGCATCGCAGCAGGTTAATCGACGTGATCCGCGGAAAGCACAACGACATCAAGCTCGACAAGGAGAGCATCGACCGGATCGTGACGTGGATCGACATCAACGCCCCCTACTACGGGTCGTACGCCAGCGCGTACTCCCATAATGCGTTCGGCCGATCGCCCCTGGACAACCGGCAGCTCAAGCGCCTGGCCGAGCTGACGGGCGTTAGGGTCGGGCAACAGCAGACGGAGATGCAGGGCTCGCAGGTCAGCTTCAACCGACCCGAGCTGAGCCCGTGTCTGGCCAAGTTCAAGGACACGAACGATCCGAAGTACAAAGAAGCCCTGGCCATCATCCGCGCGGGCAAGGCGATGCTGGCCAAGCGACCGCGGATGGATATGCCCGGGGCCAAGCTGGTGGGCATCGAAGCCAAACGGCAACAGAAGTATGATAGACAGGCTCGGGCTGAGGCCGTTGCTCGCAGGGCCATGGTCCAACGGCACCCCAAGGGCCCGGCCGAGATGTACTGACGGGCACAAGACCACACCGGTGATCGTTCGGGATGGGGGTTGCAGCCCGGCACGCGGTCGTCTACAAAGTGTGGTCCTAGAGACGCCGGATGGGCCTGCGATCCGCAGGGCGGACTCCAGGGAAGAGATTCCCGCGCAAGTGCAGACGGCGATCGACAAGGGGAGAATGACGAAGATGCTGCCGGAAACTGCAAATCGAATCGGCGTTCGACGGAAATGGTTGTTGCTGGTCGTGCCTGTGATCATCGCGGGCAGCGTCCTGGTCGCCCCGGCCGAGCAGAAGGCCAAGAAGGCGGCCGACCTGCCGTACCGCTCGCCCTTCGATGTGGCGTTCTCGCCGTGCGGCAAGATGTTGGCGGCGTCGGATCACACGGCCGGCTCGGTCGCGTTGATCGACGCGGCGACGTGCAAGGTGATGCGCCAGGTCGCGCTGAAGGGCAACCCGGCCGGGATCGCCTGGTCGCCCGACTGCAAGCGGGTCTTCGTAGCCGAGCACGGCGCGGGCAGCGTAGCCGAGGTCGACTGCATGGCCGGCAAGGTCGCCCGGCGTCTGCCGGTCGGACCGAGACCCATGGGCGTGGCGCTGGTGCCGAAGCGCAAGCTGCTGCTGGCCACCGACGCGGCCTTCAATTGCGTCGCCGTTGTCGATCTGACCACCGGCAAGCAGCGGTGCCGCATCAAGGTCCCGCGCGAGCCGGGTTGCGTCGCGATCAGTCCGAACGAATCGCTGGCGGTGGTCAGCAACCTCCTGCCGGCCGTCAGCGCAGCCGATCCGACCGCGTCGTCGTGCGTCAGCCTGATCGACCTGGCGGCCCTGAAGAAGGTCTGTGACATCCGTCTGCCCGCCGGCGGGACGCTGGTGCGCGAGGTGACCGTATCGCCCGACAACCGCTGGGCCTACGTGGTGCACACCGTCGGGCGGTTCAACATCCCCACGACCCAGCTCGAGCGCGGCTGGGTCAACACCAACGCACTGAGCATCATCGATCTCGGCGCCAAGCAGATCCTGGCGACCGTGCTGCTCGACCATCCCTCGCAGGGGTCGGCTGACCCGTGGGGCGTGCGGCTGTCGGCCGATGGCGGGACGCTGTGGGTGTCGCTCAGCGGCGTGCACAAGATCGCGAAGATCAACATAGCGGGGCTGCACAAGCTGCTGGCGGGCGACGTGTCGGGTCAGCCTCGGTTGGCCAAGCCGGACCCCCGCAACCCCGGCCCGCAGAGCATCTGGCTGAAGATCAAGAAGGACCCCAAACAGCGGGCCCAACTGGTCAACGAGCTCGCCGCCCTGCACGCAACCGATCTGATCGTCAACACCAAGGTTCCGGGCAAGGGCCCGCGCGGTATCGACCTGTCCCCCGACGGGAAGCGATTGGCCATCG
Source organism: uncultured Planctomycetales bacterium (assembly GCA_964390905.1). GTDB lineage: Bacteria > Planctomycetota > Phycisphaerae > UBA1845 > JAFGLZ01 > JAFGLZ01. Next base: position 70,731 of record CAYMLO010000005.1, on the reverse strand, counting down.
CCGTCTACTACGGGGGTCAGATCGTCCTGACCGACGCCGCAACGGGCAAGGTCGCCTCCGCGATCAGCCTGGGACCGGCCCGCAAACCGGACCTGGTCCGCCGTGGAGAGATCGTCTTCCACGACGGCACGTTGTGTTTTCAGCATTGGCTGAGCTGTGCGACGTGCCATCCCAACGGTCGGGCCGATGGACTCAACTGGGACCTGCTCAACGACGGCATGGGCAACCCGAAGAACACCAAGTCGATGGTCCTGTCACACAAGACGCCGCCGTCCATGGCCCGGGGGGTTCGGGCGAGCATGGACGTCGCGGCCGTCGCCGGCTTCCGTCACATCCTGTTCCGCGAGGTCGAGCCGGAAGAGATCAAGGCCACCCAGGCCTTCCTTCGTTCTCTCAAGCCCGACGTGAGTCCATACCGGGCCCCGGATGGAAACCTGACCGCGCAGGCCAAGCGAGGCCAGGCCATCTTCGCCGACCCGAAAACCAAGTGCGCGACCTGTCATCCGCCCGGATTGCTGACCGATCTGAAGCTATATGACGTCGGCACGCGCCAATCGCTCGACCGCGTGTCGGCGTTCGACACGCCGACGCTCGTCGAGGTGTGGCGAACCGGCCCGTACCTGCACGACGGCGGCGCCGTCACGCTCCACGAGGTCCTGACGAAGTTCAACAAGGGCGACCGTCACGGCGCAACGTCGCATCTGTCCAAGGAGCAGCTCGGCGATCTGGTCGCGTATCTTCTTTCGCTGTGATTACTCGGCGAACTCGCGGCAGCGCTTGCGGAAGTGAACGTAGTCCGTGTAGCTGACCTCCTCGGGAACGCCGTGGTCGCACGTGGGGATGTACCCGCCACGCTTCCGCATGGCGGGCAGAATCGCATCGACGTGCCGGTCGATGGCCTCGACGCCCTTGGCCAGGATTCGCTTGTCGATCCCCCCGAAGATCGCCAGGCCCGGGTGCTCCTTGCCCAGCGCGACGACGTCGCAGCCGCTGGCCACCTCGAACGGGCTCATGACGTCCATCCCGATCTCCTGATAGACCGGGATCACCGACCCCGCCCACCCGTCCGTGTCGACGTGGAGGTACACGTGGCGGTCGCGGTCGAGCTGGCGGCGCCGGACGTTGTCGATGAGCTGCTGGTAGTAGGGAAAGAGGAACTCCCGCATCATGTCCGGTGAGATCAGCGGACCACGGTTGTAGCAGATGTCCTCCGCCAGGAAGACCTCGTCGAGCGTCACGTGCTCCTGGTGCCTGGCGATGACGGCGTCCGCCAGCTCGATCCAGGTCCGCATGCAATCGTGGATGAGCTCCGGCGCGTCGTAGACCATGTAGAGCACGTCCTCCGGCCCCATCAGGCTCCGCAGGTACATGTACCCGCCGATCAGGTTCTGGCTGATCATCAGGCCCCGAGCGGCCAGCGACCGCGCGGTCTTCATTCGGGCGTCCAGATCGGCGTAGCGCGACGCCGTCGTCGGATCCATCCGCCACTTGCAGTGTTCCTGCCACGTGGTCATGTCCTTGACGGGGTGATCGAGGTACTCGGGCATGAATCCTATCCGCCGTCCCTTGAAGCACAGCACGTGCCGCCCGGCGACGTCCTGGACGACCTCGTAGTCCCCGCGGTCCTCGACGATCTTCTCCTCGAAGGCGGGCGCGAACGGCGCCTCGCACCAGCCGAGCTGATCCAGGCTGTGGTTGCCCAGTGGGTCGAACCCGAACAGCTCCTCGAGCGGTTCTTCTATGGGCATGCCCTGTTCCATCCATCGTTCCAGGCTGTAGTAGCCGAACTCGCGCTGAAACAGCGGCGCATCGGGCACGCGGGCGTAGGCGTCGCGGAGCTTGCGCGCGCTCGGCGCCATCTGGTCGCGTAGCACCATCTGATGCACGCCGTCCGGGGTCGCGTTCGCGCTGGGATCGCTCATGGTTAGACCTCGCATCTGGTGCGTTCCGCCTGCTGGCCGAGGACACATGTCTCGCACAGATACTACGCGGAAACCGGGCCAAGCTGCCAGGTCGTACCTCGCAAGCCAGATTGTTTCGTGTGGACTCGCCATCCTATCAGCCGGTAACCTGTTCGGCGCGCGTAACCCTACGCAGCTTTCAGGAGGGATGCACCGTGCCATCAAGCCTGCGGTACCGGTCAAGAGAGCGACTGATCTGTCTGTCCATCCTTGTCGTCTGCTACACGTCTCCATGGGCATTGTCCCAGCCAATTGCCGCGGAGGTCGCCGCCCCCTGCAACCTGATTCCGAACGGCGGCTTTGAGGAAGGCGACGAGCTGCCCGCCGTCTGGAATCGCCACCCCGCCAAGCCCCAGCCTGGCAACCGCCATCTCCGCGACACCAGTGTCGCCCACACGGGCAAGGCCAGCGGGCTGATCGTCAGCGTCAAGCCCCATCCGCCCGGCAAGGCCGGCATTCAGTGGAACAGGTACGGGATCTCCTGTCAGGGGGAGCTGGCGCTGATCGTTTCGGGCTACGTCAAGACGCAGGGGGTCTGGCCTCGGGGATTCGGCCTGCACTTCTACGATGCGCACGGCGGTCATCTGGGCTTTACGTCCGTGCGGGGCTTGGCGAAGGCCGAGGATTGGACGCACCTTCGAAAGGAAGTGTCCGTGCCGCAGGGCGCCGTACGGATGGGCTTCGCCGCCTACGCCGGCGACGGCGGCAAGACCTGGTACGACGACCTGGCCGTCATCGGCACACCGAAGACGACGGCGGTTCGGGCCACGCCGACGGTGGACGGCGATCTGTCGGACGCCTGCTGGGACGACCGCCGGGCGATCGACCGGTTCTGCGTCCACACGGGCGCGAAGCTCGCAGCGGCCAAGACCCGCGCGTGGCTGGCCTATGATGATCGGCACCTGTACGTTGCCTTTCGCTGTCAGCACGCGTCCGGCGCGACGCTGCGGGCCAAAGCCACCCAGCACGACGGCGACACGTGGCTCGACGACAGCATCGAGGTCTTCATCACGCCCCACCGCACCCGGGGAACCTACAACCAGATCGCCGTGAACTGCTTGGGCGCCGTCCGAGACACGCGAGGGTCGGCCGGTGCCTGGCAGTCTGGCGCGCGCGCCGCGACCCGACGCGGGCCAGACGCCTGGACCATCGAGCTGGCGATTCCCTACGACCCCCTCGGGATCGACCTGCACGTGGGCACGGAGTGGGGCATCAACTTGGCCCGCAACGACCGGGTCCGAGGCGAGACGGTCACGTGGTCGTTGGGCGGCTTTCACAATCCGTCGCGGTTCGGGCGCGTCAAGCTCGAACCAAACCTGGAGCGCTTCTACCGCGCGAGCCTCCGCCGGCTCGCCGACCAGAAGGATCGCGAACGGATTCACATGCTCGAGGAAATCCGCGCCGCCGGCTTCCCTGACCGGGCGGTCGCCGACGCTGCGCGGATCCTGGGCAAGGCCAAGATCAGCGTCGCGATGCTCCGCTGGATCGCCGCCGGCAACCAGCGACCACCTGGCGTCGAATGGGAGGACGTCAAGGCGTTGGTGGCGGACCTGTCTGGCACCATCGCCGGGGCCCGATCCGCCGCCCTGGCCGGCGTCTACACGGTGGGCGGCGCGGACAAGACCGGTGCGTTCCGCGTCCTGATCACGCATTCGATGCACAAGGTTCGACGAACCGGTCCCGTCCTCGACGGACTGATGACCCGCCGCGTGAAGCTCGAGGCCGCCCGAGATGAAACCGAATGCTTCCAGCTCGTGCTCATCCCAAAGGGCAGTGCACTGAAGGGCGTCACCGTCGAGGCCAAGCCGTTGACGGGTCCGGGCAAGCCCCTGCCGCTTCGCTGGAACCGCGTCGATTACATCGAGACCACCAAGCCCTGCTACGCAACCGAATACGTCGGTTGGTGGCCGGACCCGCTACTCCCGCCCGGGCCCATCAACGTCGCCGAAGATGAGCGTCAGCCGATCTGGTTCTCCGTCGACGTACCGCCCGACGCCAAGCCCGGGACGTACAAGGGCCGCGTCACGCTCCGTCACGCCAAGCGATCCGTCTCGGTCCCCGTCGAGCTCCGCGTGCGAACGTTCCGGCTGCCCAGACCGGGCACGCTCTCGACGGCGTTCGGGCTATACGCCTGGGTGCTGTCGAAGGGTTACTACGGCAACAAGCCCTATCGAAAGGTCATGTCCGTCGAGGACTACGCCCGCTGGTGCGCGTTTCTCGGCAAGCGACGGCTATCGCCGAAGAACATCGGCAGTGAATACGTCAAACGAACCGGTGAGGGACACGATCTCAAGGTCGACATGAGCCAACTGAAAAGCCTGCTGACCCCGCTGGCGAGCAAGTACTTCGCCCCCTATTCGTTCTGCAAGTTCCGCCTGCCGAGCGGGCCAAATCTCGGCAAGCCTGGCTCGGCATCTGACCCGAACATCGCAGCCGCCGTCGTCAAGGCCCACGTCGATGCGTGGAAGCGACAAGGCCTGCCGCCTAAGGCGTACGTCTATGGCTACGACGAACCGCCGCCCAAGTACTATCCGTTCCTCAGACAGGCCTACACCCAAATCCGCAAGGTGGCCCCCAATACGCCTATCATGCAGACCATCAACCACCGCAACCCGGACGAGCTGGTCGGGGTGGTCGATATCTGGTGCCCGCTCACGCCGAGTCTGGCCCACCCCTTCTATCCGAACCGGGTCAAGGCCGGCGACACGTTGTGGACGTACGTCTGTTGCAGCCCCAAGCCGCCGTACGCGAACTTCTTCATCGACCAGCCGGCCATCGACCATCGCATGGTCTTCTGGCAGGCGCGGCAACACGGTGCGACGGGCGTGCTGTACTGGTGCGTCTGCTGGTGGGAGGGCCTGCCCACCCCTGGGACGGTCAAGGGCAAGGACGCGAAGGTCTTCCCGGACGTCCGACTCCGCTCCAAGGACCACGGCACCCATACCAAGTTCAAGACCAACGGCGATGGCTTGCTGGTCTACCCCGGACCGGACTTCACGCCCTACGCCGGCATCCGCCTCGAGGTGATCCGCGACGGGATCGAGGACTACGAGTACCTGGCGATGCTCTCGCGGTGGGTCGAACGGGCGAAGGCCCTCCCGCCGGACAAGCGCCCCGCAGCCGAGCTGATCCGGGAAGCGGAAGCGTTGTGCGTCGTGCCCGAGACGATCTCGCGAACCCTAACGGACTACACCAAGCGACCGGAGGTCATCTTCGAACGTCGTCGGCAGGTCGGCGACATGCTGGAACGCCTCATCGCCATCGTCCAGCCTGGCAATCCCGGCGGCTAACGCGCCGTCGATCGGGTACACTTCTGGGCGTAGGCGGTCTCGTAGGCAGCTGCGATCCGCTGTCGCCTCACATCCATCGCGGACCTCTTCGAAGGTCGTTGGCCTATGCCGCTGTTGCTCCGGAATATCGCGCTGGATCTGTCCGAGTCGGAGGACGTTCTTCCGGCCCGCGCGGCGCGTCGGTTGAAGCTGCCCACGGACGCGATCACGTTCTGGGGCGTCGTCCGTCGGGCCGTCGACGCCCGGGCCGGCCGCGTGCGATTGATGTACAACGTCGAGCTGTCCCTCGATTCGGTCCAGCTCGAGCGGCGCCTCGCCCGGAGGCTGCATCGCGCCGACGTCGCCGCCGTCGCGCCGCAGCCCCCGCTCTGTTTGGCGATTGGCACAGAACCCATGCCGGACCGGCCAATCGTGATCGGGTTCGGTCCGGCGGGGATGTTCGCGGCGCTGCTGCTGGCTGAGCACGGGTATCGACCGATCGTCCTGGAGCGCGGCCAGCCCATCCGTCAACGACACGTCGACGTACTGAAACGATTCTGGCGGGAGCGAGACTTCGATCCCGAGTCAAATCTCCTGTTCGGCGAGGGGGGCGCCGGATGTTACAGCGACGGGAAACTGCGGACCCGGATCAACGATCCCCGCGTAACGCGGGTCCTGCAGACGCTCTACCAGCATGGGGCGGACCCCGACATCCTGATCAGCTCGCGGCCGCACGTCGGCAGCGACCGATTGCCCGCGATCTGTCGTCGCATTCGTCAACGGATCGAGCGGTTGGGGGGGGAGGTCCAGTTTGGTCGACACGTGGACGGGTTCGAGCTGGACGACGGTCAGCTCGTCGCGTTGCGCGACGGTGGCGGATCGATCCTATCCCTGGGAAGTCGTTCCGCCGACGCGTCCGGACCCGCGGTGCCGGTGTTGCTGGGGATCGGACACAGCGCGCGGGACACGTTTCGGTCGCTGGTGGCGTCCGGCGTGACGCTGTCGGTCAAGCCGTTCCAGGTGGGTGTGCGCATCGAACATCCGCAAGACCTGATCGACCGATGGCGGTACGGTCCGGCGGCCGGCCATGCGCGGTTGGGCGCTGCGGAGTACCAGGTCGTGGCCAAGCAAGCGGCCGGTCCGCGCGGGGACGTGTTCGGCTTCTGCATGTGCCCCGGCGGGCAGATCGTCCCCTGCAACGAATCGGCCGGTCTGGTGGCAGTGAACGGCGCGAGCCGATCGCGGCGAAACGGTCCGGCGGGCAACAGCGGGCTGGTCATCACGATCGGGCCGGATGACGTTGGGGAGGATCCGCTCGGCGTCCTCTCGATGTTGGAGGACTGGGAACGGGCGGCCTTCGACGCGGCTGGTGGGGACTACCGCGTCCCCGTCCAACGCGCGGGTGATTTCCTCGCCGTCCGGGGCAGCGATGGTAAAATGGACCTCAGCTATCCGCTCGGGGGACGATGGTGCGATATCCGCGAGATCCTGCCAGCTTACCTGACCGATGCCCTGGCCGATGCGCTGGCCGTGCTCGACAAGCGAATGCCGGGCTACGCCGGCAAAGACGCCGTGCTCGCAGCGCCAGAAACCCGTGCGTCCTGTCCGGTCCGCGTCGTCCGCGACCGGGCCACGCGCACATCGGTCTCTGCGAGCAATCTCTACCCCATCGGGGAAGGCGCCGGCTACGCAGGGGGCATCGTGTCGTCCGCCGTCGACGGATTGCGGACTGCCGAGGCGCTGATCGCCCGCTATGCCCCGCAGCGCTAGGGAAGCACCCCCCAAATCAGGCGAGCCAGGACACTTGCGCCACAACACTAGTGACTGAACGTCGCATCAAGTACAATCGCATCTGGTCGCGACGCCCTGGCCATCTGCCTGGCCCACAGACGTTATCGCCGTCGGCGCCCATCTAAGCACAGGGGGATTCGGGCACCGACATGTAGGCGGACCCAGTGCGATCACCGGCGAGCCCCGGGACGTGGAGAGCGATGACGGCCGTAAGATCGAGCGTGGCCTGGATGAGCGCCTGGTCGGTCCTCCTGGTTCCCTCGGCGGTCCTGGCGTGCAGGTACACGGTCCGGGACGTGGGGTACGTCGACCTTGGTGCACCGCCGTACCGCCTGCATCTGCTGGTCCGCGATGACACGCCCGAGGAAGTGGCCGAGGCCTACAAGCAGACCTCCTACGCTGTCCTGATGGACAGCAACGTCAAGTTGGACGTCGTCAATGTGGATCGGCAGAAGGATCACCCCTCGGTCGCCTACGTCGCCGAGCTGGCGATCGACGCGTTTCCCGCCGTCGTCCTGGTATCGCCTCGGGACAGGCCATTGGTTCTGAGCGCACCGAAGGTCAAGGACCCAAAGCGAGCGGCCTGGGCGTGCCTCGAAAGAACGGTCACCTCACCCGTGCGGGCGGAGATCGTCGAACACCTCGCGGACGCCTACTGCGTGGTCCTGCTGGTCGAAGGCAAGGAGGCATCCGAGAACCGACGGGCCGAACAGGCGGCCAAGGCCGCCATCGGCGAAATCGCCGACGTAATGCACCAGATGCCCAAGCCCACCGAGAAGCCCCCGCGTCTGATCCGCGTATTGGCGGATCGGTTGTCAGAAGAAGAGATCCTGTTGTGGGCGCTCGGCTTGGACGCCGACGAGGTCGACGAACCCCATGCGGCCGTGCTCTACGGCCGAGGGCGGTGGATCGGCCCGCTTTTCGATGGTAAGAATATCACACAGGCCGCGCTCGGTCCGTTCCTGTCGGTCATCGGCGGGTCCTGCGAGTGCGGGTTGGACCGCGAGCGGATGCTCGGTGTCATGCTGCCGCTTCGATGGGAGCCAAGCGTGCAGACGAAATCCATCAGGAGCCTGGGGTTCGATCCCGAGAACCCGATGGTGAAGGTGGAGATCAGCCGGATCCTCTCGGCGGGGGCAACCGCCGCGGGGCGCGACGTCGGCGCGGCCCTGGGCGGGCTGGTCGGGTATAGTGAGCAAACGATCGAGTTCGCGGCCGCCCCGAACGAGACGACGCTGCCCCCGTCACAGCTCCGTGAGCTGAGTACCGTCGAGACGCACGGAGCCACGACGCGTCAGTCGGATGACCCGCCGAGATCGGAGCCGTCGTCCGGCCAGACAAGGTCGCGCCCGGAGGCCGTATCGGGTCTGCAGAAGCGGGTCGGCGAGGTCGACGCCGACTCGGGCCTCAGCGTCGTCTGGTCGATCGTGGGGGGCATGGTCCTGTTGGTCCTGGCCGGCGGGGTGTTTATCATGCTGCGGGCCCATCGGAGGACGGCATGACGGCGTTTCATCTGATCGTCAAGGAGGTCGCCCACCGGAAGGTGAACTTCCTGCTGAGCGTGCTCGGTGTGTTGGGGGCGGTGACGCTGTTCGTGTTCTTCTTCACGGCCAGCGAGGCGTCGAGGAAAGAAACCGCCCGCCTGATGCGGAATATCGGTCTGAACCTGCGGATCATCCCCAAGCAGACCGACATGAACAGGTTCTGGTCGACTGGGTTCAGCGACCAGACGATGCCCGAGGCGTACGTGGATCGTCTGGCCGCCACGCGGGGACTCAACTACGCTCACCTGTTGGCCACACTGCAAAGGAAGACCGTCTGGCGTGATCGGGAGGTGATCCTGACCGGAATCCTGCCGGAGCGATCCGCGCCCGATAAACGCAAGCCATCCATGAGCTTCACGATCAAGCCCGGGACGGTCTACGTCGGGTTCGAGTTAGCGCGGGGCCTGGGCCTGAAGAGGGGCCAGACCGTGGAGATTCTCGGCAAGTCGTTCACCGTGGCGAGGTGCCTGGCGGAGAGCGGCAGCGACGACGACATCCGGGTCTACGGCCATCTGAAAGACGTGCAAGGGCTGGTGAACCTGCCCGGCCAGATCAACGAGATCAAGGCCCTCAACTGCGTCTGCATAGAATCCGCGCAGGACCCGTTGCCCATGCTTCGGGAGCAGCTCGAAGGCGTTCTGCCCGAAGCGCGTGTGATCCAGATGCAGGCCATCGCCAAAGCCCGCAAGGAACAGCGTCAGATGGTCGAGCGGTATCTGGCGTTCATCATGCCCTTTGTGCTGGTGGTCAGCGTCGCGTGGGTGGGCCTGCTGGCGATGCTCAACGTCCGCGAGCGGCGGCAGGAGATCGGCATCTTGCGCGCGATCGGCCACGGGTCCGGCAAGATCGCCGCGCTGTTCCTGGGCAAGTCCGTGGTGGTCGGCGTGTTGGGCGCGGGGCTCGGGTTCGCCGTGGGGACGGGGCTGGCGTTGGTCTACGGACCGGACATCTTCAAGATCACGGCCAAGGCGATCAAGCCGCGATACGTTTTGCTGGCCCTTTCGCTCATTGGCGCGCCGGCGTTCGCGGCGCTGGCGAGCTTCATCCCGACGACGGTGGCCGTCACGCAGGATCCAGCCGTCACGTTGAGTCAGGAGTGAACGTGCTTTACGCGGAGAATATCAGCAAGGTCTATCGAAGGCGGTCCGGGGAGGTGCGGGCGCTCGACGACGTCAGCTTCGAGGTCAGCGCCGGCGAATTCGTGGTGATTCGGGGCCCGAGCGGGAGCGGCAAGACGACGCTCTTGCTGACGATCGGGGCGATGTTGAGGCCGACGGCCGGCCGGATGCTCATCGACGACCGGGACATCTACGCGATGAGCGACCGGGAGCGAGCGGCGTTCCGCGCCGGGCACATCGGCTTCGTCTTCCAGATGTTCCACCTTGTCCCCTACTTGACGGTGACCGAGAACGTGCTGCTAACTGCGGGGGCCGGGAAGGACGGCTCGGCCCGAACGTACGCGCGGGAGCTGTTGGGGTGGCTGGGCATGTCGGCGCGGCAAGAGCATAAGCCCGCGGAGCTCAGCGCCGGTGAGCGCCAGCGCGTCGCGCTGGCCCGCGCCATGGTGGTCCGTCCGCGGCTGATCCTGGCGGACGAACCGACGGGGAACCTCGACCCGGACAACGCCGCCGAGGTGTTCGGACGTCTGTCCGAGTTTCATCAGGGCGGGGGGACCGTCATCGTCGTCACCCACGGCACGTCCGCCGATCAGTATGCCGATCGTGTTTGCCAGCTGAGAAGCGGTCGGGTGGTGCCGTCGTCCTGAGGCAGGCAACCGGCGAGCCTTGAAAAGCGGCGCGATCGGCTTCATCATGATAACCTGTCTGTCCCTTGACAGGAACGTCATTCACCAAACACCGCATATCCCTCGAGGAGACATGTCGATGAACCGCAGTCGGTCCGGACATGGGAAGAAGCCTGGTCTGAGAGGATACTCACGCTTGGCCATCCTGGCTGGCCTGGTCGCGTTTGCGATGGGGATCAGCCCGGCAAGCGGGGCGGACTGGCCCACCCACCGCGGCGACAACGCACGAAGTGGCGTGTCGGCCGAGCGAATCGGTCCGAACCTGTCGCTGCACTGGACGGTCAAGCCGACCCACCCGCCGAAACCCGCTTGGCCCCGACCGTCGGAGGAGCGGCACCGGATGGCCTTCGACCGGGCCTACTACACCACTGCCGCGAAGGGGCTGGTGTACTTCGGCTCATCGGTCGACAACACGATCGCCGCCCTCGACGCCGTCACGGGCGAGACGCGGTGGGCGTTCTATACGGGTGGACCGGTCCGGTTTGCCCCGTCGATCTGGCAAGATCGCGTCTACGCCGGATCGGACGACGGCTACGTTTATTGTCTGGGCGCCACCGACGGCAAGCTCGTGTGGAAACACCGTCCGGGCCCCAGCGACACAAAGATCATCGGAAACGGTCGGATGATCTCGGTCTGGCCGATCCGGACCAGTGTGCTGGTCGAGGACGGCGTGGTCTACTTCGCAGCGGGGGTGTTCCCCTACGAGGGCATCTACGTCTGCGCCGTCAAGGCTGACGACGGGAGCGTCGTCTGGAAGAACGATACGTTCGGCGACAAGGCCCACGAACTCACGTTCGGCGGGATCACGCCGCAGGGGTACCTGATCGCGTCGGACAAGCACCTGTACGTCCCCGCCGGCCGGGCGATGCCCGTCGCGTTCGATCGGAAAACGGGCCAGTTTCGTTACGTCTGCAACGCAGGCGGGAAGACCGGTGGGTCGTGGGCGCTGGTGTCGCACGGTGAGCTGATCGCCGGGGTCGACCACTCGGGCACGCCCGCGAAGATCGCCTACGAGGAACGGACCGGCAAACGCAAGGGCGACGCATTCGCCTGGTTTCCGGGCATCGACATGGTGGTCTCGCCCGAGGCGACGTACATCCTGACCGAGAAGGGCGTCTACGCGATCGATCGCGCGAAGTACATCGAGGCGGGCAAGGGAATCCAAGCCCGCGCCAAGGAGAGGAAGCGTCGAGAAGGCGCGGTGGCGTCACTTCGCAAGCAGCTGGCCAAGGCGGATGCCAAAAAACGCAAGGCGCTCGAGAAACGAATCGACCAGGAAACCAAAGCGCTCGGCGCCCTGGCCGAGGCGGATCGGAAGGCGAGGCACGCCGTCTACCGATGGCATCACGTCGGCAAGGATCTATGCTCGCTCGTCCAGTCGGGCGATGTCGTGTACGTCGGGGGCGACGGGGTCGTGACGGCGCTGGACGCCGGCGATGGCAATGTCCTGTGGCGCGGGGCTACCGACGGCCGGGCCGAGGGGCTGACCCTCGCGAACGGTCGCCTCTGCGTCAGCACCGGCCGAGGCACGATTCACTGCTTCGCGTCGGCAAGCGCGCCCAAGCCCAGACTTCACCAGCGCAGCATCAGCCCGAGCCCTTATGCCAAGGACAAGCTCACCGACGTCTACCAGGCGGCGGCGAGGCGGATTATCAGGGAAACGGGGGTGACGAAGGGCTACTGCCTCGTGCTCGGATGTGGCGAGGGTCGGCTGGCCTACGAGCTGGCCAGGCAGACGGAGCTGAAACTCATCGGCCTGGAGCGAGACCTTGAGAAGGTCCAGCAGGCACGGAAGCATCTAGACGCAGCCGGCATGCTGGGCACGCGGATCGTCGTGGAGCCGTGGGACCTGTCGATGCTGCCGGACTACTTCGCCAACCTGATCGTCTCGGAGGAAATGCTGACCGCGGGCAACATGTCGTTCCCGCCGCGGGAGATGTATCGGGTCCTCCGTCCGTTCGGGGGCGCGGTCTACTTCGGCCGGCCCAAGGCGTTGCTCGATCCGGCCGGGCAGGTCGAGTCAAAACTCCTGACCGACTACCTCAAGACGGCCGGGATAAGTAAGCCGACCCTGTCTCAGGAAGACGGCTTCTGGGTCCGGGCCGTTCGCGGCGGGCTGAAGGGCGCGGGCGGGTGGCGGCAGCTCTATGGCGGTTCGCACAACACCGCGTGCTCCGACGACCAACTTGTCAACGCGCCGTTCGGCGTCCTGTGGTTCGGCGAGCCAGGCCCCGAGTCGATGGTCGAGCGACACGCCAGGGCGGAAGCACCGGTCGCCATCAATGGAAGGTTCTTCATCCAGGGCGAAGAAGTAATCACGGGCGTGGACGCCTATAACGGCACGGTGTTGTGGCAGCGGCCAATCGCAGGCGCGGTCCGGGTCCGCGTGGACGTCGATGGGGGAAACCTGGCGGTGAACAAAGATGCGCTCTTCGTGGCCGCCGAGGACAAGTGCCATCGCCTGGACCCCGCCACGGGCAAGCCTGTGCGCGTCTATGACCTGCCGCCGTCACCGCAAGCCGAACCGCGCCGCTGGGGATACGTGGCCTGCACGGACAAGACACTATTCGGGTCGGCGGCCACGCCATTACCGAACGAGTACGGGGCGATCTGGAAGGCACTCGTCAAGGACGGCATGTGGAAGCCGATCGACGAGATCCCGCCGCGGTACGTCCCGGCGTTGATGCGGTACAAGGCCCAGTATCCCGTGCCGGACCGGCTGGCGCGAGCTGACATGCAGCGGGCCGGGACGCTGTGGCGCACCATCGCGAGCTTCCCCCACTGGGGGAGTCAGTCAAGCCCGAAGGGGGCGGTCACAAGCAGCATGATGCTCAGTGACTCGGTCTTCGCCGTTGATCCGGCCACGGGGAAGCACCGATGGGTTTACCGGGGAAAGGCGATTCCGCACATCGCGATCACCATCGCCGACGGCACGGTCTACCTGATCGAAAACGAGCTGACCGCCGAACAGAAAGCCGCCGCTCGCAGCGAGAAGCAAGCGCTCATCAAGAGAGGCGTCCACGAGATGGGCGACGAGGCCAAGCTCGGCAAGGGCATCGAGGATATCCGTCTCGTGGTCGCCCTCGACGCCGCGACGGGCAAGCGGAAGTGGGCCAAGCCGATCGACCTGACGGGCTGCGGGGGCGACAAGCTGGGGGCGGCCTATCGGGACGGCCTGCTGGTCTTCTTCGGACACTTCAGCAACCACGACGTTCGGCTGTTCGGCGGGAACAGGCTGAGGTGGCGGCGGATCACCGTGCTGGACACTCACAGCCAAGACGTCTACTGGTCCAGGCCGCTCAACTACCTCCGCCGTCCGCTGATCGTGGGCGATACGATCATCATCGAACCGCGGGGGTGCGAGCTCCGCACGGGCCAGATCAAGATGCGGCCGCATCCGATCAGCGGCGAGCCCGTGCCGTGGGAGTTCCTCCGCCCGGGACACAGCTGCGGAATCACGTCGGCCGCGCCGAACTGCATCTTCTACCGTTCGTACTGCAGCGCCATCTACGACATGAAGAGCGACAAGGGACTGACGCTGTTCGGGGGCATCCGTCCGGGCTGCTGGCTGAACCTGATCGCCGCGAACGGGCTGTTGACGATGCCGGAGGCCAGTTCCGGATGCACGTGCTCTTTTCCGCTGAAGTGCACCGTCGCGCTGAAGCCCCGCGACAGCCGGGAGCATCAGCCGTGGAGGGTGTTCATCACGCACGGCCCCAAGACGCCGGTCCGGCACCTGGGCATCAACTTCGGAGCGCCCGGCGATCAGAAGGACGCGTCGGGCAAGATGTGGTTCGGCTATCCGCGCCCCCGAGCGTGGTACGGCGTGAAGCTCGCCCTGTACCCGCGAATCCTGAACGGCATGGGCTACTTCTGTCAGGACCACCGTGCGGCGCGCATCGAAGGCGCGGACAGGCCCTGGCTCTTCACGTCCGGGTGTCTGGGCCTGGTCAAGTTCGATCTGCCCCTGGTCGACGATGCCTGGTCGGTGGGCGTCGGGCGGTATGCGCTGCGTCTGGGGTTCGCCGCGCCTCGGGGAGACAAGACGGGTCAGCGCGTATTCGATATCAAGCTGCAGGACAAGGTCGTGCTGAAGGGCTTCGACATCGTCAAGGCGGCTGGGGGGCCTGACCGGGCCGTCGTCAAGGTCTTCAACGGGGTCGAGGTCGCCGGCAACCTGAAGGTCGAGTTGATCCCCAAGGCGCCGAAGCCCACCGCCGCCCAGGCACCGGTCATCAACTACATCGAGGCCGTTGCAGAAGACGTCGCGCAGTTGGTGGCTCGGACGCCAAAGGCCGCCAAGTCCATACCAGAGGACCAGGCCAAGCCGCTTCTGAACGCGGCCAAGGCCAAGCTCGACGGGAAGGATCGGGCCGGCGCCTTGCGCGCGTATCACGAGGTCTTCGACGGCGCTTCTTCTTTGCCGCTGAAAGTGGCGGCGTTGGCGGGAATGGCTGCCATCGGCAGCCCGGAGTCGCTGGGCAGGATCGCGGGGTACTGCAAAGACGTCGCGCCGATCCTTCGCAACTACCAGGATGTGCCTGTCGAGCTACATTCAGCCGCCACGGGCGTCTACACGGCCATCGCGTCGAACATCGCCAGCGACGACAAGCCCAAGGCCCTCCGGATGCTCAGACAAGCGATGGAATGGACACGAAGCCTGGACGCCCGACAACGAGTGGTCGGCGGCTTCGACGGGCTGGGCGTTCAGATCGACGCCGAGGCTGCCAAGCAGGGGTACGTGACGCGGTGGCATCTCGTCGGGCCGTTCCCGTGGGACACCAAGACCAACACGTTGGACAAGACGTTCGTGGGCGAGCCAACCGTCGATCTCGGCCGCACGTACAAGGTCGGCACCAGGACGGTTAAGTGGCAACCGTTTACGAGCGAGGCGCCAAAGGTCAGGATCGCGGCGGCGTATGGCACGCCGGACGGCGCAGCCGCCTACGCCTACGCACAGGTCGTCCTCGACAGGGACGAGAACCTGCTGCTCAAGATCGGCAGCGACCGCCAGTTCAACTGCTGGTTCAACGGCGACGAGGCGGTCCGATGCGAGGAGGATCGGGATTGGCGGGCCGACCAGAACGTCGCGGAGGTCAGGGGTAAGCGGGGCGTCAACACGATCTTGCTGAAGGCCGCGAACCTCCGCCGCGATTGGGCCTATAGCGCCCGGCTGACGGATCGGAAGAACAAGGTCGTCAAGTTCACGTTGAGGTAGATCCTCCGTCCGCGCGAAGGTACCAGCCAGGAGTGGCATCGAAACCTGGGTCCCTTGCTGCGGTCTTGCGCCGAGGGGCCGTGATCTGGAAAGGACAATCTAATGGTGCGGGTCGAATCAATGGCTGTGGCTCTGGCGTGTGCGGGGATGATCGTAGGTGCGGGCTGCTCGAAGGAAACGCCGCCGGCCAAGAAGCCTGAACTGATCCTGTTGTGCGGCAGCTCGTTCGTCAGACCGGCCGAGGAGTTGATGCAGAAGCTGACCGCGGAGACGGGTGTCACCGTCGCGACCACCTCGGCGGGAAGCGAGGATTTCCTGCCGCTGATCAAGACCGGCGAGAGAGGTGACGTGCTCATCACCCATGATCCGTACCTCGACTACGTCCGGGACGCCAAGGCCCTGGCCGATCACGCCCATGTCGGCTTCGTCGCGCCGGTCCTGGTCGTGCAGCCCGGCAATCCCAAGAAGCTCGGTAAGATCGAGGACCTGACGCGCCCGGGCCTCAAGGTCGCCTTGACGGACCCGAAGTACTCCACGTGCGGCGAGATGATCTTCAAGCTGCTCGACAAGAAGGGCATCAAGGACGCGGTGATGAAGAACGTCGGCAACCGCCTGACCAAGGGACACAGCAACATCGGCACGCTGATGAAGACCCAGACCATCGAGGTGGGGGTCATGTGGAACGGCGTGGCCAATACGTTCAAGGACAGCCTGGAGGTCGTCAAAACGCCCTACGAATACGATAGCGAGATCCGCGTTCACGTCATCGGCCTGAGCTACTCGAAGCATCCCGAGCTGGTCAAGCAGGCGATCACGTTCGCCAAGGCGGAAGGACGCGCGATCTTCGCCAAACACGGCTACGTGAAGTGAAGCGGCATGAAGTGAGTTGTCCGATGAATCCCAGCGTCAAGCGTCTTCGTTTCATGCTCGCCGGCGTGTTTGTGGCTGTCTTATGCGTCGGCTGCGACAGAAAGGAGGGCGCAACGCCGCGCGCCGCCCCCAAGACGTTGCTCCTTCACTGCGGGGCCGGCATCCGCCCGCCGGCGGCGGAATTGGCCGAGACGTTCGGCAAAGAGCACGGCGTGAAGATAGAGACGAACTACGCCGGCAGCGAGGTGCTTCTGTCCAATATCCGATTGCACCGACGAGGCGACCTTTACATGCCGGGCGACAAGCACTACGTCGACCTAGCCGCCAAGGAAGGGCTCGTCGTTGCGCAGCAATCTGCCTGCTACTTCGTACCGACGATCCTGGTCCAGAAGGGCAATCCCAGGAAGATCGCGGGGCTGCGGGATCTGGTCCGGCCCGGGCTCAAGCTCGGCCTGGGCGACGCGAAGGCGTGTGCCATCGGTCGGCAGTGCAAGCGGATCTTCGATAAGAACAAGATCCCCTGGGCCGACGTCGAGCGAACGCTGACGTTCCAGTCGCTGACGGTCAACGAGCTGGGCATGCAGATCCAGGCGAAATCCCTGGACGCCGTCATCGTCTGGGACGCGATTGCGGCCTACTACGCCGAGCACGGTGAGCAAGTGCCGATCCCGCCCGAGCAGAACATCATCTCGACCGTCGCGGTGGGCGTGCTGGCGTTCGCCAAGGACAAGGACCTGGCCAGTCGGTTCATGGCGTTCGCCGCTTCCGACCGCGGCCGGGCCATCTTCAAGAAACACCACTACCGGGTCGATCCGCCCGGAGAAGCGAGGCGATAAGTGAGCGCAGCTTCGAACGGCAGCGGTCCGGTTCGAGGCGGGCGGAGCCGGGCGCTCGCGGCGGTGACGCTTTTCTTCCTCGCCGCCTTCGTCGGGTTCGCGCTGCTGTTGATCATCGCCGACGTGCTCTACATCGACCGGCAGGCGATCGTCACGGTGCTGACGTCCGACTTCATTCGCCACGCGTTGTGGATGAGCATTTGGACCAGCGTGGTGACGGTTTTGGTGTCGCTGATCTTCGCGATCCCGATGGGCTACGCCCTGAGCCGATATCGGTTCCCCGGGCGCGTCCTGGCCGACACGATCGTGGACCTGCCCATCGTCTTCCCCCCGCTGGTGGCGGGCCTGACGCTGCTGGTCTTCTTCTCGCAGACGAGTTTGGGCCGGTGGATTCAGGACGCGGGGCTGGAGTTCGTCTTCCAACCGAAAGGGATCGTGCTGTGCCAGTTCGTCGTGGCGGCGAGCTTCGCGATCCGCTCGACGAAGACGGCCTTCGACGAGGTCGACCGGCGACTGGAGAACGTCGCGCTGACGCTGGGCTGTACGCAGTGGGGAAGCTTCCTGAAGATCGCGCTGCCGTTGGCGAAGAACGGCATCGTCGCGGGGGGCATCCTGACCTGGGCGCGGGCGTTCGGGCTGTTCGGTCCGTTGATGATCTTCGTCGGCTCGTTCCGCGGTCGCACCGAGGTGTTGAGTACGACGATCTTCCTGGAGCAGTCGGTGGGCAACCTCGAGGTAGCGTTGGCCGTCGCGCTGCTGCTGATCGGGTTCGCCCTCGTCGCCCTGCTGGCCATTCGGCTGGCAGGCGGGCGGGCGCTGGTGAGACTGTGATCCGCACCGAAGGGCTGTCATACAGCATCGGCGATTTCCGCCTGAGCGATATCGACCTGGAGGTCGCGCGCGGGGAGTACTTCGTCCTGATGGGGCCGCCCGGGTCGGGCAAGTCCATCCTGCTGGAGTGCCTCTGCGGCCTGAACCGCGCCCGGGCCGGTCGGATCCTCATCGACGGGCGGGACGTGACGGGGCTCGAGCCCCGCGACCGCGGTATCGGATACGTGCCACAAGACAACGCGCTGTTCCCGCATCGATCCGTCGCCGGCAACATCTGCTTCGGGCTGCGGGCCCGAGGGTTCAACCGTCGTCAGGCCCGTCAGCGCGCCCATGAGGTCGCTGATCTGTTGGGCATCCGCCACCTGATGGCCCGGCGCGTCACCGGCCTGAGCGGCGGAGAGAAACAGCGCGTGGCGTTGGCGCGGGCGCTGGTGATGGAACCCAAAGTGCTCCTGCTCGACGAGCCGGTCAGCACGCTGGACGAAGCGACGCGGTATCTCATCTGCGGGGAGCTGCGACGGCTGCAACGCCGGTTCGACGTAACGACCCTCCACGTCAGCCACAACTTGGAGGAGGCCCTGTCCGTGGCCGATCGGGCGGGGATCTTGCACCAGGGGAAGTTCCAGCAAACCGGCACCCTCGACGAGCTGCTCCGCAGGCCGCAGACCGAATTCGTTGCCAGGTTCATGCGCTGCGAGAACGTGTTCGCCGGGGAGGCGGGCCCCACAAACGATGCGGCCGGCCGGTCGACGGTGCGGGTGGGCGAGGTGACCTTCAAGGCGTCCGGACGCCACGAGGGGCAAGTCAAAATCATGATCCGGTCCGAACACCTGCGCCTGGTCTGCACAGGTTGCGCCGGTTCGGGCGAACAGACCGCCCAGCCGGTCAAGCTCGTCGGGATCGAAGACCGCGGCGCGTACGTCCGCGCCGAGCTGGACGGCCCGGTCCGTCTGATCGCGCATCTATCGCACACGGCGTTCGCCGAGCTCGGCCTGGCGATTGGAGCGGAGGTCCTGGCGGTCGTTCGGCCCGAACACGTTTACGTCTTGCCGACAGCGCCTACTGGATTGACAGGTGTTCCCTGAAGAACGTCAGCAGGGCCGGCAGGTGGATTTCGTGGCCCCCTTCGTGGACGTCGAGCTCGAGGCGGTCGGGCTTGCCGAGGTCGGCGTAGATGGGCTTGATCTCGTCCAGGGCCTTGCGGGCGATGGGGACGTAGAACTGCGTGGGCCCTTCCTTCAGGCCGTTCTGACACTGCAGCGCACGCGGCGCGATCAGCGCGTAGATGTCAGCGTAGTCGACACGCTCCCGCAGCCCGGGGAACTTCCAGCACATGCAGTGGTTCTTCTCCATCTGATCCATGACGGTCAAGAAGCCGGCGCTGACGGTCGCGGCGATCCGCTCGTCCATCGCACCCAGCCACATCGACATCTCGCCGCCCAGCGAGAGGCCCGCACAGCCGATCCGGGACGCGTCCACCTCGGGTAGCGACGCGACGTAGTCGACACATCGCATCACGTCCCACAGCCGTTCGCCCATCAGCAGTCGGCCCTTCTCGTAGACCTTGTGCTGGCCGACGTCGGTCGAGATCGTAACCACGCCTCTCGCCGCCAGCACCGCGGCGAACCCCTTGTAGGCGGACTTGCGATCGTGGACGGTGTGGCGGGTCCCCCCGTGACCGTGGATGCAGACGACGGCAGGACGGCGCCCGCCGACGGCGTCGGGCGTCGTCAGGATCACGCGGATTCTTCGGCCGGGCGTCGAGTTGATCGCGATCTCCCGCAACGTGTAGCCGGGCTCATTCTTGGTGGAGAGGGTCTCGGGTCCAAAGTCGATCTTCCGGCCCAGCAGGTCGTCCAGCTTGAGGATCCTGTACAGCTCCTTGCGGACGGATTTCTGCCAGACGACCGCTTCGGATGAGGACCGGTGCGTGTACTTCATCCGGCGCAAGGTAGGGGTCTCCTTGCTTGCCGCGCGAGCGTTCGCCACACAGAGAATGACCGCGACCCACACGGCTGTCTGCGCTGCGCGCATGTCCCACTCTCCTGATCGCACGTCGAGGACGATCGAGAGCCTACGCCCCGCTGCGGCGAAGGTCAATCACCGCGGTTCAAACCGAGGCTCGATATGCAGTGCAGGGATGCGAGGTGGCCTGTAGACACCGGCGCGCGTGGGCTTAGAATGGTCCCACCATGATGGTCGCGAGACGGGGCAATCCGACCGATGCAAGCCCGAACGACGTCTACGCGAACGCCCGTCAACACATGGTTGAGGCGCAGCTGCGGAATCGCGGCGTCGACGACGAGCGCGTGCTGGACGTCATGGGTCGGATCCCGCGGGAGCGGTTCGTGCTGCCGCGCGATCAGGGATCGGCCTATGAAGACAAGGCGATGTCGATCGAGTGCGGCCAGACGATCTCCCAGCCGTACATGGTCGGGCTGATGACGCAGTTGCTGGAGATCCAGCCCGATCATCGTATCCTGGAGATCGGAACGGGGACGGGGTATCAGACGGCGATTCTGGCCGCTCTGAGCCAGCGCATCTACAGCATCGAGCGCGTGGCCGAGCTGAGCGAGACGGCGGCGGAGCGGCTCGCGGAGATGGGCGTTGCCAACGTCGAGTTCCGCGTCGGCGATGGAACGGTCGGCTGGGCGGAGGAGGGCCCGTTCGACGGGATCATGGTCACGGCCGGGGCGCCCTCGGTCCCCCCGGCCCTGCAGGCGCAACTCGCCGACGGCGGGCGGCTGGTCGTGCCCGTCGGCGAGGCGACCTACCAGACGCTGACGGTGATCGAACGCAAGGGCGAGACGACCGTCGAGCGGCCGAACATCGCCTGTCGGTTCGTCCCCTTGATCGGGCAGGCTGGATGGGACCCGCAAGACGCGCTGGGCACGTCGTAAGCGGCCCCGCCGCAGCGGACAACGGGAGGAGAGGCTCATGAGGCGAAGCGCCAGACAAAGAATCGCACGCTGCGGGGTCGTCGTGTGGGTTGCAGGCCTGGCGGGCTGCCACGGGATGTCCTTCGGTGGCGGGAAGCCTACACCCGTGCCGAGCGAGTCCATCGAGAACCTGATTCCGACGGTGGATTCGGGCATTCGGTCGACCGAACCGTCGGCCAAGATCTACCCCGCCGGCGAGTTGGCCGTCAAGCAGGGCAAGCTCCAGCCGAAGGACCGCTACGCCCCCCGGCCGCCGGCCGAGAGGGTACACGTGGTCCGACCGGGCGAGACGCTTTTCAGGCTGGCCAGGAAATACTACGGCGATCAGCGCCAGTGGCGGCGGATCTACCAGGCCAATCGAGGCCGCATCGACGATCCGCAGCAGATCGGTAAGGGCATGAAGTTGGTTATCCCATAGTCGGACATTGGCTCGTCACCTGCCGTGGCGGACATCACCTTGGATAGCCCGGTGCAGTACCTCTCGGGGGTCGGCCCGAACCGGGCCGCGTTGTTGGCAAACCTGGGCATCCACACCGTGGGGGATCTGGCGCTCCATCTACCATTTCGCTACGAGCGCGAACCGGAGGCCTGCAGCGTGGGCGAACTGGTCCTGGGAGAAGTCTGCACCGTGATCGGCGGGGTCATGAGCGTCCGGTCGCACGGCGGATTCCGCCAACCGTCCATCGTCGCCAAGGTCGTGGACGCGACGGGTCAGTGTACGGCTCGTTGGTTCAACGCCGCTTGGGTGCGCAAGCAGATCGCCCCGGGCGACACGATTCGCATCAGCGGCACGGTCGGCGACTACAGAGGCAAGCCGCAATTCGTCAACCCGACCCTCCAAGTCATCGGCGACGAGGACGACGAGGCCGTCGCCGCACGACAGCGACTCCTGCCCGTCTACCGTGCGACCGAAGGCCTGACCAGCGCGCAGATCGCACGGCTGCTGTCGCGGATGTTGCCCGCCGTGCTCGGCCAGGTCGTGGAATGGTTCGGCGATGCGCATCGACAGAAGCGCAGCCTCCCGTTGCGGCGGACGGCGCTGCAGCGCGCCCACCAGCCGATCCATCTTGAGGACGCCACCGTAGCCCGCAGGCGACTGGCCTACGACGAGCTGTTCTTGATGCAGCTGGCTATTCTGCGAAAGCGGCGCCTGGCCCGGTCGTCGGTCCGTGGATTCCCGATCGTCAACACCGACGAGATCAATCGCCGCATCTGCAGGCGGTTTCCGTTCAAGCTGACGGCCGCCCAGCGGCGCGCGATCGACCAGATCGTCGCCGACCTGGCCAGGCCGATCCCGATGAACCGGTTGCTGCAAGGCGACGTCGGGGCGGGCAAGACGGTGGTGGCGCTCTACGCGGCCCTCCTGACGGTGGCCCATCGGTACCAGGTCGCCATCATGGCCCCGACCGAGATCCTCGCCGAGCAGCACTACCGCAGCATCGAACGCTATCTGGTCAACAGCCGGGTGCGGACCGCGCTGCTGGTCGGAGGGCTGTCGCGGGCCGACCGGACCGAGCAGATCGAACGCGTCGGCAAGGGCGAGGTGGATCTCGTTATCGGCACGCAGGCGCTCCTGGAGCGCGACGTCGAGTTCCATCGGCTGGGTCTGGTCATCATCGACGAGCAGCACAAGTTCGGCGTCGTGCAGCGGGCGACCATTCGAAGCAAAGCGACCGAGGGCCGGCCCCACTATCTGATAATGACAGCCACGCCCATTCCCCGGACGCTGGCGTTGACCCTCTTCGGCGACCTGGACGTGTCGGTCATCGACGCCCTGCCGCCGGGACGCAAACCGATCCGCACGCGGTACGTCCCGCCGGCCGACGCCGAGGAGGCCTGGGCGTTCGTCCGTGAGCGGATCGACGCGGGAGAGCAGGTCTTCGTGGTCTATCCTCTCGTCGAAGAGTCCGAGGCGATGCCGCTGGCCGCCGCCACCGTCGAGGTGGATCGATTGCGGGCCGACGTGTTCCCCGGTCGTCGGGTCGGGCTGCTGCACGGGCGGATGAGGCCCGACGAGAAGGACGGCATCATGCGGCAGTTCGCGTCGGGCGAGATCGACGCGCTGTGCGCCACGACGGTGGTCGAGGTGGGCATCGACGTGCCCAACGCCACCGTCATGGTCGTCCAGAACGCCGAACGGTTCGGCCTGTCGCAACTGCATCAGCTCCGCGGCCGGATCGGCCGCGGCAGCCGCCCGGGCTATTGCCTGCTGATGGCGCAGGACCCGGGCGACGCCGCCAGATCGCGGCTGAGCGCGCTGGTCCGAACCACCGACGGATTCCGAATCGCCGAGGAAGACCTGCTGCTCCGCGGGCCGGGGGATCTGATGGGAGGCCAGCGCCAGCACGGGTTCGACCTGAGGGTGGCCGACCTGATCGCTGACGTCGATCTGCTGACGCAGGCCCGAGACGACGCGGCCGCCCTGCTGGCCGCCGACCCGAACCTGGCCGATCCGGCTCACGCGGCGATCCGGACTGAACTCCAGCGGGCAATGGCGGGACGCTTCGAACTGATTGACGTGGGCTAGCGCCGCCCTCGATCAGTGACGTTCGTTCTCGACTGAAACGTGCGAGGAAGGCGTGCCCGGTGGCTGTGTTCGGGGGGCCTGAGACGCCCGTGTTCGTCGGTCAGTTCCGTCTTCGCATGAAACGAGCCGCCAGTCCGAAGAGGACGGCCGCAACTGCCAGCAGGGGGAGCGCCTGGCCCACGCCGCTGCCGCACTCGAAGACGGCCGTCACGTTGCGGTCGTCATCCATCAGGAGCGTGATCGGGTTGTTGGCGTCCATCGCGGCGTGGTTGGCGTCGCCGGGGTGGTTGGGGTCATCGATGAGCCAGTGCTTGAAACCTCTCCCCTCGATGGGCACCGCCGTCAGCGTCACGGCCGTGTTCGGGTCGTAGTAGCTCGGCAGATTCGGGTCGACCTCGACGCTGCCCCAGGGCTCGTTGACGACGTCCAAGCCCAGGATGGCCGGCTCGGGCAGGACCCGGACTTGCGTGCTGAACGTGTAGGGCGCGGTCGGATCCCCGCTGTCGAACTCCAGCTCGACCAGGAACGCCGTCCAGCCCGTCAGCGGCTCGGGCACCTCGCCGACGTACACCCCGCCGCCCTGGTCGGTCAGGTCCGAACTGGTCCAGGCGGCCCCGATCGTCTCCAACCGGAAGTCCCGCGCCGTCGGGTTGCTGGCCTGCCACAACCGGACGGCCGTCGGCGTGTCGACGGTCTCCACGCGGATCGAGCCGTCGTCCTCCAACGTCCAGGAGAACTGCGGCAGCGGCGTGCCGTTGAGGATCGCACGGTAGTAGGCCAGCGAGCACGACGCCACGTCGACCTCCGCGCCGGTGAAGGCGTGATCCGTATTGGGAACGTAGCGCAAATGCTTCTCGCCGATCAGGTCGTCCCAGTAGAACTGCGAGGATTCCGGATGGAAGAACTGATCGCCCGTCGCGTTGATCAGGAACTTGGGCATCGTGAAGCGGTCGCGGTAGACGTACGGGTCGACGATGTCCATCAGGTCGATGAGCTCTTGGGTGCCCATCCAGTCCATGATGCCCATCTCGACGTAGTCGTGCACCGCGGGGGTCCAGAAGCCGTAGGAATTGTGGTGATGCTCGAACGACGTCTCGACGTTGAGGACGTCGATCACCGTGGGCATGATGGCGATGACGCGGTCGTCGACGGCGGCCGTCAGCCACGTGGTCCACCCCCGCTTGGACCCGCCGCCGACCACGAACTGGTTGATGCCGATCGGTGGATCGACATAGTTGGGGTCGGCCAGGTAAGCCTGGATCGTGTCCATCCCTCGCACGACGGTCTTGGCCATCGGCAGTTGTGCGGGCCAGGTCACGTCGCCGGTGGTCAGGAACTTGTCCCAGGAGTAGGCGATCAGGGCGTCCTCCCGCCGCGACTCGGTCTCGTCGTCGAACGTCAGCGGCTGGCTCGGGACCATCTTGACCTGCGTGATGACGGTGTTGCTCGCCACGGCGATGCCGGCCAGCGTGTCGTCCACGGACTCCGGCGGGTCGCCGCCGTTGTTGCCGCCGTCGATCATGAGGAACGCGGTGTCGCTGGTCACCGTCGTCGGGACGATGAGGATCACCCAGTGGATCCAATGTCGGCGATCGACCTCCTCCCGACTCCGCCAGGTCTGCGAGACCATCACCAGGACATGCCCCTCGTAGCCCGTCCCGGGAATGGTGTGCTTGAGCGACCAGGTATAGGCCTCATCCGGCTCGGCCACGTAGTCGTCCAACGGCGTGGCGAGCGCCGGCGAGATCCAGCCCGCAGCGATCAGAACAACAGCCGCTATGCAGCCAATGGTTCGACAAGCGTAATGTGTCATATCTCAACTCCCCTCAGAACGCCCTATCACGAACAACGCCAGGCCGGTCCGTCTATTTCGGCTGACCGCGCAAAGGCGCGCCAGTTCGTCGTCGCCCCCTGCCGCTCGGCAGATCTGCGATCAGTGTGAAGCCCAAGTCGTTGCTACCCACAGAAATAGGACGTTTTTTCTTCGTGGCGCGATCATTATTAAACAAAGTCCACAATTTGGTTGTCTCCTACGGGTCCCTGTGTGGTAGAATTAACCCTTTCAGAGGGAACGGAGTAGGAGGGAGAGGGTTCACCCCGTCCGTTCTGGTGGGGGCCTTCCTCTCAAGATCCAACATGGTCAGACACGACCGCTCGCAGAGTGGCACCGAGAGAGCAGGCGCTGAGGGTCTTTGATTGCTGCGCGCGAACCTCCGCGCAGAAGGCCCCGGGCGTCCTGATTCGGTCAAGGGAGAGACTGGGGGAACGGGAGACCTTTCTTGTAGGAGGAAATGTGCAATGGGACGCAGATGGGCTGTGACATTGGGGGCAGTGGCGCTTGTTTTCACCTTCAGCGGTGTGGCGTCGGCGGTGGGCATCGTCGCCCAGCACGTCGGCGACACGAACCCGCTCACGGAGGGGTGGTATGTCGGCGCTCAGGGGGGCTCGTATGTTCAGGGCCCCGTGACGAGTCCGCCGGAGGCCCTTCCCGCGTGGAAGGTCGACGACAACGGCGGCTACTACTGTCTCCAGCAGAACCTGACGAACCCCGAGCGCGAGGAGGCATCGCTCAACGGCTGGGTGCTCCGCACGAGGCTCCGCGTCGTGGACATCCCCGACACGCTGGGCGCGTCCGTCCACGTCGTCTACGAAACCACCGGCAACCCGTACAACTACTTCTCGATGAGATTTGGATCTGACGCCTCGGGGAACGCCCTCGTCGACGTGGGCAGCGGCGGGACGATCACCGTCCCCGGCAGCGGCTATCACCTGTACGAGCTGGTGTGTGACCCCGCCGACGGATTGGCCGACTTCTACGTGGATGGGGGGCTGGAGGCCAGCGACCTTGGCTATGACCGGGACCGGGGCTTCCAGTATGTGCAGTGGGGCTCCAATACCTCGAGCGACACCGGGCATGGTCACTACAACCTGGTCGAGTTCGAGATCGTGCCGGAGCCCACCGCCGTCTCGCTGATGGCCCTCGGCGCGGTCGCCCTGCTGCGACGGCGGCGGGGATAGCGCCGGGGGGCGCGAAGGTGCCCGAAAGAGACCTTCGCAAGCCAACGCCGGATCAAGACATCGGGGGGGGCAGGAAAGGGTGAGCCGATGATAGGACGAACGGATGTGATCAAGGCGACGGGACTGCTTCTTGCGGCGATGGCCTCAGCGGCTTTCGGCCTGCAGATGAGCACGGTGGTCGTCATGGACCCGTGCAACGTCGGCGAGGTATCAGGGGAAGGAGCGGACGTGTATGGACACGGCTCCACCCGCGTCTGCGGCGCCGTGGACTACGTGTATGAGATCGGCACGTACGAAGTGACAGCCGGTCAGTACTGCGAGTTCCTGAACGCCGTGGCGGCCGCGGACTACTACACGCTCTACGAGACGTACATGTGGACCAACGACAAGGGGCCCAAGATCCGGCGGAGCGGCTCTTGGGGCAGCTACACGTACGCGATCGACGGGGACTGGTCAGAGCGCCCGATGAACCTCGTCAACTGGGGCGACGCGGTGCGGTTCTGTAACTGGATGACCAACGGGCAGCCGATCGGGACGTTGACCGGCGACCCGAACTTCGATGCCGCTCTGACGGAGGATGGGTCGTACGTCCTCAACGGCGCGGTGACGTCGCCCGCCG
The DNA here is from genome assembly GCA_964390905.1 of uncultured Planctomycetales bacterium. Lineage (GTDB taxonomy): Bacteria > Planctomycetota > Phycisphaerae > UBA1845 > JAFGLZ01 > JAFGLZ01. Next base: position 43,504 of record CAYMLO010000005.1, on the reverse strand, counting down.
TCGATGCCGCGACGCGAAAGCCGGACGCCGTGTGGGTCCTGCCCACCGAGGACGAATGGTACAAGGCCGCCTACTATAAGGGCGGGGGGAACATCGCGGGGTACTATGACTACGCGACCCTGTCAGACACCCCGCCAAGCAATCAGGTGACCGTTCCGGACGAGGGCAACAACGCGAACTTCTACGTCAACTATCCTGTTGAGTATACGATCGGCGCTCCGTACTACCGGACCGAGGTCGGCGAGTTTGAGTGGAGCTTCAGCGCGTACCGAACGTACGACCAGAGCGGTAACGTGCAGGAATGGACCGAGACGCGGGAGGGGACGTACGGGCGTGTCTACCGCGGCGGCGGGTGGCCCAACGTCCACTGGGGCCTCCACGCCGGGGCCCGCAACTGCGACGGTGTGCTGCAAGTCGGGATGGACAGGGGGTTCCGCGTCGCGCGGGTCCCTGAGCCGGGCACGATGGGGCTGCTCGCCCTCGGTGGGCTGGCGTTGCTCCGGCGGCGGTGGGGATAGAGAGGCGCGACGGAGAGGGCCGTATACGGCGGGTCATCGCCGACCCGCCGTGCGTCGGGCGCGCGCAAGGTCGCGGAGTAGGGCGGGTTCCACCCGCCATCCGTGGCTCCCCTATGAGAGGCGGGTGGAACCCGCCCTACCTTGCTTATCCGTCCATCACCATTCCCCCGTTGATGTCGACCATCGCGCCGGTGATGTAGGCGGCGCGGTCGCTCGCGAGGAATGCGCAGAGGTGACCCACCTCGCTGGGCTGACAGAAGCGTTGCAGGGGGATCCGGCTGTAGGCGACCTGGATCTGCTCGTCGGTGAGCGTCTGGTGGAGCAGTTCGGTGTCGACCGTGCCGACGCCCAGCGTGTTGACGGTGACGCGGTGCGGGGCGAGCGTGCGGGCGAGCGTCTTGGCGAACCCGATCATGCCGGACTTGGTGGCGGCGTAGTGGACGTGGCCGAACAGGGCGCCCTGCCGCGCGACGGCCGAGCTGATCATGAGGATCCGCCCCCAGTTCCGCGACCGCATGTCGGCCGCGACGGCCTGCGAGCAGAGAAACGCGCTGGTGAGATTGACGGCCATCATCCGCTGCCAGTCGGCCAGCGAGATCTCGAAGATGTCCTTGGGCTGCGACGTGCCGGCGTTGTTGACGAGGACGTCGATCGGCCCGACGTCGCGGCGGAGGGCGTCGAACATCTGCTGGACCTGGTCCGGATCGGTCAGATCCGCCTGAGCGATCGTGGCCCGACCGCCCGCGGCCTCGATGTCGGCGACGACGCCCTGCGCCCGATCGAGGCTGTCGCGGTGGTGGACGATCACGTCGGCGCCGTACTCGGCCAGCACCTTGACGATCCCCGCCCCGAGCCCGCGGCTCGAGCCGGTGACCAGGGCGGTCTTTCCTTGTAGCCAATCGTCGGTCATTGGTGATCCTCTCAGAGACCCCGAGCGTTTCCAGCCGGCCTGCCCCGTGGCGGGGGTCGTTCCGGGCAGACACGGTCTGGACGTAGCGGCTGGCGATGTGTCGCCGCGCACCAACGTACCTGCAAACCGAGGGCCGTGCCAGGGGTACGGGCGCCGGCGCTGCGTCGGGCCCGAACCTCGGCGTTGCCTCACGGGGGGATAGAATCTGGTTCCGTGCGCTGGACGGGGGATCGAAGAACACGTCGAGGGACCGCGACGAGCGAACGGACCAGCGCCGGTTCCTGAAACGGGCGGCAACGGTGGGGTCTCGCGGTATCGGCTGCTGGGGCCGTCCCCGCCGCGCAAAGACAGGTATGATCCCGATGGGACATCATTGGCTTCAGGTGTCCGGCGGGGACAGGGGGTGGGTTCAGGAACGGCGACGGCCTTTCGCCGAAGCCTTCCCGTCTTCCTTGGGGGTCACGACGGTGATGAACCGTCCCTTGGTATCCAGATGGCGCGCCAGGACGCGATGCAGCTTGTCTGCGTCGAGCTGCTGGATCCGCCGCACGCAGCGGGCGCCGTCCGCACCCAGCATGAGCTCGCGCAGCCCCGCTTGGATGGCGCAGTTGCCCAGGATCATGCCTTCGGCCTTGCCTGGGTCCACACCGACCCGCGGAGCGAGGATGCCCGCCTGCTGACGGACCGCCTCCCGCGTGAGCACAGGCGGCTGAGCCAAGGCGTTTGCCATCATCCGAATCTGCATCGTCTCGGCAGGGGTCGGTTTGGCGGCGACGATGCGCTCGAAGCGCCCAGCCACCGCGCGCTCGAGCTCGTCGAGGTCCGCACCGGGCTTGGCCGCCGCGTAGACGAAGAACGGCAGGACCCCCACGCTCCAAGTCTGGTTGGACGTACAGACCATCGCCGCCGACTTCTTGATCTGGGCATCATTCATCAGCTTCTGCATCAGCAGGTTGCCCCAAAGACTCAGCAGGACTCGGTCTGAAAGGGTCTTCGGCGGCGCGTAACCGATGCACATCGCACGAACGCTACTGTCCCAACGAACGCGGGTCCGCTTGGGGATTCCGGCCCAGTCGGGGGACTCCTGCGTCGACGTCTCGCCCTCTGCGATGCTCCCCAGGTATTTCTTGACCAACCGCAGGCCTTCCTTGCGATCGATGCCACCGACAAGCACGACGACGAGGTTGCCCGGTCGGTAATACGCCTCGTGAAACCGCCTCAACTCGCCAATCGGCACTTCGGCGAGTCCGCCCCGCACGAGTGCCGCGTCCATCCCGTGGCGCCAGGCCTGACTGAACACCATGAACGCGTGCTTGAGCATGCCGGCGCGCGGATTGGCCTCGACCATGTCGGTCTCGCGGTAACACTTGGGGATTTCCTGGCGGATCACCTCCGGCTCGATACGCAGGCTGGACAATCGCTCGGCCTCGATCTTCAGCGCCAGCTCCAGCTTCTCCGCGGAAACCACGTAGTCGTAGTGGGTGAAGTCCGCAAGCGTCTCGGCGTTAGCCATCCCGCTCTGGTTCAGCAGGCCAAGCGATTCGTAGGCCTCGTAGCGCTTCGTCGGACACTGACAGACGAGGTGCTCGATGAGGTGGCTGATCTGGGTCATCGCCTTCGGCTCGTGGAAGAATCCGACGCGGTACAGGGTCTCGACGGCAACCTGTTTGACACCCTTCACCGGATACACCAGGACGGTGACCCCGTTCTCGAGCACCACACGGTTGCCCGACCGGGCCTGTCGGTCCGATGTCGACGCTCTGCGGGCCGATTCGACGCGAGCCGGCAACGCCAGCATCACCGCGACGACGCTGCAAACGAACAGAAGACGTAAACGAAAGATCTGCGGTTTCATGCGTTCTCTCCTCTCACTCTTGGCGCTCGGGTCGGCTCTCTTGTACCGCACCCGGTGGGCCACGTTGTTGGCACGTCTCAGACGGCGTCCATCGCCGCCATCTTGCGGAGTTCGACCTCGTCGTAACGCTTGCGGATGGTCCTGGTCAGCCCTGTGCCCAAGACCGGGCAGATGATGCCGACCAGGATCATCGGGTACCAGACCGCATAGGGCTGCGACATAATCACGGCCACGACGCCCGCAACCAGCCCCACCACACCGATGATCTGCATCGCTCGGAGCATCGCGAACGTTACGGAACGTGCCTGCCCTCTGGAGGTCAGCAGGCCGATCATCCCCCCCATGCATCCCAGAAGTGTCCCCAACACCCCGCCGATCAGGCCGCCCATCCGCTCCCCCCACCACTGGCCAGGCGCCGCCATCGGATCCTCCATGGCCCCGAACTCGACCAGACGAAGCGGGCCGAGCCAGACCGTCCCGTGACCCGGGAGCAAGACGTTCATCTCCAGCCGTTCCGGGGTGGCGTGCTCGTTTCTGATATAGAACGGCAGCACAAACGGACGCCAGTCGGACGACCCTTCGAGCTTCTGCATCGGTCCGGAGTCGAGCAGCGTCTTGCTGAAGTACCTCTCGTTGCCCCCGAAGCAGCTCCACATCTCCAGGCAGCCTTCCCCCGCCACGTCCTCGTAGCGAACTCGGCCTTTGATCGCGTAGCGCGTGCCCGTGATCCCCAGATCACGCAACGCCAGCAGCTTCACCGTCGCCGGTTCCGAGCTCACCTTCCGGATGACCAGCTCGTCGCCGGACACCTCGACCTCCGCCAGTCCCTCTTGGTGCTCGACCAGCTCGCCGCTCGCCAGCGCCCGCTGCCACGGGATCTCGCGCAGGACCTCCTCCGCGAACGCCGTCGTTGCTCCCAAGACCAGGCTAAGAAAGACCATCTGTCTCATCGTGATGGTTCTCCAGTTCCCGCTGATGCGCGGCCAGCAAGACCTTGACCGTGCCCACGTCAACTTTCCCTTCGGCGAATTGAACGCGCAGGATTCGTTCGAACTCGCTGGTGATTTCCTGACTGTCCACGAGCTTGATCTTCTCGATCAGCCGATCCAACCGGAGCCGAACCGTCGGGTACGAGATCCCGTAGGCCTTGGCCAGCTCCTTGAGCGAGCCCGAGGCCAGTACGAACCGCTTGATGAATGCGAGATCTTCGTCCTCCAGAAAGTCCAGCCATTGCTTCACATCCGTCGTTTCGCCAGCCATGGGTCGTGACCCCGTTCACTTTGTTCAAGTCTACTTGCATTATGGCATGAAGAAATCGAAAGTCAAATTGAATTTTATTTAAGCGCCGGCCGTACCACGCTCGAAAGGGCGGGGCACGCTGACGGCCCGATAATGGTCCGCCTCCCTGTCCATATCCCACGCGTGTCGGCCGCGCCGGGGGGTCGGGGCATGGGTTGAGGCGGGAAATCCCTCAGTTGGCTGGGGTTGAACGGACGAGGCGCTGGGCCTCAGAAGTTCCAGAGAAACAGGTCCTTGTCGCGGAGGGCGGTGAGCTTCTTGGGATCGGCCTCCAGCTCGACGAGGCCCTGCATCAACTGCCCCGCGCCTTCGAGGGCGGTGTAGTGGGTCCGATCTTTGAACCCGCGGAACATCCTGCCCGCCCAGAGGTGTCCGACGGCCTCGTCGGCGATTCGCTGGGCCGTCTTGCGGTAGGCTGCGTCGCCTGTGATCTGTTCGGTCACCAGGAAGAACGAGATCAGCCGCCCGTAGTTGGCCGCGAACGTGCCCTGATCGCCGTTGGCGGGCAGCAGCGTCCGGTAACAATCCGCCAGGCGCTGGGTGTGGTGGGCCAGTTCTGGATCGCCCGTCCATTTCGCAGCCATCGCGAAGGCCATCAGCGTCTGGAACGGCATCTCGAATCCGTAGGCGTAGTCCTTCCAGAAGTTCCAGTGGCCGTAGGCGGCCTGTTTGGCGTAGGCGGTTCCCTTCAGTCGTTCTTTGTCGACCGGCTTGCCGTCGGGTTGGAGCATGCTCCAAGGCTTGCCCGCCTGGTCGTCCCAGCCGAAGCGAGCCCAGGCCAGCAGCGACTGCCGCGCCATCTCGGTCAGCTCCTTGGATCCGGTCAGCCGCCCGGCCATCAGAACCCGCGAGCACCAACAGCCGGGAATGGACGTGTCGGCTGTCAGTCGGTCGAACCGCTTGTCACTTCCGTAGGCGCGATTGGGGAAGAGGTTGGTCTCGGTGTTCCGCGGATCCCAGTGCGCCTTGGCGACTTGCAGGGCGCGATCGAGCCACGGGCCGTCGGGCTGCTTGGTGTGCATAAATGCGCACGCCAGGATGATTTCGCCGGCGGCCATCGCGAAGCCGAGTCCTCGCCCGCGGGTGTTGTGCCGATCGATCTGTCCCGTCTTGGGGTCGGTATGCCAGTACCAGTACTTCTCCAGATACTGATGCATGGTCTTGGGCTCGATGTCGTAGAGCGCCGACCACATGGGCAAGATCACGAGCAGCTCGTGATGGTCGCCGTCTTCGTAGTTGAATCGCTCGTGGAACACCTCGTACGACACGTGCACGCCCCAGCGGATCAGCCCGTTCCGCGGATCGATGAAGTGCTTGAGCACGTATCGAACGTACGCCTCGATCGCGGGCCGGTAGGTCGGCGTGCCGCTGAGGGCGTCTATCAACGTCGCGGCCCGGAGGGTGGGCTGGTCCACATAGAGGTTGGAGCATCCCGCGGGTCGCTGCGAGATCCGGATGGCCCGGTGCCCGACGCCCCACGGCGTCCAGCTGCTGTAGCTCAGGTGGCCCTGTCCCATCCGCGATTCGTACGTCCGCTCGAGCCCGTCGTGATACCGCATGAAGCAGTTGAGCGAGTCGAGGTCCAGGTTGAGCACCCAGATCGGGACATGCTTCCGCCCGTAGCGGTCCGTGCCCTTGGCGATGAGCGTATCGAGGTGCTTGGCGGCCAACTTGGCGTAGGGCGGCTTGGCGGGCAGTACGGCGCCAACGCCGGTGGTCGTCTCCTCCGCACGAACGTCAGCCGCCAGGATGGTGCCGACCCAGACAACCACCAGCAAGCCCGGAAGGATGGATCGGCAGAGCCCCAGTCCCGCTGCAATCATCTGGTGTCTCCCTCGCTTCGGCGCCTCGATGCCAGCATCATGGTATAGGGACGCTGTGCTCCACGGTTCGCGCGTGTGTCGAGGGGATGATAGGCTCAGTCGCCAAAGGTGGCAATGACCGGCGCATGGTCGGACGGCTTGCTGCCCTTGCGCTCGTCGCGGTCGATCTCGGCGGCGGTGCAGCGCTTCGCCATCGTCTCGGTGGCGACGATGTGGTCGAGTCGCAGGCCGTCGTTCTTGGGGAACGCCAGCCGGCGATAGTCCCACCACGAGTAGAGGCCGCCTTCGGGGTGATGCTGGCGGAACACGTCGGTCAGGCCCCAGTCGCAGATGACGGCCAGGGCGTCGCGGACGTCCGGGTGGCACAGGACGCTGTCGGCCCAGGCGTCCGGGTGGGCAACGTCGTCGTCGTCGGGCGCGACGTTGAGGTCGCCGCACAACACCAGAGGGTCCGACGGGGAGAAGCGATGGTTGAGGTGGTCACGTAGGCGCCGCAACCAGTCGAGCTTGTAGGCGTACTTGTCCGAGCCGACCGCTTGGCCGTTGGGGACGTACGCCGAGATCACGCGGACCCCGCCGATCACCGCGGACACCAACCGCGCCTGCGGATCGTCGACGTCATCGTCCATGCCGCGCTCGACGTCGGCCGGTTCGGCTCGGCTGAGGATCGCCACGCCGTTGTACGTCTTCTGCCCGTGCACGACGGCGTGGTAGCCGACCTGTTGGATCGCGTCGCCCGGAAATGCGTCGTCGGTGACCTTCAGCTCCTGCAGGCATAGCACGTCGGGCGCGTGTTTGCCCAGCCACGCCAGCAGCCGCTCATGACGCGCGCGGATCGAATTGACGTTCCAGGTCGCGATCTTCATCATGCAGATGCACCCACGATGTTCCGGTGACCTCCATTGCCGCTGAGGCGACTCAGACCTCGCGAGGGGGTGCCCACCCTCGAGGAGAAGCCGCTCGTCCGGCCTTCATGAACGCGAATTCCATCTGTCCCCGTCTTTCGACGATATTGTAGGCTTCAAGCTGAAGTCTGACGTAGGCGCGCATCAAGGGATCGCTGAACTTGTAGTAGCCTTCCCGAACTCGGACCAGGATCTGCCCCCGGTCTTCCGAGACGAGCTTTCCGAGATGATAGATGCATCCCTGCGGCTTGGCCGTTTCGCCCGAGATCTGGCTGATGTGCTCTGCGATCGAGGCGATGTGCACTTCAACGTCTTCAGCCATCGCGACGGCCCACACGGCGTACTGGAAGAGCTGTGTCTTGCCTTTGAGGGGGATGATCGCCTTCTCGTAGGTCTCGCGAAGCCGCTGCTCGGCGTTTTCGATCGCGTCGCGGAGGCCCGTGAGATACGCGCCCTGCCCGATGACGAGTTCGCCTTCGCTCACACCCGATTCGTCCACCGCGGCAAGGGTCGCGTAGCGGGCCAGCAGGTGCGTGTAGTGGGCGTACCCATCCGACAACCTGACGATCTTCTGGGCCACGTCGGGATCGAAGCGGATTCCAAGCCGCTGGCAGCCGGTCTCGAGGATGTCTTTCAACTCGTCCTCGAACATGCGATCAAGCTTGATCTCGGCCACGCAGCGCGTGAGCGACTCATGCTTACGCAACAACTGCGAAAGCGTCTCGGCAACCCCTACGATCAGGAACTTCGTCGTGCTTCTCGAGTCCGAGAAGTGCTTCAAGCTTTCCGCGACCTTGACGTGTGTCTCGTCGTCCTCGACCCTGTCGAACTCGTCCAGGACGATGAGTCCGTTCGTGTCCTTGAAGACGTCCAGAAGGAGCCCGGGCGAAACCTCGTACGCCCCGTTGATGGCCCGCTCGGTCATCCTCTCCACGCGCGAACCGCCCAGGGAGATTCCTCTGGCCTGGATTCCTGCTCGCTTCGTTCTGGCGGTCTCCCGGGCTGCCGGCAAGTGCGTCACGGCAGCGCGGCGCAGGACTTCCGAGAACACGGACTGGTAGGTGCTGTCCTTCGTGCATCGCACGAAGTACGTCGCCTCCTCCGAACGTTTGGCGAAGTACCAACACAGCAGCGCCAAGGAGGTCTTGCCGACACCCCGGTCTCCGTAGATCGCCACCTGCCGCCCTGGGGCGCTCAGCTCACGAATCAGGGAATTCACTTCCTTCTGCCGACCGACGAAGAAGTCCGGGAGCTCAACAGGGGCGAATGGCGTGAAGGTCTGATCGAGCTTCGCGATGAAGTCCAGGTAGGCAGCTCTACTCTCGTCCCAGCCGCTCATTGACTTGGACCTCTTGCCGGGCGGCGCAGCGTCGCTCCGTTGGCCGTCGTGCGCCTAGACGATGTACTCGTTCAGGATGTTCTCGAGCATCTCCTGCCGGCCGGACTGGATCTTGGGTTCGCCGTTCTTGAGCGTGTAGGCCTCGAGCTGTTCGAAGCCGATCCGGCCCTTCTCGATTCTTTGGCCGATGCCGCGGTTCCAGCCGGCGTAACGGGCGTTGACGAACCTCTCGAACTTCCGTTCCCGGACGATCCTCGCGGCGATCTGCAGGCCGCGGGCGAAGGCGTCCATCCCGCCGATGTGGGCGTGGAACAGGTCGACCGGATCGATCGACTGTCGGCGGAGCTTGGCGTCGAAGTTCAGCCCGCCGGTCTTGAACCCACCCGCCTTCAGGATGGTCCACATCGCGAACGTGGTGTCGTACAGGTCCGTCGGGAACTGGTCGGTGTCCCACCCGAGCATCAGGTCGCCGCGGTTCGCGTCGACCGAACCGAACAGGCCATTGGCCACCGCGTACTCCAGCTCGTGATGGAACGTGTGCGTGGCGAGCGTCGCGTGGTTGGCCTCGATGTTCAGCTTGAAGTCGTCGGCCAGACCGTACTTCTGCAGGAAGGCGTGGCAGCTGCCGGCGTCGAAATCGTACTGGTGCTTGGTCGGCTCTTTGGGCTTGGGTTCGATGTAGAACTGCCCGCGGAACCGGATTTTCTTCTTGTAGTCGACGGCCATCTGCAGGAACCGGCCCAGGTGGTCGAGCTCGCGGCCCATGTCGGTATTGAGCAGCGTCTCATAGCCCTCGCGCCCGCCCCAGAAGACGTAGCCCGACCCGCCCAGCGCCTTGGTCGCGTCCATCGCCCGTTTGACCTGACTGGCTGCGTAGGCGAAGACGGCCGGCGACGGGTTCGTCGCGGCCCCGGACATGAACCGACGGTTCGAGAACAGGTTGCTGGTCCCCCACAGCAGCTTGACGCCCGTGTCCCGCTGCAGCTTCTTGGCCATCCGGACCATCTTGTCGAAGCGCTTGTTGGTCTCGGCGAGCGTGTCGGCCTCGGGCGCGATGTCGAGGTCGTGGAAACACCAGAACCCCACCCCGAGCTTGGTGAAGAGCTCGAACGCCGCACGCAGCGTCATCTCCGCGACCGCCATCGGGCAGTCGGACTGGTTGTAGTTGCGGATCATCGTCCCCGGCCCGAACGGATCGGCGCCGAGCCCCTTGAACGTATGCCAATAGCAGACGCTGAACCGCAGGTGCTCGGCCATCGTCTTGCCGAGGATCTTCTTCTTGGAGTTGTAGTGTTTGAAGGCCAGCGGATTCCGAGAGTCAGGTCCCTCGTACTTGATCTTCTTGACGTCGGGAAAGAACTCAGTCATGGGAAACCGTCCCTTTCGTTCTCACTCAAGACCACTGCGCTGATACTTGACCCCATACTGCACAAGGCACGACATTATCCGGTCCGCCAGGGATGGCGCCAAGACGCCCGAGAACGATCGGAATGGAGCGGGTGCGCGGCAGATTAGGCGGGCTATCGGAGGGGTGCCCCATCCTTCACTCTCCCCGCGGAACGCGAGGGGGAGTGAAGGGTGGGGGACGGAAACGAACTGCGAGAGACGGTTCGCGCGCCATTCCGTCCCCCACCCTTTTCGAGGGCCCGCGTTCCGCGGCCCCCGAAAAGGATAGGGCACCCCCCCCCGCCCAAATTGCCACGCACCTGAACCGAGCGCACCTGGCTGGACGAGGACACATGCGTTACCTTGCCATCGGGAGGTGCCGAACATGGCCGAAGCTCGCCTGACGATTCTGAGCGAACCGGAACGCAAGCGCATCATTGACGAGGCCTACCGATTGGTCGCCGAGGTCGGCGTCCGCGTGGAGGACGATTCGATGTGCGGGCGGCTCGACCGCGCCGGCGCCGACGTCGACGCGGCGTCGGGGTGCGTCCGCATGCCGCGGGAGATGGTCGCGGAGTACTTGGGCCAGGTGCCCGGCGTCTGCCGTCTCGAGACGATCGACGGCCGACCGATCCGGCTTGGCGGCGGCGACCGCCGACGCGTGTCGCTCGTGCTCGATCCGGTCATCGTCGACTATGACGAGGGGCCGCGCGCCCCGCGACTCGCCGACGTGGCCAAACACGCCCGGATCGGCGACGCGCTGCCCCTGGTCAACACCACCTACAAGATGGACCAGGGCGTCAGCGACGTGCCGATTGAACACGTCAACGCGGCCTCCCTGTTCGAGTTCTTGTCCAACACGACGCAGGCCGTCACGGGCAATCCGGCCGACATGGCGTCGATGCGGCTGTGGCTGGAGATGCTCGAGGTCCTCCTCGGGGGGAACGACTTCCGCACCCGTCCGATCGCCAGCTTCGGCTGCCACGTCACCAGCCCGTTTCGACTCGGGGCGCACGAGTGCGAGCTGATGGCGTTTCTGGCCGAGCGATGGATCCCCACGAGCGCGGGCGCCTGTCCGATGGCGGGCGCGACGAGCCCGTTTACGCTGGCGGGCACGCTGCTGCAGTGTCTGGCCGAGACGCTCTTCCAGCTGGCGACAGGTCAGGTCCTTCAGCCCGGACTGCCGATGATGGCGGGGACGTCCGCCTTCGCCTTCAACATGCAGACCGGTGACGTCACAGCGGGCGGGATCGAGACGACGCTCATGGACACGGCCTACGTCGAGTTGATCCGTGAGCTCGGGCTGCCCGCCTCGGGCTGCATCGGTTTCGCCGATCCACCGGCCGTGGACGTCCAGGCCGGCGCCGAGGCTGCGCTGGCCTCGACCGCCATGGTGTTGACACAGGCGGACTCCCTCAACGGCCTGGGGACCATCGGCAACGCCGCTGGCGTGTCGGCCGAGAAGATCATCATCGACCACGACCTGATCGAAATGGCCGGACGCATGCGCCAGGGCATCTGCGTCGACGACGTGACGCTCGCCTATGACGCCATCGCCCAGGCGGGTCCCGGCGGCGACTTCATGGCCCACGAACACACGATCGCGCATCTCCGGTCCGGCGAGCACTACTACGGCGGATCGTTCGGACGCGGCGGGCCGGACCACTTCACCGGGTCCATGCTCGAACGGGCCCACGAGCGGGTCGCCGAGATCGTCGCCTCGCACGTCCCGCCCGTGTCCGACCAGACGCGCGAGGAGCTGGCCCGCGTCGCCCGCAAACACGGGGCGGCCGTCTAATCGTGGCGACGGTCCTACGGCACCGTCAGCGTCATCTCGCCCTGAGGCCGGGCCTCGGTTAGCTTGAGCGCCAGCACGATTCGCGCGTTGCCCAGCGAACTGCTTCCGTCCTTCTTGTAGGGATTGTGTTGCTTCTTGGGCCACAGCAGCCTGGCATGGCTCGGCACGGACAGTTGCCATCCGGCGTGGCGGATCCACTGACCCAGCTGCTTGCCCGACCATTCGACCGGCTCGGATCCCAGCTTGATAGACGCCTCGCCGGCGGAGGTGAGCTTGCCCCCCAGATGCGGTAGGAACGTGACGTGTCCCTCGACGGGCCGATCCCACGGGCCGTCGGAGGCGTAGATGATCCGAACCGACGTGTCGTCCACGCAGGACACCTCGACGCGGCACCGGACCTTGCCGTAGCGCAAGTCCGCCCGGACGCCGGCCTCGCCCGCCCTGACCATCGCCGATGTCGGCACGTGCACCAGGCCGGCCGGCGGAATGAACTTCGGTCTTGCGTCCCCTGCCTTGTGCTTCAGCAGGGGGGGATCGCCGACGGTGAACGTGCTCCAGTACGGCTGCAGCTTGGTGTTCCCGCCGCCGACGATCAGGCCTGCCTTGTCGTGGTAGACGCTGACGAAGTTCTGCCGATCCTGAATCCACCGGTTCTGCGGCACCTTGGCCGTGTAGCCCGACGCGACAACGAACCACGGTTCCTTGCGCAGCACGGCGATCTTGCCGTCCTGGCTGGACCAGGTGTGCTCGCTTCGGGCCGCTGCCGTGGGCATGGCCTTGCCCGTCCGGCCGTACAACAGGAACGACGCAGCGTGATCGGCTCCGACCGACTTGTGCGTCTTGTTGTAGAGACGGTATTGCGCCAGCAGCCAGCCGCGGCCCTCGGGGGTCATGCTGAAGCCGACGTTGCCCAGCGAGACGCCCTCGTGGTAGGGATTCCGCTCGTCGACGGTCTCGATCTTCGCGCCGTTGGGATACGTCACGTTCGCGTGGAAGATCGCCGCCCGTCGCAGGGCGTCCAGAACCGTCTTGTCGCCCGACAGGACGTGATAGGTCCCCAGCGCGTCGCTGTAGACGAAGTTGTAGGCCACGACCGGCCCGACGTGCTCCGACCACCAACCGTCCGGAGACTGCTTGGCAATCACCTTGCCCATGAACACGGCGGCCTGCTTCTTCCAGTCCTCGCGGTCGAACGCCACCCCCGCGGCGTACAGCCCCATCGCGTGGTGGCAGGGGATGTTGTGTACGCGGTGCAGACACGTCTTGCTGATGCCCTCGTAGCCCTTCAGCAGACCCCGCTCCCACTTGGCGCGGCGGTCGGCGGGCATGGCGTCCTTGATCAACAGAAACGCGCGGACCCATCGGCTGTAGGTCCAGGGCATGTAGGTCTGGCCCCACGTGCTGTTGTCCTTCTTTCTAAACGTCCACTTCCCGTCCTTGTCCTGATCGTCGACCAGGGCATCCCCGCCGGCCATGATGGCGTTCAGCAGCTTGGCATCGTGGTGCCACGGGTTGTCCGGATGCTCGATGCTCCACGCCGCCGCCAGGGGGAAGACCACGTTCTGATCGCGGCAGATCCACGGTTGGGTCCCGAACCGCCCGGTCTTGGCGTCTTGCGAGGCCAGGATCCCCTTGACCGCCTTGACCAGGTCGGCCAGGAACTTCGCGCTGGGGTCCCAATGCTCGGCGAAAGGCCCCATCGGGCCGGTGGGCAACTTGGCCCGCGCCGGGCGCTCCATCTCTAGCAGGCGCTTCTCGGTCGCGCTTGCGGACGTCCCTTCCGCGCCGGCCGCGCGATCGGCCAACGGCATCGATGCCAATAACAGCGCTACCCCGACGACGGCGATGTTGAACGCATGCATTTCGTTTCCTTCGATGTGTGGGCAACACGGGATTCCACTGGCATGCCAGAACCGAACGACTTGGCTCACCGGGGCCGATGTCTACGCCTTGGCGGCCGCCGGGGCGGCGGGTTCGGGGATCGTTTCCATCAGGCGACGGATGACGTCCTCGGGCGTGACGCCCTCGGCGTCGGCGTTGAAGTTGGTGAAAATCCGATGCCGCATGACCGGCAAGGCCACGCCCCGGATGTCATTGCAGCTGACGTTGAACCGCCCCTGGAGCACCGCACGCGCCTTGGCGCCCAGGACCAGGTACTGGGCCGCCCGCGGGCCTGCCCCCCACGTCAACCAATCGCTGATGAACGACGGAACGCCCTCTTCCCCCGGCCGGGTCGCCCGAACCAGATTCACCGCGTAGTCCACCACGTGATCACTCACCGGGATCCTGCGGACGATGTGCTGGAGCTTGGTGATGTCCTCGGCGCTCAACACGGCCCGCGGCTCACCCAGCGTCGCCCGGGTCGTGTGCTTGACGATCAAACGCTCCTCGTCCCGCTGCGGATAGTCGATGTTCACCATGAACATGAACCGGTCGAGCTGGGCCTCCGGCAGCGGATACGTGCCCTCTTGCTCGATGGGGTTTTGGGTCGCCAGCACGAAAAACGGCCGGTCGAGGTCGTACGTCTCGCCCGCGACGGTGACTTGATACTCCTGCATGGCCTGCAGCAGGGCGGCCTGGGTCTTGGGCGGCGTGCGGTTGATCTCGTCGGCCAGGATGATGTTCGCGAAGACCGGGCCCTTGACGAACCGAAACGCTCGCCGGCCCGTCGTCAGGTCTTCCTCGATGATCTGCGTGCCCGTCACGTCTGACGGCATCAGGTCCGGCGTGAACTGGATCCGGTTGAACGACAGCCGGAGCACCTGGCTGAGCGTGCGGATCAGCAGCGTCTTGGCCAGCCCGGGCACGCCGACGATCACGCAGTGGCCCTCGCAGAACAGAGCGATCATCAACTGCTCGATCACCTCGTCCTGCCCGATGATGACCTTGTGAATCTCCTCGACGAGCCGGGCTCGGGCCTTGCCGAGACGGTCGACCGTGTCCATCTCGGCCGGTCGGCTGTTGGTGCTGCTCATGCTGCGATCCTTCGGTGAGTTATGCCTGCCCTCGAGGCCCCATGCCGTGATCCTGTGGTCCGCCCACAGGGACGTGGGTCAGGGTAAGCTGTTGGAGCTCCAGTTTCTTGCTGGCGTTGTCAATGTCAATACCGACGAGGACGCCTTCCGCGTCGTAATCCAAGATCACGCCGTCCGATACCTCGCGGCTCTCCGCGCTCGACCTGGAAGAGAGGTCGATGTAGAGGGAGTCCGTCTCCGGGTAGTAGTTGATCTTCATGGCTTGAAGCTCCGGTCCAAGAAGGCGTTGTGGATTGTCCTCTTGTCGTGCAGCGTCACGACGCGAAGCGCTCTGCCTCCGAGCTCCTCTATCTCGCCCCAGAACCTGTAGCGGTTGTGCTCCTGGGCCTCCTGGCGAATTGGGTTCAGCACAACGCGAACGCAATAGTCCTTTCTCAAGTAGGGCCGTTTTCGTAGTACCTCCCGTTCGAAGTACGGTGTGAACCGGAACCTCTCCATATCGCGACTCTACTCAGCCGGCCACCCGTCGCACGACAACGTGGCTGCCTGCCTGGCTTGGGTCGACGAGCCACCACGCTAGATGACGCGGGGCATCTCGCTCGCGGACGTCGTCTCTCGAGTGCCAGCCTCGCCGCTTGTTCTTGTAGAGAAGCGTGGAGACGACCCCGATACGGATGGGCTTCTCTGTCCCGATGATGACGCCGGCTAGCACCGTGAGCGCCCAACACAAGACCGAGGCCCCTGGGTCGCAAGTTCTCGCCTGCGCGCCCGGGGGCCAGGAGCTGTCTCGCAATCCGTCACAGACGGCCGTTCGCCGCCCATGGGCCGTCAATGCGTCATCCCGTAGACGAAGACGTTCACGCCGAGCTTGAGGGAGTCCGCGTCCGCATAGCCCCGGTTGTAAGCGAACGGGAGCTGCTCCCATCCGTTGCCCAGGCTGAACCGCGAGTAGATCACGCACAGCGAACCATCCCGCGTGATCCCCTCGAGCGCCGGCACGCGGAGGTCGGGCGACTCCTGCTTGACCAATGCCGTGTAGGCCACCTGACGCACCGGGAACACCGCCGAGTAGATCGGGTGCTCGACCGGCAGGATACTCAGCTCGCCCTTGGGCAGCACGCGCTGGATCTCGCGACGGAACGCGATGTCGAACGACCGTCTGCCCGCCGCGGCGTCGGCGACCAGCACCCCGCCGCTCTCCAGATAGCTCCGCAAGCGCGAGACCTCCGCCTCGTTCAGTTTGAAGTCACGCAGCCCCGTCATGTACAGCATCGGGTGCTTGAACACGTCGACCTGGCCCAGCGCGACCACCTCCCGCTTGTACTTCGTCTGCAGCGTCGTGTTGTCCTGCATGAACTTCAGGAGGTTGGGCAGCGCCGACGGCGTGGGGTCCCAGTCCCCGCTGTGCACCACTTGGGCAAGCACCAACTCGTCCCGGGTCGCCTCGCCCTTCTCGTGAAAGACCTTCTCGATCGCCCGCATCCGGCCATACTCGTAGCAGGCGATGGCGTAAGTAACCATGTTGCTGCCGAGCCTGCGGGCGTCGGCCCCGACGATCCACGTGCCGGGCTCGAAATTCGTCGGCGGGTTCTGCCCATACCACCCGTTGGCCAGATCGATCGGCGAGAAGAACACCGCCGTACGACACCCGACGTTCATCCCCTCCAGGTAGGGAACGTTGGTGAACCGCTTCTTGGTTCCCTGCTGATACTGCACTTTCTTGACGTCGTAGTAGGCGCTGAAGACCGGGTGGTCCGACGCCAGCGGGGCCAGCTCACGTTTGGGGAACAGCGCTGCCATCTCTCGCCGGAACGACTCGGTGAACTCCTTCGCCCCACAGCAGGCATTGGCGAAGACCGTCCCGCCGTCCATGACGAACCGGTGGAGCTTGGCCCGCTGCTCACTGGACAGCGTCGGCATGGGGTCGTGACCGGTCAGGTACAAGATCGGCATCTCGGTCGGGTCGTAGCTGAAGCTCCGCCAGTTGCTGTCGAAGTGCCGGTACCGGATCCCCAGCTCCCGGTTCGTCCACTTCAGAAGGTTGCGGACGTCGTCGGTGACGTTGAGCCATTCGGTCTTGCTCACCCGCCGCCCGTCCTGGACGGCGAACTTCACCTTGGCGTACGCCAGCTTCGTCACCAGCGCAGGCGGGCTGGGCTCGCGCTTCCGCTCGCTCCGCCGCAACGGGGTGGCGGGCAGCGGCAAGGGCGGGAACGACTCCCCCCCGCTCCGGCGATGCGGCTTGGCCTTCGGCGGGATACCATGACCCGGCAACTGCAGCTTGGGCGCCGCATCAACTTGCCCCACGGGAACGGGCCAGCACGACACCACCAACCCCACCAGAACTGCTACCACGATGGCTCTACGCACACTCACCGACATGGGCTCGACCTCCTCAAAGAGCTTCCCAAGTCGCCGTCGGCAGTACATACCCACAGCGCCGCCACCGTACCGGTGGCAACGCAATCCCAAGGACTCCCTTGTATTATGATCGACCCGCCCGAGCCCTTCAAGCCATCGTCCCCGCAAAAAAAGCCCGGCCCCCGGCGCGAAGGAACCCCCCGCGCCCTCACTGGGCCAAACGCGGCACCGCCACGTTCATTGCACAAGCTGTTATCGGCCTGCACAGGCTTTAATCAGGATAAATCTGACCTCCGAGGTGGCCTGTGGGGACATAGGAAGGATCCGCACGCCCCTGCCGATGCAGTCTGGATGGCGGGCAACGCCCAATCAGATCGGCCGACGGATCACCCCCCCAGAGCGGCCAGGCCTCGGGCCCCATGCCGTCGCTTTGCGCGCGGCTCATCGCGCGCCGCTGGCCTTCAGGAATTGCGCTTCGGTGAACCGCACCGTGTAGACCACGCTCTCACCCCACAGCTTGCGGTAGTCTCGGGTGCTGGGCATGGCGTAGTAGACGACGACGAGGGTGCCGTCGCCGGCCTGGGCGCCGTTGGCGTAGCCGCAGTTCGCGCAGGTCGCGTCCCACGCCAGAGAGACGCGATGGGGGTAGTCCCAAGTCTTTCCGCCGTCGCGGCTGAGCATCGCCAGGGCGCCGAACGGGGCGCGGCGGTTGCCCCAGGTGGCCAGCAGCTTACCGCTGGCCAGCCGGAACGCCCCGCCCGGCTGCTGTCCGGGCTCGGTCAGGGGGGTGGGGCCCTTCCAGGTCCGCCCGCCGTCATCCGAGACGTACTGCACGACGTCGTGGCGCGGCGTGCGGACGTGTGCCAGCAGCCGATCGCCGACCCGACAGAGAGCGGTCTCTTCGTAAAGCGCGTCGTCGGTGCCGGTCAGGATGAGTGAAACGTCGCCCCAGGTCTCGCCGTTGTCGGTCGAGCGGATCACGCCGGACAGCTTCAACGTTCCAGCGGGAACCTTGACCGGGCCTCTGTACCCCGGATTGCACGATCCGTACAGCGACATCACCGCCGTCCCGTCCTCGAGCATGACGATCTGCCAGTGCGGAGAGACGCCGCGATGGCGCTTCGGATCCGGCTTGCCGCCGAACGGGCCCAACGGCAGCCGGCGCGTCTTGACCCAGGTCTTGCCCAGGTCATCCGACCAGGTGTAGGCGACGCCCTGGTTCTCGTGCGCGTAGTTCTTGCCCGGGCGGTTCTCCGGCGTGCCGTCCTTGGCGCGATGGTAGTTCAGTTCGCAGAACGCACAGACGATCCGCCCGCTGGGCAGTTGGCCGAGGGCCTGATTGCGGCTCTGAAACACGACGTAGCCGCCCTGCGCCCTGGGAGCGAACAGCTTCCCGCCCGGCCCGCGACGTTCGGCCACAACGGCCGGCTTCGACCAGGTCTTCCCGCCGTCGGTCGACCGCATCCATTCCATGCAGACGTTGACGCAGTCGAATTCCTTGATCGGCCTGGCCCGTTGGACGACCACCCCCAGCGATCCATCCGCCAGCGGGATGATCACCCCCCACGCCGCGCTGCGGGCGATGACGCGGCGCTCCCCTTCCGTGAGCTTCCGGGCGCCGTCGTCTGCCCTCCCTGACGATGCCGTGCAAGCAAGCGCAATCAACGTCGTGAGTCGCATTCCATTCATGCCTAGCTCCTGTACTCGGCTCGAGACAGGCCACTGTCATCGAGCAATCGGCTTAATGCCCTTCGGCGTGACGCGGAACAGCTGCGCCAGCAGCGGCTGGTTTCGCGCGGCGTTCATGTACGTGCTCAATACCACATCGGGCTCGACCTCTACCGCGCAGCCCATCGCCCAGGCCGGGTAGTCGATGATGGTTCCATCGTCCCAGTTCAGACCGTCGTCGTAGCTGACGTTGACCGAGTACTGGGGGTATCGGTGGGCGCAGATGATCGCACCGCACTTCGTGCGGATCATCGACTGGGCGTAGCCGGGGAAGGTGGCCCGCACAGCCGCGTCCCAGCTCGCCCCGGCGTCGGTCGACCAGCATTGCCACATCATCGGGCTGTAGATCGGACGGATCAGCACCGTGACCTTGTTGCCGATGGCCACGCCGGTCGGCTCGGTGAAATCGAGCGAGCCGATGATCTGCCCGCGCGGTGTGCCCGACCAGGACGGCCGGTCCAGCTCGATGGGGGCCGACCAGCTCTTCCCGCCGTCGGTGCTGCGGATGGCGAAGGCCTTGCAGTGGATCGAGCTCCAGGTGCGGACGTCCGTGAATTTCGTCTCCTCTCTCACGCCGGCAAGTTGGAAGCGAAGCAGCGTCCCGTCCGCGGTCTCCACGAGCGGGCCGTAGCACGTCAGCTTCGCGGGCAACTCCGGCCAGCCGCCCGCCACCTTCGACGGCACGGGGTCGGACCACGTCCGGCCGTTGTCGGTCGACTCGGCGATCAGGATCTCGGGCACGGGCTTCTCGGTCACTTCGCGGTTACGCCAGAGCTGCACGATCAGCCGGCCCTTCGACGTGCAGAACATCGTGCTGCCGTAATCGGTCACCGTGCCGAGCTTCTCGGGCAACGTCTCTGGCGGCCCCCAGGTTCGCCCCTTGTCTTTCGAGCGGACCAACCGGTTGCCCGCCGCCAGGAGCACGTCGCCGTTGGGCGCGACACAGCCGCTGGGCATGTTCTGGCTGTCTAGACCGACGGTGAAGTGGTGGACGGGGATCTTCGCGTTTCGGTCCCAGCTCTTCAGCGGCGTCTTGTTTCCCGAGATCTGGATGTTGCGGAAGAAGTACCAGCCGTAGCCGATCAGCCCAACTGCACCGTGCTTGTACATCTGGTCGGTGACGCTGAGCGCTTTGCGCCCATCGACCCAGACGCGCGTGGTCGGTCCCCGCACTTCGAGGCGAACCTTGTACCAACGGTCGGTCTCACTCGGGGCGCCGGGCACCCAGACCGATTTGATGCTGCGCAAGTAGCCGTCGCCTTCGACCTTCATCATCTGGGCCCAGAAGTGCTTGGCCCTTAGCTGCTGGCCCCCCCAGGGGAAGTAGACGGCGTAGAAGTGGTTGACGTCGCGGGCGCGGAAGATCAGTCCCGCGGCACCCGTGCCCGTCTCGCGGTAGTTGCCGTTGAACTCGAACTCAGCCGTCAGGTCCGTGTAGTCGTGGGCCGTGCAGAACGCCCGGCTGTGCAGGTTCCGCCGGTTGGGGGGGGCGATCACGCCGTCCTTGTCCTCAACCCACTGTCCGCTGGGGAAGTGCCAGTTGCCGCCGTCGCCGATCTTGAGAGCCAGCGGCTTGGCGGCTCCTGCATCCGCGGCTTGGCTGAGGTCGGCCGTGCCGAAGATCCAGAGCAGACCGACCAACGACGTCAGTAGGACACCCTCGAGTCTCATGATCCTGTCTCCTGCTTGATGCAGCCACGATTCGCTCACGACGACACGTTGTCCACGTCGCCCGTGTCCGTCTGAGGGCGGCGGTAGGGGATCAACATGGGCACCCGGCGCTGGTAGTGACGATAGGGCTCTCCGTAGATTGCCACAAGATCCCGTTCCTCCAGCGCCGCGGCGACGATAATCCAGCCCGACCACAGAACGTTGAACAACAACCGATCCAAGGTCAGATCCGGCGCCGACCAGATCATCAGCAACATGAACAGGTAGAGCGGATGGCGGACCCAACGGTACGGACCACGGATACAGAACGGTACGGTTGCAGGATCTCTGCCGCGCAGGTAGCCGCGGATCGGCTCGAGCCCGAACGGGTCAAAGAGGCGTAGTGCCAGGATGCCCCAGGCGAAGCCCACAAGCGCCAGGACGAAGGTCGCGCGCAACAGCCAGCGAACCGGGTCCCCCGCCACCGCCAGCGTTTGGCTCGACGCCTGCCAGAACACGACCAGCCCCCACAAGACGATCCCGGAGACGATCGAAAAGACGGCGCCCTGGTAGTGCGACGGGATGAATCCGGCGGACCGCTGGCGGAACGACCGTCGGATCATGACACTGTGCTGGACGAAGAAGGCCAGACTCAGGCAGGCGTCCAGCGCCAGCGCCGCAGGCTCGGTCAAGCCCAGGGGCATCAGTTCCAACGGACCGACGAGCACGAACGCCATCCACGCCAGCAGCGAAGTCCACGCGATCCCGCGGGACAGCACCATCATCGCATAGGCAGCGGACCTGGGGATCCACGGGATCGTGTTGGAGGGCGGCATGGCCAAAGCGTAGCCCGGCGATCGTCGGGCATCAACAGGGGGCAGTGGGCATGGCCACGCAAGCATGGGCCACCCGTCACCGGTCTGATTTCCGGACGCAGGTCGATCCAGCTCCGATCCGGAAGTGCGTCCGGACCTCTTCAGGCCCCAGCGCCCGACGGTACACGGCGATCAGATACAACTTGCCCATCCAAGGCCGTCCCCCCGAGACCTCATCGCCGAGGGCCAGCTTGAAGGATCCGTCCCAGTTCGACAGGTCGCCTCCGATCGTCCCGGCCGCCCGCTCGGTCCCGTTGACGTATAGGCGCCTCCGTCCTGATGCGTCGTGCGTATAGACGACGTGCGTCAGTCCTGTGGAGGCCGCTCCCTCTGTGGTCTGCAGCGAAGGCGAGCCGTTGTGGGTCGTTCGCGTCGTTCGAAACCGCACGTCGTACTTCGTGGCACATTGGCCCAGCGTGAAGTTGCGGCTCGAGGCATCGCGGGACAGCGTGACGATCCGGGCCGGACCGCCCTGGGTCGTGTTGGCCGGCTCGAGCCACACCTCCAGCGTCATCTCGCGACTATCGACGCAGGCCTTCGTGATCTTGGCGGCCGGGCCGGGTGAGGCGATCATCGTCTTGCCGGTAAGCACCACCCCGCCCGGGACCCACCGGATGGCGCCGGGACGCGCGAGCGTCAACTCCAGCGGGTCGCCGACTTGCGATACGTCGCGAACGATCGTGTCGGGTCCCTCCTCGAAGTCATAGAGGGCCACCAGCCCGTCCCGCGTCCGGCGGGCCAGCGTGAAGCTCATCCGCGAGCCCTCGGCGATGACGTTGCCCGCAGCGGCACGATCTTTCACGGCGCCAACGGTCAGTTCGTAGGTGACGCCGGCGGAGAGCGGTGTCGTTGTCAAGCAGACCGTAACCCCGTCCGATTCCAGAACGGCTCGAGCGATCGAGATCCCGCCGCTGAGTGCGTAGTTGGCCAACTCCTCGGCGGACCGCTTGTCCACCGGTTCGCTGAACCGAACGCGAATCCGGCGCGGATCGACAATCGCTTCGACGGACCGCACGCTCGGCGGCGTCCGGTCGGCGGCGGTCTTCACGCGTACGACGCTCGTGCGGGCCCCCGCCACGCCGGCGCCGTTTACGGCGGAGACCTGGTAGGCGTAGTCGGTCAGTTCGCTCAGCCCTGCGTCCTCATGAGCGGTTTGTCCACCGATTACTCTGGCGACCTGGACGCCATCGCGATACACCTTGTAGGCGCTGACGTCGGTATCTGCATCAGTCGCCCGTTTCCACGTCAGCTTGACGCGGTCGGCGCCCATCGCGATCGCCTCGAGGCCCTGCGGGATCGTCGGCGGCGTCTCGTCGGCCCGGACCCCGCCGAGATGCAACACCCAATCGTTCGTGTCAGGTGCCCGGAGGTCGATGCGCCTGCCGCCCATCACGGCGTCGCCGATCGTGCGGGCACCGATGCGAGGATCGAGCCAGGCGATTGTGATCAGACCTCGGCAGGCGGTCAGATCCACCGTCGTTGGGCCACCTTGTGGCAGGTAGACGACGTACTGCCTGCCGCGTTCCCCCAGGCAGCGGCCGCTCGTGACAAGATCGTTGCACACCGTCAGCCGGCTCCATCCGGCCAGCGTCTTGTGCCAGAAATCCGAGAAGACGCGGAACTGCTTCGGGTCGTCGAGGTCCGTCTCGTAGTCGTCGAGCCGGAACTCACCGTGCCGGCCGCCGATCATGAAGCCCGCTCCACCGGCCAGGGCGCAATGCCACATGATGTGGCGGGTGCTGTGGCGATCGAAGTTGCCGCGGTAGAAGTCCTCTCGCCATCGGTCCGCGTAGAATACGGGCTTGTTCGTCGACCTCATCACACCGAGGATCTCGTCATAGCTCGGATGGACGTCGCCAAGCGAATCATAGCTGAACGAGTCGCCGCGGAAGGCCCTGCTGCCGGAATCCTGCCGCGAGCCAATCATGAGCTTCCTCGGGGAGAGCGCCTGGAGCCGTCCGGGAAACGCTTCGTTCCACGCTCGCGAACGATACTCGGTGATGTCGATGCCCGTGTCGTATACGATCATTGGATAGGCCGACAGCCGCGCCATCGCGTATTGGAGGAGCAACACCTCCATGTCCGAGCCGCCCGCAAACAGCGGGCGCCCCTCATCGTCGGTGTAGAACATCAGGTTCGCGCCCATCCGACGTCTGTGCAGCTCGGCGAGCGTATCGTCAAGCTGTCGCCACGTTCGGATCGAGAACACGGGCCGTGTGGGGCTGCAGTCCGTCTTGTCTTGGCAGTCCAACCACACGCGATTGTGCAGGATGATCGCCACGCCGTTCGCGCCCAGCTTCTCGGCGGCGAAATCGAGGAACGCCTTCATCCGCGGATCGTCGATGTGCCAGTAGGGCGGCGCAGCGGCATAGAACGGGATGAACGCTCGTGCCCCGCTGAGTCGCCAGACGGGCGGGTTTCGCGTGTCGGCAACGATCGGCCCGGGCAATCCCCTGTCCACCACGGAGAACCCGCCCTTCCCGCCCGCCGTGCCGTCAGACCAGGTCGTCTGGTAGGTCCACCGTCCCACCGCGTCGGGCATGAAGCGCAGCTTCCAGACGCTGCCCGTCTGGCCGCCCTTTCCATCGCCGTCATGGAATCCGAGGCACGTCACCTCGCTCCCGTCCGGACGCCTGAACGTTCCCCGGAGTGTGACGTCCCGGAATGGGTTGGCGTAGGGCTTCGGATTGGGGATGCTCACCTCGAACCGACCCCACAGCGGAACGTTCCCTTGCGACGCGTCGGATCCAGCCGACGCTATGGGTGAGCCGGCTTGTCCCGATGCGTCTGGGACGCCAGTGACCAGCAACCCCGCCGTACCCGCCAGCAGTCGTGCCATCACCCGCATCTTCTGACCTCCCTGTACCGCCCGTCGCGGCGTTCGGCCGAGCCAAAGGACGGCCGTTGCCCGTCTTGGGGTGTCAACAGAACGAACCGCCCGAGGGGGCATCATTCGCTGATCAGCGCCGTCACGAGACGCCGGCGGAAGTCGTCGAAGGAGATGTCCTTGCCGATCACGTAGAACGCGCCGTCCGTGGCGTCCCGGCGGATGCCGTTGAGCACGGGCACCTTCAAACACGCATCCTCCACCTTGATACCAGAACCCTCGGCCGGCCAGACCTTGGTCCCGTAGGCGCCCAGGCCCCACACCTCACACGAAAGCCCCTTCAAAGACACGTGCGCGTAGAACTGCGGGTCCTTCAGCCGGCACCAGGCGCGTGCGTACAGACCGATGGGTCGGCCGTCATTCCCCTCCCAGAGGTACAAGCGAATGGCGTGGTCGAGCTTGACCCGTTCCTTGAACGTCGCCTTCACCAGGAACCGCGCGCCGCTGACGGACAGCTCGAAGATGTTGTCGGCCGGGCGCGCGAAGCCGAGATACGGGACGACCATCGCCTTCCAGGTCATTGCGCACTGTTCGAAACCCTCACCGAAGGCCTCACACGTCGCCGTCGCGGGGTCGAACGTCAATCCGTGCTGCTTCAGTTGCTCCTGGATGTCCAGCGCGAACATGCGGCTCGTGTAGAGGACCTCCAGGCCGCCGATGCCCCAGTCGAAGCCCCGCGCCCGGCAGGCCTCGCGGATCTCGGCCTCCAGCTCCTTGCGAATCGCGGGGGGGATGTCCTTCAGGTATGCATCCTTGCCCTCGAGCTTGTCGTCTTCGAGAAACCGCTTGATTGGCTGTGGCAGTTCGGCCCAGGCCTTGGGGGGGTCGGGATGGCACCCACGAACGAAGACGCAGCGCCTGCCCAGGACCTTCTCGGCGTGCTGCTCCAGGTCGAGCATCGCCTTGCAGCGACTGATCGGGAACATGATCAGCGCCTCGTTGGGCCTCATCTGGCTGATGAAGTCCTTCTGCCGCTGATTGACGATTTTCTCCCATTCCCAGCAGGCCAGGTAGTCCTCCTTGCTCGCGCCCGCGGGCACCGGCGGCGGCTGGTCGCCGCGCATCCCCATCCCCCAGCACACCGGGTGGAACATGAAGTAGAACTTGTCGATCTTCAGCGACTGCTTGCCGGCATCGGCCCCGAGCTTCTGATCGCCGACGCGCCGGATCCAGTCGGCCGTCCAGGCGACGGCCTCGGGGTCGTTGTTGATGGTCGTGAACTCGATGCCCTCGATCCGACCGGCGTGGGCCAGCTTCAGGGCGATCTCGCATTGCCTCTCGAGCAGGTCGCGCGGGATTCGCCGACGGTCGCCGTAGTCGTAGAGGTACAGGCCCACGATGATGGGCTTGTCGGGGAAAAGCCGTTCACAGTGCGCGACGTTCTTCTCTAGGTTCACGACGTTCTTGGCGTGCCACTCCGCCAGCAGGATAAGATCCAGCTCCTTGATGTAGGCGTCGATGCCCTTGCGGTTCAGGCTCATCGTGTAGACCACGCCCCAGATCTGCACACGGCGGTACTTGCCCGGCAGCAGCCCGCGGATCTGACGGATGTGCTCCGGCTTGAACCCCTTGTCGATGCCCACGGTGCTCATGTCGTCCAGGACGATGGCCTGCAGCTTCGGGTATCGGTCGGCCAGGCGTCGGACCTGCGCCATTCGCTTGGTGTAGACGAACGGCGGACCCGCTCTCCCGTCCGGACAGACCTCCCAGACCACCCGCTTGAGTCCCAAGACCTCCCGCGTGAGCCGGTCGGCCAATCGGTCGTCATCGGGCAGCCCCGCGCCGGCCAGGATGATGTTCGGCGCACCCAGCAGCTTCGCGCGCTGGAGCGGGCTGGCCTGGGCGTACGTGGCCGCCGTGTGCTTTCCCGGTTTGGTCATCTCCGGGTTGCCCCACACCCAGATCAGATCGCGGACCGTCCTCGGCCCGTTGTTGCGCGCTGCCGTAGGGGCCTCTGCCTGAACCGCTTCGCTGGGCGCCGCCGCACCCATGACGCTGCTCGCCCCGACCAGCAGAGCGAGAAGGACGTGCTGCCATTTCATGGGGTCTCTCCTGGGCATGGGGTTGGTTGCACGACAGATCCCGGCTCCCGTTACGCCTTCCTGAGGGGCATGAGGTCCCGCCAGTCGGGCTTGAACCACGGATGCCGCGTGATCTGCATGACCAGCAGACAGTATCCGTCGATGTCACCGCGCTGGGCCGCGCGGACCTCGCGGCGGAAGGCGTCCAGGTCCATCGGGCTGACCTTGCCCTTGAAGCCCGTGTACTTCCGCCACAGATACGCGGGTACGGCGGCCGTCTGCTTGCGCTTCTGGATCACCGGGACGCCGCCTTGCAGCGGGGCCGACCAGAGCAACCCGTCGACGAGTTTCTCGCGTGCCCACGTTTCGGTGTCCAGGTAGAACCCGGCCGCGAGCGGCAGGTCGGTCTTCCCGTCGCGCAGGTCGCGCGGTTCCATGCGACCGATCAGGCCGCCACCCGCTGCCTTGAAGCCCCAGCCATGGACGCCGTCGGTCCGCGCGCAGCAGATCAGCTTCTTGCCCTTCCCGTGCACGAGCTTGCTGACCTCGCGGACGAACTGGGTGAAGGACTCGCCGTGCAACGCGTAGAAGCGATGCGCGTCGACGGGGTCGGTCAGTGGGTCCTTGCCGTGCCGACGCTTGTACTGGGCGACGACGACGGGGTTGTAGCCGAACGAACAGTGCTTGTCTCCCGCCGCGCCATCACAGTGGCTGAAGAACCCCAGGACGACGCCGTCGATGCCGAGCGCGAGCGCCTCGCCGATCTCGCCCACGCGACGTTCGCGGACACGCGGATCGGCGTAGCAGGGCACGCCCGCGAGCCGCTGTTTCTGGTCCCTTGACCACAGCCACAGGTCCGGGTCCCAGCCCCGGTCGCCGCCGGCTGGCCATTGCGTGCGACGGCACCACGAGCCCACCATGTCGAACGTGTGAAAGTCCAGGTAGATCTTGACCCCGTGCCGGTGGGCGGCCTTGACGGCTTCGGCAAGCGTGTTAAACCGCCTGCACTGCTCGCCAAGCCACTTCCAGTCCTCGGCCGGCCAGCCCTGGTTGACGCTGGCGATGCCCATGCCCTGGTTCGGGTCGGGCAGGGGCGGCTCGCCGGCCAGCGCGGTATACCTGCTCGGGTAGGTCAGTGTCCCAGCGCAGTTCGCCCGCCACAACACGGTGGTCACGCCATGCCCGGCGCAGTCCGCCATCCAGCCGTCGATGTCCGTCGGCGTGAGCGGGACGGGCTTCTCGCCGGCTTGAGGCCCCCACTTCTTCGTGGCGTACAGGATGCTGCCGTACACGCGGAGGACGACCATCCACTCGGCCCTGGTGCGCCTGGCCTGCCCCGTGGTCTGGTCAGGACGCGCAACCCCCTCGCTTGTGGTGACGGCGGCCGCTGTTGCCTTCAGGAAGTCTCGGCGCCGCACGTCCGTCTCCTTTGCGAAGGGCGAGTTAATGGGACAGGATCGGCCACGCCCGGAGGACCACGACGGGAACGATAACGCCTTGTTGGGGCAGGGTCCAGGGGGTACCTTCTCGCCGGGTCGGGGCGTCCGTGGGCACTGGCCGACGACAACGAAGGGGCGACCGAGGATGCGCAGGAAATCGCGTCTTGTGGTGGGACTGGGGCTGATCATGAGCGCTGCAGCGGGAACGTCACACGCGTCGTCTGCCCCAGAACACTGGCTCCTCCTCAAGGGCGACGCCGTCACCGTGGGCGTCGATGAGGACCTGACCTTCAAGGTGTACCAGGGACCGACCGAACCCGTCTGGCAGACGATGGCAACCAGCCCGCCCGCGGTCGGGGTCCGCGCCGCGGGATCGGACGCCAGGGAACCGCCGCCAAGGTTCCCTCTCGGCAGCGCCGCTGATCGGGTGATCGCCGACTACAACGACGGAACACACAAGGGACATCGCGTCCGCCTGCGGGCGCTGCCGGGGACCGACGTCGAGGTGGAGGTCATCCTTGCGCTGGCCAAACACGGCGAGCTATTGGTGCAGATCGAACAAGTCGGCGGGACAGACACGGTCGAGCGCGTCGCCGGCCTGTACGACTGGAAGACCGAACCTGCGGCCGATACCTACGTGGTCGTCCCGCACGGTTCGGGCTATCTGATCCGGGCCGATGCGGCCAAGCCAGTCGCGTTGAACGGGTTCGTCGGCGCGGCCTACAGCCTGCCCCTGTTCGGCATCCTCCGGGGCGACCGGGCCTGCTATCAGATCATCGAGACCTGGTGGGATGCCCGCGTGTCGGTCCATCACACGCCGGGCACGGGCACGGTCCTGTCGCTGGACTGGGAGGCGTCGCTGGGCAAGCTCGGGTACGCTCGGCGGGTGCGGTTCCGCTTCGCCGAGAAGATGGACCACGTCGGGATGGCAAAGGCGTATCGGCAGTCCCTGATCGATCGGGGCCAGTTCCGCACGCTCGAGCAGCAGGCCGCAAAGACGCCGGCGCTGAAGCGATACCTGGCCGGCATCGAGTACCGCTGGACCGGCTGGGAACCGGAGGCGTACGGCC
Source organism: uncultured Planctomycetales bacterium (assembly GCA_964390905.1). Taxonomy (GTDB): domain Bacteria; phylum Planctomycetota; class Phycisphaerae; order UBA1845; family JAFGLZ01; genus JAFGLZ01. The sequence continues at coordinate 14,665 of CAYMLO010000005.1, read as the reverse complement.
AGGCGCTGGACAACATCCGCCGGTTCAAGGAGGCCGGCCTGCCGGTCACCTTCTTCTTTCCCAAGTGGCCTGCCCAGGGATACGCCCCGAACCGCCCGCCCGACGCAGGCTGGCAGGGCTTCCTGCAGCCGACGCCCGTTCCCGGCGGCTGGCCGGCGGCCAACAAGATGGCCCGGGCCGCCCACGACCTGGGCTGTCCGATCAAGGTCATGGTCAACCCCAACGTGTACTTCAAGGACGCCCCCGCCTACGACCCGGCCAAGGCCACCGGAAAGTGGCCCGCCCTTAGCGACGCCCATGCCGTCTGGGCCCTGAAGCGCATGCTCGATAGCCTCACCGAGAAGGGCTTTTCGCTCGAGGCCCTCTACTTCGACGGCTACTCCGCCTTCAGCGGGCATCCGGAACATGGGTCCAAGGCGGGCGGGCCGGTCAGCCGCCGACAGACGTACGAGGCCCAGACCGCCTGCTTCCGCGAGACCCGCCGACGCGGCATCGTCCCCGGCGCCGAGCTGGCCCGGTTCTGGAGCATCGCCGACTGCGATTTCTTCTTCTTCACCGACTGGTCCAGCGACCGGCTGCGCGACGCCGAGCCGATCCCCCTCGTCCCGCTCGTCTTCCACGATTGCTACGCCGCCCACTTCTCCGGCGGCGGCTACTACAACGAGGGGAAATACGACTGGTACGCTGATCGGCATCCGCGTCTCTACGAGCTCATGTACGCCGCCATGCCCTCACACAACTGGCTGCCCGGCGGCAGTCGTCACATCACGCCCGACGATTGGGGAACCGATAAGATGAACCGCCGGATCCGCTGGCTCAAGCGGTGGCACGCCTACTACCAGAAAGTGTGCTACGCCGAGATGACCACGCACCAGTTCCTCAATCCCAAACGAACCCGCCAACGGGTCACGTTTGCCAACGACGTGGTGGCCGACTTCGACCTGGAACGAGGCATGTTCCGCGTCAAGGGGATGCCCGGATTCACCGGCGATTGGGAATCCCCCGAGCATGTGACCCACTGAAAAAAGGGGACATTCTACTTTTCCGGCGCCCCCAGCAAAAAAGTAGAATGTCCCCTTTTTCCGGTCAGTCGAGTGTGCGATGTTCCGTGGACACCGTTGCGCCGCGCCGATCGGTGATCGTCAGGAAGTAGACGATGCCCTTCTCGGTCGGCAGCGTCGCGGTGACGCGGTCGGCCTCGATGCGGGCCGGCGGGCTGTGCCAGCGGCGCTCCTTCCACGCACCGCGGTCGGTGGTGTAGTGGAAGGCTGCGGATTGGATGGGAACGGCAGCCTTGAACGCGACCGTGACCTGTTTGCCGGCGCGGCGGTCGCTGGCGACGCGGGGCAGTGGCGCCCCTCGCCGGAGGACCGAATCGACGAACAGGCCGATCTCCTTCGGCGCCCAGCCATGCGGATGGCTGTGCTTCATGCCGACCGTCACGCACAGCGTCCGCGGGCCGCGGACCAGGCGGTAGCTCTTCTGATAGCTGTCGAGCGGGTAGGCGAAGTCGTTCGTGCCGTTGACGAACAGCATCGGCATTCGGCAGCCGGGCAACGCCCTCGACGGGTCGAACGTCTCGATCCATTGCTTGCGTTCGGCGGTCGACATCTTGGCCAGGACGTCGACCCATGCGCTGTTCTCGTGCAGGAACCCACAGCCGTAGACGGGGACAGCTACTTTGAACCGATCGTCCAGGCCGGCCACGATGCACGTCAGGTATCCGCCCCACGAGATGCCCGTGACGCCGGTGCGGTCGCCATCCACGTCGGGCAGGCTTCGCAGCAGCGAGTGGGCTCGGATGACGTTGGCCACGGCGTGGTATGGCCAAGCCGCCTTCACGCCGCCGGCGATGTCGTCGAACTTCTGAACGTGCGTCTGATCGGGGCCGCCGTCGGGCAGTCGCTTGCCGTCCGGCCCCTTGCCGGCCAGGTCCATCGCGATGGCCGCGTAGCCCCGCTTGGCCCACAGCTCGGCCCATTCGCGGAACGCCTTGCCCCCACCCCCGTGCACGAGCACCATCCCGGGCAGCTTCGCCGATGTGGTCTTCGGGGATGCGTAGTACGCGAACACCCGCGTCGGACGCCCGCGATACGGCTCGCCGGTGTAGTGAAGGGACCGAACCGGCCCATCGCGATCGCCCCATTCGACGTCCGGCGGTTTGTGAAGCGCCGCCAAGTCCCACGGACTGGTCTCGCGCTCAGCGCCCCCGACCAACCCGGGCGCCAGGCCCAAACCCATCATCAACACCACGAGGCAACGTCGACACGCGTTCATCGTCCATCGACCTCCAGAAAAAGGGCCATAAAAAGGGGACATTCTACTTTTCTGCCGAACGCGTTGGAAAAGTAGAATGTCCCCTTTTTTCCAGAAGCGTCCGGCAGACTTGCGCTGCGGTGCGGGCCGTCGTGCCGAGATCGGCGAACCAGTCATCCCACTTGCCGTCGACCAGACAATCGGAGACGTATCCCAGCCAGACGCTGCGGATGCCACAGACCGTACACGCCGCGTACAGCGGCGAGGTCTCGAGGTTGATGATCTGCCCGCCACGACGCCGCAATTCATCGACGAGTTCCTGCGTCTCCCGGTACAGCGCATCCACCGTCACTGCCCTTGCGCGCTTCATGTCGCAGCCCGCGTCGCCGGCCGACGCGATCGCGGCCTCAACGAGCGACGCGTCGGCGGCCTGGTCGGATTCAGCCCCATACGCCCGGCTCGTCCCATCGGTGGGAATGGACGAATCGGCCACGACGAACGTCCCCTGCGGCAGATCCGCATCGATACTGCCCGCCACGCCATAGCCGACCACCAGCGGCACCCCAAGCGCGGCGAGCTCCTCGACGAGGATGGCCGTCTGCGGCCCACCCCAGACGCACCGCGTCACGATCACGATCGTCCGTCCCCCGACGTCGGCCTCAAAGACGAACGGCTCGATCGCGGCGTGGGTCAGGTTGTACAGCAACGAATACTGCACCGGCCGGACGTTCCCGAACGCCTCGAGCACATGCTGAGAATGCGCATGATCCCGAAAGACCAACAGCCCCGCCGACCACTCCGGCCGCGGGCGATCCCCCAGCCGATTCTGGATGCAATGCTCCGGCGTGATGTAGCGCATGCGGTCTCCTTGCACCACCAACCCGAATCCCGGTCAGGCCCATCCTACCATGCGCCGCGCTCCGAGATAACCGCTTGTCCGAACCCAGTCGGCAATCCACATGGCCACGCAAGCGTGGACCATGCCACCCGTCACGCGACCGTGGCGCATGCCACGCGCCGCTTGTTGTCGCGCCGGCTGCGTGGGTAGAATGCCCGTGCTTCCAGCGCGGACGGACCTGCGTATAGCCAGGGACCCGCCGCCGATACCCACACGAGGCCCGGAAGGAACAACCAATGGAGTCCCCGCAACCGGAAGACCGGGCGCCCGCGACGATACCGGCCTTCCTGCGGTACGCGGTGCTGGGCCTTGGAGTGCTCTACTTCCTGCTGTATCTCTACGTCGCGCTCGGCAGGATGTCCTACCCGCATGAACTCGAATGGATGGAGGGCGAGGCCGTCAACCTCGTCCAAAGGGTGCTCGACGGGAAGGACCTCTACGTCGAACCCTCGATCGAGTTCGTTCCGGCCATCTATCCGCCGCTCTACTTCTACGTCTCCGCGGCCGTCAGCAAGGTCGTCGGGGCGGGGTTCCTGCCCCTGCGGTTGGTGTCCTTCGTCTCCTCGATAGGATGCTTGGCGCTGATCTTCTGCTTCGTGCGTCGCGAGACCGGCCACCCGCTCCATGGCTTCCTGTCCGCCGCGCTCTTCGCGGCGGCCTATCACCCCAGCGGCGCGTGGTTTGACATCGGTCGTGTGGATTCCTTCTTCCTCGTGCTCTTGTTGGGCGGCGTCTATCTTGCGCGATCCGGCTCGTCGGCACCGTCCCTCTGCGCCGCGGCCGTTCTCGTTGCCCTCTCGTTCCTGACGAAGCAGACCGCGCTCTTCGTCGCGGCGGCTCTGGGGGTCTACTGCATTCTGGCCAAGTCCGGTTACAGGAAAGCCATCTTTCTGTGTGTCTTCGTCTTGGTCGCCGGTGGGGCGACGCTGCTGTTGAACCGGCTGAGCGACGGATGGTATTGGTTCTACGTGTACGAGCTCCCCAGACAGCACACGATCGACTATGAAGCGATGGTGCGGTTCTGGAGCAAGGACATCTGCCGATGCATGGCGATCGCGTTCGGCGTGGCGATGCTCTACCCGGTCTTGCGGCTTCTGCAGGCAAGGCGCGATGACGTCATCTTCTTCGGCCTGTTCCTGTGTTCGATGCTCGCCGTGAGCTGGGCCACGCGCTTTCACGCGCGGGGTTACGCGAACGTCCTCATGCCCGCGTACGCGGCGATCGCCGTCTACTTCGGGCTGGGCGTGCACCTCATCCTGTCGCACGCGGCCGGACCGCGCGGCGCTCCGGCGACCCCGTCGGAAGGCGGGGAACCCGGCAGGGCGAACGTCTTGGGGATCTTCGTGTACGTCCTGGCGGCGATCCAATTCGCCAGTTGCTACTACAGTCCGACCCCCGAGATCCCGACCGCGTCTGACGTCCAAGCGGGAAGGGACGTGGTCAAGTTGGTCAAGGGGATTGAAGGCGAGGTCTTCGTCCCGACCTACAGCGTCCTGCCCGCCCTGGCCGGCAGGAACACCTACGCCCACGCCATGTCGATCTACGACGTGCTTCGCAGCAAGCCGTCCGAGAAGCGACGCAAGCTGGCGCTCGACCTCAACAGGGCGCTCATCGCCGAGCCCATCTTCGCCGCGGTCATCCTCGACCACCGCGGATGGCGCCTCATCGTGGGGGACGACCTCCCCGTGCTGAAGCGCGCCCTCAACGCCCGCTACGAGTTCAAGGGCAGCGTCGTCGAGGACGAAAAGGCGTTCTGGCCCCGCGTCGGCGTGAAGCGGAGACCCAGTTTCCTCTACGTCTTGCGCAAGCCCAAGCCGGGCCAGAGGCGTCGCCACAAGATCGCTCCGTAGAAACACCCCCTCCGATGCGTGGCATGGCCCGCGGCTCTTGCGGAACCGAGGGCCCTATAGGTATCACCGGTCTGGTTACTGCGGGAACCCGGTCAACGCCTTCGCAGCGCCCTGCGTGAGATGAACCCCAGCGCGGCCAGGCCGATCGCGAGCAGCGGGAGCACCTCGCTCACGCCGCTGCCGCACTTGAACGCCGCTTGGACCGCGTAGTCGTGATCCATCGCCAGGTACAACACCAGATTGGAGTCGACCACTGCGTAATTCGCATCGGGGTACCGATTCGGATCGTCCCAGACGGTCCACTCCCGAAACGACTTGCCCTCTACGGAAGCCGCCGTCAATGTCACCGGCGTGCCCGGCAGATACAGCGGCTGATTGGGGTCCACCGTGATCGTTCCCCAACTGCCGTTCACCACGTCCAACGCGAGCGTCCGGCCTTGGACGAAGTTTGCGGTGACGGCCTTGTGGGCGTCCATGGTCACCCCGACCGGGTTGCTCGACCCCGAAGCGCCGCCCGACCAGGCACTGAAGAGGTATCCCTCGGCCGGATCGGCCGTCAACGTCACGACCGTCCCGGCAGCATAGGTGCCGTCGCCGCGCGGCGGAGGGTCGGCAACAATCCCCCCGGCGCCCGGCGGGTTCGCCGAAAGCGCCAGCGTGTAGCCCACCTGCAAAGGACCGCCCGCAAGGTGATAGCAGCAGTAGTCCTTCATGCGCTCCATGATGGGCACGCCGTCGATGATCTCGTTGTAGTCAAAGTCGTGGTTGACCTCGGCCTCCTGGAACCACTGTTCGTGGTAGATACCCAGTGCGGTCAGCCGATCGTTGAAGTCCGGGATGTCTGGCGTGTACCAGATGACCGGGTCGAGGATGTTGTTCAACATAAACGCCGGCGGCGCGCCTGCGTTGATCCGGTCCCAATTGCCGTACATCGTCGAGACCACGCACATGACGGCCTGGGCGGCGTAGCGAGCGGGCACGGGGGTGTTGTTGTACTGATTGCAGAGCACATTGATGCCGCCCGCCGAGCCGCCGCAAGCGCAGATCTTGTTGGCGTCAATGCCCAGGGACGCGGCGTTGTCTCGCACCCAGGCCACGGCGACCGCGAAGTCTTCGATACCACACCGGATGACTTCCTCCCCGGGGAAGACCGACAGATACCACGGGAAATCAAGGCCGCTGTAAGGTCGGCTGCCAAACTCCGTGTCACCGGTGAAGCCGCCGAGGTAGTAGCCTATGTCCCAGTACCGATAGTCGGTGATGATGACCGTGAAGCCGCGTTGACAGATGTATCGAGCTGGGTGGACCACACGCCCATTCGTCTTACTGCCCGACGTCCATGCGCCGCCGTCTTGAATGACAACGGCCGGCCGATTCGTCGGCACGGGACCTTGGCCGATGTCCACGGGCTGGTAGATGTCGCACAGCAGGTCAATGGTCCCGCCGGGAGTCGGTGCGGACCCGTACATGACGTCGCTGGTGACGGAGTAGTCATAGATGGGGTCATAGTAGGCGTCGCCCCCATAGACAGGAGACCGAGCCGCAAACGCGGCCAGGGCGAGCAGGACCACAGCGCACGGGATGGGTCTCATTTCCGTTCCTCCTCGTTTGCACCCGTTCGGCCCCCACCGGGCCGGCGCAACGGCACTAAAACTAATCTACCCTCCCCTCGATTCAATGCAACAGAAATCGCAAGACCTGGGGTGCGCGACAGTCTCGGCGCGGGGGTGCCCCGTCCTTTTCGAGTGGCCGCGGGACGCGGCCATCGAAAGGGAGGACGGAACGGATTATGAGGCGTCGTTCGCAGCGCGATTCGGTCCCCCGCCCTTCGCGCCCTCTCGCGTTTCGCGAAAGGGAGCGAAGAACGGGGCACCCCACGGTGGCATGGTCGATGCCACGCATCCGTTCTCGTCCTCAGATGGGTGGGCTCACTCCTTCCAGTCCACCCATTCGGCCAGGCCGGTCTTGTGGTAGCGCTCTTGGAAGTCTTTGACGAATTCTTCGCTGAGGGGTTGCTGGGCGGGGAAGGGCGGGCCCATGCGCAACCCGGCGGTCTCCATGTCGAGGCGGGCCAGCGGGCCCTCGCCCATGCCGCGCCATTGCAGCTCCTCGGGCATGCGGATCCGCAGGCTCGGATCGATGTACATCCGCAGGATCAACGCGTCGTATTCGTCGTACTGCTTGCGCTGCCACAGGTCCCAGATATGCAGCACCAGGCGCGGGGCGACGTTGCCGCGGGCGTCGATGAAGCCCGTCATGCCCAGCTTGATCGGGATCGACAGGACGAACGGCGGTTGGTTGTTGATGAAGTTCAGCTCGCCCGCGAACAGCCGCAGACACGTCACGTAGTTGCGCATGTCGTACGACGACCACTTGACGCCCTCGACGTTGGCCAGGCCCGCCAGTCGCTCGAGCAGCGGGGGGGTGAGCTCGAAGCCCGGACGGGGCATGGCCCACGGCGAGTTGTAGCACATGATCCCGACGTCGGCCGCGTCGTTGATGGCCTTGTAGTGGAAGAAGACCTCGTCGTCGGTCGGCACCATGTAGTGCGGCGGTTGGACCTGGACGAAGTCGATGCCCAGGTCGGCGGCGACGGCGGCCTTGCGGGCCGCCTCGCGGGCGGACAGCTCGAAGATGCCCGCCAGGCAGGGCACGCGGTCCTTGCACGTCTCGGCCGTCAGCTCGACGATGGCCCGCCACTCGCCGTCGTCCATGAAATACCCCTCGCCGCCGCCGCCCGCGCCCATCACGACGCCGTTGCCTTCGTTGATGCCCTGGTCGATCATCCAGTCCAGGTGGCGGCGTTGCTTGTCGAGGTCCAGCTTGCCGTCATCGGTTCGAAACGTCCGTATCGCGATCACGGGGCCGACCAACCGTTTCTGTCGCGTCTTGCTCATGAGCGGTGCCTTTCGGGATTCAAGAGGTACGGGGTTGTCCGCCGGACGCGGACCCACGACGAGGCCATAGCTTCCCGGCGACGGTGCGGACCGTCAAGGACCCGGCGGCGGTGCATGACAGATTGGGCGGGGGCGGGTTATCGGAGGGGTGCCCCAGCCTTCGCTGTACTTCGCGGAACGCGAAGGCAGTGAAGGGTGGGGGACGGAGCGCTGCGAGAGACGGTTCGCGCTCCGTTCCGTCCCCCACCCTCTTCGAGCGCCCGCGTCCCGCGGGCACTCGAAGAGAATGGGGCACCCCCTGACCGCGTCGTTGCAGTCGGCGACGCGGGGCTCTACACTCATGGAGGCGCATGCGGGCGAGATCCGCCGGTCCTGGGGGCGCGACGCGGCGTCGCCCGCCGTCATTGTGAGCCGAAGGAGGCTTTGCATGTCGGCAGAGAGTCACTCGGACGGACTGAACCGTCGACAGTTCCTGCGCAGCTCCGCTGGCGCGACACTGGGCCTGGGCGGTCTGACCGGTGCGTCTGCAGCGGGCGCCGCCAAGACCGGCGCCAAACGGACGCCGACCGACCTGGTGCCGCTCGGCAAGACCGGCCTGACCGCGTCGCGCCTGGCGTTGGGAACGGGCATGAAGGGTTGGAAACGTCAGTCCAACCAGACCAAGCTCGGCTTCGTCAAGTTGGTGCACCTGTTGCGCCACGCGTATGATTCGGGCGTCCGGTTCCTCGACATGGCCGACCTGTACGGGTCGCACGTCTACGTCCGCGAGGCGCTTCGCTTCATCCCCCGCGAGAAGGTCACGCTGCTGACGAAGATCTGGTGGCGGTGGGGCGAGAGCCCCAAGACGATCGTCGAGCGGTTCCGTCAGGAGCTGGCCACCGACTACATCGACATCGTGCTCCTTCATTGCGTGACCGCCCCGGACTGGGACAAGAAGCTGACCCCCTACATGGACATGCTGTCGGAGCTCAAGTCCCAGAAGAAGGTCCGGGCCGTCGGGACCTCGGTCCACACGCTCGAAGCCCTGAAGACGTCGGCGACGTCGCCGTGGGTGGACGTCGTGTTCGCCCGGATCAACCCGAAAGGCGTCAAGATGGACGGCCCGCCGGAGCGCGTCGTGCCGGTCCTCGAGGAGATGCACGGAAACGGCAAGGGCGTGGTGGGCATCAAGATCTACGGCGAGGGAAAGCTGGTCGACAGCCGGGCCGAATCGCTCAAGTATGTCCTTGGCCTCGACTGCGTCGACGCGATGTCCATCGGTTTCGAGGCGCCCGAGCACGTCGACGACGCCCTGAAGCTGATGGCCCAGATACTGTAGGCGATGCGCGAAGGGCAGGCGCCGGTCCTACGGTAGGCGCGTGGCATGGGCGTCTCGCCCATGGACCTTCACGGGCGAGACGCCCGTGCCACCGTGCCACCTGACGAGCATGCCCGGTGACACTTCTCGTGTGCCCAAGCGGGAGACGGTCGGTCCCTGATGCCCGAGCGATGCAAGCGAATCCGATCGATTCCCAAGTTGCCCGCCCGGCGGCCTGACGCCCACAAGGGCGACTTCGGACGGGTGCTGATCGTCGGCGGGAGCGTCGGCATGGTCGGCGCGCCGGCGCTGGCCGCCAACGCCGCCCTCCGCGGCGGGGCGGGCCTGGTCAAGATCGCCTGTCCCGACTGCAGCCAACAGACGACGGCGAGCTTGGCCCCATGCGCCACCAGCGTCCCGCTGCCCAGCACCGCAGACGGGATGATGACCGCGCGGGCGCTCGGGCCGCTTCGCACGCTGGCGGACGAGCACGACATCCTGGCGATCGGCCCGGGCGTTGGACAGGGCCCCGGCGTTCGCAAGGTGGTCGCTGCCCTGGTGGCCCATCCCGACCGACCCAAGGTCGTGGACGCCGACGGCCTGAATAACCTGGCCAGCAGCGGCACATGGTGGCGTGACACGGACAGTCCCATCGTCCTGACGCCGCACCCCGGCGAAATGCGACGGCTGATGGACGGCGCGGGGCTCGACGGCGATCTCAAGGACCGCCAAGCGCGTGCCATCGCGCTGGCCGGTCTGACGGGCGCTATCGTCGCGCTCAAGGGCGCAGGCACGGTCGTCACGGACGGCCAGCGGGTGTTCGTGAACCGCACGGGCAACGCGGGAATGGCGACGGCGGGGGCGGGCGACGTCCTGACCGGCCTGATCGCCGCGTTGATCGGCCAGAAGATGTCCCCGTTCGACGCGGCCGTTCTCGGCGTTCACTGGCATGGCCTGGCGGGGGATCTGGCCGCCGAGGAGACCGGGCAGGTCTCGCTGACGGCCACCGACCTGATCGACTTCCTGCCCGAGGCCCTCGCACTTCTGTGACCGTGCCCCGAGCCGGCCTGTCCCCAGGCCGGTCAACTCGGTCAGGCGTTCTCTGCGATTCATGACCGGCCCGGGGACGGGCCGGCTCGGTACGGTTTCCAGACTACTGTTTCTCAGCGGGCTGCGTCTCGGCGGACGGGGGTTGCACGACCGTGACGGGCGCGATCTTGGCCAGGTCGGCCTTCAGCTTGTCGGCCTCACCGACGACGACGATGACCAGCTGGTCCTGGTTCATCAGCTCTCGGGCGGTCTCCGTGACGTCCTGCGCCGAGGTCTTCTTGACCCCCTCGAGCAATCGCGTCAGGTAGTCGGCCGGCAGTCGCGTATGCTCGATCAGCCAGAGGTCGCCGACGGTGGCCTGCGGCGTCTCGCGCTGGCCGGCGAATCCGCCGACGATGTAAGACTGCGCGGTCTTCAGCTCCTCTGCGTCGGGCGGCGTAGACCGAATTCGATCGATCTCCTGCAGGATCACCCGGATCGCCTCGGCCGTGGTCGGCGTCTTCGTGAAGGTGCTCGCGCGAAACGTCCCGACGAGGCGCCCGGGGGAGAATCCGCCCCGCGCGCCGTAGGTCAGCCCTCTTTCGACGCGGATCGCCTTGTTCAGCCGGCTGTTGAACCCGCCGCCGAAGATCAGCGACAGGACACGGCTGATGAAGTAGCGCTTGTGATGTCTCGTGATGCCGAAGTGTCCCATGCGGATCTGGCTCTGCACCGACCCGGGCCGATCCACCAGCCAGATGTGCGTCGGGGACGGCTTCGGGAGGTCGACCTTCTTGGTTTCGGGTTTGGGGCCCGCGACCTTCCAGTCGCCGAGACACGATTTCGCCACCGCAATCGCCGCCGCCGGCTCGACATCCCCGGCGACGTAGAGCACGGCCGAGTCCGGTCGAATGAACTTGCGCCACCAGCCTTTCAGGTCGCCAGCCTTGACGCGTCTGACGTCCTCCAGCTCGCCCGAGACCGTCCGCGCGTAGGGGTGATCGCCGAACAAGCGTTGGCGTAGCTCGCGGTCGGCCAGATACTCCGGCGTCTTGGTCTGGACCATCAGCCCCATCACCGTCTGCTTGCGCAGCACCTTGAACTCGTCGGCGGGAAACGTCGGCGTGCGGACGACCTCGGCCAGCAGCTTGGCCGCCAGCTCGAACTTGTCCCTCACGCAAGACGCGTTGACGGTCGCGGTGTGCATCGTCGCGCTGCCGCTCAGTGAAATCGCGTTGAACTCCAGCTCCTCAGCCAGCTCGGCGGCGCTGTGGGTCTCCGTGCCCTGGGTGATCATCTGAGCCGCCATCGACGCCGTGCCCGGCTTGGCCTCGCTCCACGCGCCCTGAAGCACACCGAGCGTCAGCGTGACGAACGGGACCTCGTGGTTCGGGATCACCACGACCTTGAGCCCGTTGGCCAGCACTTCGTCGTGATGTCCCACCTCCGGGATGGCCTCCATCAGCTTGGCGACGGGCGGCTCGTCGGGAAATCCCGCAGGCCGCTTCAGGTTGGCACGCAGCCCGCCGCGCTTCGCGACGCGGTTGGTGACCGGTTTGGTCATCGGGACCGCGCCCTCGGCCACGTCGGACCCCTTCTTGCCTCGGCCCAATAGGGCGCCAAGGGCGGCGCCGATCTGGGGTTGAATGATGACGGTCGTCTGACGCGCCTCGCTCAAGTAGGTCTTGGCGACGCGCTGCAGGTCTGCGCGTGTGGTCGCCCGAATCTGATCGAGCTGACGGTTCGCCTTGTCCGCGTCGCCCTCAATGACCTGCTTGCTCCCCAGCAGCCGAGCCTTGTTCTCGACCCTCAGCGATTCGGTCACGACGCGGCGCATGAACTGGTTCTTGGCCTTGGCCAGCTCACGCTCCGTGACGCCCTCGTCCGCGGCCCGCCGAAGATGCTCGAGGATCCCGTCGAGGACCTTCTTCTTGTTGCCCCAGGGCATCAGCGCCGCCCCTGCACCGGCCAGACCGTCGTCCTCGAGCAGGTAGGTCATCGCCATGGCCCCCTCGGCAATCTTCCTCTTCTTGACCAGGTCCTGGTAGATGCGGCTGCTCTCGCCGCCGCCCAGGATCGACATCAGCATCTCGAGCGCCAGCGCATCGGGGTGGCCTCTCGGAACGCCGCGATAGGCCACGCCCACCACCGGCACGGGGCCCTTCTTCTCGCGGAGGGTCACCTTGCGGGACGCGGTCTGCGTCGGTTCCTTGATCGAGACGCCCGGCGGCGCGGGCATCTGGGGAATCCAGCCGAAGCACTTCTTGGCGAGCCGCCGGACCTGGTCGTGCGTAACGTCGCCGACGACGATCAGCGTCGCGTTCGATGGCACGTAGTACTTGTCCCAGAACGCCTGCAACTCGTCGATGGTCGCCGCCCGAAGGTGCGGGATCACGCCGATCGGTGTCCAGCGATACGGATGCTTCGTGAAGATGACGGGCAGCACCTTCTCCGGCACGGTCCCGTAGGGCGTATTGAGAACGCCCATCCGGCGCTCTTCCTCCACGACCTTGCGCTCCTTGTGGAACCCCTCCTCGTCGATCTTCAGGAACGCCATCCGCTCGGCCTCCAGCCAGAAGGCCAGCTCGAGCTGGTTCGATGGCACGCGGTTCACGTAGGTGGTGTTGTCAAACGAGGTGTAGGCGTTCGTGTACCCCCCGGTCCCGCGGATGTACTCAAAATGGTCCTCGGGGCCCAGGCGGTCCGTCCCGCGGAACATCATGTGCTCGAACATGTGGGCAAAGCCCTGCCGCTCGGGGTTCTCGTTCTTGGAGCCGACGTGGTACCAGACCTGCACCGCCGCAATCGGGCACGAATGGTCCTCCAATGAAATGATCGTCAGCCCGTTCTCGAGGGACGTCCTTTCGAACTGATACCGTCGCTCGGCCCCGGACAGCAAGCATGAAAGGACCCACACGACCACCGCAACGCGGATAGCCACGGTTCTTGGCATGGTTTGCTCCTTTACGAACGCGCCCGAAGAACGAGCCTGAGATCTCTGACGGGCCTGACGACAGTATCTGTATGTGCATGCACAATGACAAGCGACGCACGCCCTAGGCTCGCGATCGACGAACGCCCGGGGAGCGTCTGCCGCCTGTCGGACTCGAGGGAAGTCGCTCGTAGCGTCCCGGCCCGGTTCGTCCCGGAGGGACGATGTGAGCGCAGCCCAGGGATTCATCCCTCAGAACCAGGTTGAGTGACAGGAACGGCAGTCCGATTGGGGATCACTGAAGGTCAGGGGCTCAGCTGTCCGGGACTGCCCTTCTCGAGAGACGCGAGTCCCCAGGACCGGGAGTCGTGGGCGAAGTCCTGGAACATTCTCGCGCGGTGCTTACGGAACCAACGGAATGCACAACGGTTCGGCGCTCATCCCGTCCCCCGCCCTTCGCAGCGCTTCGTTCCGCGCGAGCTCCTGCGCAGGATGGGACACTCGGACCGCGACCCCGGGAGCCCGAACCCGAGACCCGAGACGCGTCCGGGTTACTCCGACGACCGCTGATCCTCTTCTGGATCGCCCTTCGACGATGCCGGCGCCAAACCGTTCATATTCTCCCAGTACGCGTCAAACCTGCGCCTGCCATCGGGACTGAGCTGGTATCGCGTGTGCGGGACCTTGCCCCGGAACTCCTTGACGACCTCGACGTAGCCGGCGGCCTCGAGCTTGCCGACGTGCGTGGCGAGGTTGCCCTTCGTCAGGCCCAGCGTCGTGAGCAGGAAGTTGAAGTCCGCCTCGTCGACCGACGAGAGGATCGTCAAGATGGCCAGCCGGACCGGCTCGTGGATGAGCCGGTCGATCGTGCGGAAGTTCTGAAGGCTACTGCTGGGGTCCAAGGGGATTTGCTCCCTTCAGCCGACGGAGGATCCGACGGTTGTAGAGGTGGACGACGATCGTCGCGATCGCCCCCGCGCCCACGACGTATGTCATCAGCGTCAGCCAGCACGCATGCCTCCAACCCGCCGGGAACGGCGTGGGCAGGCCGGCAGCGGAGGCAAGGGCGAGCAGCAGGAGCAGGCCCCCGAACACAATACCCAACGGGGCCTCCCGCTCCCGCTTGCCAGCGTATAGCATGAAGATCCCCAGGGAGGCCAATGCCGTCGTCAAGGCCCACCGGGTCGGCAGGAACCCGGTCTGGTCGAGGATCAAGGGCCCCAGGAACGTGACCCCGTAGAGCACCCAGGCCCAGATGGGGATTCCCGGGTCCGTGACACCTCCGGCAGCCCTATTAGAGACGCCGAATCTGTCACGGATCCCGACGAACGCTCAACATGAGCAGGGCGTTGTTGATGGCGAATCCCAAGTCTATAATGCTCAGTCAGCCAAAGCCTGCAGGCCGCCCGAGATGGGCCGTCCTGCAAGGCTGGAGAGGTGTCCGAGTGGCCTAAGGAGCGCCCTTGGAAAGGGCGTGTGCCCCAAAAGGGTACCGGGGGTTCGAAT